>JAFYZR010000098.1 GCA_017557345.1 Paludibacteraceae bacterium | reverse complement strand
GTTGTTAACATAAGAGTGAATGTTCTCGCTATAATCTGTATTATACATCACAGCCACCTCAATAGGTGTGCCTTGTTTCTCAGTCTTCAGATAGATAACATCATGCTGGCAGAGAAGCTCGACTATTACGGTGCCTGGCTCGAGTTGAGCGTCTCGGTGCACCACAGCTTCATCACCCTCTATACGCTGAGTCGCTTCGTGCGCGAGACATGCACACTCCTTCGCGACATGCTCCTGAACCCTGTCTTCCCGGAGGATCGCTTCGAGGTCATCCGCATGAACAACCTCCAGCAGCATAGGGTGAGCCGGCAGCGAGGCGATGTGATGGCGCGCAGGTTGCTCTACGGCGCGGTGTACGGGCAGGAACACCCGTGCGGGCGTTTTGCCGAAGAGGAGGACTTCGTGGCTGTCTCGCGCGACGACCTGCTGCAGTTCTACCAGACGTTCTATGGCTCTGCCAACAGCTTTGTGTGCCTCTCGGGAAAGGTCGACGACGAGGCGCTCTCCATCGTTGCCGAGTGCTTCGGCGAGCCCTGGGGGTGCGCGACGCCGCTGCCGGAAAGGCGCGAGGCGGAGGAACCCCTTCCGGTGGACGAACTGGAGAAGGCAGGTAGGACGTTTTCGCCGCTGGTGCAGTCGCATGGGCATCTGGTGCAGTCGAGCATCCGCATGGGAGGACTGCTGATGGATGTCAACAGCGACGACTACTATCCCATGCGCGTGCTCTGTACCATCCTCGGCGGGTTCTTTGGGAGCCGTCTGATGAAGAGCATCCGCGAGGATATGGGCTACACCTACGGCATCAGCGCCGACCTGCTCACGAACACCGGGCGCACCTTCTTCGTCGTGAGCAGCGAAACTGTTGCCGACAAGGCACAGGAAGTCGTGGAGGGCATCCGTATGCAGATGCGTCGTCTGCAGGACGAGCTGGTGCCCGAGGCGGAGCTGACGATGGTGCGCAACTACATGCTGGGCGAGCTCTGCCGCAATTATGAGGGAGCCTTCGCTATGGCTGACGCCTCAATCTATCTTCGTACCCTTGGCCTTCCTGAGGATCATATCGAACGGGTCATTGACGCTATCGTCAACGTGAGTGCCGAAGAACTGCGCATGCTGGCTCAGCGCTGGCTCCTGCCCGAGCGAATGCAAACCGTAGTGGTTGGGCCATAAGAAGCTGTTCAGCACGCTTTTCCAATCTGTCAGCTGCGGCTATCTTCACGCTTGGGCGACAGAAGCCAATCTTCTCTTTCCGTAATGTTTGTTGATAAATGCAAATTTATTTGCATTATTCCCGACAATGCCCTATCTTTGCCGTACTATGTAAAATGTGTGCATAATGAAACAGACATTATTTCTTTCTCTCTCCATACTTATCCTCCTTACATTCAACGCCGCTCCTTTGGGTGCGCAGACAGGCGACAACATATCTGCCGATGCCGACAGCACCGTGCGGA
This sequence comes from Paludibacteraceae bacterium, assembly GCA_017557345.1. Lineage (GTDB taxonomy): Bacteria > Bacteroidota > Bacteroidia > Bacteroidales > Paludibacteraceae > Colicola. Next base: position 25,175 of record JAFYZR010000098.1, on the reverse strand, counting down.
ACTCGTCGAAGGTAATCAAGCTGCGCGACGGCTCGTACTACAAAGGGGAATCCATCCTCAACCTCGTGCCCAACGGAGTGGGAGAGCAAGTGTATGAAAACGGCGAACACTACGAGGGCGAGTTCGTAAAAGGCAAGCGCGAAGGGCAGGGCACCTACACCTACAAGGACGGCTCTTCCTACTCGGGCGAGTGGAGTCAGAACAAGCCTCACGGCAAAGGAATCCGCCAGTTTGCCAACGGAAATACCTACGAGGGCTATTTCACGCAGGGCGTCATTCACGGCTACGGCACGATGACCTATGCCAACGGCGACAGCTACATGGGCATGTGGGAGAACGGGCAGCGCAACGATATGGGCAGCTACTCATGGGCTAACGGTGACACGTACAACGGTCACTGGAAGGACGACTGCAAGGTGGGCGAAGGAAAGATGTTCACCCCCGACGGTACACGCTACGAGGGAGAGTGGCGCAACGACCAGCGTAACGGCAAGGGGACGTGTCATTTTGCCAACGGAGACGTTTATGAGGGCCAGTGGCGCGACGGAACGATGAACGGACACGGGCGCTACACCTTCAGCAACGGCGACATCTACGAGGGCGAGTACCGCAACGGCAAGCGAACAGGCACCGGCGTCTATGACTATGCCAACGGAGACAAGTACGAAGGAAACGTGAACGACGGAATCATACAGGGTGAAGGAACCTACACATGGGCCAATGGCGACAGCTACAAGGGACAATGGAAGGAAGGACGCTTTGACGGGCACGGAACCCTCACGCGTGAAGACGGTGGAGCCTATCGGGGAGAATGGCACGAGGGAGCACCGCACGGCAAGGGCAACATCATCAGCGGAAGCGACGGACACAGGCTCACAGGCAACTTCGACCAAGGCGCACGCAGGGGAGAGTTCACCGAATATGATGCTGAAGGCAAGAAGCTCCGCACCGTTACTTATCAGGACAAGAAACAATAATTATGATAAAACAGAGAAGATATGATCATCGACACCGTAGAAAACCTGAGCGCTTACGCCTCACTCAACCCCCTTTTCCCAAAGGCTATTGCATACCTGCAAAGCACCGACCTCCAGGCTCTTGAACCTGGAAAGATTGTGCTTGAGGAAGGAAAACTCATCGTCAACGTCAATCAGGTGCCACCCAAGGCCAAGGAGGCAGCCCTGCTGGAGACGCATATTGAGTTCATCGACATCCAACTCCCTCTCTCGGGAGAAGAGACGATGGGCTATACCCCAGCAAAGGAACTTCCCGAGACGACATACGATGCCGACAACGACATCGCCTTCTATCCTGGATTGGCTTCGCAGTACGTTACATTGAAGCCCGGTATGTTTGCCATTTTCCTCCCCACCGACGGACACGCTCCTGGCATCACGCCGATTGGAGTCAAGAAGATAATCGTAAAGGTAAAGGTCTGAAACCCATGCTTAGAATTCTCGAAAACGACCCTTGGCTGCAGCCCTACGCCCCAGCCATCGAAGGAAGGCAAAAATACTACGAGCAGCGTCTCGCGCAGCTCACCCACAACGGAAAGCAAACCCTTTCAGAGTTTGCACAAGGACATCTCTATTACGGACTTCATCGCACGCCTCAGGGATGGGCCTTCCGTGAATGGGCTCCCAACGCCACGCGCATCTTTCTTGTTGGCGACTTCAACGGATGGGCCGAGATGCCCGCCTATGAGCTTAAGCGGCTTAACCTGCATGGCGACTGGGAGATACTCCTGCCTGCCGATGCTATCCAGCACGGACAGCATTACAAGATGAAAGTCTACTGGGAAGGGGGCAGCGGTGAGCGGATTCCCGCTTACGTGCGACGTGTGGTACAGGACGAGCAGACAAAGCTCTTTAGTGCGCAGGTATGGGAACCTGAAACGCCCTTTGTCTTCAAGACAAAACGCTTCCGTCCGAAGAAATCCCCCTTGCTCATTTATGAATGCCACATCGGAATGGCGCAGGAGGAGGAGAAAGTGGGCACCTACGATGAGTTCAGGGAGAACGTGCTTCCGCGCGTCAAGGAAGCGGGGTACAACTGCCTGCAGATAATGGCTATTCAGGAGCATCCCTACTACGGGAGCTTCGGATATCACGTCTCGAACTTCTTTGCTGCTTCGTCGCGTTGCGGAACACCCGAGGAACTCAAGCGTCTCATCGACGGGGCTCACGCTCAGGGTATTGCCGTAATTATGGACCTTGTTCAATCCCACGCGGTGAAGAATGAAAATGAAGGACTTGGCAACTTAGCAGGTGATCCCAATCAGTACTTCTATCCTGGAGACAGACACGTCCATTCCGCGTGGGATTCGCTCTGCTTCGACTACGCCAACGATGATGTCATCCACTTCCTTCTTTCCAACTGCCGCTTCTGGCTGGATGAATATCGTTTCGATGGGTTCCGCTTCGACGGAGTCACTTCGATGATTTACAGGGATCACGGGCTTGGCGCAGCCTTTACCGACTATAGCCACTACTATAATCTGAATGAAGACGGGGATGCGATTTGTTACCTCACGTTGGCAAATGCGCTGGTTCACGAGGTTAATCCCCAAGCAATCACTATTGCTGAGGAAGTTTCTGGTATGCCCGGGTTGGCAGCACCTATAGCCGACGGCGGATACGGATTTGACTACCGTATGGCGATGAACATTCCCGACTATTGGATAAAGACTATCAAGGAGTGTATCGACGAAGACTGGAAGCCGTCGTCGATGTTTTGGGAGGTAACGAACCGGCGTTCCGACGAGAAGACAATCTCTTATGCCGAGAGTCACGACCAGGCTCTTGTGGGCGATAAAACTATCATCTTCCGTTTGGTGGATGCCGACATGTACTGGCATTTCCGCAAGGGAGATGAGAACTACACGGCTAATCGCGGAATTGCCCTTCACAAGATGATTCGCCTGCTTACGGCGTCTACCATCAACGGTGGTTACCTGAACTTCATGGGCAATGAGTTTGGACATCCCGAGTGGATTGACTTCCCGCGTCAGGGTAACGGCTGGAGCCACAAGTACGCACGGCGTCAATGGAGCCTGCGCGACAGGGAAGAGCTCTGCTATAGCTATCTCGGGCTCTTCGACAAAGCTATGATTGAGCTCATCAGTGGTGTTCACGGCTTTGAGAAGACGGAAATAAAGCCTGTATGCAGAAACGACGGAGACCAGATTCTTGCATACGTCAGGGGCGACTTGTTGTTTGTGTTCAACTTCAATCCTGTGAAGTCCTTCAATGACTACGGGCTCCTCGTTCCTCGGGGAGCGTGGGAGGAGGTTCTCAATACCGATAATCCTGTCTTCGGAGGCAACGGGCTCAACGACTCATCGGTAGTGCATTTCTCTATGCCCGATCCGCTCTACCGTCGTCAGCGCAAGGAATGGCTGCAGCTTTACATTCCCGCTCGTACAGCCGTCGTTTTGCGTAAGAAAAAATCCTGAATCAATAACACTTCTCGGCTCCTTCTTTATTTATGAAAGTGTACGTCGATAACTTGCAGCTGCAACGATTCAAGGTCATCCGCATCCTCTGCGATTTCTTCTTCGTGCTGTTTGTTTTCTTCTTCGTCCTCCTTTTCCAGCGTGATTTGATAGCAATGGTGCAGGAAGCATGGTCGCACGGGCAGACGAAAAACAACGCCCTCGTGACTGCTATCGTCATATCGGCGTTGCTGCTGGTAGTGAAGAAGCTCGTTTCGATGGTCTTCCGTCTTCGCGGAATGTGGGAGATGGTTTCCTTCCTTCCCTCGTTCATGTTGCTCTCTTTTGCTACCGATGTGAACATCCGTACGATGAGCTACTCACTAGGAAAATGGATTTGGATTGGAATAGCTACTCTCGGCGTTGTGCTGTTTGTTGCCTGGCTCGACAGCGGTGCTCGGCAGAAGACGAAAATGCCGATGGCCAATATGCTTTGGCCTAACTTCCTCATTTACACCCTGTCTGCCGTGCTTTGCGTAGCGTTTACCAATCACAACGCAGCCGAGCACATGGAATTGGCAGCATTCCGCTATGCAAATGCAGGCCGTTACGAGAAGGTTGCAAGGGTGGGAGAGCGTTCTCTTGAGACGACGCCTGCGCTTACAGCCCTTCGCAACGTTGCCTGTGTGCGTAACGGAGATTCGGGAAACAAGCTATTCGCGTATCCTCAGCCGTATGGATCCAACGGATTGTTAGTCAATCGTTTTATCAACCAGACGGAAGCCTACGGAGCTCCTGTCTTCTACAAGATGACAGGCACCGAAGCCTACGGAGGCGAGACGGCGATGGCCTATTGCAGCAGGCTTTATAAGCAGAACGACAATGCTTTCAGCCGTGATCTCTACATCGCTTCCCTGCTATTGGACAGGCGTATTGAAACCTTTGCCCGAGAGTTTCCTCCCCAGGTGCTGGGCGACACGCTCGCTCCCGTGCACTATCGTGAGGCTTGGCTTCTCTATTACGATCTCTATCCCAGTACCGAATACACCTATCACGATGCTGAACTGGAGCCAGCTTACGCGGAATACAAGTCCATCATGAACAACCGCCGTCTGCAACCCGTTGCAAACAGCAACACCCGCTATCTCCGCTTCGGCAAGACCTACTGGCACTATTTTTACACAGACGGAAAACTCTGATTTCCCGCTGTGGAAAATGCTGCGGAGAGTGACTTTAGAACGTCGTTTTAGACACTATCAATTATGGAGAAGGGAAAAGTTTTTTTTCTTTCTCCATAATTATTTTTCCCTTCTCCATAATCCTTTCTCCTTTTAATATATTATAGCCTTATTTTTCCTGAGCGTCAAAGAAGCAGAAAAAAGCTTTCATATATAAGACTTTGCTCTTGCTGAATCTGAGATCACAAGTGTATTTCAAAAAAAACTTGTATTGTTTTGAATTCTCAAATATATATACTACCTTTGAACCGAATTATACGTTTTTTTGTCGTACGAAGAAGAAAATAACTTGAAAAACATTTTCACAACTATCGTTGAACCCTTTTTTAGCATCAAGTCTTTTTTTATTTCCTAAAATAGATACATTTATAATAATTTACTTTTTTTCAATGAAAATGAAACGTTTTTTATTTTTTGCATGCACAGCCATGCTTGCGCTGATGGTAAGTGCTCAGACCGATGTTACCAGCACTTACTTTACGAATGCCGACTTTTCCTCCACTGATGGATGGACGGCGTCTGTCTCCGATCAGTACAAAGATTTTGGTAACGGTTTGATTGGAACTTATCAGGTTAATACCAACGGAGCTGTTTCTACAAAAGATGACACTCATTTGGCTACTGAGTATTGTCTGGGGTTTGAATGTCGATGGTCGACAAATTATGCTTCTTTCTTCCAGACAATGAATTCATTGCCCGTTGGAACTTACAATTTGAGTTTTGATGTTGAAAACACCAATGGAAATACATCAAGTGCGTCGTACAACAATTTGTTTTATGTTGAAGTCGCAGGTAAGAGGTATACGGACAGCTTTACGGAATGGATGTCCTCTTCGACAACTTGGACTACGCATACTATTGAGTTCGATGTCTTTGATGCATCTGATGTAAAAGTAAGTCTAGGCTATGGTACTGGTTCAAATAATATTGGAGCTGATAAAACACCTGTTCTTTACGTCAGCCATCTTAAACTGATGAAATCTCCCCTTGATATGGGAGAGTTGTCAGATGCTTCGGCTACAAACGGCGTAGTGACAGACTTTGTCGTCAACGGTACGTTTGACAGTGGCATTAGCGGTTGGAGTAGGACAGGAAGCTTCCAAAATAATCAGACGGCTAACAACCAGTCGGGTGCCTTTACGGGGAACTTCTATGAGAACTGGAACGGCACCGCTCTGGTTAACAAGATGTACCAGACCATCAACAATATTCCGAATGGTACCTATAAACTTAAGATTGCAGCCTTCGTCAACAAACTTGCCGATCAGAACGAAAGCCAGTATGTCTTTGCTAACAACGATAAAGTTTACCTCACAACGGGAGAACCAACATCCTATGAGGTATGGACTGTTGTTGAAAACAACTCTGTAGAGATTGGTCTTGAGCAGACAACAGAAACTGCTAACTGGATGGGAATTGACAATGTTTCGTTAACCTATTACGGTCCTGGAGATGTTATCAATTTAGCTCAGAATTCATCTTCCATTTTAGATTGGGAAGCTGCGCAAGCTGCTGCCTCACAGGCTTATGCTAATACCGACTACAAGAATGTTGTCGGTATAGAAAAGACTGCTCTTCGTGATGCAATTGAGGCTGACGAACCTTCAACCCTTGCTGAATACGTTGCTGCAACGGCTACACTTAATGAGGCTACTGCTGCATTCGTGGCCGCAAAGACAAACTACGATGCTCTTGTGGCAGAGATAGCAAAGGCAAAAGATTTAGGCATTGATGCAACTGAGGCTGACGGCTATGCAGCTACTTCGGCTTCTTCGTCAGCATCTGTGCTTGCTAGTATGCAGGCTCTGAAAGTGATGGAATATAATTTGGCGACAAACACCTATGCATACGAAGTTGAATTAGGCACATGGACCGCTTCCAGTGGAACAGCTACAAACAAGGGGCAACATTGGGATGGCACCAATGAATCTACATATATGGAGCAGTCAGGTTCCAACTGGAGCGCTTACGAATGGAGCATCAGCTACAATCAAGATGTGACTCTGCCAGCTGGTAACTATTTGTTCAAGGTGGCAGGCCGTACCGCAAATAGTGATGGCGTAACGATGAGCCTTGTCGTGAAAGACAAATCGAGCAATGCAACGCTGGGCACAGTAAACGACTTCCCGAAGGGAGATACTGGCTACGGTATCGACACCAGCGGTGCAACGAACTTCTCCTCCGACGGCACGTATGCCAACGGAAACGCAGGGCGCGGTTGGGAATGGCGCTATGTGAAGTTTACACTTAGTGCAGAAACTACTGTTAATATTGCTGTGACTGCTGTAGCTACCACGAATCACATGTGGGTAAGTTTCTGCAACGCCACAGTGCGCACGGATAACGAGGCTAACATCTCGATGATCGCATACAACATCGCGCTGAACGATGCCCAGAACGCGTTGACTAACACAGCCTATGCAAATATTACTGGAACGGAAAAGACAGCTCTTGAAGCAGCCATTGCTGCCAATCCAGGCACCACCAGTACTTCTATTGATGCAGCTACCGAGGCTTTACAGACAGCTACGTCAGCCTTTACGGCAGCCAAGGGCAATTACGATGCTTTTGTTTCTGCTTCCAGCCTTTATGTTCCTTTGTTCAAAGAATTGAAATATGCATCAACGGAGAAGAAAACTGCATGGGAAACCGTAGTCACAACTCCTACCACTTCTGCCGAAGCTGGTGAAAAGGCTACTGCTATTCCCTCCGCACTTCGTGCTTATTTTGAGAGCCACGCGTTGGCTGAGGGCGTTGCAGACGCAGTTAATTATACTGAAAGAATGACGAACTATGCCGACCCGACGAGCAACGGTGACTGGACAATCACTGGGAATATGAACAATCCGGCTAGCAACCAACCTTGGACAGATGCTGATGGAACAGCAACGCATTCGTATTTCGACGGTGGTAGCTGGGGCTCAACTGCTTGGACAACAACGATGAAACAGACGGTTGTCATTCCTGCAGGAAAATACCAGCTTACAGTAAAGGCACGTGCCGCTGAAAACGTAACGTTCACATTGTCGGTAGGAGAGTATTCTGCAGATCTCCCTCACACAGGAGCATCTGGCAACGTATTCAATAACGGCTGGGCTGATGCATCCCTTGAATTTGAGACGGCAGGCGAAGATGCCGAGATATTGGTAACTGCTACTACGGAGTCGCAGTACCAGTGGTTCTCCATTTCTGATTTCCGTTTGGTCCAGATAGAGGCTGTCTCTGTTCCGATGGCAGATGCTACCGACTATGCAGCTCTTGCCTCAGCTATTTCTGCGGCAGAGGCAAAGACGCTCGGATTCCAGAAGGGAGAATTTGCTCCTTATAATAATGTGGAGGCTTTGACGGCTCTTAATGCTGCAAAGGCTATTGACCCAGACTTCGCAGATGGAAATACAAAAGAGAAGGTTCAGGATGCAACTTCAGCACTGACATCTGCTACTTGGACTTCTAATACAGAAGATGTTGATGCTATCTTCAATGGTCTCTTTGCAACAGTAACGGAAGGTGCCAACTATCCCCTTGCATGGACTCGCACGAATGCTTGGGGACAGATGCGTTCAGAAATTGAAGGTGCATACGCAACTGCCTACTACAACCAGCCGGGTTCGCTCCAGTATGGTAACCAAGGGGTGTACACGATGCCGTTGGCTGCTGAGACCTATTACACGTTAACTTTTGCATACCGTTCCCACGAATGGAATTCTAACGAAAAAGTCACTATCTCCGTACTGAACGGAGAGGATGGCCTGAGTGGTAAGACATTTGCCGGCAATCCTTCTACTTCCGATTGGGCAACGGGCAAGGTGACGTTTAAGACCGGTGCTGCAGGCAACTACGTGCTGACGCTTGCTAATACTGGAAACACCTGGATGACGAACGTTTCGCTTGTGAAGGCTGTTCCCGAGAAAGTCACAATGGTTGTTACGGAAGCCAAGTGGGCAACCTTCATTGCTCCGTTTGACGTTACTATCCCTGCTGGAGTGTCAGCTTATACTGTTTCTGGGGTTGAAGATAAGGAGATCCTTACTCTTGATGTTGAAACGACTATTCCTGCAAACCAGCCCGTGCTTCTCTATAGCGAAAGTGCCGTAAGCCAGGAATTCGAGGGATACAATTTGGCTGACGAAAAGTCTTACACCTTCGGTCTGTTGACAGGTGTTTACGAGACAGTTTCTGCTCCTGTAGGTTCCTATGTTTTGCAAAACCACAGCGGAAGTGTCGCATTCTTCAAGGTGGGTGAAACTCAGCCAAATGTAACAGCTAATCATGCCTACCTGCAAGTTCCTGAAGAGGAGGCTTCTGGAACGAATGCCTTCTTCTTCAGAGGAACGACTGGCATCAAGACCCTTGATGCATTGACAAGCGAAGATGCTGAAATCTACAATGTCTCTGGAGTGCGTATAGATTCGTTGCAGAAGGGTCTTAACATCATTAAGACGCGCAACGGAGAGACACGCAAGGTATTTGTGAAGTAAGCCTGCTCTGCAGATAATGCAGCATTCCTGAAAGCTTTTCCCTTCGGGGAAGAAAGGGGGCAGGATGTTAAAGAAAGGGGGATGTGTTGAAGAGCACATCCCTCTTTTATTTTATCTCGTAGAATTGAGCCTTGCTGGGAAGAGAACGAAAGTCTGTCAGGTTTATTGGAATATAATAGCCAGCAGAGCGGCAGGAATATGTCCTGAGATGGAGTAAAGGATGTCGCTTGTATAGGTAGAACGTCCACAATAGACTTTCTCTCCGTCCCACGTAAGCAGGATATCGCTTGTGTAGGTGCTGTTGCCCTTGTAGAGGTATTTCCCGTCCCACGTGTAGAGGATGTCGCTGGTATATTTACTGTTGCCCTTATAGAGGTGTTTCCCGTCCCATTTGAAGAGGATGTCGCTTGTGTAGGTAGAGCGCCCTTGATAGACCTTTTCGCCGTCCCAGGTGAGCAAGATGTCGCTCGTATAGGTGCTGTTGCCCTTGTAGAGGTATCTCCCGTCCCACGTGTAGAGGATGTCGCTCGTGTAGGTGCTGTTGCCTCTGTAGATTTTCGAAGTATGAGCCATAAGCATTGTCATGCAGCAAAGCAGGAGAATTGTCAATTGTTTCATGCCGTTTCCCGATATTTGTTTTCTTTTCCTGTGGCAAATATACAAACGAATCCGAAATATCCATTTCCTTATGGTCATTTTTTGGAGAAGGGAAAATTTTTTTTCGAGAAGGAATCTCGCCGTATGAAGAAAGAATAATTTTTTAATCTTTGAGTATTCTATTTCTGCTTGATGAAAACGGGCTCGCTAATGAGGAAAATGACGGTTTCTAAAAAAATAGCTTAAAATTATCGGCGTTTCGTTTGCAGATACCCGAAAGTTGATTACCTTTGCAGCGCATTTCATAAAGAGATGTACTGTTAATGCAGTTCATTTTACATGGTGGCCGTAGTTCAGTCGGTTAGAGCGTCAGATTGTGGTTCTGAATGTCGTGGGTTCGAGTCCCACCTGCCACCCAGAGCGTAAGTGTTGAAAATTCAATAACTTACGCTTTTTTATTTCTTCATTAATTAAAAATTTGCTACATTTTTGCTACACTTTTTTTGTTTTGCGGATTCGAAAAGACTAATTAACTTTGCTGCGAAACCTAAATAATTACACGACATGTCAAGGTTTTTTTTACGAACATCCCAGAACACGGGAGCGGCAAACCTTAGTATAAGAATTAATCGCCCGAAGCTGAAAATATCGTGGTGGATAAACACAGGTATCAAAGTAAGTGTGCGAGAGTGGAACAAGGCACAGAAAAGTTCGCGTGCCTTGTCGCAGTACTACTCCACAGAGGAGGGGAGGAAGACTCAAGAGTTGACGGAAAAGGTTGAGAAGGTTGTAGATGACTTTTTCGCTAAGCGCAGAACCATTACTGATAAAGACAAGGCGGAGCTTGTATCTTCTATCGAGGACGTTGTGATGTATGATGCTATTAAAGCCGTCGAAGAGGCTAACGCATATAAGCGTGAACTTGAAGAGAGCAAGCTGTGTGTTATTACGGAATATTACGACTATTTCATTTCCGGCATTAAGAATGGCTCAATTAGGCAGAAGCGAGGCGATAAGACGTATCGCGAAGGAAGCATCCATGCTTGGGTCGATTTCGGGAAGTATCTAAAAGCCTTTTGCCCGGATGGCATGACTTTCGACCAGATAAACAAGAGGTTTGCCGATGGTTTTGTAGCTTATCTTGAAAATCTCGGACTTATGCCAAAGACTATAAACAAGCACATTCTTTGTTTTCGCCGTTTGTGCCGAGCTGCTTCTCTTGATGAGAAAAACAAGAATCTGATTAGCGTGAGCGTATGGGGAGAGCGTGTTGTCAAAGAAAAGGAAAAACGTGCAGAGATTGCTCTTTTTGATGAAGAAATAGATGCTCTTTACTCCGTCCGTCTGGAAGGTGTACGGGAACAGGTTCGCGACGTGTGGATGCTTGGATTTCTTTCGGCTCAACGGGTTAGCGACTATGCGCATTTTACGCGCGACAACTTCAAGGTAACGCCTGGCGGCTATGATGTAATCGTACTTCAGCAGACAAAAACCGGGAATGATGTTGTTGTGCCCATTCTTGATGATCGTGTGAAAGAACTTTGTGCCAAATATGATTACAGTTTCCCAAAACTTGGCACAGCGACTATAAACTTATATATAAAGGAAATTCTAAAGGGCGTTGCTGAGACTGTTCCATCCCTTATGACGTTATACAGGACGCGTTTAAGCGTTGCAGAGCGCAGAAAGGAAAGATTATATCTTGAAATGAAAGAGCGCGTCAGGAGCGGCGAAATACTTCATGGTGACGAGCGTAAGCGTTTCAAGGAAATGAAGGAATACGCAGAGGAACACGGAAGTGGTGAGCTGCTTTGGCAGCGCGATTACTCCGGCGAGGTTGTAAAACGAAAATATGAGCTTGTTTCTTCTCACACTTCGCGAAGATCGGCAATCACAAGCATGTATAATACTGGCTTGTATGATGTTCGCGAAATGATGAGCGTAAGCGGACACACGACGTTTTCAAACTTCGAAAAGTATATCAAGCGGGGGAGCATAGAGCAAGCCGAGAGGATTGCAGAGAAAGCGAAAGAGGCTGCACGGATGCGACGAAAACGGCGTCAGGCTTAGCAAGTTGGGCTTTCGTTGGCTTATTCGTTAGGGATGGGGCGTTTTTTAACGCCCCATTATGTTTTTATATGTGTTTTATGCAAGATAGTTATAATCAATTGTATTAAGTAAAATGTTTGTTTGTATATTAAATAGCAGATAGTTATATCGAAAATTTAATTAAATTTTATTCAAAAAAATCTTTCAAAATGTTTGGAAGTTTGCATATTTATGCAATAACTTTGCGGCGTATAAATTTTATAAAAAATGGACAGTATAATTGTAATCACACGCCAAGAGCTGGAAGTGTTAATCCGTGACCAAGTCATTAACGCCCTGGACGCTGATAGGGCAAAGTCGAAACCGGTTAAGACGTACACACGCGAGCAAGTGTGCGAAATGGCGCATATAACACTCCCGACGCTCTGGGCAAAGACAAAGAGAGGAGATATTAACTCCATGAAAATCGGCGGCCGTGTACTCTATTCGGAGGATGAAGTCAAAAGATTTTTGGGACAACTCTAAGTGCGCAAACGATGGGAAAGAAAGAGCCAATGAGAACAAGTTTCCCTTTTTACGTCTCTTGGGGAGATGCAATGCGCGAAAATGGTTTCTCAAAGAGTGAAAAGGCAGATTTTTACGAAGCGATTTATGCGTATGGGTGTTACGGGGAAGAGCCAGATTTCAAAAAGCCGATTTTAAAAATACTTTGGCAAGTAATCAAGCCGCTTCTCGATAAATCGCAAAAAAACTATGAGAACGGGAAAAAAGGTGGTTCTTACGGCCGTATGGGCGGAAATCCGAACTTCAAGAAAGGAAAAAGAAATCAGTACTACGATAACCCCGAAGATAACCCCGAAGATAACCCCGAAGATAACCCCGAAGATAACCCCGAAGATAACCCATATAATAATATAAAGAATAATATAGAGAATAATATAGAGAGTGAGAGTAATATAAATAGTCAAACTCGCGCGCCTTCTGTTTCTTCGTCTTTGCCGCCAGATGAAGGGCAAAACGTAGCTCCTACGGTTGAAGAAGTTGCCGAGTATATTCTCAACGCTAAATCAGGCAAACCGCTCTTGACAAAGGAGGATGCGGCAGAAATGGCAAACAAATTTATTAATTATTACTCTATGAAAGGGTGGAATAACGTAAGGGATTGGCGCGCCGGAGCCCGTCTATGGATAGCTCGCGAAAAAGATTATCAAAGAAAGCCGACAAAAATCTCGCTTAACAATGTGCAGCCATCAAAAGAGCGAGAAGAATCAACAAAGGAGTATCTTAAAAGATGGGATCAAAACCGCGAACAATCTATTAGTTACGAGGAATATAAGGAAATGGAGAAAAGAGGTGAGATCTAATGAAATGCAAGGATTGCAAGAGGATGGTATGCCGTACTTATTACAGGGGAGGCGCAATAATCGGGTACTGCCAGAAGAAGAGCCGCGCAGTTAATGGCGAAAAAGATTGTGATGTCGTGGCGCAACTTTCGTTGTTTGAGGATTCTCCAATTGTGGGGAAAGACGGATGTAGCGAAATGCGACACCCCCCTCTCTCTGGTAAAAACATAGACTAACACATAACAGACGAAAAAATGAATCAAGGAAAGCAAATAAGCAAAAGAGACGCTCAGATATGTTACAACCAGCTTCGTGTGGAAGCTTGCTATCATTATAGAGGATGCTCCTTGTTGTTGCCTGAGTTAAACATGTCTAAGCTATTTGGTTCACGTAATACCATGAATGTCGATGTACTTGTTAAAAAGTTGCATGAATGGCTCTGTCGATATTATGACGAGCTGTATAATATTTGTTAGCGTAAAAAATATGGGGGTGACTTGAAATCACCCCCTTACATCAAGTCATACGCCCGAGGTTGTCGGTGGTGTCAATCAGACTGACATCATCCTCGTCGAGTCGGTTCTTTACGGCTCTTGAATTACCCGTTTACGAAGATCATATCTACCATCTGAATGGAGGGTGTTCCGTCTTTTTTAGTGCCGGTCTGTACCCCTACCCCAATCCGATTGTACCCGCCCTCTCTTATCCGAGCTGCTTTGCCACCTGCGTGGTTGTGTAGGTGTTGACGGACTGGAGTGTTTCGTTGAAGTACTCCACCTTCGGCTTCTGCTCGATGAGCTGCGTTGTCTGCTGCTTGTTCTGCTCTTCGAGAAGCTGGATGCGTGCCTCTCTCTTCCTGATGGTCTCCTGAGCGATGAGGATGGCGCGGGAAAGGATGTCTTCGTCCGTTTCGTCGGGTCTTGTGGCGATGTAGCCGCCGGTCTTGCGGATGGAAGGAAGGACTTCACCGCATACCCAGTCCTGGAACGGCTCGGCTTGCGGCTTGTCGCTTCGCATGATTACCTTGTAGAGGTTCTTTTCATTTACGAAGTACATCTGCTGCATAACAACCGATCCAAACTGATTTTTGGTAGGGGTGTCAATTTGACTGACCCCCCTCTCATCAAGTCTATACTTGGTTGGACTAACTCGCAAGTCTAACACCTTGCAAATATCAGCAAGGCAGAACATCGGGTTGTCTGCCGTTCCTGCGGTGCGGATCTCCCCGAACTGAGGGAATATCACCAATCGTACGATTGAATGAAAAAGGGGATGTAGCGAAATGCGACACCCCCACAACGAACACACGATGTTTTTGTAATTAGGTGATAAACAATAAAATATGTTAAATAACAAAACAAAAAGGGACGTTTGTGTTATTTTACAAATATATTTTGTATCTTTGTAGTGTAAACCTAAATATTACAGATATGAAAAAGTATGTTAGTTATTGTAGAGTCTCAACGCATAAACAAGGCCTTGGACTTGAAGCTCAGATGTCTATTATTAAAAGCTATGTTAAACTGAACAATGGAGAGATTATTGCGTCTTACCAGGAAAAGGAGAGCGGAAAGGACACAATAAAGCGCACCGAGTTGCAGAATGCAATTAAACGTTGTAAAGAAGAAGGTTGTATCTTGGTTGTTGCTAAACTTGATCGTCTCAGTCGTGACGTGATGGATATCTTTTCTCTTAAACGAGACAAGAATCTAAAGTTTGAGGTTTGCGATATGGATGCAACCGACACGCTAACGCTCGGCATTTTTGCCACCTTAGCCCAGAAGGAGCGGGAAATGATAAGCAAACGCACAAAGGAGGCATTAAGCGTAAAGAAAGCGGCCGGGGTTAAGCTTGGCAGTCCAAAAGCATCGGAAACGATTCGGAAATATAATCATTTGGGGGCTGAGAAAAGACATCTTGAAGCAAATGAACGCAATAGAAAGGCATATGCGGCTATTCGTTTTATGAATGGGACACTACGAGAAAAAGCGGCGTATCTCAACGAAAGCGGTTTTCTTACGCCTAGGGGTAAGCAGTTCCAGGCTATGCAAGTAAGTCTTTTGATTAAAAGATACGAGCAAGAGCGTTAGTTTGTTTGAGATCTCTTTTATAGGGTATGCCCCCCCCCTGAGGGGGGCTTTTTTGTTGTGATGTCACCTCAAAAATTTTTTTTTTACTAATTTTTTTCGGCTTTTATGCAATAATAATGTTTTTTTATGTATATTTGCATAGTTATTGCAAAAAAGTATGAAAGAAGGCGATATCATTTTAGGGTATGCGAAAGCGGCCGAAATCTGTGGCGTTAGTGGGCAAACTATCGCCAATTGGGTTAAAAAAGGAAAGCTTCAGGGGTGTTATACGAAACTGTCCGAGAGAAAGATAGCATTTTCGTATGATAAGTTAATAAATAAATTGTATGGTGAAATATTACAAGGATATGAGGCAAGGAACAGTTAATCACAGAAGGATTACAAGCATTGTAAAATGTGTGATTGATTATGAAGTATTCAAAGCGCGTGAGCTTAAGCGGCATGAAGATAGTGGAGACGGACTCGATGAAGTTGAACAGCAAAAGAGAAATTGTTTGTTGCCCGGAATAGAGTTCGAGAACACGGACGGCATAAAGCGCGAGTATGTTACAATAAATAAAGAGTTCTTATTGCTTGTTGGCTACGACAATAACCTTAAAGGTTTCCTTGCCGATTATTTCGGACGCGATTTCAGGTATAAAACCGGAGATCCGTTAAGATTCCGCTACCTTGAAGGTTATTTGCTAAATCCAACAATTGTTGAATAGTATAAACAAGATAAAGTTAAACGAAATGAATAGGGCAGACGAATTTTTTAAGCGTAAGGCGGAGCGTGAAGGCTGGAACAGTCAAGACCGCAAAAAAACAAATAAAATAGCGACAAAAGGCGGCACCATTAATGGCGATGAACATTTGACGAGACCACAAACAAAGAGCAAAATTACAAATAAATAAAAAAGCAAAATGGAAAAACTACCTCTTGCATTGTTTGATGATGCAACAGCAAAAGACCAAAGGGATAAATTAGAGTTGGAGCAGTCGAAGCTACAAAAAAGTGTTGTTTTCCTTTCCGAAGCACTAAGTTTGAAGTTTACCACCGTGCAACAACTGGAGACTCTATCGCCGGAATGGCTTGAAGAAGAAATAAAGTCAAGCGTCGATAACGTGAAAATGATGTTCGGATCTGGAGTCGGCTTCTTGCCTGGCAAGTTTATTTCGGATACACTGCTTCCCCAATATAATACTATGAGAAAGGAATGTGCGGAACCTTTGGAGGTAATCCGCATCGGTTTGGAGTTTTGCAAAAAGAATAATATAACGATTGTATTCGATAATGATGGCTTACCTTGGTATGATGGAAAAGATATCGATAGGGTGGTGAATGATGCCGGAACCTACACCTTTAACGATGACGAACGGGACTTTTACAAAATAATTGCTTCTATTTTTGATAAAATGGACAAACTTCGCGACTTTGAAAAGGAACATAACGTAACCCCTTGCGACTTGCAGGGTATTATCAATGAACGGATGCAGGTTAACCTTGTTGAGGGCAAAGGATATTGTATGCAACCGAAAGATTATTTCAATCTTCGTCGTTACGGGAAAGTCCTATCAAAGAAAACTGAAATAAAGCAGGAGGACGCTTAAAAAACGCCCTCCTGCTCTTGAAAAGGTCTTAAAGAGGTGAGATACTTGTTAGATAAAACAGTGTCTTTTCTTAGAGGATAACTTGCTTGTGCTTTCTCTATCTGTTTTTAACTTCACTTCCATAGGTTGTTTCTCGTTGTTTCTGTTGCTCTTCTAACTCTTTCTGCTCTTTGTAGAGCTCGCGGAGGTGCCGGTACATCTTTGGTCCCTGCCAGATGAGCATGACTACGATGTAGGCCGCCACGAGATAGAGGAACGCCCATCCCCATGTGCATGCGATGAACATTCCGAGCCAAAGCACTTTCGATAATTCTTTCATTGAGACTCTTTTTTAGTGTTTCCCGTTAATAGACAATCGCAATTTGAATGATATATTAAGGATTCAAGGAAAAAAATAGCATTTGCAAGCTCTTTTGCACTAAAAGTCGACTCGGCTTCTTCGCTAAGATTTGCAGAATACAATACGAGAAGATTCCTGACATTGTCCCTTTCTTCGTCAAACCACACTTCGTTTTCGTCCTTAGGATTTCTTACGGACTCGTTTTCTTTGTTAACTTCACTCATGTCTGTAATGTTTTAGAATATGTTGCCCTTTGCTTAGGTGTCCTCGGCCATTACAGTTGCCGTGCGAGCGTTTCCGCTTCCGCCACCATACAAAGGGCAAAATAAAATCTTCTCAGCCATTAGGCCGCCGTAATGTTTAGGATGTTGCAAAGGTAAATCATTTGTTTTTCGGAAACAAGCGTTTTACGCATTATTTTCATAAGCCGTGAAAAAGTGGGTGAAAAAAAAGAGTGATTTTGCGTGTGTGCGTGTGCGCGCGAAGTTTTTGCTACACTTTTGCTACACTTTTTTTTTATTTCTCCTTATTTTTCTTAATTTATGAATAATTAACAATCGGGCAATCTGTTGATAATCAGTATAATTAGATTTTGTAAGATTAAAAGCGCATGAGCGAGTCCCACCTGCCACCCAGAGTTTCCGGTAGCCAAAAGGGCTGCCGGTCTTTGTTTTGCATCAGTTTACAAAGCATTTTTCCTGTGAAAATGTGAAGCTTGAAAAAAGTGTGAAAATTTTTTCTTTATCCTATATACGAAAAATAACATACGTTGCGTTTCTAAAGTAAAGAACCTCAATCAATGCCTATGGATAAAAAATCTACTCCTCTCTCCAATGAACAGATTCGTGAACTGATGCGCTTGTCGATGCGCTCATTGAACCCTAAGACGCCTAAAGAGGCTACTTTGAAACGTATTCTTTCTGTTGCCCGCGCGTAATTTCTTAGATTTGTATTTCTCATGAATCCAATGATTGCACCCTCATTGTTAGCTGCTGACTTTGGCTATATTGCCGACGAGGTGGCTATGGTTAACGGCAGCGAGGCTGACTGGCTGCATCTCGATGTAATGGATGGTGTCTTCGTGCCTAACATTTCGTTTGGTTTTCCTGTGCTCGAGGCTGTTGCCAAGTTGTCGTCAAAGCCGCTTGATGTGCATCTGATGATTGTGCAGCCAGAACGCTACATCAAGCAGGTGAAAGCGCTCGGCACGTATATGATGACCGTGCACTACGAAGCATGCACCCATCTGCATCGTACCCTCTTCGAGATTCACGAAGCAGGGATGAAGGCAGGTGTGGCACTCAATCCGTCTACGCCTGTTTCCATGCTGAAAGATATTATTGACGACATCGATATGGTGCTTGTAATGACGGTCAACCCAGGCTTTGGCGGACAGAAATTCATTGAGCATTCGCTAGACAAGGTGCGTGAGGCGCGCGAATTGATTGTCTCTCGACATTCTTCCGCACTTGTGGAAGTGGATGGAGGTGTAACGCTGGAAACGGCGCCCCGTCTGCTGAAGGCGGGAGTTGATGTGCTGGTAACAGGAAGCACTGTCTTTCATGCTGCTCAGCCTGCCGAAATGATACAAAGGCTAAAAGCGCTCTAACCTTCAGGATTTATCTGACGAATGTAACGAAAAACGGCTCCTCATAATGGAGCCGTTTCCTATTTAAATAACTATATGGGAGCCTGACGGAACGGATTATTCAATTTCTTCCTCTTCTGGTGCTGATTTGGCTTTTGCAGGCTTCACTCCCTTCCATATCATATAAGCAAGTACAAGTGTGACAAGAGCAAGAAGGGTGTATCCAAACTCGTGGCTGTATTTGGTGATAGTTGCGACAAGTTGTTCTTCGGAGTAGACAGACTCGAGGAAGTAACCTGCGGAAGCAAGGCAGATATTCCAAATGCCTGCGCCAAGAGCGGTGAACGTGATGAACTTGCCATAAGGCATGCGTGCAAGGCCTGCAGGGATGGAGATGAGATGACGGATGACGGGGAGGAGACGTCCAATAAACGTGGAAACAGCACCGTGTCGGTTGAAGTACCCTTCTGCTTTCTGCACTTTTTCTTGAGTGAGCAGAAGCATGTGTCCAACTCTACTGTTAGCGAAACGGTAGACGATAGGTTTCCCTATCCAAAGTGAAACACCGTAGTTGATGGAGGCTCCCAGACAGGCTCCAAGAGTGGCACATAAGATAAGGACAATAAGGTTCATCTCTCCTGTGGCGGCAGCGTGGTATGCTGCAGGAGGAACGACAATTTCCGAAGGAATGGGGAAGATGGTGCTCTCAAGTGTCATGAGGAGCATCACTGTATAATAGTTGAGGTGCTCAAGACACCATTGAATGAATGCGACTGACTCCATGTGAATTGTTCTGCGGTGGAAACGTTAGATTGAGCGGTGAAATCTATATGCCGTAATGTTGATTGTAGTTTATTTGTTATGTGTTGTCGTTGTTATCTTCTCTCTTGTTGGCTGAGCCGGGAGTATTGTCATCGTGATAGGAGTCTTCATCGACAGGACGGGCTCCTTCGTTATCTTCTTTTCGTTGGCGGAGAAGCTTGAAGAGTCGTTGATAGGAATCTCCGTTTCCAAGGCGAAGCTCGCAGACAGCTAGTTGGTTGAGTGCGTATTCTCTCTCTTCGTGTCCACTTGCAGCAACTTTTTCATAAAAGTCACGGGCTTCTTGGAAATGTCCCATCATAAAGTGGCAGTCGGCGATGTTAATGTCGGAGAATGTCTCGTCGGGCTGTAAGGCTTTCATGTATCCGTAGGCTTCGAGAGCTTCGGCATATTGGTTATGATCGTGGCAAATGTCGCCGAGTATGCCCCATGCTCGTGCGTTGTAAGGGTCTTGGTCGATGAGCCGGTTGCATGTTTCAATAGCTTTTGCTTTGTAACCGAGTAGGGAATAGGTGATGGCCGCACTGTCGAGGATGCTTGGAGCATCAGGGTTGATGCTGAGCCCGCGTTCAATCCATTCTTCTGCAATCTCGAGATAGTTGGCACGGGTAAGATTGTTGATGATGTCGCCGAAAAGTTCTGGCTCGTTGCCAGAGAGTGAGACAGCTATCTCGTAGTGTCGTAGTGCTTGCTCAACGTTGCATTCGTGCAGGAGAAGGTCACCCATCACCATACGGTAGTCGGGCGCATCATAGGCGCCGTGAACTTTCTCGATGATGCTTTTCGCCGTTTCCCAATCGTCGTGGTAAATATGCATGCGAGCATCCATAACCATAAGCTCTGGATTTCCGGGATGGAGACGGAGAGCGAAACTGATGGCGTCTTTTGCTTCCTTGTCACACTCTCGAACCATGTATTCATCGATGATGTCACACAAATCATTGACATCGAAGAATTCGATGGCGCCAGTTCGACGGCTTGCCTCGTATCTTTTCAGCAGCTGGTCGAACTCATCTCTTTCGTCGTCTTTCACTTTGGTTGCGTCTTTGAATAGTGTGACTTGGCTGTGCAAGGAGGAAGGGCTTCGTATGTTATTGCTTAGGCTTCCAGCTATCCTTGAGTGAAACGGTGCGGTTGAAGATTAGATGCTCGGGGGTGCTGTCCTTGTCTGCACAGAAATAGCCGATCCGCTGGAACTGGAAGTGATCCATAGGTTTTGCTTGCGCAAGGAATGCTTCAACATAGCATTCGGAGCGTACTTCAAGGGATTCGGGGTTTATCATGCGCTTCATTGCCTCAACGGCATCAAGTCCTTCTTCTTCACGCAATCGGGCAAGCTCGTCGCGTGGGTTTTCCACATTCCAAAGACGGTCGTAAAGCCGTACTTCGGCCTTAACGGCATGTTGTGCACTTACCCAATGGATGGTTCCTTTGACGCGGCGGTTTGATTCGGGTTCACCTGTTTTCGTTTGCGGGATGTACTCACAGTATACTTCCTGAACATTTCCATCGGCGTCTTTCTTGCATCCTGTGCAGGTAACAATGTAGGCACTCTTGAGACGGACGTCTTGTCCTGGGGTAAGGCGGAAATATTTTTTCGGTGCATCCTCCATGAAGTCGTCGCGTTCTATCCAAAGCTCGCGGCTGAAAGTGATAGTGTGCGTGCCAGCGTTCTCGTCCTCAGGGTTGTTAACGGTTTCAAGCTGTTCCGTTACGCCTTCGGGGTAGTTCGTTATAATGAGCTTCACGGGGTTGATAACGGCTGATACTCGGGTAGCTCTCTTGTTGAGATCTTCCCGACAAGCCGATTCCATAAGCGCCATATCGTTGAGTGCGTCGTAGAGCGTGTAGCCAATCTTGTCGACAAACAAGCGGATGGCTTCGGGCGTATAGCCTCGACGGCGATAGCCGCAAATGGTTGGCATGCGCGGGTCATCCCATCCATCGACGAGCTTGTTTTGCACGAGCGCTAGCAGGTTTCGCTTCGAGAGCAAAGTGTAGTTGAGATTGAGCTTATTGAACTCACGCTGCTTGGGACGATGGTCGTCCATATCCTCACCCTTTTTCAGCCAGTCGATGAAGAGGTCGTAGAGGGGACGATGAGGAACGAACTCCAGCGTGCAGAGAGAGTGGGTGACACCCTCGAAAAAGTCACTCTGCCCGTGAGCAAAGTCGTACATCGGGTAGGCTTTCCATTTGTCGCCTGTACGGTGATGGGGCGTCTTGACAATGCGGTAAATGATGGGGTCACGGAAGAGCATGTTATTGTGAGCCATATCAATCTTGGCGCGCAGAACCATCGTCCCTTCCTCTAGTTCACCGCTGTTCATCTTGTTGAAGAGTGCAAGGCTCTCTTCAATGGGGCGGTTGCGGTAAGGGCTCTCAATGCCTGGCTGCGTGGGGGTTCCCTTCTGGGCAAGAATGGCCTCTTGTGGCTGCTCGTCGATGTAGGCCTTTCCTTCCTTAATCAGTTCTACGGCAAAGTCCCACAGTTGCTGGAAATAGTCGCTTGCATAGTATACGTTGGCCCACTTGAAACCGAGCCATTGGATGTCCTCCATGATAGCGTCGACATACTCCACGTTCTCTTTCGTCGGATTCGTGTCGTCAAAACGAAGGTTGCAAATACCTCCGTACCTCTCCGCTATGCCGAAATCCATGCAGATTGCCTTTGCGTGTCCGATGTGCAGATACCCGTTGGGCTCTGGCGGGAAACGAGTCTGAACCCGTCCGTCATTCTTGCCTTCCGCAAGGTCTTGTTCCACAATCTGCTCAATAAAGTTCAGGCTCCGCTTTGGGCCCTCTGGAGTGATGATTTCTTCAGCCATAATAATATCCTTTTAAAATATCATTGGGCGCTCGTCTGTTAAGAACCTTTCAGATGATGCACACAGGGATAATTTGACTGCAAAGATACACTTTTCTTTCCACAAACCCCACATCGCCGTTGAAAATAATCAAAAAAGCTAGGTTTTTCTCCTTATTACTATTGCATTTGCCTCGCGACAGATAACGACTGATGACTCAGAATTTCATAAAAATGCAAAAATGTGTTGTAAGACATAAAAAAAAGTTTGGCTCGTTCGAAAAACACCCCTACATTTGCGGCGTTATCCTAAAAACAATCTTTTTACCTTAAAAGCTAATACCTCAAAAAGGAGTCTCTGAGACAGAGGCTCCTTTTGGCATTATGGCGTTTCCGGGGAACAGATAACCGTTTTTCTGATGAGATGTATGTGCTTCTTATCTAGAAAAAGCTATTCAGCATTCCTAAAACTCTTGTCGGCACATTTCAGGGCATCCTCAAGTGCTGGACGCACAAAGTCCCAGTTGTGATCGCCTGGGCTGACTTGCATGGTGTAGGGGATAGATTGCTTGCGGAGGACCTTTACAAAGTCCATGTTGGCTTCAAGAGTGAAATCGTGATCTCCTACAGATATGCACCAGTTCACTTTCCTCCAAGCTTCAATGTCTTCTTTCTTGCCTTTCTCAATAGCCTTGATGGGATTGTTTTCTTCAATCACGCGCTGGCGCCAAGTGGCGGTAGGATCGCTTTCAAGCCATTTCATGGGCTGACGACGTAGATAGCCGCTGATGTCGTAAACCATACGGAACATCTGAGGGCGATGAACGCCGTAGACTGTTGCGGCTCCTCCGCCCATTGAGAATCCTGCAACGGAACGTACTCCATTGGCTTGGATGGTTTCTTCAACGTGCGGGATGAGTTCATCGAAAAAGTAGTCTTCGTAACGCCAGTCGGGTGTTCCCTTCCTGTCGCGTTTGGCATTGAAGAACATCATGTAGCCTTCACAGGCTTCGGGACAAACAATTGTCATCGGGCCGATAGCACCGCAGGAAATAAGGCTGTCGGCAAGTTCTCGGAGAAGGCCTTTCTCTTGCCATACGGTATGTCTCTCTCCTCCGCCGTGAAGCAGATAAAGGACGGGGCGTCCCTTGGCTCCCCCGGGCGGAAGATAAATAGAGTAGGAACGATGATCCGTTCCGTTCAGCATTGTGCAGTCCATCGAGCGTTCTTCGATGCTTCCCGAATGTATGCAGACAGCCTTCTTCCCCATAATGTCGAGCATCGTCTGAGCATAGCGGAAGCCAAGCTCGCGGTAGCCGGAAGCGCTGAAGTGCAGGCGGTCAGGGCCGTTGGCGCAGTTATCTGATGAGATGACGTGGGCCGTAGGGATAGTTGCCGGGAGCTCGTCAATCTGCTTGTTCATAGCAAGGCAGACGCCTTGTCCGTCGGCTTGTACTACTTCGCCTGCAAGGAGCGGTACTTCTTCGGCTTTCAGCTGAAGGTCGCCGAGAAGTCTTTCATACACCTTCTTTACTTTCTCCGCCCATTCGGGGTCTCCCGTGTTGGACTCTCCCTGATGCATGAGGATACCCTTGATGACGCCGTCCTGCTGCGCCCTTCGCGCAAGGGCGACGAGCCGTCCGTAAGGATCGTTGTCGTACGACTCAAGCATGCCCTTCATCCATACGGGAGCGGTTTCAAAGTACTCCTCAGCCTCCTCTGGCATGAATCCCTCAATCTTTATTCCCCCAATGGCAACGTGCACGACGCCGATGCGGATGTTCTGGGGAAGGGATGCAATCATCGTCCTCCCGAACCAGTCGGCAGGGGTCAGCCCCGTGTTGGGCCTGCACAGCGGTGCCGAAGCCTCGCACCACTCGCCAGCTTTTCGTCCCCTTTGCGGGTCGTCAACCGATGGCATCAGGAGGAACCTGTTCCCGGGACTTTCAATATCCATTGCTTGCGGGCGTGCGTTTCCTTCCATGTTCGATTGTCCGAAACAGAGGAAGATGTAGAAGTCCGGGTCAACGGCGCTTTGTGCCTTTGCAGGAAACGCAGCAGAAAGCGTTACCGCTATGAGCGTTCCCGCTACTATTTGAAATACTCCTTTGGTCATGTTTGTTAGTCCTAACCGTTTTTTCATGTTTGTCATTTTTAAATATAGTTTACGATGTGAGCCGAAAAGTGAATTGTTCCAAAAGCTGAGGGAAATCCTGTTGATACTCCTAAGAGGGAACGCAAGTTTCCTTCTTTGGCAAAAGTACGAAAAAAAACTCTTCCGACAAATTTTCCCCGATAATAATCTGCTTTCTGCTTACACATACCTATTTTGTGTCTTTGAGAAGGCTGAAAAAGTAGGCATATTGATACGAGCTGCGGGGTTCGCTTTCTTGGGTGGAACAAAAAAACTTGGCAAAACATTTGCCCGTTACGAAAACTGTCGCTACCTTTGCAGCCGATTTGCAGCAAACAAGTGTAAATCGTATCCAAATAAGCCGAATTAGCTCAGCCGGTAGAGCGACGCATTCGTAATGCGTAGGTCGTCAGTTCGAGTCTGACATTCGGCTCAAGGAGAGAAGAAGAGAAGAGCCGATGTCGGGTAGCAATGAGCAACTGACGTCGGCTCTCTTCTTTTGGTAATGATTAAATGTTGGTATCAGCACGAAGGTTTATCGATTCATTCGGAAGGATTTGCAAACCTTTTCTTCCCTTCGTTTGACCTCAATAGTATTCGTTGTTAAAACTATTCCATTTCCGTTTGTTTTTTTCTTTGACTTCGGGGGTTGCTCAACGCGTTGAGC
>JAFYZR010000097.1 GCA_017557345.1 Paludibacteraceae bacterium | reverse complement strand
CCACTGTTCCATATAGGCCGTGGACATAAGAAGCTGGCCTATAACATTGCAGACCAGGGGCACTACATCAAGCAATACGGCAACTCTCAGGAAACCCTCCGCGGTGGAACGGTCAAAGCGCAGAAGAATGACATATAATATTATGGTAGCGGCAACGGTAATACCAAACCAGCCCCAACGCATTGCAGGACTCAGCCTGCGCGCCTTGACTTTGGACGATGCCTTGGCTCCGCGCTGCTTCCACTGGATGAAGCCTACCAACTGCATCGGCACAAAATAGGCAAAATGAAGTATGGCATTTCCAAGTCCGGAACCGCCGCCTTTCCAGTTCACCCAGCAAGCAATTCCATATATTGCAACGTCCAGGAACCCGAACAGGAAGGTGATAATCCACCCGTTTGCAGAGCACACCGTTGCCAGCACACCCATCAGCGAACCAAATGCGGACAATAGCAGCCACAGGTTCTCTCCGTTCCCATTTGACATCTTTATCGCCGTGACAATGCACGTCACCGCCGTCATCCCTCCAAGAATGAAGATGTTAAACCACTTGTTGAAAGTCTTTTCGTTAATCATTGCCTTCAAATTCATTCATTCCTTGCAAACAATCTTGTGCCCAATCATACAAGCGAGCGATGTCAACATAATTACTATCTGTAAGGGCCGTTCCACTGAAATCCGACCCCTCTAAAGTATTCACGGCAATATCCCAAAGAAACCCTGTTTTAACGCTATCCTTTTGAATGCCGGAAAACATCGCATCTAATTGCGCTTTGGCAATAGACAAGTCTTGCGCTCCAATACAAAGCGGCACAATGGCTGCGATAATACTCAAAATAACTCTTTTCATTGCTTTCTTTTATTGCTATATATTGCCCATCCGTTTATATTATGAGTATATCCCAATGTGTCTATTACCTCCATCATATAATCTATACGGCAGCTAAAGAAGTCCGCGGGATCAACTCTCTTCAATATGGAAATGTCGCTAAATGACACGTCAACATATGAGATGTCATAAAACATATCGGAATCTTCCGATTCTCCATTAATACTAAACCCATAATCATAATAATAAATACTATCTTCATCCCAAACCCATAAGCCGCTTCTTGCATCAAAAACCACATGGCCATCACTAAACTCTTCATCTGATACTCCTAATAGCCAGAAGTCAACGTGTATTGTTCTCTTGTCTGTTTTATTAATAAAACCATTGGGATTATAAGCAAATTGATAAGTATCTGAATGGGATAGTGATAGTCTTCCATACTTGCCTTTATTATATCGCGCCTCGCGAAACTCTTTCCCATCATAATATAATATACCACATACATCATCTTCTGCTGGCCATTTATGGTCATAACATGAGGGCATCAAGCATAATAAGAGAAGTCATAGAGCTGATTTTTTCATGATAAAGAAGATGTTATTCTCCAGTGGAGATAATGCTTGTATCGTTTAAATAGTCATGTATTCTAACTGCCAACTCTGCTCCAACCAGCGAAGAGAGCTCTTCCAGCGGGGCGTCGGCGATACGGGAGACGGAGCCGTAGTGTAGGATGAGCCGCTGTTCTGTCTTTTCCCCGACGCCTTTTATTTCACGGAGGGCGCTTTGGATGGCGGCCTTTGAGCGGAGGTTGCGGTGGAAGGTGATGCCAACGCGGTGGGCCTCGTCACGAATTTG
>JAFYZR010000096.1 GCA_017557345.1 Paludibacteraceae bacterium | reverse complement strand
GGTAGCGTATGCTATCGTGGACTATATGCAGGACTGCCATCTCAGCCGGAACGATGTGGCAGAGAAACTGGGAGTTAGTCCGCAGTATGTCAGCAAGATTTTGTCTGGTAAGGTGAATTTCTCATTTAAGACTATTTCTGACATTGAGGAAAAGCTTGGAATAGAAGTCTTCCAAGCCGCTGCCTTAGAGGTATAAAGGGAAATCCGGAAACTTATTAAATCCTTAGAAGGTCGGACGAGTTTTGTCCGACCTTCATTTTATCTTTGCACCATCAATTTAAAAGTTTTAGATTATGGTTAAGAATTGGATGGTTTTAGGAGATGAGGCTTTTGATGGCAATGACATTCCCGTAGGTGTTGTAAGATTCTCTCCCACCGAACTTAGTAATTGGAAAGATGCTAGTCGTGGGGACTGTCTCCTGGGTCAACACCCCGCATTGTGTTAGTTTTGTGGTCCTTTTTTACGATTATTATGGTGGTATACTTTTCGATTATTATATCCATGTTTATGGGCCCGCATCACTGCGAGCCCTCAAACATCACTAATCTTTATTACTAACTAACCAATAATTTATGTATGAAAAAACCAACTTTCATTGTTTTGACGTTGCAAAATTACGGATAGTTTAATACGCCAGCAAATACATTCAACGAAACGCCCCTTTATTTCAGCGAATCTCCCGTATTCACATTGGGTCAGATATTTTTAGCCATTTCAAAGATCACGGGGACAGGTGCCCATGACTACACTGACTACACTTTGTGAGATTCTCTTCTGTGATAATCTCTTAGTCTGTGAGAATCTGTGTAATCTGTGGCTACTGTAAGGGCTTGCCCAGTTTCTCCAAGAGTTTCTTGGGGAGTTTAGTCCATTTCTCTTTTCTGGGCACATTATTGTCCTCAAAGACATTCTCCGTCACCACCTGTCGCCGCCACGTCAGGTAGTTCTCGCTCGTCGTCTCCATCTCACCCGTATTGCGTGCCAGGCTCTGAGACTCCTGCCCTATCAGGTAGAAATCGCCGTCCTGATAGCGGTAGGAGAAATTACAATTATCCGAGCTCCAGCCGCCCATACTCGAAAAAGTCTCCAGAGAGATCCTCAGCACACCCTTTTCAGTAATCGTCAGGCTGGCATCGATACTTAAAAACTCATCTGTTCTGGCGGGGATCACTTGGTCGTACTGTCGCCACAACTGCATCTTGCCCTCCGCCGTACCGAAATACACGGCCAGCAGCGGCTGGTTGAAGTTATACACATACCCGTCGTCGCGCGTCTTCGTGTTCTCCTTGAAGTCTGGCGTCGCCACCACCACGAGATCCGCGATGCCGTCCTTGTTCAGGTCGCCCGTCGCCTCAGTATGCTCCCACCCCTTCGGCACAAGGTCTTCCACGCCCCTGCCCTGCTTCTGCAATTCCTGCGCCTGCACTCCGACACACAGGCACAACATTACCACACAATCTATAATCCTTTTCATCTCTTTTTGTTTGCTGCAAAGTTAAGTATTATATTTCACATCAACAAATATTTTATCGGAAAAACGATAATCATAATACACCTTAAATAGTCATGGGGCCAGTCCCCGTGACTATATCGAGGCTCATCGTTAGGAGAGAGACGTTTTCTTGGAACACTCCAAGAAGAGTATGTCTCACGTTATCGGTCGAATGCTCAGGTGGACAGTAAACAAGTGAGATTTTGAACTGTCACAAATAGGGCGTTAGCAGAAAAATTTCTATGATTATTTGGAACTTTCCGAAAATCTCCGTATATTTGCAAACGAAAAAGCTGTAGAAACAATTATGAGTCCAGTATTCAAACGCGAAAGCGAATATACGTTTAAGATATACTCTAATGAGGAAGAACGGATGCATATCCATGTCCTCTACGATAATAAGGAGGCTAAGTTTTGGCTGGAACCAGAAGTGGAACTTGCGAAGAACACAGGCATTCCTGAGCATAAATTAAGTGAAATAAGGAAAATAGTAGAAAAGAATGCAGACGAATTTAAAAAACAATACCGCGAGCACATTGGTATGCGTGTTGATGATTAATGCCCAGGGCATTATGCTCTCGGTGCAGGGGCAAGATTATTTCTTGTCCTACAACCGCATTCCTTGGATGCAGGATGCGCCTATCCGTAGCGTGCTCAACGTCCAGATGTCTGGCCCCGATGCCATCGAGTGGCCCGATCTTGATGTGGATCTTGAAATCGAAAGTCTCCGCCATCCAGAGCGCTATCCCCTTGTCATCAAGCGGAATGCGATGGATTTTGTTGGAGCATAACTAAACTGTATCATGGGGACGGTTCTTTTGATATATCGGAAGAACCGCAATAGTCGGGGGGGCATTTGAGTCATACCCAAGCGCTGAACTCATGACCAAGAAAGATTGATTATTCAAAATGTATACAATAGTAAAATAGATTGTTTATCCGCTGCACCACTTGTGAAAATCGTGCAGCGGTTTTGGGTTCAGAAAAGTGCCTCGTAAAAATTCTATACAGACGAAATTTGGGGTCACCGTGGTGGAATATGGGATAGGGTAGAGTCGGGGCTATCCTTTAATTTTACAAGGTCGAGATTTAACAAAATTTTATTGTGCCAAACCGTTTGTCGGATGAGAAATTTTGCTTATCTTTGCAGCATCAATTGAAACGATATTCAAACATGACGGGAATCACTGCAAAGCGCAATTCCGTGTCAGTTCCCAAGACCGCTGTAAGCTGCGGGCTGACACATTCGGCTGCTATCCGACGCGTTTCGTCGGCGGCGGGCGGGCCTTCGGCGGCGATTCCTGAAACGGTCATCATCGGAGATCGAGGCATTCTATCACAGGCGGCAAAATCTGCCCCGCGAACTGCCTCACCGGCTATTACCTTATTTAATAACCATCTCACCTCCCGACACGATGACCAAAGAAGCCCCTATCACCATTTGTCAATCACCTGACGCTGCCACATTGGCTTTCCTTCAGAAGCTCTATTGTGACAGGGTGAGGCGTGATATCAAACGATTCGGTCCGGAAAATGCTCAGGCTGCTTGGCGTGTTATATGCGACTATTTTAAGATTTATGACTGGTGGCCGTCTGTGGCTCGGAAGGTTGAAGATGTCTTCGATGAGGCGCCCGATGAACTTTTTCATTTTATTCATCCCACCGTTGACCCCAGTCTGGAGAAGAAGATCCACGATGAGGTAACGCGATTGGTGAAACGTCATGGCATTCAGGAGATTTGCCAATATCTGCTGGAGATGAGAGACGAGAAGAAAGTCCTACTGCCACAAGGTGCGGAAAAGCTGTACAACGAACTTGTGCGGATGGGCATGCCCGATGGCGATGGGTTCAGCCTGAAGACCTTTATGAGGTATTATAAGCGATAAGGGTGGCTGAGAAAAACAGGGAAATACAGAGAATGATAGAGAATTACGGAGAATGTTAGAGTAGGCCTTCTGAAAAGCCATCTAGCATCAAATAATTGTGCCTAAATTTGCACTTGCAAACCCGGGGACGCCCGGAATCAGTTTGCAAGTGCTCTTTGATTTATTGACACATCAGTTTTTCTTTCACACGTACATTATTTATCACTATAAAGGTCGCCTTCAAGGGGGCGACGTTAAATAAACTGTTTTTCTTATGAACAGAACAGAGATACAGGAATTCAAAAGATTCCTTCACGTTAGAGAACTTTTCGGAATGTTCTCACAGTATTATCGTCAGAACCACCTGACATCGAACCCACCCACGCTGGATGCCTATCTGGAGAAGGCCAAGGCTGAGAGCGTCATCCCACTGGCTTTCGTCTATCCCAAGACGATCTACGGCAAGGACTTCTGGTTGGCAGTCCACGAGGAATGGAACCAATATCTTTCGGAGCAACGGGCCGACCGCAGCGAGGCTGACCAACTGAGCAGTCTGGGTTTGGAGATTATCGAGATCCCGATGAGGACTACTTGCACAGGATTACCGAAGAACACCTGCTCGCTGAGTCTGAAAGGCGGCAAACGCCTGACGTTGAATATCGAACACTCGAAGTTGGTGGCCAAGAAGCTTTCGACTCACATGCTGCTGACCCGTAGCCGACAGACTACCGACGTGGTGCTGATGTTCAACCGACAGAGGGGCATCGAGGTAAAGTTTAAGCCAGGAAGTAGCAGTCTTCAGTTCAACAATGCCGAGTTGGCTAACCAGCTGATTAAGCTGCTGGAACTGGACCCCGAAAAGGAGTATTTCCAGATTGGCATTGAGGTGTTGGCAGAGACGAAAGACTATTTGTTGTTTATGCTTAAGAAATAGGATATAAGGAAAAGGAACCACAGATTTAACGGATTAAACGGATTAAGTTTATGACAAAAGCTTTTTTGTATGATTCCCTTTGTGGATTGGTTTATCGTTGCATGTTTGCTGGCGTAGATGGCTGCGGACGTGCCCAGTGGGTTAACATCACTCCAGGTGAGGAACCCAAGACGCTGGAGGACTATGTGATTGACGAGGATATGCAGGGTACTCGCTTCTTCGTTTTGGCGATGGAAGGTGAGACGGCCCAGTCTTCGCAGATTGCAAAGATTCTGGGTAAGGTGTCTGAGTGCCCCATCAACGGACTGGGTATGGACTTGACGTTTGCCATAAGGCACATGCAGGATATGGGCGTTAAGTGGAACCAGAAGCCGCTGCAACTGACAGTCCGGGTGTTTGAAAACGGCGTTCAGAGCAAGCGAAACGGCAAGTACTCATTCTGGATTGAGGACAACGACAGTTGTTGCGACATCCTGGCCGATGTTGATGGTTTTGACTCGGTGGAAGAGCTGTTCCGCACGGTTCGCTCTTTCTTTCTTGTGCTGGAGTCTGTGGCAGGGATTTCTTGTCTCACCAAAGACCTCCATATCAACGGCAAGTTGAAGAAGGAAGTCAAGAAGAGCGACCTCGGTATGTTTCGCCACATTGAGGACGAGGCTTACGTAATCGAATAATAAAGGAAAAGGATATAAGGAACACGAATCTTACACCTCGGCTCTGCCGCTTTTACAAGGGCGAAGCCGACTAAAAGAATTACATCTTATTATGGAAAGAATTGTAAGAATTCTGAATCAGAGTCCGCTGGCAACCCGCCAGTATCCGGACAAGAAGACAGGGGAACAGAAGGTGATTAACACCGTGACCCTGAAGTTGATTGACGGCACAGACACCTTTCTCGGTG
>JAFYZR010000095.1 GCA_017557345.1 Paludibacteraceae bacterium | reverse complement strand
CCGATCTACTACTACGAGATGAGCGGTCAGATGAAGACCCTTCTGGATCGCATGAATCCGCTGTATCCATCCGACTACAAGTTCCGGAAGGTATACATGCTCTCCGTGGCTGCGGAAGACGAAGACTATGTTCCCGAGAAGGCGGTCAGCGGACTGCAGGGATGGGTCGATTGTTTTGAGAAAGCTGAGTTTGCCGGTTCGCTTTTCTGCGGCGGCATTTCCGATCCGGGTGAAGCAACAGGCAGGAGCGTGGAATTAGATGAAGCGTATGAGTTTGGCAAGGCGCTGGAGTAAGACAGCAAGCTTGGTACTGTGCGGCGTTTTTCTGCTGTTCCTCCTCGGCGGCTGCGCAGAGAAAGAGAGCCATTCTTCGCAAGAAACTGTGACGTCCGAAACAGAGACCTCATCGACTGATAAGCCGGTGGCGACAGAACAACCATTACCGACTGATAATCCGGCAGCGACAGAACAACCGTCATCGGCTGAGGAGGCTTCCGTTTCGGCGGAAACAAGCCCGGCAGAGGAATTGACCATGATGCTAAGAATCGACGATACAGAAATCTCTGTACGATGGGAAGATAATGAGAGCGTCGAAGCGCTTAAGGATCTGATTCGGGAGGCACCCCTGACGATCAACATGTCCATGTATGGCGGATTCGAGCAGGTCGGTTCACTTGGGACGAGTCTGCCGAGAAACGATGTGCAGACAACCACCGAAGCCGGTGATATCGTACTTTACTCCGGCAACCAGATCGTTGTCTTTTACGGCTCCAACTCCTGGGCTTATACGAGGCTCGGCCATGTGGAGCTGTCAGCCCCAGAGATGTCGGATCTTCTCAGCCACGGAGATGTGACCATTACCCTTTATTTTGAATAAATTGTTGCAGCTGTCTTTTACATAGCGCCATGGACTTAAAACATCCCTGGCGCTGTTTTTATGCTCATTTTCAGAAAAGGAGTAGTCTTAGTTTTTGATACAGATTCCAGACAACAAAAACGGAATGCTGGAATAATATACAGCAATCCGCTTACGTTCGCCAACCTTGTCAGACAGGTGCCCAAATCATTTTAATTCAAAGCTTTCTTATGAGTATCCGCCTGTTTGTTTTCGCTTTTTCTATTGCTAAAAGCACAGATCGGTGCTAAAATAAAGTGGACTTAGGATTTGCACTTTCTTTGGAGGTTTCCAATGGAATACATCAAACGAGACCTGGAGAGAAAATTCCTTCACATGAGTTCCGCGTTCAAGGCTGTCATGGTCGTCGGTGCCCGGCAGGTTGGGAAAACGACCATGCTCAAGCACCTGGCCGAAGGGCAGAACAGAACTTATGTGACGATGGACGATACGCAGCTTCGCAATTTTGCGCAGACGGAACCGAAGCTGTTCCTGCAGACGTTTCAGCCGCCCATTCTGATCGACGAGGTGCAAAAAGCGCCGGAGCTCTTTGAAGAGATCAAGATCATCTGCGACAACAGCGACGATCGCGGACAGTTCTGGCTTACGGGGTCCCAGAGCAAGAAGCTGGTGAAAAAAGCGGGCGACTCCCTTGCCGGCCGTCTCTGCATTTTGAAAATGTACAGCCTGTCCGCAAGAGAAAAACTCGGCATTGCGCCGGAGGATGATCTGGAATTCGCTTTGAAATCCCTGATGGCCAGACAGAAACTTTTCCCCGCGAACAATATCCTGACCACCTTTGAAAACATCTGGCGGGGCGGGCTTCCGGACCTGCAGGAAAAGGACGAGGAGCAGCTGGGAGAGTATTTCAATTCCTATATCGAAACCTATCTGATGCGCGACGCTGTGGATGATTACGGGATCACAGACACCGAAGGTTTCCGGCAGTTCCTGCGCGCCTGCGCCGCGTTTGCGGGGCAGCTTGTCAACTACAACGATCTGGGCGCTTCTGCCGGCATCTCCGGTGTGACGGCGAAGGATTGGGTGAAGATCCTTCAGTCCATGGGGATCGTTTTTCTGCTTGAACCGTTTGCTTCGAACGAACTCAAACGGCTGACCAAAACGCCCAAGCTCTATTTCTGTGACACCGGCTTCTGTGCGTACCTGTCCTCTTGGACGACGAGAGATGTCCTGATGAATGGCGCTGCCAGCGGACACTATTACGAGAATTACGTGATCAGCGAGCTCCTGCGCCACTACGCATATGGCAAATCCAAGGTCAATCTCAATTTCTATCGGGATAACAAGATGAAAGAGATCGATCTGGTGATCGAAGAAAACGGCGTCCTTCATCCGGTGGAGATCAAGAAAACCGCGTCACCGGACAAAAGTACGATCAAGGCTTTTTCCGTTCTGAAAAGCGCGGAGCGTCAGGTAGGGACCGGCGCTGTGATTTGTATGTCAGATATGGTTCTTCCACTTGACGAAAGCAATTTCATAGTACCCTCCGGTATCATATGATATTTGATTTTTGAACTAAGATCGGTTCGAATACAATCGGCACTTCTCGAAAGAGCACGGAGCATTTTCAGGGTTGTGGGTTCGAATCGCGGGCTTGAAGGAAGCGAAGAAAGCGGAGGAATGATATGCCGACACCGGAATGGATCGGAAAAGATAAAGTGATCAATCATCACCAGCAATTTCCGTATCGGGTGCTGGAGGAGAAATACACCTACAACGCTGAGAAGAGCGACAACATGATTATCCGTGGCGATAATCTGATAGCCCCAATATGAATGATTTGAAAAAGTAGAGGAAAACCATGTCAAAGAAAAACGATGATTTCTTCAAAGAGAAAAAACCATGGTCTGAGGTAAAAGACCAACTGCTTGGTTGTTATTTTAAACCCTATGTTCAGAAGATCCTGTACACGCGTAAGCCCCTTGAATATATTGATTGTTTCGCGGGGAAAGGAAAATTTGATGACGGCAAACCAGGATCGCCGCTGATAGCGCTGGATCTCATAGAGGAATGCTTGACAACAACAAAGATGGCCTCTCCCCAGATTCGCACCACGTTCATCGACTTGAACTATGCTGACGATCTGAGGAATAACCTTCAAGGGTATCAGGACGTAAATATCGTTTCCGGAAAGTACGAGGATCATATATTAAGACTCTTGCGGGGTAGCCGCAATCGTAATGTGTTCTTGTATATTGATCCGTATGGCATCAAAGCCCTACGGTGCTCTCTGTTTGACAGCTTTGCGATTGCGCCCTTCAATTCTATTGAGTTGCTTATTAATCTCAACTCATTTGGGTTTATCCGAGAAGCGTGTAACGCATTGGGCATTCAGCTTCAACTGGATGATCCAACATTGTTTGATGATCTGGTTGAATATGATCCCACAAAGCTGACGGCTACAGATAAATCGGTACAGGACCTGAACGAGATCGCAGGTGGCAACTACTGGCAGGCTATTATCAAAGACTATAAAGCAGGGCGTATAAACGGATATGAGGCAGAGGAGCGTTTTGCAGAGCAGTATTGTCGTAGGCTCTCACAGAGTTATGCATATGTGCTCAACATGCCATTGAGGATCAAACCTGGTCAGCGACCAAAATACAGAATGATTCATTTAACAAATCATCCTGATGGGTGCTTGCTGATGGTAGACAACATCTGCAGCCGCTGGGAAGCTTGGCAAGATGTCCAAAACGGTGGCCAGTTTACACTATTTCAGGAAGACGTTAACAACCAAAGTGTCGACGAAGATGAAATCCGGCGAAAAGTTGAAGATCACTATTCACAGTTTTCTGAATATACGTCGCTAAACGAGTCTATGGCACAGTTCTTCATGAAGTATGGTCCGATCTGCAAAACTAAGGATATTAGAGATGCGTTAAAAGATCTGGAGGGATATGGCAATCTTCAAGTGCTGCGTGACCCGGCTGTTACAGGAACCGGACGGCCATCTAAGTTCATGGAGGAGAAAACCAATAAGCAGAAGGTCTCGTTGAGGTGGGCGAGATGAAAGAAATTAAAAAGTTTATAAAGAGAAAAACTCTCATCTATAAAACAGAAGTCGAATATGGCGATTATACGATGAATCACGTACTTGGCTGCTCCCACGGGTGTAAGTATCCATGCTATGCATTTCTGCAGAAAAAACGCTTCGGTGAAGTCAAATCATACGAGGACTGGTGTGAGCCAGCGCTGGTAGAAAACACACTGGAGCTACTGGATGTGGAAATCCCAAAATTCAAAGATAAGATACAAATTCTTCACATGTGCTTTACAACGGATCCGTTTATGTATGAGTATCCCGAAGTACAGAGTATGAGTATTGCCGCAATAAAAAAGCTGAATACCGCCGGAATCAAATGCTCGGTATTGACAAAAGGATTTTTGCCAATCAAGCTTTCCGAATTATCTAAGGGCAATGAATACGGTATCACTTTGGTGTCTCTCGACGAGGCATTCCGAGAGAGAATGGAGCCGGGATCAGCTCCGTTTCAGGAACGGCTGGCTGCACTGAGAGCGCTCCATGATGCTGGATGCAAAACATGGGTGAGTATCGAGCCGTACCCTACGCCCAATATCTGTACGCAAGAATTAATGCCGATTCTGGAGGCTGTCGGATTCGTTGATCGTATTATCTTCGGGAGAATGAACTATAGTAAAGAAGTCACTGCATACAAAAAGCACAAGGATTTCTTCAACAAACGAGCAGCGGAAACCATCAAGTTTTGCGAGGATCACAGGATCAGTTATCACGTCAAAGATGGAACCATTACTGCCTAATCGTTTTGACAACACATACGGAGGATAGACATGCTACACGACGGACTCTACGAACAAGTAATCAACAAAGGCCTTGATACTGAGCTTTCCGCCACGGACAAGCTCAGTCAAACTGCGCCTATTGATACAGCCGAGGCGTCCAAAGTGCTGGCAAAGTATGTGGCGGAGGTAGTCGAGCGCGGGCTAGAGAATCTTAAGGACAACGGCGGTGATCTGAGCGATCAGGTTGCGTTGGCCAATCAGATTATCACCACAATCCAGGCGGAAACAAAAGAAGCTGACTTCGACGCGCTCTCGGTTGCGGAGCGGGCGGAGCAGCTTCTTGCGCTTTTTGACCGTAAGAATAGTATTTTGGCCGTTGATGAGAAAGCTGAGGTTGTCCGGCCGGAGACTTCCATCGCCCAATCAAGCCTGTTCACCGGCGCTG
Organism: Paludibacteraceae bacterium; assembly: GCA_017557345.1. GTDB lineage: Bacteria > Bacteroidota > Bacteroidia > Bacteroidales > Paludibacteraceae > Colicola. The sequence goes on along the minus strand of JAFYZR010000095.1, from coordinate 26,909 downwards.
TCCACGAGCCGCAAATGTACACCGAGCTCAAAAAGGAAATCGTCTCCTGCAATCGGATCGACATGCTGGTGTCCTTCATCAAATGGAGTGGTCTGCGCCTTATCATGGACGAGCTGACCACCTTCACACAAAACGGCGGCGAGTTGAGGATCATCACGACCTCTTACATGGGCGCGACCGATGTGAAGGCCATAGAGGAACTGCGCAAGCTCCCCAATACACAAATCAAGGTCAGCTACAACACCAAGATTACCCGACTCCACGCGAAGGCATATATCTTCTATCGGGACACGGGCTTTACGACCGCCTATGTGGGCTCCTCTAACCTTTCCAATGCGGCTCTGACCAGCGGCTTGGAATGGAACACAAAAATCACGAAAAAGGATCTTCCGGAGACCGTGGATAAGGTCACGGCGACCTTTGAGTTCTATTGGAATGATAAGGAATTCGAGTATTACGACGAGGGCCAGCGGGAGCGTCTGGTCCGCGCATTGCAGGCAGAAAAGTACTATGACAGCAATAATCCCGAAATCTATACCATGGATATCCAGCCCTACTCCTATCAGCAGGAGATTCTGGATAAGCTCGAGGCTGAGCGTACTGTCCGCGGCTATACCCGCAATCTGATCGTTGCAGCTACCGGCACAGGCAAAACGGTAATTTCTGCCATGGACTATAAACGTTTCCAAAAGCAGAATGCCGGGAAGCCCTGTCGTCTATTGTTTGTCGCCCACCGAGAGGAAATCCTGAAACAGAGCATGTACACCTTCCGGGCAGTTCTAAAGGATGCCAACTTTGGGGAAATGTTTGTGAGCAGTTATCGCCCGGACAGCCTGGACAGTCTCTTTATGTCCATACAGACCTTCAACAGTCAGAATTTCACCACGAAGACATCGTCGGATTTCTATGATTACATCATCGTAGATGAGTTCCATCATGCGGCAGCCCCAACCTATCAGAAGCTACTGGAATACTACCAACCGAAGATTCTGCTGGGTCTGACCGCTACGCCGGAGCGTATGGACGGCAAGAGCATCCTCGGATACTTCAACAACCGTATTGCGGCGGAGATCCGTCTACCGGAAGCTATCGACCGCAAGTTGCTCTGCCCCTTCCAGTATTTTGGCGTGACCGATACGGTGGACCTGGACAAGCTGAAATGGTCTGCCGGTGGGTATGATAAAATGGAGCTTTCCAACATCTATACCTTGAGCGGCCTTGTGGCCCAGCAGCGTGCCGATCATGTAGTGTCTTCATTACTGAAATATGTGACGGACATTGATGATGTAAAGGGTCTGGGCTTCTGCGTTACCGTGGATCACGCGGAATTCATGTGCAAGTATTTCAATGAGCACGGCATCCCGTCCATGTTCCTGACAGGACAATCTCCGGACGAAGAACGGCGCAGCGCCAAGGACAGCCTGATTTCCGGCAAGGTGCGTTTTATCTTCGTCGTGGACATTTACAACGAAGGCGTTGATATTCCAGATGTCAACACGGTGCTGTTCCTCCGTCCCACGGAATCGCTGACGATCTTCCTACAGCAACTCGGTCGCGGCCTGCGTCTAGCAGAGGACAAAGAGTGCCTGACCGTTCTCGACTTCATCGGCCAGGCAAACAGGAAGTATAACTTCGAGGACAAATTTGCCGCGCTGCTCTCCAACACAACCCGCAGCGTCACCCGTGAGATCAAAGACGGGTTCGTGTCGGCTCCCAAGGGCTGTTACATCCAGTTGGAGAAGAAGGCTGCCAAGTACATACTCGATAATATACGTGCTTCGTATGGTAATACAGCGGGGCTGGTTACTCGCGTCGCCTCCTTTGAAGAAGACACCGGTTTGAAGCTGAACCTTACCAATTTTCTGGATTATTACCATCTTGATCCACGGAGCATCTACAAGTTTGCAACGTTCTCTCGGCTGTGTGCGCGGGCGGATGTGATCGATGACTTCACCGAGCCGTTAGAAGAAACGATGACCAAGGCCATGTCCCGGCTGGCCGTTATCGACTCTCGCCGCTGGATCTCCTTCCTGCTGGATGTGCTGCCGCGGTTGGATGATGTGAACTTCGATCAGCTTCCGGAGTTGGAAAAGCGGATGCTCCAGATGTTTTATATCACGGTTTGGGGTAAGGCCGCCGAGGATTGGAGCAGTGACGAGGTTTGGGATAATCTCTATGCGCTGGCGGACAGCCCGGTGATGCTGGGCGAGCTGATAGAACTGCTGAAATATCAGTATGATCGCATTGACTTCATCGATGCTCCGGTAGACGTTGGCCTTGACTGCCCGCTAGATTTGCATTGTACATACACCCGTGATCAGCTTTTGGTTGCCCTGGATTTCTTGAAGCCCGCTACTGTGCGCGAGGGTGTGAAATGGCTGCCAGATCAGAAGCTGGACGTGTTCTTCGTGACGCTGAACAAGGCCGACAAGGACTATTCGCCCACAACCATGTATAATGACTATTCGATCAACGAATGGCTGTTCCACTGGCAGAGCCAGAGCACCACAGCGGAGCGATCCTCTACTGGCCAGAGGTATATCCATCATAAGGAGCGCGGGAGCCGGGTACTGCTGTTTGTCCGTGAGTTCAAAGCCGACCGGATCACCAATGGTGCCGAGGCGTACACCTATCTCGGCACAGCAAACTACGTCAAACACGATGGCGAAAAGCCCATGAATATCACCTGGCGGCTGGATGCACCGATCCCTGCGAAGTATCTGAAGAAGACAAATAAATTAGTGGTTGGGTAAGCAATTCGTTTTCAAGCAGTCAAGGGTTGATGGGGGAGAAAAAATGCGTCTTGCGTTCGATACTATAACTAGAGATACAGTTTCGGCAGATGAAGTAGCGAAAAACAATATTGATGAGCCATTCAGATATGAGTGCTTATGTTGTGGTGAAGAAGTCCATATAGCAGCGGCCCAGAGCAAACTGGTGGCTCCACATTTCCGCCATTTGCGTGGAAATCGAGACAGGGACTGCGAGTTATATCTTGGTGGGTTACTCCAGACTGGAACGGGTATAGAACGCGTAGTTGCCGAGGCACAGAAAAGGGCTCACTCACATGCAGAAATCTTTTTTGATATTAGACAGCAATTGTTCTCTTTTTCTATTTCCTTTTCTGAAGACAAGATAGCTGAGTACCAAGAAGGAGATTATGTATTAGAAATCCGAGCGGGTTCATATCACTTTATGAAGCCTGTTTTGATAAACAAGTCGAATTTTGCCCCTGATAATCCAGTAAAGTTCCCGCTGATGTTAAACTCAAACTCATGTTGTATCTCAATTCGTAGTAGGTCGCATAACGGAAAAACTATCACTTCAAATTATGACATACTAAAGGAGATTGAATTCCCAACATTTTTCAAACTCCAAACAAATGACCGTGATCAAACCATTGCAAAGAGGCATACAGATGGGATTATTTACACAGACACAAACTACTATTTGATTGCTTTTAAGAAAAGTCATATTGAAAAACTGAGCCGCTATTCACCGCATGTATCAATCGGGTCAATTGTTGATATTCCAGCTCTTGGAGGGACAGTCTATGGTGCTAGTATTGTTATATTATCATTATCAGCTGATCTTCAAGCGACAATGCGGCACTTTGGTTACAACCTAAAAAAAGCAGAGCGTGTCACATTAGTATGGCCTCCTTCGTACATGGTTGATGGCGAATCGAAATGTAGGCCTGGAATTGTTTATCTCACATCAACATTTGAACTCAGGCCACGTAGTAATATATCGTGTGATTCAGGACAAATCTCAAAGAATGGCGAACTATATGCCATAGACTGTTCGAAGTCGCTTCACATTAGTCAAGCCAACACCTCATTGCAGGTATCCGTTGGAAACCTTGATCTCCCAACCCGGAAATATGACCGCAGAATCGAGTCCACAAACATCGTCGAAGTAAAGGAAGGATCAACGTTTTATAGTTGTGGAAGAGATGGCTTCCGTTTGTTGTCTCCTGGTCGTTATCATCTATTAAAGGGGACAAGAATTATACAGTACAAAGGAAATTACCAGACTGCTGTATATCTGCTTCCAGAATCTACCGTAGTTACGGCTGAAAAGAGACTTATAGATATTTGCAAATACTACAATGTAATTGAGCCTTTTCATGATGAATTAATCGCCGGTATCCATTTGAGCAAGGTTGCAGAAACCTATATTGAAGACTGTAGGAATAGAGGCAGTAGTAACGTTAAAGCCCTAGAGTATATAATGGCAGGGCAGATATGAAATACTATACTGCATTAACAGATGAAGAAATCAGATCCATCTGCCTTTGTTTTCCGTACAAAGAGCTGATCACTGGATTTAAAAAGTACCCAAAGGATTTTTCTGCGTTAATGTCGGGGCGTAGGCCTCAAAGTGTAGGCGAGGAAGTAGGAAGGAATCTCATTGCAAATAATCTGCACTCCAACTTAACAGCAAAGATGGTAGAAGTGTTGTTATCCTCGTGGGTTCCAAAGATTCCTGCATTAGTTAAAGAACAACTTGAAGACGGAAGAGAAATTGATTACGCATATATTATAGCCTTTTCCAAATTAGGAGGCCCCTCATTTGTCAGGCCTTTTTTCCGATTCTCTGATGAAGGTTTCAGCGAAGAGCGTATATCTGCTATTTGTGCTGGAGTGGCTGCTCTATCTGCAGAAAGGGAACAAATCAAGGAACTTCACAATTCTGCTGCAACAACGAAGCAAGTTGAGGACCTAAAGCGGATGCATAAGGCCGAACTGAAAGAAAAGGAAAAGAAAATTAAGAGACAAGATGGCACAATTAAAGTCATATCTAAAGAACTGGAAAAAGAAAGAAAGACCGCCTCTTCCTTGCGGGAGGAAAATAAACAGATAGATAATTTGCAAAAACAGCTTTTTGAGGCTGCCTCGAAGATAGACAAATTACGACAAGACCTTCAAGCTGAGGATATTCGCGTCAAAAAGATGCAGGAACAACAAGCAGAGAGCGAAGCACGAAAACAAGAACTTGAGAAAGAGAATGCTGCCATTCTGGCCACTTTGGATTATTGTAAAAGTCTACTTGATCAAATAGAACAGCAAAAACAAGCGACGATGGCATTAGTCTATGGTGACACAGCGGATGTCCTGTGCCCGGTCGACAGGGATGAATTCAGAGAGTATCTTTCTTACAATTTCTCAAGTATTGGAATAGACCCGACCATGCCGTTTTTTTCGTTGCTCCTTGGCTTTCTAGATAATACAGTTTTTAACAACAAGCCTATCATTTGTAATCAAGCACTCGGCCACACTTTAGCCAGGTGTATTTCAAACACCTTATGTGGAAGCCAGAATCCGACCATCGTCCCTTATAGAAAGGAGATCACAACAGGAGATATTCAAGCTATCCTGGATTCTGATGACCGCATAGTGCTTTTTGATGCCTTTATTGGCAATTACAACGAAATGGAGCTGCTGCCAATTCTGAGAAGTGCAAAGAGAAAAATCATAATTATTACAGCAGAATTCGACAAAACAATAGCGCTTCTCCTTCCGGAAGAAGTGCTAGTCAGTTGCACGTACATTAATGCAAATAATATACCTGAATTATTAACCCTGAAAGGGTTGGATGAAGATCCTTCTTCAATAAAGGAAGAATTATGCCTTCCTCTATACAAGGAACCTAACAGCAGAGTTCAACGCCTTTGTAAAGAAATCATGTCCGAACTTGGATTCCCGACAGTTGTATCGGCTACACTCTCGGAACAAATGACCTCAGAAGAAATGCTTAATGAATTCCTCGCGTTTTCGATTATTCCCTATTCGATAGAAGCTTATGGGATTTCCCCATATAATGCTTCAGCCAGGTTGAACAAATATGCGGGTTTTTCTGGAAAGTGTGCACATAAGGGACTGCTTATGGAGTGGTACGGTGATGTTTGATTTGCTTAGAACAATTGGGAACGAACTCTCCATTGTTCGATACAAAGGAGAATCGGATTCTGATTATTGTTATCGTTTATGCTACTCTGCGCTTGCGTTATCATTGCTCTATTCTGCACGGAGTGTTGAAGGTGGCAGAATAGGTATCAGTAAAAAGGCTCAAACGGAATGGATTCAACGGATACAAGCGGAATTTGAGAAGCATTTGAATCTTGAGAGCAAAAGATTCACCCGTGATTCCAACAGCTTCATAATCCAATGTAGGAAGGCGTATGAAGAAACTGGATACTTAACGACAGATGACCGAGGATTTGAAGCAATTGCTACATATGGACGAACGGTTTCAGTAGGTTGTGGACATTTATATTTTGGAATACCAGGAAAGATTGCTTTTTCCCTTGGATTAGGTCTCTATACAACTACTCCCCAAAATGAGGCTTCACTATTTGACGTTTTCCTTAGAGATACGCTGACTTCTGACGAATACATCTCTGGATTGTACAATCCTCTCGATTTTGAATACCGCGATATTGATCAAAGTACACTGGAGTTCTTTAATCCCACTTTGAAAAAACCGCCATCATCTTCGTGGGGGACGGAGATTCGGACAAGGCGAACTGTAGCAAGAAACAGAGCATTTAACACTATGTACCGTATTATATGCGAAGATGACAGCAGATTGCTTTTTGCCGACATAGCCAACATTGCTGATAAAGATTGCTTAGCTTCGTATGAGACAAGAAGACTATTATTTGCATTGAAAGAGCATTACGGAGAGCCAGCAGTAGCTTGGTTCAACAAAATTGATGACACCTACTATGAAATCAAGTTATCTGCTCAATTGCCCACAAGGGAGTATTATTTTCTTTTACTGTCTTCGTGGCCAAAGGGAGACGCCTTTAATCGTATAACTTTTGTTACTACAGCGGGAATTCTTCCGACAATAGAAATGATGTTGCAGAATATCGGCATTAGAACGTTATGGAGGGGCAACTATGTCTAACGCAAAGGGCGTACACGAATACTATGCTGCAATTAAAGGACGCCTCTATGATTATATTAAGTCTGACTATTTGGCAAATAGCGAGACTCTGCTGCTTTATGCCGATGATTTACTTGGCACAGGCGATAGTATCAATACGAATATTTCCCGGGAGCCGTATATCGAAACGGCAGCATCATATAAAAAGGTCCCCCAGGGCATTAGCACATTGACTCACGTTGATGAGGGTGTAAAACGCACCTTGCTTCGCCTTGTAGAAGCAAATGTCGGTATATTCTCGTCTCCATTCAAGCATCAGGTCGATGCACTTGAAGCATATGCTTCTGGAAAAGATCTCTTTGTATCTACCGGAACCGGCTCAGGAAAAACCGAGTGTTTCTTATGGCCAATCATGACAAAGAGCATCGATGAAGCTCGTAATCACCCGGAATCATTCAAACACAACGCTGTTCGAACGCTTATCGTTTATCCCATGAATGCGCTGGTTTCCGACCAGTTGGCACGTTTTAGAAGGATCATGGGAAGCGAAGAGTTTATGCAGATTTTTACTGAAGATACTCATGCAGACAGGATCCCCCATTTTGGGATGTATACAGGCAGAACGGCGTATGCTGGTGACGCTAAATCTGAGAAGAGTAAACGATTGGCGCAAGCATATAGGACGCGTTATTTGATTGACGAAAATGGTGATGAAGACGCAAAGCAAAAACAAAGAGTACGGATTGAAGGTCTTAAGAAGATCAATAAATTTCCTGCCCGATATGGTAGCGATGGCGTGGAAAGGTTTATTGAACATCTTGAAACAAACGATCACAATCCGCTCCCCTATGATGCTGAATTCATCACCCGGTTCGAAATGGTTAATTGCCCACCGGATATACTAGTTACAAACTACTCCATGCTTGAATATATGCTTATGAGGAAGCGGGAGGCTAAAATATGGGAAGAAACTAAGAACTGGTTACACGAAACTGCTGATAATAAACTGCTTATAGTTCTGGACGAAGCGCATATGTATCGAGGCTCTGCTGGCGGAGAAATCGCATTGTTGCTGGACAGACTATTAGATAGGCTTGAGATTACGGTAGATCAAACCCAGTTTATCCTTACTACAGCCAGTATGCCTGACGATGAAAACGCCCGTAACGATTTTTATTATGGGCTTACTGGAAAAAACAGTGATCTATGTGTGTTCCTGACGGGAGAAAAAGATCCACTTCCGGATGAAGGGCTCATTCCAACAAATGCTACAGCGCTTGCGGCAATAGGAACAACACAGGTATACGGGGATGAGGCCACAAAACGGATTCGAGACTTTGCTGCCAGCGTATTTGGTGTCTCCCTTTCAGAAAGCATAACCCTCTCATCTGCACAAGAGTGGTTGTATGATAACCTTCCACGCTATCAGGCATTTGTAGACCTGAATCGGGAATGCCGTAAAGGGGCAACAGCATATTCCAAACTTGAGGCAAGTGTTTTCCCGGGTGAACCTAATGCCGCAGACGCATTGGATTCTTTATTGGTTATTACTTCACTCGCAGAGAAGGGCGGCAACTTGCTCTTCCCCGTCCGCCTTCATATGTTTGTTCGCGGATTACAGGGTATATATGCTTGTTCTAATCCGAAGTGCACATGTGCCGGGGTGAAGTATTCTGATAGAGAAAAGCTTCGTTTTGGAAAAGTAATATCCGTTCCACAAGAGCAATGTGAATGCGGAGCAAGGATTTATGAACTTAAAAACCACACAAAGTGTGGTGCTCTGTATTTCAAGGTTTATGCAAAAAAAGTGACCGGAACAGGATACTGGCATGTTTTTTCAACTAAAGGGATCAGCGGTGGTTCTGACGATTTAGTTGAAATGTTGCTTTATATCACACCGGAAGATTATATACCAGAACGAAATGATAAGATTGGCGCGTTAGACCCGTTCAGCGGGAAGCTATTTACTACTCCGCAAGATGATCCATGTTTGCTTAGAGTTCTTTACTCTGAAAAGCCATCGAAAAATGGTGTGTTTGAGTTTGGAAGTTGTCCCAAGTGCAAAAAGATTATGCCGGTAAAGAAACCGACTGATTTTGCTACAAAGGGCAATATTCCATTCTACAATCTTACGAAAGCGCAGTTTGAATTACAGCCACCCAGGTCTGGTTTAGTCAATCAAGGGAAGAAAGTCCTACTGTTCTCTGATTCTCGACAAAACGCAGCGAAGCTGGCACTTGACTTGTCGAAGTCCTCTGACGCCGATGCTTACCGGCAGATTGTATTACTCGCGAGCAAAAAGCTGGACAGTCAAGGCGCTTCTATGGATGAACTGTATCCAGCGTTCTTAGAGGCGTGTATCGAGAATAATACAACGTTCTTTTCTCATAAGAGCCACGACAAATTTGAGGAGGACAAGAAGACTTTCAAGCGGCGGCAAAGGAAAGGAAGACGTGTAAATTATAAGGATTTATGTAGGGACTATTTTTCTTCTCCTCCAGAAGAATACTATGAGCAACTGTTGACCTTTTTTACAGAAAGCCCTCGTTCGTTCAAGGATATCGGCTTAGGCTTCCTTGCGCCTTTGGATACATTCTTTGAGAGAATGCTGGATGATCTGTCATATGACGATGATATAGCAGTAGATGAAAACTATTTATTCCAAGCCTTATCCCTGCTATTTTGGGACGTTATGGACGATCATGCAGCATTAGGAGAGCGGATTCCTGATGACATCAGAAAACGACTTCCCGGTAGAAGCAAAACAGACACGGACCGGTTTGGACTCGCGTCAGATTTCAGAAAAGCTTTAGATCCGGATTGGATTGCAGGAACACAGGCACTATTAGGCTTGGATGATACTCAGGTAGATAAGCTCCTTGAGGCAATCAAGACTGAGTTTTTTGCAGCATCTTCATCTGGAAAGTATTATATAAAACTTGCAGCTGTCAAAATTGAAACAACAGGTGAAGATTTTACCTGGTATCGCTGCGGGAAATGTGGAAAGATCTCCCCCTTTATGCTGGGAGACCTTTGCGGAGCATGCTTTAAAAAGGTTGATGTCCATCAAATCGCATATTCAGATCTTTCACGGTTTGACTTTTGGCGTCAGCCTGTTTTGGCAGCTCTGGATCAAGAAGATGTTATCCATCGCATTGATACAGAAGAGCATACGGCCCAGCTGTCCCATAAGGATAACAACAGCGATTTAATCAGCCGCACAGAGGATTATGAAATTCGGTTCCAGGACATTGATGCCGGAGAGAATGGTGAGCGGTCAATTGATGTACTGAGCTGTACTACAACTATGGAGGTTGGTATTGATATTGGCTCATTGACAGCAGTTGGTTTGCGCAATATTCCTCCTATGCGCGAAAACTATCAACAGCGCGCAGGCCGCGCAGGAAGAAAGAATGCCGGTATTTCAACAATTGTGACTTATGCGTATGGCGGGGTGCACGATAGTCATTACTTTAAAAATCCTGATGAAATGATTTCTGGCGAACCTCGACGCCCTTGGATTGATCGGGATAATCCAAAGATTCAGCAACGTCATATTAATATGAAAGCATTGAATTCTTTCATGTTTAGCGATCAAATGCTTCAATATGACAGCATCTCAGAAATCGGGATAATAGAGTTTTGTGAGAAGTATGGAACTGCATTCTTAGAGCATCTTAATGCCCTCCCATATCCTACAGAGAATACAGCCACGACATTCAATGAAATATGTGAAAAGGTTCTGAGTGAGCAGAACAGAAATGAGTATTTACATGGTGACAAACAAACGCCAGCTTTTGATGTATTCTATGCGGAGGGTTTTATTCCGTCGTACTCTTTCCCCAAAAATGTAGTTCGGTTTTTTGTGGAAGAACCCTCGCCCTATGGAGGTAGAAATCCGTACCAGATTAAATATGCTCCAGAGAGGGATATTGCTGTTGCGATAAGTGAATATGCCCCTGGTCGATTTGTAACCATTGACAAAGCAACATATAAAAGTGGTGGTATTTATGCAAATCCGAGGCCTTTTGGGTATGATTCAAATCAAGCAGAATACTATTTTGATAATAGCGAGTACTATAAGGATATTCTTGTATGCACAGAGTGTAACTGGTTTGGGCATAAAGAGGATAATATTGATTCCTGCCCATACTGTCATGCACCTGTAGAAACAAGAAAGATGATAAGACCTTGGGGATTTGCACCTGAACGAGGTGACGCCGTAGAGCTTGAAGATGACGACGAAGATAAAACCTATGCAGAAGCACCATATTATTCTCATGTACCGGAAGAACAGCAAATGAGCCATTATAAGGGGCAGCTCCGATTTGCGAAGTTGGAAAACCGGCATGTCCTTACAGTAAACATGGGAAAATCAAAGCATGGGTTTAACATTTGCCGTTGTTGCGGTGGTGCTGAAGTAGCCGATCCGAAAGGTCAGCAAAAAATCAAAGTATCTCAGCCTTTCCATAACAACGCACCTGTGTGCAGACATGAATTCGTTGAAAGAGAAGTGTTCTTGGGTTATGAATTCTTGACGGACATGTTTTTGCTGGATATAACCTATGACAGCAATAGATTGGTCGGTCGAAGGACAGCTCAGGAACGGCTCATTTTGCGGACAGCAGCTACAACACTTCTTGAAGCAATCAAAAAAGCCATTTCTCAGGAACTTGATATCGATTTCAATGAAGTAAATGGTGGTTGGATGTCTCGAATTGATAGTAACGATTTGCTTCATATAGAACTGTTTTTCTATGACAATCTAACTAGCGGGGCAGGCTACTCTTCCCTGATTGGTAGTTGCTTGGAAAACGTGTTGAAACGGGCTAGAACCATTCTATCCTCCTGTGATTGTGCTCGTACATGTAAGAACTGTCTTGACAATTACTATAATCAGAGAAGTCACGATTTCTTCGATCGGCACTTGGGTTTACAGCTATTAGATTATGCTGAAAGCGGATTTCTTCCTGAAGACTATGAAAAAAATACGCAGCAGCATTTCTTGATTCCGCTCAAGCGTCTAATCTGTGATGAAATGAATATTCAGGAAAGTGAAATCCCGGTTCAGTTTGAGGTGCTTCCAGCATTGTATCGAAAGCCGCAGAATACAAATAGGACCATGTACGTTAATCCATACGATTTGTCAGACTGGCTGCCAAACACATTTATGGAATACCGTATGTTGATAGCGAAGGGGTAATCGGAATGGGAAAAACTTTATCACCACTCCGATATCCTGGCGGTAAGTCACAGTTATCGAAGCGAGTGCAAAGGCTGGTCGAAAAAAACAATTGGCGAAATCGAATTTATGTGGAGCCGTTTGCTGGCGGGTTTGGAGTGGGATTATACCTTTTGACAAACAACATAGTTGATAACGCCATAATGAATGATAGCGACCAACATGTATTTCACTTTTGGATGGCTGCATTATTCCAGACAGATGACTTGATTGCACTTGTCCGTAACACCCCGATCAGCCTTGCAGAACGAACTATTCAAAAGACTAGATATTCAGATCCGGCGTCGACCATACTCCAAGATGGTTTTGCAACATTATACTTGAACCGGGTCAATTATTCTGGAGTTCTTTTTGCTGGGCCAATTGGAGGCAGGGAACAACAAAGTGAATACAGCATCGGATGCCGCTTTAACAAGGAAAACATAATCGAAAGAATCCGCGATGTGGGTAATCTTCGTAACAGAATACGGTTATTCAATCTTGACGCCAATGAATTAATTACTAGAGAACTGGCTGATGAGAATGCTCGCTGTTTTTACAACATTGACCCACCATATGTGATTAAGGGGAAGTCGTTATACAGTGAATATTTTTCCGAACAAGATCATCGCGCCTTTAGAAACACCGTTAGGCAGCAGTTGGAAACCATACCGTGGATAATAACCTACGACGACTGCGATTTAATTCGGGAAATATATGCCGAGTATCACATCCATGAGTATGATTTATTTCATAGTGCTCATGACCGCGCTAGGGGCCCAGAACTTGTAATTACTAATCTTGGAAACGATGAATTCGAATGGTAATCGGGTGAAATAATGATCCAACATCAGTATAATAAGCTTGTGCGCGATCGTATTCCTGAAATTATAAAAGCGTCCGGCAAAACCTGCATGACAGAAATTCTCTCCGAAGAGGACTATCTTCGTATGCTTGATGCCAAATTAGACGAAGAGCTTGCAGAGTATCACAAAGATCATAATATTGAAGAACTGGCCGATCTGCTGGAAGTAATATACGCAGCAGCAAAAGCGCGTGGATATACTCTGGAAGATTTGGAGCAAGTGCGTGCAAAAAAGGCCGCCAAGCGCGGCAGCTTTGAAAAACGGATTCTATTAGTTGAAGTACAGGAGGCTTAATATGGACATTACATATGCAAAAGAATTACTTGAAATGCTTGCAGATGGGCTTGATCCAAAAACAGGTTAAGTGCTCTCCGATGGTGATAGCTGTAATCAACCAGATGTTATAAGAGCGCTACACCTTGCTGTGACACTTTTAGAAAAAGCGGAAAAGGCAGAAAAGCGAGAAAGAAGCCTTCCAGAGAATGCGGGAAAACCATGGTCACAAGAGGCAGACGACAAGCTAATTCGGATGTTTGAACAAGGTCTCTCAAACCGGGACATCTGTAATGAGTTTAAAAGGACAGAGGGTGCTATAGCCTCTCGATTAGTCCGTTTAGGGAAAATACAGTAACGCGATCAGTTTAGAAATAGAAAATAGGTGACTCACCATGCCTGAATACAGATCAGCCTCCGGCAGTGTGGCCGAGGATCTGTTCATCGACCTTTTTGCAGATACCTTCGGGGCAGAAAAAGCTGGGTATCTGTATTCACAGTACCCGTTCTACGACATCTATCAGAACGCTCGCTTTGCTGACTTTGTGCTGGAAAACGGAGCGACCCGTGTCGCCATTGAGATCGACGATGAGGCCTCCCACAATCCGCGGCTGGTATCACAGGACAAGTTCTATGACGATCTGCTGAAGCAGAACAGCATGATCCACCTTGGCTGGGATGTGTACCGCTGGGCTGTGCGGCAAATGCAGAAGCAGCCGGAAACGGTGAAGGACGAACTGCGTGTGTTCCTCGGCAGCGACCCTCGCTTCAAGGAGATCGAGGATTATCTCCCCACGCAGCGAGGACGCGCGCTGAAGGCCGATCAGCTGGAGTTGCGGGAGTATCAGCAAGAGGCTCTGGATTCACTGGAAACCATGCGGCAAAACCGCGAAACAATAGCCCTTCTGTATCACGCCACCGGAACGGGAAAAACAGTCACGGCGGTCATGGACGCAAAACACTGCGGCGGCCGAGTGCTGTTTGTTGCTCACACGATGGAGTTGGTCAATCAGGCCTATAACACCTTCTGCGACCTATGGCCTGAGGTAACCGTCGGCAAGTACGCGGACAATCTCAGGGAGCCGGACGCCCATGTGGTATGCGGCAGCATCCAGAGCGTAGCGCTGAATCTGGACCAGTTTCGGGAGGATGCCTTTGACTATCTGATCATCGACGAGGCACACCACGCTTCCGCGGATACATATCAGAAGGTGCTGGCCTATTTCAAGCCTCAGTTCACGCTGGGGCTTACTGCCACGCCGGAGCGCGCTGACGATATTAATATCCTGGAGATCTTCAAGAACACCGCCCATAAACTGGATATCCAGACCGCTGTGGAAATCGGTGCGCTGGTTCCCGTCCGCTGCATACGCATCCACACAAACATCGACATGACCAAGGTGCGCTTTAACAGCGTCCAGTACAACATCCGTGATCTGGATGTGAAGATCTGCGTGACCGCGCGCAATCAGCTGATCGTAGATACCTGGCTGGACTATGTGAAGGACAAGCGTACCGTTGTGTTCTGCGCCTCCGTGAAACACGCCGAGCAAATTGCGGAGCTGTTCCGTGCAGCTGGAGTTAATGCGGTCGCTGTGTCCGGTAGCATGAAGACTTCCGAACGCAACGAGCAACTTGCCAAGTTCGCATCCGGTGAAATCAAGGTACTTTGCGCCTGTGATCTGCTGAACGAGGGATGGGACTGCCCGCAGACGGAAGTGCTGTTCATGGCGAGGCCTACCATGTCGAAGGTGCTGTACACCCAGCAGCTTGGCCGCGGTATGCGCACGGCGGAAGGCAAGGATCACCTGATGATATTTGACTTCGTGGACAATGCCAGCCAGTATAACATGCCCTATTCGCTGCATCGCCTTTTCAAATTGAAAGACTATCACGCAGGTGGAACTGTCGTAGGCAAGAAGGGACAGCGTGAAGCGGAGGAAGATCTTTACCGCAAAGGTGAAAAGCCGGATGCAGTAATTGACTATCCTGTGGACGCCATGGATTACGAGCTGGTGGATATCTTTAACTGGCAGGAAGAGGCTGCCGGCATGATTTCGCAGATGGAGTTTGTGCGTCGGGTCGATGTGCAGACCGAGACCATCGAGCGTTATGTGCGGGAAGGCAAGCTGGTGCCGGATCTGATCGTTCCCATGAGCGAGCATCGCACCTTCAAGTACTTCAAAGAAGAGACCCTACAGGCTTACGCCGAGCTGTATGGGTGGAAGCTCATTGACGATAGCAACCGCAAACAGCTATTCATGGAGATGGTCGAGCAGATGGACATGAGCTATTCCTATAAGCCTGTCCTGCTAAAAGGGATCCTGACCTATGCCGATGCCGCTGGGCGTGTGAAGATCAGCGATATTGTCTCCTATTTCCGCGGCTTCTATGAGGGCCGCCGCAAGGCCGGCCTGAAGGTTGAGAAGGCCAACAGCATCTTTGCCAAAGATGGCTATACTGACAAGGAGGCCGAACGGAATATCCTCTCCAATCCTTTCAAACGCTTCGAGGACATGAACATGATGCGCCACACCAAAACCATGGGCATCATCGAGGTGGACGGGACGGTTTGGAAGAAGTTGAGTGAGGAAGAGAAGAAGCGGATTGAGGAAATATGCGATGAGAACCTAGAAAAATACTATGAAAGATAGTTGTGCTATAGTTTTTGTGGTTGAAGCGCTATGGACCAAAGGCTCTTCGTCGTCCAAGATTATACCCTATTATACCCTATTGCATTTTAGGGTATAATAGGGTATAATCATTTTCAGATCATTCTGGAGGTGGCTTTGGACATGAATGATTTGAAGGAACAGCTCGCCGGGCTGGATGAGCAGATCGACACTCTTCCCCGCGGCTCGATCTCCACTAAGAAGGTCAATGGGCACACTTATTTCTACCATCGCTGGTATGAAGGAAAAATGAAAAAAGAACAGTTCATCCCGGAGGATGAACTGGAACAGCTTCGCGCTCAGATCGAACAGCGGAAAGAGCTTCAGGCGCAGAGAAAAGAACTGAAAAAGCTGTTGCCGAAAGCCCCCAAAAAGGCACCGCATGAGGATAAAACTGAGTATGTCACCATCGTCCGGCGCGGTTCTGAGCTTCGGGCATTCATGACACCGGCGCTGAACTACCGCCGACGTGAGTGCTATGCCCGTTTGCGGGACTATGTGTTCGGCCCGCAGCAGGACAAGGTGTTCGTGATCTATGGCCTCCGTCGTACCGGAAAGACGACGATGATCCGACAGGTCCTTGCGGACATGGATGATCAGATGCTCGATCAGACCGCATTCATCCAGATCACGGCTAAGAACACGCTTGCCGATGTGAACAAGGATCTGCGCGCGCTGGAGAAGAACGGCTGCCGTTACGTGTTCCTGGATGAAGTCACGCTGATGGAGGACTTCATCGACGGCGCAGCGGTTCTCTCGGACGTGTTTGCCGCCAGCGGCATGAAGATCGTGCTCTCCGGCACGGACTCTTTGGGTTTCCTTTTCACCGAGGACGAGCAGCTATATGACCGCTGCATCATGCTCCATACGACCTTCATCCCCTATCGGGAGTTCGAGCAGGTGCTTGGCATCAAAGGGATCGACGAGTATATCCGCTACGGCGGCACCATGAGCATGAGCGGCGTGAACTACAACCAGGACTCGCCCTTTGCCAACAGCGAGAACGCCAGAGAGTATGTGGACACAGCGATCGCCCATAACATCCAGCACTCCCTGCGCTGTTATCAGCAAGCGGGACATTTCCGCAAGCTGCAGGAGCTGTACGAAAAGAACGAGCTGACCAGTGCTATCAACCGCGTCGTGGAGGATCAGACCCACCGCTTCACCGTGGAGGTTCTGACACGGGAGTTCAAATCCAACGACCTCGCCTTGTCAGCACGGAATCTGCGCCGAGACCGGGAGCGGCCCAACGACATCCTTGACCGGGTGGACACGCAAAGTGTGACGCGGCGGCTCATGGAGCTGCTGGAGATTAGAAATCGGGCAGAACAGACTGTCGAGCTGGAACCGGCACATGCGGCGGAGATCCAGGAGTATCTGACCCTGCTGGATCTGACGCAGAGCGTGGACATCGTCACCATGCCCGGCGGGGAAAAGCTGCCGCGCACCGTAATCGCCCAGCCTGGACTTCGTTACGCCCAGGCCAAGGCTCTAATTGAAAGCCTGCTACTTGATCCGGCGTTCAGCGACCTTTCCATCACAGAGCGAAACAGCGTACAGGAACGAATCCTCAGTGAGATCATGGGGCGCATGATAGAGGACGCCGTGCTCCTGGAAACAAAACTGGCCAAGCCCAAAAAGCAGGTCTTCGTGCTGCAATTCGCCATCGGTGAGTTTGATATGGTCGTGTTCGATCCGGCGACCAGCAGCTGCGAGATCTATGAGATCAAGCACAGTACGGAGGCCGTTCCCGAACAGATGCATCACTTGATCGACGAAGAAAAATGCAGAATGACCGAGCATCGCTTCGGCTCGATCACGGGCAGATATGTCATCTACCGCGGCCCTGCTGAAACGGTGGATGATGTGCAGTATCTGAATGTTGAAGAGTATCTCTGTGCAATTAGAAACTGACAATTGTTATTTTGATTCAACTAAGAGGTAACAAAGATGCCAAATCGACTGATTTTGGGAATTGCGAAGATAGGAGATCTGCTTCTCCACAATCATATTACTCAAGCAGAAGACGATCAGGACATCTACGATATTAAATTGCAGATTCCAGAGTATCAGAGACCATATAAATGGACGGCCAAGAACGCGAACCAGTTACTTGACGATATTCTGCATGCAATGAGTGAAAACAAAGAAACTTACCGGGTAGGAACACTGATCTTGCACAAAGACAAGGAGCGGGAATGCTACAATATCGTTGACGGGCAACAGAGAACAATTACTTTTTCCTTGCTGCTTAAAGCATTAGGTGCAGGATCGATTGAATTCCTGAGTCAGCAACTGACAGTGAATCCATATAATCTTCACAATGTTCCAAATAACTATCGGGCGATTGACCGCCGGATCAATAATCTTTCCCCGGACGTTAAAAAGGACCTGCTTGAATACATTAAGGTAAACTGCGAACTGATTGTTGTAATAACAGATGACCTTTCAGAGGCTTTTCAGTTCTTTGATTCTCAGAATGCCCGAGGGAAGAAGCTATATCCGCACGATCTTTTAAAGGCATATCATCTTCGGGAAATGACAGATCTTGATGCTGAGCAGACAGAAAAGGTCGTAAAAACCTGGGAGGATATGAACCAGAAGGATCTCTCGGCCTTGTTTACAGACTATCTCTATCGTCTTAAAGAGTGGATACGGGGGAATAAAGCGGCAGAATTGGATGAACACAACATTGATTTGTTCAAGGGGGTCACAAGTTCAGATAATTACCCGTATGCCCAGTATTACAAAGGTGCGTTTTCTTATGCAGACAGCCTCAATCATTCCTCAATACCGTTTGTAACTGGCTTGCATAAGCTGAGCCCGTTTCAGTTAGATACCCCGATTGTGGCAGGAAAGCCGTTTTTCGATTATGCAAAACACTATTTTGATATCCTTACTGATATCCAGAATAATGACAAATACGAAGGCTATCTCATCAATGACAGTGAAATAGTTAAAACTCTGGATCTTCGGAAATACCGCAACGGTATCGGAAACCGTATAACGAGACTGTTGTTTGATACTGCGATTTTGCTGTACGCAGATCGTTTTTGCCCGGAAAAACCGGCGAAAGCAGATCGAGATTTGCTCGATCAGTTTGTTGTATATGCATTTATTTGGGCGTATTCTATGCGAGCACAGTATACGAATGTAGGCTGGCTTACTGCTCAGAATTATATAATGGGTACAGCGAACAAAGAGGGTATCGTCAATTCGTTTAATCTTTACAGGACAATCACCGAGGCAGATTCTCCGATGACTCTTCTCAGCATGCTTGCGGACAGAATCATGCCGCTTTCGGTTGATGGCATTGCTGTCAATGCTAAGCAGGACACGATTGATGATGTTGATGAAGAAACAGGCATCTACCAAAACTATCTGCATTTTTTCGATGTACACGGTTTCAGGAGGATATAAGATGAAGACGAAAGCCCTGCCGCTTAAAGAAGTTTCTATACAGGAATTGTTTAACGGAACCATTCAGGCTACATACGAAGTTCCAATCTATCAGCGCAACTTTGCATGGGAAAAGGATGAAATCACAGCGCTTATCCAGGACATATATGATGCATGGAGAAAAGATAGTGGATCGGTCTATTATATTGGCACATTAGTGTCTTTTCACAAGGGTGACAATGTTTTTGAAATCATAGATGGCCAACAGCGGCTGACTACACTAACACTGATCCAAGATGCGTTTGATATTCCTATGCAAAACAAGCTTACATATCGGGCCAGGAGGAAAGCCACCAATACGCTTAACGCTCTGGCAAAGGAAAAGAAAGACATTGATGAGCCGGACATTGGTATAATGGACGGGTTTCGCTTTGTGAAAACGGCAATCAGTGAAATCCTATCTGAAAAGGAGATCAACGGATTTAAAAAGTATTTCCAGAATAAGGTTCATATTATACATTATCAGGTTCCTCGGGATATCGACCTCAATCGGTATTTTGAGATCATGAACTCACGAGGAGAACAACTGGAAAAGCATGAGATTGTAAAAGCAAACCTGCTTGCCGTATTGCATGATCCAGCTGACCGCAGTCGGTTTAACCGTATATGGGAATGCTGTAGTGATATGAGCCTTTATATCCAACAGAAATACCCGGAAACACGCATTTTTGGAGAAAGTCTGGATCAGTTTATTTCGAAGAGTTTTGAAGATTTGCCTGCGAATGACGTGAAACAACAGTCCAGTATCAGTATTGAAAGCCTTCTTGCGCCAGATGCGGGAAGTCTGGATGGAAAACCGGATTATGATGAAGAACAGCTGGATGCATTTCAGCCGATCATTGATTTTTCCAATTTTCTTTTGATCGTCCTAAAGTTGACTCGTATTCGTGAAGAAGAGGCTTTTTCTCCGACGAGCTTCAATCTTGATGACAAGGAACTGCTGAATGAGTTTGGAAAACTGTCTCTGGATGAAGTGTTTGTCAAGAGATTTGGCTACAATCTTCTAAAAGCGAAATTCCTTTTGGATAACTATATGGTTCATCATTCCAAAGAAGAGGATCGGGTTGAGAACAACCCATGGAAACTCCAGAGATGGCAAAGAGATAGGCGGAAGAAAGGCTATCTGAAGAATCTTGTGCCGGAAGACGATACACAAACTGAGCTTCAGCATTTGCTGTCAATGTTTGAAGTATCATTTACAGCCAGACAGAGGAAGAATTACTTGTTTTATTGCCTTCTTTATTTGTTTGATCTTCCTTCCTACGCAGAGAGAATCCGATACCTGAAATGGTATTGTTGGTTTGTGAGAGGATTAGCTGACAAGTATTTCCGAAATGTATATCTTGTTTCTGAGAAACTCAATGAAATCAACACACCTCTTCCCGGCAGTTTTGATGACGTGATTCTTCAAGAAAGCAAAGTGAATACCGGGGATCTTGCCAATACAGGGGAAAAGGAATTCACGGCGATTTACGGGGATGGGACGGAAAAGTCCCGAGGTATCCCTTTGTTTGTGTTCAACTATCTTGACTATAAGCTTTGGCGGCGTTATGCGCTGAAACTCCGGGGCGAGGGCACAAAAAAAGGGAGTAAAGAACGCAGAGAGTTTTTTGAAGAACTTGGCTGCAGCGATTTTGACCTAAAAGTATTCGATCAGTTCTATTTCTCCCGAACCCGCAGAAGCCTTGAGCATTATTATCCTCAGGCAAATGTGAACGGATTGGATGGTATTCCGGACGAAAACCAGATCAATTGCTTGGGAAATTATGCCATGATCGGTAGTGAGGCCAACAGTTCCGGTTCCAATTGGAGTCCGAAAACGAAACTGGATCATTATCTCGATCCAACTGGTAAAATCAGGCAAGTCAGTGTTGCTTCGATCAAGTTTATGATTATGATGCAACAATGCAAAGATAATCAAGATCGTCGGGAACCAGGACATGAGTGGGTATTTGAGGACATAAAGGATCACCAAGAACGAATGCTAAAGATGTTGGCAAAATAAGATGTCTAATTGAAAGGAACTTCTTCTCTTGCAAAGTATATTCAGAAAAGTGTCAGAAGGTTAGACTGTTTGTATCTGAAGGTCTATTAGAGCACCCGAAAATGAGGCATCTCAAAGCTGGATAATAAATAACGTGGACATTAACAAGCAGGAGCCCGAAAACCGTTGACAGCGGCTTTCGGGCTCCTGTTTTCTCAATGCTATTACTTTTCGATTTTCCCGTGTTCTTTTTCAAACTCCTCAATAGCCTTTCGGATCAAGTAAATCACTTCTCCGTTGGCAGAACGTCCCTCGTACTTGGAAATGTAGTGCAGTTTATAGTGAAGCTCGCTGTCAATGCGCAGACCAAGGTGCTTGTCCTTCTCCTTCTTTAACACATCCATGTGGAGTCCTCCGTGTACTTGATAAAAGATAATTTGAGCTTATTTCAAGTACGTGATAGAATGTGTAAAATGTACTTGTTTTAAGTATACATTATTTTGGGAGGGTGAGGATATGGAGAAAGCAGGAGTCGCGTATTTCGTCAAAGCCCCGCATAGGATAGAGGACTTGCGCACACCGCATCTGGTTGAGGATGAGCGGGCATATGAGATCGTAAAACAGGTCAAGCTGGCAAAGATCGACTATGAAAACTTCATCACAGATATGGTCGCAGACAGACAGTTCATCGAAGACAACGCCGCTCTTTGCGCAAAGGGCGAGACATGGCACTGCATCCTTGTTCAGCAGCGCGGTCGGACGGATGGCGTGCTTGTAATGCCGGAGGACGGCTGTTTTGTCGGCTGGGCGGCGTATTATAGCGAGTGAATTCCGTTTTTGAGACTTCCAGAAGTTCGATTTTCGGACTTCTGGAAGTTCCTTCGCAACATGTACAATGTATCGTGGCTTGTTTTCTCGTATGCATGTACCGAATTTCAGAGAGATTCGAGATTATTCGTCTTGACTTGCAGATGCAAGGTGGTAATCAACTGACTTGCTCTATTCATGTTTCAAAAGGGTGTCAATTCCGACTTCAGGCACGGCTGTTAATTCCGACTTCAGGTACGGCCCTCTTGACAGCAGAAAACCAGGAGCTATAATTGATTCATCAACTGAATACGGTCATCGGAGGACAGTACGCCGTAGCGTAGGGGATCGTAAAGCGCAAGCTTTGCAGGCCGCCTGTCGGATAAGATGTCGAGTGAGCTCGGAACAATAGGCTTTATGCCGTTTTGTTTCCGGGCTCAATTTGTTTAAGGAGGAAAAACCATGGCAAAGATCACGCTGACGCCTCTCACAGAGGACGACCGGGAGCAGTTCATCCTGGACAACCAGTACGCCTTCAAGTACGGAGCAATGGAAGAATTCGGACAGCGGGACGACCACTTTGAAGAGGAAGGAGAGATCATCTCCCGAAAGACCATCGAGGAGAGCATCGACTCAGGTGTCGCTTACCGCATCCGGGAGGACGGTAGGATCGTGGGCGGGCTTGTGCTGTCGATCAATGAGGAGACGCAGCACAATCATCTGGAACTGCTGTTCGTGGACCCGAAGGTCCACAGCAAGGGTATCGGCCAGGCAGCCTGGAAGGAGGTGGAGCGCCTCTACCCGGAGACGCGGGTATGGGAGACCTGCACACCCTACTTTGAGAAGAGGAACATCCATTTCTATGTGAACCGCTGTGGCTTCCACATTGTGGAGTTCTTTAACAGCCACTACCCGGATCCTCACGATCCCGAGACCGGAGAAATGAACGACTACGGCGGCGAGGACGGCGGCTTTGACGGAATGTTCCGCTTTGAGAAACAGATGATTAAATTGATACAAGTTTCTCAACTCGGCAATCATGCTTCAAAAGGGTGTCAATACTGCTGACGGCCTTTCTCCCAATCAGGCCAGAAGTTAGTTTTTGAGGCTTCCAGATGTTTCTTTTGGAAACATCCAGAAATCTCTTTTGGATACTTCAAGAAGTTTCCTTTGGAAACACGAAAAGGACGGGACCATTGATCCCGTCCTTGCTCAATTATTGCCCTTGATTATGGTCGCTCTACCTTTGCAGTCAAATCACTTATTCCGACCAACGTCCTTGGACGTAGGCCTCAACCAAAGCAAGAACCGTTTCGGCCTTCTCGATTTGCTTCTGGGCGTCCTCAACTGCCACAATGTAAAAGTCTTCGTAGTCCGCTTTTTCACGGAGCCGATAAGCAGAATCGATAAGCTTGGAAAAATCTCTATCGAACACACCGGCTTTGACATAGTGCAGGTTCACATACGCAATGATACCTGAGTGCTTCCCGGAATCAAAATGATCCAATGCCGTCAGTGCCCGGAGCGCATGGAAGATTGCATAATATGAGCGGTTCACGGAGGCGCGATAGCTGGCATCCTCGAAGTTTTTTCGTGCGGTCGCCAAATCTTCCTTTGCCGTTAAAAGCCGGTGTTTAGAAAGGTCGATTACGCTGCCTTCCAAAGGACAACTCCCTCCTTGTCAACATTCTGGTAGAACGGCGTTACGCTGCGCCACTTTTGGTAGGTTGAATCATCAATGTCAATTACAGAGAATACCCTGTCATACTTGAGGTTCATTTCCACCACCACATCGGAGAGACGATCTTCCATATCAGCATCCAGCTTTGCATTCACGAAGATAGCAATATCAACGTCAGACTCCGGGCCATTGGTTCCCCTGGCAACAGAGCCATAGAGGACTATCCGCGTAACCTGTGCCGGTAATGCGAGCAGGATTCCACTTACCAATTCCAAATACATGTCTTGTTCCATATGATCACCACCGAAATTATTATATCCGTTATCCTACTCAGAATCAACGGGTATTTGCCTTGCGAATACGAAGATGGTGTAGAATCGTACGATTAAAACAAGAGAGGAACTGCGACGAGCAGTTCCTCCTACTTGTTTTCGGGATTGGTGTCAGGAGCCTTGTCTTCAGAATTGGTGACAGGCATTGAGTGGGAGAGCAGTATGTTCAGTGCATCCTGCCTCGCCCGTTCGTCAGCATTGCGGG
Organism: Paludibacteraceae bacterium; assembly: GCA_017557345.1. GTDB lineage: Bacteria > Bacteroidota > Bacteroidia > Bacteroidales > Paludibacteraceae > Colicola. Next base: position 2,515 of record JAFYZR010000095.1, on the reverse strand, counting down.
AGGCTATCAACAAACCGTTCTCGAAATCTGAGATCGTGATATCCTCGCTGCTTTTCCTATCGAGGAGGTAATCTAAGGTGACGCCGAAAAGATCGGCAATCTGAATCAGCACATCAATGGGCGTTTGTCGGGAACCGTTCTCATATCGGGAATAAACAACGGTAGAAAGACCCAAAGCAGCAGCAACATCGGGTTGAGATAATCCATTTTTTGTCCGAATACCTTTTATGCTCAAGGATATTTTTTCTTTGATGGTGAGAAAATCAATGATTATAGTACTGCAAGCGGAAGCCAGTACAAAGAAGCAATTGCGCGTATCCTCGGAATTAAAGAGATTGAGAATAGAATGGACTCAAAAACACACCTTGGATTTTGGGGAGAACTGATGGGGAGAACACATATGATTTTTGATCTTTTGAACCTTCCAAAAACCCAATGAAATCAAGGGTTTCGGGGATTGCAGGTCGTGTAGAACACGTGTAGAACACATATGACTTAGAATACTATCGTCTCGATCAGATAAGAGCTCCTTTCCGAGCTTTCGTAAGAGTATCTCTGATCAGAATCAATCATAACGAATAGAGTTTCTTTCCTTGCTCAAACGGATCCCCCTTATCCCCTCTTGACGAACTAACGGTATGCCGTTATAATACAATGGAAAGCGAGGTGATCAACATGCGTCTTTCTGCTATTCTTGATGAGAAAAAGCTCTCGACCTATCAATGCTCCCGGCAAAGCAGAATACCCTATACAACTCTTCTGGAGTTAGTAAAAGGTAAAACCAGTATTGAAAAGTGCTCGGCAGAAACCGTCTTTCGCTTGGCGAAAGCGCTTAATATGACGATGGATGAGCTTTACGCACAACTCCACAGTTCGGAAGCCCGAACTGCATTTGAAACCTTTAAAAGCAACGTATGTCATGCTGTGAAGGAAAAAGGCGATCTCGACTTCATCATTGATACGCTTCGCGAGGATGAAGTCAGAAAGTACTGGGAGCGGCAATGGTATCCGGAGGCATACTACACACTCGCCATGTTGGATTATCTCAGCCGGGAGAATGATCTCCCGTTATGCTCCAACTATGAATCCATCCGGCAAACGTCTTTGAAAAAGCCAGTCTATCCCAGAGATATTGAGCTGGCGGCACGGATCGATCCAAGCCTTGATGTAAAAGCGCAGGCGATTCGCGAGTCTATCCCTGAGTTCATTCGTTTTAATATCGTGGAGAGGGATATAAGAAATGTCTGCTGAAAACACTATTACGAAAGATAATCTGGACTTTTACCTTCGGGAGCTGGCAAAGGAATACCGGAAACTGAACGGAACAAAGGTCAAGGCTGAGATCATCCTTGTCGGCGGTGCTGCCGTCCTGGCCAATTACGGGTTTCGGGAAATGACCGTAGATATTGATGCCATCATCGAGGCCTCCGATGCTATGAAAGACGCCATCAACCGGGTAGGTGACCGATATGGGCTGCCCGTCGGGTGGCTGAACGCAGATTTCCGAAGAACCGCTTCCTACAGTGATAAGCTGTACGAGCATTCTGAATATCTCTTCACCCGTTCCAATGTGATGGAAGTCCGAACAGTACGTGCAGAATACCTGATTGCCATGAAGCTGGTTTCCGGGCGGAGATACAAGAAAGACCTGTCCGATATTGTCGGGATACTGTATGAACAGCAAAAGCAGGAGAGGCCAATCACTTTGGAAATGATCGACCGGGCTGTGATCGAGCTGTATAACTCTTGGGACAGCGTGGATGCGTACGCGAAAGCTGTGCTGGAGAAGGCGCTTGCCACCGATGACCTTGTATCCTTATTTGAAGCCCAAATGGCCGAGGAGGCACAAACGAAGGATGCCGTGCTTGAAATCGACAAAAAGTATCCTGAGTTAATAACCGAGGATAACATCAATGAAATCATTGAAAAAGCGAGGAAGAAAAAGCAAAAGGACTGAGCTTATAACCTACAAGAGCGCTGCAGAATTACTTAATCTGCAGCGCTCTTGTTGTGTTATCAATCTAAGTAGTCTATTGCCCCTGTCTCACTGTATCCAAGTACTCTTTCACGTCGCTGGCTAAGACCAACTCCGCATAAGCGTTCGGATCGTTGTAGATCAGATAATCCAGCTCCCTCCGGTCAAGCCAGGTCTCCACGAACTCCCGTTCCACGGCGAGGGTGTCGATGGCAATGACCGATCCATCCGGCCGCCGCGATTCCACGCAGGCTGTGTCCATGTTGAACGCCCAATGTGTTTCCGCCATTTCGTTGCCTCCATGTATGTACTCTTTTGCCATCGTCATTTGCCCTCTTTTTCCGCGTCGAAGCGTTTCTTGTCCCGGAAGAAGCCGTCTCTCAGGAGCTGCTTATGGTGTTCTTCCAGGAGGCGCTGGGTGTCGATGACGTTCTCGAAACGCTTCTGGGCTTCGAGGCAGGGGGCGGCCAGAACGCTGCGGTCCAGATCCCACAGGCGTAGACCCTCCAGATAGGCGGAGCGGCGCTTGTCGTCCAGGAT
>JAFYZR010000094.1 GCA_017557345.1 Paludibacteraceae bacterium | reverse complement strand
GATTCAACAGGTAACCATCAGAATCCAACTGCAATTAGTTTAGTAGCTGATCTGACGACAAGCAATTCCCATATCCTTGTGCAATTCCGCATAGGTATTATTTCATAGCATCCGGCAGAGATTTCCATATTTGGGTAATTCTCAAATATATACTCCAGAGCTATTTTAAACGACTGCGTTCCATACCCTTTATTACGGTGCTGAGGATAAATCCAAATCGCCAAATCGGGACAGATTTCATCTAATCCTAAACGTTGTACTCCCACTTTTTGACTTGTCTGCTTATCTATGATTGTTACCCAAAACTTGAATTGTAGTTCGAATTGTTTGAGTTGGAATCTTTCAAACTCTTCAAATGTTTGATTGAATGTACCGTTATACCCTTTTTGCGTATCGATATCTGTCCAACACAAATACATATCGGCAAAATCATTGCTTGTATACTCTGTGAGCCCAACCATACTGTTTTCAGTTATTAACACAAATTGCCCCCCTGAACGGCTATAGATTAGAGCGTCATTGATACCACTGTGCCTGCGCCTGGTACATCCGGGCATATAGCCCCTGCTTTTTCAGCAGTTCCTCATGGCTGCCGTCCTCCACGATTTTCCCGTCGTCAAAGACCAGGATGCGGTCCACAAGTTGGGTAATGCCCAGGCGGTGAGAAATGAGGATGACGGTCCGTTTTCCGGTAAGGTCTGTGAAGTTCCGGTACATTTCTGCTTCCGCGAGAGGGTCCAGAGCCGCCGTAGGCTCATCGAGGATAATTATTGGCGTATTTCTGAATAAAGCTCTGGCTAAAGCAAGCTTCTGCGCTTCTCCGCCGGAAGGCTCAAAACCATGTTCATCGAATTCTCGATTAACAAAAGTATGAATGCCTTCCTCAAGCGTCGATATGCGTTGTGAAAGCCCCGCTGTTTTCAAAAGCTGTTCAGCCTGATTGTCAGAACACGGCTTACCAAGCGCGATATTATCCTTGACAGAAAACGAAAACAGCTTGAAGTCTTGAAAAGCTGTCCCAAAGATCGCTATATATGCATCTGGATCCAGCTCACGGATGTCCATGCCGTTCAGGAGTATTGTTCCTTCGGAGACATCGTACAGTCGCATAAGCAGCTTGACAAATGTCGTTTTCCCGGCGCCGTTTTCTCCAACGATTGAGAGCTTTTTTCCCGGCTCCAAAACAAGGTTCAAATGACGAAGCGCCCAGGTGTCCTGCCCCGGATAACGAAAACCGACATCTCGAAACTCGATCCGATATGGACCTTCGGGCAAAGGCAGATTGCGCCCTTCACGTATTGTTTTGGGGAGGTGAAGATACCGTTCGACATCCTGAAAATACCGATCGTAGTTCTGTATCTCTATCACATTTCCTATTACTTTTCGCAGTGCAAGAGCGAATGCCGTAATTGCCGCGGTATACATGGTAAAATCCCCGATACTTATACTCCCCCGTAGAACACGTACACAGACAAAGGCGTAAGACGCAGCCTGCTGCACAAAGCTGCAGGCGGCAGCGACGATGCCGGAAAGAATAGCGTAATTGTTCTGCTTTCTCATCAGGCCTATCGCTTCTTGAAGATACTCTTTTTCTCGATCCAACAGCCACTTTGCTATTCTGTTCAGGCGGATTTCTTTTCCAAATCTGAAATCTCCGAACAGATTGCCATAATACGTCCATCCTCGCTGCGCGGAAATCACGCGGTCATACAGGGCATTTGCCTTTTGCTTTGCATGAAATTCAGCCAAACTGCTTAATGCTGTCGTTGCGGCAAAGAGCAGTATAAAAGTCCCACTCATCATGGAAACGATTACGGCAATGCTTGCTAGTGTAAGAAGCTGTCCGCCTATATCGAGTGCACAGTCAAGCAGATATCCGAACCCATGCCAGTCACAGGTTATAAATTTTTCCGCTTTTTGCTTGAGATCAAGATATTCGGGATCTTCCAATACGGCGAGGTCTGCTTCTGCCTGTGTTTTGTGCAGTGCCTGCCCAAACGCGGCGTCCACGTTCAACCGATGCGAAAAGCTGTCTTTTTCCAGAAATGCAGATACAGCATTTGCGAAGAAAACAAGACCTGTCAGTACCGCGGTATATGCGAACAAATGCTCTGGTCGCTGCAGACCCATCAGCTCGTCAATGATATATTTGGGTAGAATTGTCAAAACAAGGGGAACGAAAGAATTCGTCAGCTGGAAGAGGATTTTTTCAATGACATAAAGGCGATCATATTTCCAACCGTATTGAAAGAAAAATCGTAACGCACGAAACATAAAAAAACCTCCTGCCTTTTGTGTATTAGGGAGACATCGCTCCCTGCTCCAAGCGAAAAACCGCAAAGAGCCGCACAAAACCAGAAGGTGCAAAAATTGCCCTTCTATTATTTGAACGTTTTGATAATAAGCCCCTTGCAGTTAATCGCTGATAAAGGGCTTGTAGGCGTAGTTTTTACATCTCATAGCGCACCTTGCTCCGCAGCACTCAAAAAGCAGGTTCTTCTTCAGCAACAAACATCGGTCTATGCTCTTTTTCCATATGCCAGTACAGGCGATCTTCTGAAATGGCAAATGCGGTAAACCGCGGCTCATTTTCCGCTGTAAAGCCATATTCATCCGCTACGGTCATAAAACTATCTCTTATCAATTCTACACAATTTGGAATATCCTTGCGTGTGACTTCACGTATCATATTTGCTTCTAAAACCTCCGATCTACTAAGTATAAACATGGCTGTTATTCTACAGAGAATAAAGACAAGCAGCAACCAGCGATACAGAAATGCGGGGAAAAACGGTAGAAATGCAGATTTCTGATATGCTTCAAAGTTTGAAACGCAAGAGATCTGATGCTATAATCTTGGCAACTACAGTGGACATAAGCATGAGCGCTATTGGGGAATAGGTTGAGTACATGAACATAATAATCGTTGATGATGAAGCGGTCTTTTTGGAAAGCATAAGCCTTCATATTTCTGAGTACATGAAATCTCGCTCTATCCCGTGCAACATCACTTCCACTTCCCATCCGATGGACATTCTGCAAAACAGCGAAGTCTACGATTTGGCCTTCCTGGATATCCAGATGGATGGGATCGACGGTATCTCGCTGGCAAAGGAACTGCGCAACCGAAACAGGAAACTCGCGTTGTTCTTTATCACCAACTACCGGGAGTACCAGGATGACGCTATGGATTTGCAGGCTTTCCGCTTTTTCGATAAACCTTTCGATGTGAACAGGCTCTATTCCGGCTTGGATAAAGCTATGGAATACATCGATAAAGTTTATATTGATCTGTTTCTATACAGCGATGGAGCGTATAAGCAGGTTCTGGCCGACGATATCCTGTATATTGAACGCAAAAACCGGAAGGTGTACGTTCATACAGTCACAGACCTCCAATCAAATTTCTTTAGTGAGATCTGATCAGAGGCGGCGGGCCCCGGCAGTGAAGCGGAAGGGAGCTTATATAACGAAAATAACCGCTGTTTCCTGCCCTGCCCATGAAAGCCTCATGGAAGATGGAAACAGCGGTCGATAATATCTGTGCAGACCATAGACCGGCACATTGAAACACGCTTAGTGATAGGCGAGCAAAGACGTAATCTGATGCAGTTGAACACTCATACTTATCCTGGCAGACGAATTGAAATGCTGTTTTGACAATAAGCGCCTATTTGTCTCAATAAGCACTCT
>JAFYZR010000093.1 GCA_017557345.1 Paludibacteraceae bacterium | reverse complement strand
GCATCTTCCGCTACGGTTTGGATATTGTCACCGAGTTCCTCATTCGGGATCGAAACGACTACAACATACCTATACCAGCCTTCCTTTCAACTTCTAACCCGCTGAGGAACAGCACTTAACAAATTTTGTCATGTACTAAAACTACATATAATACATTATTTTTCATATTTGAGTTATCTATATTTTGTTAAGAATATCTATAATCTCCTTGCATCATTGAAACTTCTTGTTACAGGGTTGCTAAGTTGCCTCTGGCACGCAGGCGATGCTGATGGTATATATTTGTTGCGAAATGTTTATAATCTTTGGGTTTATATGTTACTGATCGTCAAAACAATCCTGTGTGGGTAGACATATAGGCACAGAAAAACAGACTCTGTTAATTGTTGAGTTTGTGGTTTGTGTTGAAAGGTTTCCTTTTGCAGAAAACACATGAATAGAAATCCCTCCTTCACCTCCTTTTTCTTCAGACTCTGTAACCTCTACTGCAATATCAAAGTCTATTTTTTGTACTCTTCGCTGCATTGCAACGGATGAAGGGTTGCGTGGAATGAAGTATTCTCCATTTTCTCCTATAGAAATGGTGGGATTGACAATAACATCAGATTGACTGCATTCAAGCGATGCGGCAAATACTCCATCGCAAACCTGCTTTATAGTTTCTTTTACAAACTCAGAGATGTTCATCATATTATAATCTACTTTTTCACAAACAGGTAATGAATAGAGTCCTTTATGAGCCATACCCCGGCAAGAGCTATTAATCCTAAATAAATTGGAGTAGCTGACATGCCGCCACCTCCTTCAGGACTAACAAAGGCTGTCCATTCATCGGACATATTATACAATGTGGCGAATTCCCATTCGCATCCAAATATGCATAAAATAAACGCAATTACACCAAGTACTGGTGGAATCAAAAACAGGATGCCGATAACGCATTCAATTTTTTTCCCTTTAATTTTAGATTCTTCCATAATAACTTAGAATGTTTAAATAAGTTACACTGTTCAAGCAAATAATAGTTTTAGTAGGCTCAATGGAAGTAAAAGAATAGCAATCAGACATCCTTTATTAGCAGGATTATCAGACATCCTTCTACCAGTTCTTACACAGTTTTGACATATTTGGAAATGCACAGAAGGGTTGTATCCGTCTGTAAAACGTCCAGGATTTCCATGTATTGGACCGCCACATAAAGGGCACCTATCGTTATTCAGTAATCCAATTGATTTTAAATATTCAACTTCATTGGTTCTCCCGACTTCCCCCAAAATAAAGGTGTCTGGGTGTATGCCATAAGTTCCGTATGGTACATGCTCTCCTCCGAATCCTCTAGCTTTGAATCCTGCGTCATTCAGTTCTTTTGCCATAGTTTTGCACCATTCGTCCCATGACATTTGATTAATTTGTTCAGATGTGTATTTCATTTGGCAAGCTAATAATCTTTGTGAAAAATCAAAAGAGAGTGTGTCAATAGTCGTTTTTGGACTTTTGACACGCTCTCTATATTAATTATTGTACGGGGGAATTCCAATTAAGGATTATTTCCCTTCGCTCAGCTTCTTATAACCTTCGTATCTCAGCTTAGCGAATTGCTCGGTCTTGGCGAACAACTCCTTGGCTTCGGCCGGGAAGGTCTTCAACAAGCTGTTGTAACGGACCTCGCCCATGATGAAGTCTTGGAACTTGCTCCAGTCAGGTTCCTTGCTGTCCAAGTGGAAGCCGTTCTGACCGGCCTCTTCCTCGGCAGGGTTGAAACGCCACAGATGCCAGTAACCGCACTCGACGGCCTTGGCCTCTTCGTGCTGCGAACGACCCATACCGACCTTGATACCGTGGTTGATACAAGGAGCGTAGCAAATCACCAATGACGGTCCCGGATAAGCTTCAGCTTCCTTGATAGCCTTGAAGTATTGAGCTTGGCTTGCGCCCATAGCGACCTGTGCCACATACACATAGCCGTAGCTCTTGGCAATCATGCCGAGGTCTTTCTTGCGAACCTTCTTACCGGAAGCAGCAAATTTGGCCACAGCACCTGCCGGGGTGGCCTTTGAAGACTGACCGCCTGTGTTGGAGTAAACCTCGGTGTCAAGAACGAGCACGTTCACGTCTTCGCCGCTGGCCAACACGTGGTCCAAACCGCCGAAACCGATGTCGTATGCCCAACCGTCACCACCGAAGATCCACTGTGATTTCTTCACCAAGTGGTCTTTCAAGTCAACGATTTGCTTGCAGTAGTCACAACCGCATTTCTCGCAAGCGGCAACGATCTTGTCGGCCAGCTCAGCGGTAGTAACACCGCACTCACGGTTGTCGATAAAGCTTTTTAATCTTAGTGCACGCGAAATAAATATTCGCATGCGTCCGGTCAAATACCCTGGCGATTGATGGCAGCGAACTGTCCTTCAACAATACGCGGCAAAGGAACATCGCCACCTGACGAGGGATGACAATCGTCTGGACGCGGGAATCACGGTTGAGATCGTCGATATTGACATTGTAGAAGACGCAGACCGCCTTGCGGATTCCCTCGGCAGTCACATTCTCGCGCTGGTCTTCGTCGATAAGGTCACGAAGGATAACGCGCAACTCGTCACCGCCAAGCGTGGCGCCACTGTTAAGATTTTTGTAGGCCAAAACGCGCTTCATCGCGCCTTCGAGGTTTCGGACATTCGACTTCACGTTCTCCGCGATAAAGCGTTCCGCCTCGTCGGGAATCGTCACGTTCTGGTGCGCGAGCTTGTATCGAAGGATGGCGAGCCGCATCTCGGAATTCGGGGATTCCATCTCGACGGAAAGCCCCGCGTTGAACCGCGAAACAAGGCGCTTCTCTAGCCCTGACACCTCTGACGCCGGACGGTCACTGGTGATGATAATCTGCTTGTGGGCCTGGTCTAGGGCGTTGAAGGTGTTGAAGAACTCCTCTTG
>JAFYZR010000092.1 GCA_017557345.1 Paludibacteraceae bacterium | reverse complement strand
GGGCAATTGGATAGAACTACCATAACAGGCGGTGTTCACTAATCGTGGGCATCGCTCTTTGTTTTGTAAATATGACTAATTAACTTAATATTAACCAATTAAACACAATTATTATGAAGAAAATTTTTACTTTTATGATTGCGCTGGTAGTAAGCGCGGGAACATTAATGGCCCAAGACGACAACGGCTATTGCGGTAAAGAAGAGGGAGGTGGAGAGAATATCGAGTGGACGTTTTTTGAATCGAGCTCCTCAATCTCCCCAAGCTGGCTTTCCTTACATGGTTCTGGAGAGATGAAGGATTTTACGAGTTCAGAATGCCCTTGGAAGCACCTCCGTGGTTTAATTGAGAAGGTCTATGTAGACGAAGAAATAGATAACATTGGAAGTTACGCTTTCTATAATTGCAGCGAATTATACGAAGCTCAGCTTTATGCCAGCTCCAGCTGGTTGGAAAAAATAGGGCAGTTCGCCTTTAATTTATGCAGCAAATTAACCAGTATCGAGATTCCCAATAGTGTTAATGAAATCGGTAATGGTGCTTTCAAAGATTGTAGCGCTTTAACCTCTGTAACGCTTCCCACCAGCCTCACGACCATCAAAGTCAACGTATTCAATGGTTGCAGCAGTCTGACTACCATTAGTATCCCTGCCAGAGTTACCTACATTAGAGATAACGCCTTTCTTGGTTGCACCGGTTTGACCTCTATCACTTGCAAAGCCGCCACGCCGCCGACGTGTGGAGACAATTGTTTTGGTAATGTACCAAAATCAATCCCTGTCTATGTACCGCAGGGCACAAAGGCAGCTTATGAGGCAGCTTATGGATGGAACTCTTTTACCAACATCCAGGAAATTAGTGCTACCGACATGGAGAGTATTCAGACTTCAGATGCCAGTGTTCAGAAGATCCTGCGTGATGGTCAACTCTTCATCATCCGTGACGGCAAGACCTTTAACGCCCTCGGCGTGGAAGTAAAATAACTTCGTACACTGTACACCGTACACCATACACCGTACACCATACACCGTACACCAAGAAAAAGGAGCCCTACGGGGCTTCTTTTTTCGAAAATCGAATATCGAATATCGAAAATCGTAAAAAAATTTGCATATATGCAATTTTTGTAGTACCTTTGCACTCGCAAAAGCTTGAAACTTATGGAAAATAATAGCATTGAGATGGCTCTATTGGAGCCGGAAGAACGGGAGTTGGTGGAGTTTGTCTTCAAGGCCATTCCAGCCGCAGACCGCGGTGGACTGACGCCCGATGATATCTTGCTGGTACTGGATCTGATGGATGATTATCTGGAGGAGCAAGGCTTGCTTCGCGAAGACCCGAAGACCGGTGAGATGGAATATCTGGATGGCGATGTGGATGAAACGGAGCAACTCAATTATGTGCTGAAGGCTATTCATGCCGAGGGTAGGAATATCTCGGCCGTGCAGATCCAACTCATCCAAGACGCAGAGTTGCAGTACGGAATAGCCAAAGGCTATTACTCGGAGGATTAACGAATTAGCGAATTAGCGAATTAGTGATTAGCGAATTGTGGGGCATATAGCGACGATAGGATTTTTTGACGGAGTGCATAAGGGCCATCGTTTCTTGTTCAATCATCTGGACAAGATAGGTGCTGAGCGTGGCTTAACGCCGCTTATCGTGACCTTTGAGGAACATCCGCGTGTGACCTTACAGAGCGATTATATCCCGCAGTTGCTGACCACCGTCGAGGAACGCAGGGCTTTGCTGAGCGTTTTCGGAGAAGTGGTTGTGCTGCCGTTCTCTGCCATTCAACCCTTGACGGCTGCGCAGTTCATGAAACGTTTGCGGGACGAATATGACGTTTCTGTGCTGCTGATGGGTTACGACCACCGTTTCGGTTCTGACCGCCTTAGACACCCGCAGGAATACATCCGGACAGGCAAGCAGGTCGGCATAGAGGTGTTGACTCTGGGAGAGTTCGTGGAAGGCGAGTGGCACGTGTCCTCCACGGAGATCCGCGGTGCCCTGGAGAACGGGAATATAGCCCTGGCGAATGATTTATTAGGCCGTCCGTACGCGCTACGCGGAGAAGTGGTGCACGGAAAAGGACTGGGGCGAACGATTGGTTTCCCAACGGCAAACATTGCACCGACAAATCCCCATAAGATCGTCCCTAAGGCGGGTGTGTATGCGGTTTCCGTGCGTGCTTATGGCATCGACTGGACGCCTGCGCTTCTTAACATAGACACGCACGCCACGATAGAAGTGCACATCCCTTCTTTCCATGGCGACCTATACGGGGAACAGCTGGAAGTGCGATTCCTTCGGTTTATTCGTGAAGAGAAGAAAATAGACAGTCCGGAAGAACTCCAGAAACAGCTTAAGGAAGACTTTGATAACAACCTGCGTCCGGCTTAAGTCCTACGCGTGACACACCCTCTCTATCCGTAGGATAGGGAACTGCCGCCAGACTGTCTCCAATGCCGATGGCCGGACTGAGACTATCTAACCGGAAATCATAATACACGTACTCCTTATACTTGTAGAAATCATTCCTAAACACTTTCGTCGTGTCAGCCGATGCGCGATAGGTGTTGTGCTGTGCATGCGGGAAAGCCAGCGTGTCCGTCTTCAGATAATTGCCGGTGAACGTTCCGGGATAATATTGATCAAACGGCGTGGCAACGACCAGTTGATTGGCCAGAAAACCCGTGATTATACTGTTGTAGAACGAAGTAATGGTATGCGGCGCGGATTTGCTGAGATTATTGATGTACACCGCCGCGGCATTCTCTTTCGCCACCGTCTGAATGCGGATCGTCGTGTAGCCGAAATAGGAGGCAATCGTCGAATGAATGAAATCATGTTTGCCGCCGTCACAATAGACGCAATACGAAGCGCAATTGCTTATTTCTGTGTTTGTTACAAGTGCATCCACATGTTGCAGCACCAGCCCGTAGAGCGTGTGGTTATGTATCCGGCAGCCGTCCATCCGTAGCGTAGGCAGGGCTCCGGAGCAAGTGCTATAAGCGTACAAGCCGATGTTTCCGGATAGAATGTCCACATATTCAAAATCATAGTTCCTGGGCTGCTCCGTTTGTAGATAAATGCCATTCCAACTGCCCCCGGCATACAGATAAGGCACGGAGTCGAAGAGCCTGTCTAAGCGGTCCCCGCGGATGAGAATGGGGTTGTTGAGCGTGCCCTTGGCGGATACATCTCCGAGGGCAAAGATACACGCCCCGCTATGCATATAAATCGTTGTGCCTGCCTCAATGGTCAGCTGGCCGCCGACGATTAAGGTATCGAAAATCAAATAAGGCTGCTCGGCTGTCAGGTGGCACTCACTCAACTGTGTACGTCCGCAACCCGCCTTGCCAATGCGTGTGACATCTTGGCCGTAGGCTTCCAGCAACACTTCCTGCGTGGCATTAGTGGCCAAATGGAAATGCAGCCGGTCTTCGATGAGAACAGCCGTGTTACTGCCTGTTTTGCCCGTCTGGCTGCAACGCACGAAGACAAACAGACTGTCCCCTCCGTTAATCTGCAGATTCGTCAGACGGTCCAAGTCCGGCTCTCCATCGATATTCACGCGGAAAATATCCCCCTTGTCCAGCCATACACGGTCGATGAGAAGGGCAGAGCGATTGGGATTATAGACAGTGAGCATCAGCGTTGAACTGCCTTGCTCCGAGATTATGGTGTCGAAACGCAAGGTGTCACAGCTGAACGCCAGGCGCAGCGTAGGGTCGTCGCTAACGCGATACTCGCGGCAACTCACCAGCGCACAAGTGCAAAGAAGTATGAGGAGCCACTTACGCATTACTCGAAATTGAAGGTTAGACACACGCAGTGATTGGTCATCCGCGAAATGGCATTGGTGTAGAACGCCTCGTACGGCGAGGAGTTATCGTGTCGCTCTGCGTACGGGCAGATCTGATTGGCAAAGCCAATACGGTAGGAGATCTCCGGGCAGAACTTAAACCACTGGAAATAGAGGTCACAGCCAAAGCCTATTTCTGCGAAATAGTCCACCAGATTCATAAGCACCGGCTTTTCTCTATCCCGGCTCACATTGAAACTGGCACCGCCTCCGGCAATGACATAAGGACGGTAGTTGCCCTCGCGCTCAGCGCTCCATTTGAGATACAACGGCAGGTAAACCGGAATAGCCAGTACATCAATGCTGTTTGTTCTGCCGGTTGGACTCTTCCAGTTGCGGTCTTCTTCATCCTCAGGCGTCTGACGCGTGTAACTGATGGTCCGGCTGGTGAATTGCATACCCGGACAGAAACGCAGATTCAAATGCCGCGAGAGCCGCAAATCACTGATAAATCCCACATTAAAGCCCGGCAAAATACTGCCTACACGCGCATGGTAGATGTAATTCGTGCCGTTTATCGTGTCGGGCATCTCGCTATCCGTAATGCCGTAACTCGCGAAATTCAAGCCTAACTGAAAGCCGAAATGGAAGAGCTTGTCATCCACGTAGGGCCTGTTCATCGCCTGCTGAGCGTGCATAGGAGCAAGGACCGCTGCGAAAAGAATAAAGACTAATATGTATCTTTTAACTTTCAACTTTCCACTTTAAACTTTTAGAATGAGCTATCCGTATTGCTGTTTCCACTATCGTCGAAGTCATCGCCTCCACCGCTGTAATCACCGTCCGGACGATTCCTACGGCGCGGCTGCATGTTACCGAAGTTATAGGTCAGTGTCAGGCTAATCGAACGGCTGTGCCAACGGTTCTCGCTGAACTGCCAGAATCCTTCACCCCAGGTGATGTTCCGTCTTGCACGACTATCCAACAGGTCTCGTACATTGAGCGCAAGAGCCAATTGCTTGTTGAGGAAAGTATGGCGCAGACCGAGGTCAATCGAGTAGGAGTGACTGGTCGTTCCCTGTGCTACAACGCGTGGCGAACGGTAACGGGCACTGATTTGTCCGCTGAAATTCTTGGTGAACAAGAACTGTGCATTTAAGCGCACAGAGCCTGCGAAGATATTCTGCGACGGCAAATTAACGGGAATCGCAGTGCCTTGGTGCACAATCGTCTCGTTAATCGCTGCAATGTTATTCCAATAGAAATTGGCACTGGTGGTCAGTTGGAGAATCTCCCCGAACAGACGGTTCTTGGCAACCAACTCAACACCTAACTCCTGGCGCGTGGCTACATTGAGGTAGGTGTTCTTCATCACATCGCCGTCCATATATTTGATATTCTGAACGGCTCCTTCCTGGTATTTCCAGAATACACCGGCAGAGAGCGTATGGCGTTCCCAAGTCTTCAGATAATTGAGTTCCAGGTTATTCGAATACGACGGCAACAAATCCACGTTACCATAACTGATGTTCGTGCTATCCGAGAAGTCCATACGCGGGTTGATCTGGTGTCCCCACGGACGACGAACTCGGCGGGTATAGTTGAGTTGCAATTCATGTCCGTTGCCGAAATCATAACCAATATAGGCACTTGGAAATAATTGGAAATAAGCGGTGTCTTTCTTATTCGGATATGCGGCGTAGGCATCTTGTTCCGCCCCTGTTTCGTCCTTGTAAGTGGATTCAATATGCCGCATATAATACTCACCGCGCAACCCGACCTGAACGGACAGTTTGTTCCAGAAACGGTTGCCATAGGTCACGTAGAGCGCGTGGTTTTGTTTCTGGCTACGATAATCGGTATAATATGCATAAAGTTCCTGTGCTTCTCCGTTGATAATATTATGTGCGTCAGCTAAACTATTGCCCCAATTACACGTATAGTCATAACCGGCTTCCAAACGACTCTGAGGCGTCGGTTTCCATTCATAATCCGCCTTAATCTCGATACCTTGATCTGTGCTGAGTGTGCTCTGGTCTTGGTATAACGTGTCTTCGTCTTCCGTTTGCGTGTAGTCAGTCAGCATGTTGAATCCGAAGTTATTATACGTACCGCTAATCATCAGCCAGTGTTCATCCATCTCGAAGGTATAATCGAGCGTAGCGTTACCACCCGGATGGTAGCCTGTACCTGCTTGGTCACGCGTGTAGTAGCGCGTAGTATCGCCCGCCGGGGTAGTCAAAAGGTACGTACGATGGTTCGAGTTTTTCATGTAGAATGCTTTCGGCTCGCTAACCATGCCAAACCCGCTCACACCAATCGTATGGCCTTCAGCCACGTGGAAATTCAGACCGCCACGGGCAAACATTCCGCCACCCCTGTGACTTTGATGACCTTCCTGCTCCAGATGGCTGCTAATAAGGGTAGAGTCCAACTCCTTACTGCCTGCACCGTTAAGATTATAGCGGTCGGTCGTGCTACCTCCGTTGCTGGTGTGGTAACGGTAGCCCACATTGAAATAACCGTCTACAGGACCGGCATTGAAGTTGATATTAAAGCCCACATTGGCTCCGGGAGGAGTGGTCCACGGCGCAGCAAGCGAATAGTCGATTCCTGCCTGGATAGAGCCGTAGAAACCGGCTTTACGGTCTTTCTTCATGACCAGGTTGATAATTCCGGAAGTTCCTTCAGGGGAATACTTGGCACTTGGATTAGTGATGATTTCTATCTTTTCAATCGTGCCTGCGGGCATTTGCTGCAATACCTGACCGCGGTTCTCGCTATTCAGGCCTGCCGGCTTGCCGTTAATCCATATTTCCACGTCTTCAGAGTTGCGGAGCGAGATGTTTCCTTCTTGGTCAACATCTACGGACGGAATATTTTCCAGCACTTCACTCACACTGGCACCTGCAGAAGCAATATTCTGGTCAACGGTGAATACTTTCTTATCCAACTCAAAGCGCATGGAGCTGTTTTGCCCGACCACTTCTACGTCTTGCAGCACGCGGGAATCTTCTTTGAGGGCAATACGACCTACGTTAACCGGCTTACCGGCAACGGTCACTTCGCGGCGCTGGTCGCTGTAACCCATGAAAGATACAACAAGTATATACTTGCCGTCTGCCAGCTCTATGCTAAACTCACCCTTTTCGTCCGTTACCGTTCCTGTTACAGGTGTCTGATCAAACTGTGGCTTCTTTCCTTTAGGAAAATCCGGCATTTCGCCTTCAGGCATTTCTCCGGGAGGCATACTTGGCATTTGTCCTTTAGGCGCGTTCAGCACGCTCACATTGGCAAAGTCTATTGGCTGTTTTGTGCTGGCGTCAATCACTTTTCCGGTCACACTATTAGCAGCCAAAAGCCAAGTGCTGATGGCCAATAGTCCAAGTAAATTAACAATTCGCTTCATCTATTATCCATTTTACTGCTTGCGCGTAGCAGTCGGTTCCTATACCGATTATTGATTTTGCGCATACGCCGGTCAAAAGGCTCGTTTGTCTAAATGGCTCACGTTTGGTAATGTCGCTTATATGCACTTCCACCACGGGAATAGCACAATCTTCCACGGCATCCCGTAACGCCACGCTTGTATGTGTATAGCCTCCGGCATTGAGAACGATGCCTTCTCCTTCGAACTCCTGAATCCAATCAATCAGATCGCCTTCATGGTTCGATTGCTTATACACAAAGTGCACGTCCGGCCAGCTTTGCTGGATTTCCAACAAAATTTGTGCCATTGTCTTTGAACCGTATATTTCCGGCTTGCGTAAACCCAGACGATTCAAATTCGGCCCATTTAGAATTAGAATCTTCATAACCGTTCAACGATTTACACTATTAGCGGGCACCATTGACCGCTAACAGGAACTCATCGTTATCTTCTGTGCGCTCCATATATGTGCGCAGTTTCTCCATGGCTTCCTGACCGCTCATGTCGCTCAATTGCTTGCGGATTTGCCACATGCGGCTGATCACATCCGGCGGTAACAGCAGGTCATCGCGACGCGTGCTGGAAGCAGGAATATCTACGGCCGGGAAAATACGGCGGTTAGCCAGCTTACGGTCAAGTTGCAACTCCATATTTCCCGTTCCCTTGAACTCCTCGAAGATCAAATCGTCCATTTTGCTGCCGGTCTCGGTCAACGCGGTCGCGATAATCGTCAGCGAACCGCCAAACTCGATGTTACGTGCGGCACCGAAGAAACGTTTGGGCTTATGAAGAGCCTGCGCTTCCACACCTCCGGACAGCACTTTTCCGCTCGAAGGAGCAACGGTGTTATAAGCACGCGCCAGACGAGTGATAGAGTCGAGTAGGATGACTACGTCATGACCGCTCTCAACCAGTCGTTTCGCTTTCTCGTGAACGATATTTGCCACTTTCACATGGTTCTCTGCCGGCTCGTCAAAGGTCGAAGCAATAACTTCCGCAGCTACGCTGCGTTGCATATCGGTTACTTCTTCCGGACGTTCGTCGATAAGCAGAACAATCATGTAAACCTCAGGATTATTCTTTAAAATAGCATTAGCTAACTCCTTGAGTAACACCGTTTTACCGGTTTTCGGTTGTGCCACAATCAGTCCGCGTTGACCTTTGCCAATCGGCGCAAAGAGATCAATCATACGTACGCTCAACGAGTCGCCATGACCTGTGCAGAGTTTGAATTTCTGATCAGGGAAGAGTGGTGTAAGGTTCTCGAATGCCACACGGCGTTTCGCCAACTCCGGCTCTAATCCGTTTATACGGATTACTTTATCCATCGGGAAGAACTTATCCGGCTGTGGATTCACGCGAATCGAACATTCCACGGTATCGCCGGGCTTCAAACCGTATTGGCGCACTTGATCTTTGCTGACATACACATCATCGGGACTGGGCAGGTAGTTATAATCCGCAGAACGAAGGAATCCGTATCCGTCAGGCGCGCATTCCAGCGTTCCCATCGCAATCACGTTTTCTCCCAGATCAGGCAGAATGAACTCCGGCTCTGTTTCAGCAGGAACAACCTCTTGCTGCTCCGCTTTTTTCTCTGGTTTTTCGGCTTTCGCTTTCGGTGCTTCCTCTTTCACCTCTTGATTCTCGGCTGCTTTCTTAGGTCTGCCGCGTTTCTTGGGCTTCTCAACAACCGGTGCATCATTAGGAGCCTTTGGTTCGTCATTAAGCGGCTTGGCTGCGCTTACTCCATCATTTTTCTCCTCCGGAGCATCGCCAAGTATTCCGCCTACTTGCTGCACGGTACGGTTCGGACGATGTTGGTTCGCCTCAATATCCGCCTGCATCTGAGCCATTTGCTCTTTCTCAGTACCAACTGTTGCGCGGATGTTTTCTCCGTTTCCGGAAGAAGAGGTCACTTTTGCTACAGACCTTGTCACACCGCGTGTGCGAGCACGCTTAGCCGGCTTTTCGCCTGCAGCGGCACGAGCTTCTTCTTTGGCCTGCACAACGGCTGCTCGGTTATCGGCCTGAGCATCCAAAATGGCATAACTGATTTCACGTAAAGACTGACTACGACGGGGATTCAAACCCATACTGCGTGCAATCTTACGGACGTCATCGAGCGACATACGCTCGAGTTTTTGTAATTCGTATTGCATAAAACTAAATGGTATATTTTCTGGGAAAAATCTGAAAAGATGACAGTTCTTTTTCAAATTCGGCGCAAAGGTAATAAAAATATTTCGAATATGCAAATTTTTCTGCTCTTTTTTGCAAAATTGCAAAATATAGGAAACAGAATATTAAATTTTTGCCATTTTTATATCAACTCTCCGGTATTATATACTATGTATATAATACCAACGAAATTACATGCAAAAATTAGTGCGTGATTAGTGCGTGATAAGTGCGCTATTAGTGCGCGATAAGTGCGTTATTCTCGGTGTCAAGTAAATGGTAAAAGGCATAAAAAGCGCATTCTCGTGTATATAGTCGCGCGCGGGCGAAAGATAAAAATAAGGATAAAGGGCATTTATTTGCGTTCTGAGACACTTTCTGTTTTCTGTCGGGAGATAGTCGAAAAAGAATACAAAATGCATAAAAATGCAAAAAAATAGTCAAAAAATTTGCATATGTCAAAAAAAAGTTGTAATTTTGCAGCGCAAAATATGTGGAACGAAAAAAGCTATCAATTAACAAAACATTATATTTATTCAAATGGAAGAAAACGAGATTATTAAGAATGATCACATTATCCCTGTGAAGATTGACGAGGAAATGAAGTCCTCGTATATCGATTACTCGATGAGTGTGATTGTAAGCCGTGCGCTGCCGGATGTGCGCGACGGTTTCAAACCGGTTCACCGCCGTGTACTCTTTGGAATGAACGAGCTCGGTAACACGAGCGACAAACCGACAAAGAAAAGTGCGCGTATTGTCGGTGAGGTAATGGGTAAGTATCACCCGCATGGTGATAGCAGTATTTACGGTACGTTAGTCCGTATGGCTCAGCCTTGGGCAATGCGTTATTGCTTGGTTGATGGTCAAGGTAACTTCGGTTCGGTCGATGGCGATGGCGCAGCTGCTATGCGTTATACCGAGGCTCGTCTGAGCAAATTGGCCGAGGAAATGCTCCGCGATATCGACAAAGATACCGTTGATATGCAGAATAACTTCGACGACTCGCTCAAAGAGCCGGTTGTTCTGCCTTGCCGTTTCCCTAACTTGTTGGTAAATGGTGCAAGCGGTATTGCCGTTGGTATGGCAACGAATATGCCGACACACAACCTTTCTGAGGTTATTGACGGTTGTTGCGCGTATATCGATAATATTAAGGCACGCATGCATGATGCTTTCATTCCGGAAATTACCGTAGAGGATTTGATGGAACATGTGAAAGCTCCGGATTTCCCGACTGGCGGTACGATTTACGGTTATCAGGGCGTTAAAGATGCTTATGAAACCGGTCGCGGACGTGTTATTATTCGTTCGAATGCCGATATCGAGACCGATGACAACGGACGCGAGCGCATCGTGATTACCGAACTGCCTTACGGTGTTGTTAAGGCTGATCTGGTAAAGAATATCGCGGAACTGGTCAATGATAAGAAAATCGAAGGAATCGCAGATATCAGCGACCATTCGAAACGTGATATCCGCATCGTTGTGGAAGTGAAGCGTGACGCAAACGCACAAGTAGTGCTGAACAAGCTGTATAAGTTCACCGCGCTGCAATCCAGCTTTGCTGTGAACAGTATTGCGCTCGTGAAAGGCCGTCCAATGCTCTTGAATCTCAAGCAGCTCATCGGTAATTTCATTGAGCACCGCATGGAAGTGGTTACTCGTCGTACGCGTTTCGAACTCAAAGAAGCGGAAGATCGTGCTCATATCTTGGAAGGATTGATCATCGCCGTAGATAATATCGATGAAGTAGTACGTATTATCCGTGCAAGCCGCACTCCTGCCGATGCTCAGGCTAATTTGGAGGCACGCTTCAATATCGACGAATTGCAATCCAAGGCAATCGTGGATATGCGTCTGAGCGCGCTCACTGGCTTGCGTATCGATGAATTGAAGGCTAAATATGAGGAACTCGAGAAACTTATTGCTCACCTCAATGAATTGCTGGCAAGCGATGAGATGCGTTATGACCTGATCAACACCGAACTCCTTGAAATCAAAGAGAAATACGGAGACGAGCGTCGTACGCAAATCGTGAAGATGGCTACTGAGTTCAATCCAGAAGATATGTACGCAGATGACGATAGGGTTATTACCATCTCGCACCTCGGTTATATCAAACGTACTCCGCTGGCAGACTTCCGTCAACAGACTCGTGGCGGTATTGGTTCGAAAGCCGGTAGTGCACGTGACCAGGATTTCATCGAGCGTGTATATCAAGCTTCGATGCACTCGACCATGATGTTCTTTACCGAAATGGGTCGTTTGTACTGGCAGAAGGTCTATGACCTTCCGGAAGGAAACAAGCAGTCCAAAGGTCGCGCTATTCAGAATATGATCAATCTCCAAAGCGGCGATAAAGTACGTACTTGCATCAATGTCAAGGGCTTGAACGACCAAGAATACGTTGAGAACCACTTCTTGATCTTCATTACCAAAAATGGCTTGATGAAGAAAACGACACTCGAGGCTTATTCTCGTCCGCGTGCTAACGGTATCATCGCTCTTGGTTTGCGTGAAGGCGACGAACTGATTGGTGTTACATTGACTGACGGACAAAGCGAGATGCTGGTTGCTTCGTACAATGGTAAAGTATGTCGTTTCAACGAAGGCGGCGTTCGTCCGATGGGCCGTAGCGCAACCGGTGTGAAGGCAATTACACTGGAGGATGACGGACAAGATCGCGTGATTGGCACGGTTTGTGTAGAGAAGAATACAGACAAGACTATTCTCGTTATCTCAGAGAACGGATTTGGTAAGCGTACGCCGGTGGACGACGAAGAAGGAAATCCGATTTATCGCGTAACAAATCGTGGCGGTAAGGGTGTTAAGACCATCGAGATAACGGAGAAAACAGGTCACCTCGTAGGAATTGAAGCTGTAACCGATGCTGACGACTTGATGCTAATGACGAAATCCGGAACAGCCATCCGTATGGATATTTCGACCATCCGTCAAACCGGACGTGCTGCTCAAGGTGTCAAACTGATTGAACTTCAGAAACGTAATGACACGCTTGTAAGCGGTTGCATCGTTCCGAAAGAGGATAACGATGAAGTTCCGGAGAACATTGACAATCAGGAAAATCCGGAAGTGGAAGAAACTAACAACGAAAATCAAGAATAATACAATGAAAAAGAGTTTATTTTTGGCAGTTCTTGTGCTGATAAGTGCAGGCTGCTTCGCGCAAAAGAACCCGGCCACAAAAAAGGCTAAGAGTTACATGATGTCCGAAACTCCGGATTTCACAGCAGCACGTGCTTCTATCAAGGAAGCTATCGCAGCTGAACCAACCGCTGAGACCTACTATTGGGCAGGTATGATTGGCTATCAGGAAGTAACGCAAGAGAATCTCAATCAGATGATGGGACAAGGCGTTAACCAAGAGAAAGCCGGTGTAGCAGTTGAGGAGAGCTACAACTATTGGCTTAAAGCCGATGAGTTGGCAATGATCCCAACGCTGGACAAGAAAGGCCGTGAGGTAGTTGACCAGAAAACGAGAACCAACGTCAGCAAGAAAATGCTGGAGTACTACAAGAATCAAGAGCTGGTTAAATACGGTATCTATCTGAATGACCAACGTGATTTTGCAGGCGCTTTCCAGGCATTCAAGATGCACATCTCTATCCCTGATTTGGATATGATGCAAAATGAGAAGATGCAGAAAGAAATGCCGCGTGATACTACGTATCAACAGTATAAATACTATGCTGCAATCTTCGCTGTTCAAAGTGAAATGCACGAAGAGGCCGTTGCTCTGCTCGAGGAACTCAAAGATGGCGATTATGAAGCTGTTTCCGTTAATCAATTCCTCTATCAAGAGTATGTAACGCTGAAGGATACCGCTAAATTCCTTGCTACGCTTGAGGCAGCAATCGTTCGTTTCCCGAAAGAGCCTTGGTTCCTCCAGAACTTAATCAACTTCTATATCTTCTCTGGCCAGGAGCAGACGGCAGTAGATTATTTGGCTCAAGCCATCGAACGTGAGCCGAATGTAGCGCAGTATCATCACATCAAGGGTAATTTGGACGAAAACCTTGGCAATCACGAGGATGCACTGAAAGATTTTGACGAAGCTCTCCGTTGTGATCCTACGCTGGCTGACGCAATGGCAGGTAAGGGACGTGTATATTACAATCAGGCTGTTAAGATGAACGAGGATGCAGCTCTTATCTCTGACAATAAAGCGTATAAGAAAGCATTGGATGAGATGAATGAGGTATTCAAGAAATCTCTCCCGTTCTTTGAGAAAGCGCATGAAATGGCACCGGAAGACCGCACATACATGCAGGTCCTTAAGGGATTGTATTATCGCTTCCATATGGATAAAGAATACGAAGCTATTACTGAGAAATTGAATAACCTTTAATGGGTAGAATTCTCGCAATAGACTACGGTCGTAAACGTACAGGATTAGCCGTTACGGATGTTCTCCGCATAACGGCTAATCCCCTGCTTACGATTGAAACGAATACTTTGATGAACTGGTTGACCGATTACTTTGCGAAAGAACAAGTGGATGAAGTGGTGATTGGTCATCCTACGCAGATGAATGGTTCTGAGTCGGAGAGTATGAATTATATCCGACCATTTATGGGGAACTTCAAAAAGCAGTTTCCGGATAAACCGATAACTATGTATGACGAGCGCTTTACATCCGTATTAGCGCACCAAGCAATGCTTGCCGGAGGCATGAAGAAAAAAGACCGGCAAAACAAAGCCGTAGTGGATAAAATCGCTGCGTGCATTATTTTGGAAGATTATTTGCAAAGCAAACTATGATATTACCTATTTATTTATACGGACAACCGGTGTTGCGAAAACAAGCGGAAGAAATAGAAAACACACCGGAGTTGAAGCAATTCATTGCGGATATGTATGAGACCTTAACGCAAGCTGAAGGTTGCGGTCTGGCTGCTCCGCAAGTAGGCAAACCTTGGCGACTATTTGTTGTTGATGGGTCAGAGTTGGAAGAAGATTATCCGGAGTGCCTGGGATTCAAGAAGACATTTATCAATCCCGAATTGTTGGAGGAAAGTGAGGAAAATTGTACCTATTCCGAAGGTTGCTTATCGCTGCCTGGCATTAGTGAAAATGTGATACGTCCGAGAACGATTAAGTTACGCTATTTAGACGAGGACTTCAAGGAGCATGAAGATACGTTTACGGATTTTCAGGCAAGAATCATACTCCACGAGTATGATCACTTGGAGGGACATGTGTTTACAGACCGTATCTCTCCGATACGAAAGACCCTTATGCGCAATAAACTATTAGCGATTGCTAAGGGTAAAGTCGGTGCACGATATAAATACAAAAGACAATAAATGGATTTACTTTCCATCATATTAATTGCCATCGGATTGGCAATGGATTGCTTTGCGGTAAGTATTGCTCAAGGATTGGATACCAACGTACGAGACAAAAAGCAGCACCCTAAGATTCTTTTGATGGCGACCCTCTTCGGCGGATTTCAAGGGGCAATGCCGTTAATTGGCTATTATGCAGGTAACCTCTTTGCGGATTTCTTCCGTCGATACGCGCCTTGGATTGCCTTGGTATTGCTTGTCTTTATAGGCGGAAAA
This sequence comes from Paludibacteraceae bacterium, assembly GCA_017557345.1. GTDB lineage: Bacteria > Bacteroidota > Bacteroidia > Bacteroidales > Paludibacteraceae > Colicola. The sequence continues at coordinate 48,985 of JAFYZR010000092.1, read as the reverse complement.
ATGGTAATTGAGTCGTTCCACAAGAAAGATGAGGAAGGACACAAAGCGAATTGGAATATTGGATTCCTTTTAATGATGGCTGTTGCTACATCCATTGATGCGTTGGCTACAGGTGTTATTTTTATTCCTGTGCCGGATAGTTTATGGCTTGGAATATCCCTTATTGCTTTCGTAAGTTTTTTCTTCTCGCTGTTAGGCTGTGTGATTGGTTCAATTTTCGGAACGCGTTTCAAACTCAATGTTGGCCTTATCGGTGGACTTATACTGATTGCTATAGGTGTCAAAATTTGGGTGGAAGGATTCTTAGGCTTTTAACGAGAAATGTTCCTGATACAAGATACATTAGTCAGTTTGGACGTGCTTGAGAAAGAGTTCTGCTGTGATTTGGACACTTGTCATGGCTGTTGTTGTATTGAGGGCGATGCGGGAGCACCTTTGACGGAAGAAGAAGAGCAGAAGATACAAAGTATCTTACCTATACTGCTGCCTGATATGACAAAGGAAGCAAAGGAAGTAGTAGAAGCGCAAGGAATTGCCTATAATGATCCTTCTGGCGAGCGCGTAACATCAATTGTTAACAACAAGGATTGTGTATTTGCTCGTACTGATCATCAAGGCTGGTGTTATTGCCTAATAGAGAAAGCATATAATGCAGGCAAAATAGATTTCAAAAAGCCCATTTCCTGTCATCTGTATCCAATAAGATTGACAAGAGTAGGCGATATGACAGGAGTGGAGTACCATCGATGGGATATTTGCCATTGCGCACGGATCAAAGGCAAGAAAACGCATACACCATTATATCAATTCCTTAAAGAACCGCTAATACGTCGCTTTGGCGAAGATTGGTATAACGAATTAGAACTAACTGCTACAGAATGGCATAAACAATGCGCGCAGAAATAATTACAATAGGAGATGAGTTGTTAATCGGTCAAGTAGTGGACACTAATTCCGCTTGGATTGCCGAAAAACTCAATGAATATGGTATAGAATTATACCAAATAACATCCGTTCATGATAGTCGTGAACATATTATTGCGGCGCTGGATGAGGCTTTCTCTCGGGCTGATATTATTCTTACTACCGGAGGCTTAGGACCAACGAAAGATGATATTACCAAGCATGTGCTGTGTGAGTATTTTGGCACACACCTTATAGAAGATGTACGTGTACGCGCACACATAGAGCAGTTGTACGCTAATAGACCGGAAGTGTTGAATCGTTTGACTGCTACACAATGGCTTGTCCCAGAGAAGGCAGAGATTCTGGAAAATAGAGTAGGCTCAGCGCCATTAATGGTATTCCATCATGGTAAGCAGATATTGGCTTCCATGCCAGGTGTCCCTTATGAGATGAAGGTAGCCATGGAGGAACAGATATTGCCATATATAGGACGTGCTACGGCCAATATTATCCATCGAACGCTTCAAGTAACAGGCATTCCCGAATCATCTTTAGCGATACTATTAGAGGAGTATGAAGCTTCTATGCCATCAACTCTTCATTTGGCTTATTTACCAAAAGATGGTATTATTCGTTTGCGTTTATCGAGTTACGGCGATTTGTCAGAGGATGAAATGAATCATTGGTTCAATGAACTAAAGCATTTGACAAAAGAATATCTAATAGCCGAAACGGATGAACCATTAGAAGTGATTGTTGGCAAAATGCTCACAGAACGCCATCAAACTATCGCTACGGCAGAGAGTTGTACAGGAGGTAAATTGGCGGCTTTACTAAGTAAGCATCCGGGCAGTTCTGCATTCTATTATGGCTCGGTTGTTAGTTACGACAATAGCGTTAAAGAACATTTGTTGGAAGTTCCGGCAGAGATAATAAAAGCGCATGGAGTTGTAAGCGAAGAAGTTGTATGCATCATGGCAGAATCTATTCGCAAGCAAATTGGAACGGATTTCGCTATTGCTACGAGTGGAATTGCCGGACCGACAGGAGGCTCAAAAACGAAGCCTGTTGGAACAGTTTGGATTGCATGGGCGACACCGGACGGAACAACGGCTGAGTGCTTTCAATTAGGCAAACTGCGGGAACAGATAACAGACCGAGCTTGCATGAAGGCATTAGTTAAATTGATAAAACTCCTTAACTAAATAAAATTGAATAATCTATGGATATAAAAAAAATATTCCTTCTTTTGTTCTTCTTACCCACGTGGCTTTGTGCGCAACAGCGAATCATGGTTATTGCCGATCCGCACGTACTAGCAAGAACATTATTCGAGCCGAATAGTCAGTCCTGTCAAGAGATGATGGAGAGTCAGCGGAAAATGTTGGATCTTAGTTTTGATGTCTGGAATGCGCTCATAGACACGGCATTAGTGCAGAAACCAGAACTAGTGCTTATTCCTGGTGACTTGACAAAAGATGGAGAAATGGCAAGCCATGACATCGTGGCTAATTCGCTCAAAACGTTGAATGAGGCCGGAATTAAGACGCTTGTTATTCCTGGGAATCACGATATTGGTGGCTCGGCTTATTCATATCTTGGAGCAGAGAAAGAGGCTGTAGATGTATTGGGGACAACTGCTTGGCAAACAAAATATTCAATGGTATACCAGTTTACCGGAATAACTGTAGATTTGTACTCACATAGTTATGCAGTCGAGCCTTTGGAAGGTGTGACAGTTATTGGTATTGATGGCTCGGACAACAATGCAGGAACGGGAAAACTAAGATAGGAAACGCTCGAATGGATTCTGCAACAAGCCGATTCGGCATCAAAGAAAGGCAATATGATTATTGCTATGTGCCATTGGCAGTTGTTGGAGCATTTCGATAGACAAAGTAGCTTGGAGAGCTCATGCCGATTGAAGAATGCAGACGATATTAGAGATAGTTTGATGCATCATGGTGTGCGGTTAGTTCTTACAGGCCATTTCCATGTTGATGGTATCACCACCTACCGTGATACGACCGGACTGACAAATGATAGTATTGTAGAAGTAACGACAGGTTCTCCTATTACGTATCCCTGCCCGTTCCGTTGGCTTACGCTTTCCAATGACCGCACTAACGTTACTATAGAGACTGCTACTATTACGCAACTCGACACTATTCCGGATATGTACACTTACAGCCGCGAGTGGATGGCAGAGCACGTAGAGATTCTTATCCCGCAAATGGCAAATAAGATGTGGAGTAAGATGGACGAAGCGAAAGAAATGGCGCAAGCCGAATTTGGAGAAACAGTAGCGAATATGTTAATTGACTGTTTGCCTTCCACAGACGAAGAGAAAACGGCATTGGTACAAAAGCATTTGGGGCCTACTATAGTTGCTCTTTATTTGCTGCATAGTGACGGTAATGAACCTGAACATCCGGGAGCCGCCACTTTGGCGCAAGATATGTATGACGGCATGGACAATATGATAGATGAAGTGTTGTCAAAAAAAATAGGTTTAAAGTCAGTGTTAGGTCCAATTATTAAACCGATGGTTAAAGCCTATGCGGAAGAACCTCTTCAGTCGTTAGTAGAGGATGTAACAAATTGGGCCGATAAGAAGAACTGTGACCGCACAGATGACTTGAATTTGACATTAACCATCAATAAACCGCGTAAACCATCGGATATAGATGAGGTCAAAGAACAATCAATAGTCAACGACCAATTATACGATCTTTTAGGTCGTCCTGTTCAATGCCCCGAGAAGGGACAATTATATATCCAAAACGGCAAAAAAATAATCCTTAATTAAGGATTATTGGAAGAAGCTAAAATGAACGCTGCCGTAGGTGCGCGTTTCAACATGCTTCGGGTGACTGGTGAAATCGGTATCTTTACCATGCTCAATGACCAGCCATCCGTTTTCTTTGAGTATCTCCTGTTTTAAAATCAGGTCTGGCAGGGCAGGGAGTTCTTCCAAAGCATAAGGCGGATCAGCAAAAATCAAATCGTACTTAGTGTGGCACGCATTAAGAAACTTAAATACATCTCCACGAATAAGGCTTAAATTACGAATACCTAACTGCCTACAGCATGTTATAATCCAATTTTGCTGTACATGAGCTATCTCTACCGCCGTCACTTCACGAGCACCGCGACTTACGCACTCTATGCCTATGCCTCCTGTGCCCGCAAAGAGATCTAAAACATCAATCCCATCAAAATCAATACGGTTATTGAGCAGATTAAATAGACTCTCCTTGGCAAAGTCTGTTGTCGGCCTTGCTGTTATATTTTTAGGGGGCGACAATCGCCGCCCCCTGAATATTCCTGAGATGATTCTCATTATTCCCAGTTTCCTGCGTTGTTGTTTGGCGAGTAAACGTCACCTACCTTCAAACCGGGGTAGTGCTCTAATTTATTCTCACGGTCAATTAGGTTTACTAATTCTTGTTTATCCAAATCGCTTAGGTAACTCTCAAATGGAGCGCGAGCTTCAAACAAAGGAACACGGATACCTTGACTGGTCTTATAATCGTTGTTTACCTCCATTTCAAAGCGTAGGCCTTGACTGAATGGGATTTCTACAATCGCATTGATGCTATTCTCGTCATATTCGCCTTTGTAAAGCGACTCCAGCATGTTCAACTCAATCGTATCACGACGGAAGCCCTGTAAGCCATTTTTCTTCACGTCTGCATCATTCTCCCAAATATATGCGTATAAAGCATCATTATCCTCGAAGTTGAGTTTCTTATTCTTTAGCGCTTTCTTCTTTGCCTCGTTCAGGATCTTAACAGCCTTATGCTCTGTCAAACCGGCTTCTAACTGTTTATCCGTTAAACTTCCCTCTTTAAGCACCTCTTTCTTGGGGGCTGTCTTTAAGAACATTAACAATGAGTCTGCATCGGCGGTAAAACGACCTTTTTGGTGATGGAACTCCACCTCTGCTGTACGCAAATCTACCAGATGCTTAATCACTACTACCTCGCGCTCTGCACGCGTGTTCTCGAACTTAATAGGGGTTGTTACGCTCTTTACGCAGAAGATTGCCATGATGACAGCTGCTGCAATCAGAACACAAATTAAAATAGGTCTTGTTGCTTTCATTATCGGTTAAATTTTATTGTTTGCACAAAAATCGCTGCAAAGTTACAAAATTATTTTGATATGTGCAAATTTTTTTGTATCTTTGTGCCGTTTTTTGAAAAGTAACAAATGGAAGACAGCAATAAAGTCCTTTTTTCAATACTGAATGAGCGATTGGAATTGCTTAGGCAGTTGGATGCAGAAGGCGATTCGGAAAAGCGTCGTCACGTGGCGCGAGAGACGCAAACTCTGCATGCTCCCATGGCGCATAGGCTTGGCCTTTATCAAATAAAGACCGAGATGGAGGACTTAGCGCTAAAGTTCCTCGATTACGATTCCTATAAGTATATTGCGCACGCATTGAGCGCAAAGAAGGCTGAACGCGAAGCATATATTGCTTCATTCATTGCGCCTTTGGAGAAAAAATTGACGGAAGAAGGCTTTACGTTTACTATCAAGGGGCGGCCGAAATCGATTCATTCTATCTACCATAAGATGCAAGCGCAGCATTGTGATATAGACAAAATATACGACCTTTTTGCCATACGTATTATTCTGGATTCTCCTTTGGAGAAAGAGAAATCAGATTGCTGGCAGGTATATTCGCTAATAACGGATGTCTTTCCGCCTAACCCTAAACGTCTGCGCGACTGGTTGTCTGTGCCTAAAGAGAATGGCTATGAGTCGCTTCATACAACTGTTCTGGGACCGCAGAAAAGATGGGTTGAGGTGCAGATTCGTACCAAACGAATGGACGAAGTGGCGGAACAAGGTGTGGCTGCTCACTGGTCGTACAAAGGAGTCAAAGGTTCTCTGATGCAACGTAAGGGCGATGTGTATGTCTTCACGCCAACAGGTGATTTGAGACGTCTTCCGGAAGGAGCGACAGTATTGGATTTTGCGTACTCAATCCATAGCGAAGTAGGTGCACATTGTGTCGGTGGAACAATTCGCAATCAAAATGTCTCCATTCGGCAAAAATTGGAAAACGGCGACCAGGTGTCTGTAATGACATCGCCTAACCAGCATCCAAATGCCGATTGGCTCAATTTTGTGGCTTCTACAAAGGCTAAATCGAAGATACGTCAAGCCCTCAAAGAACTGGAATACAAATCTGCCGCAGAAGGCAAAGAGATGATTGAACGGCGGTTCAAGAATTGGAAGATTGAATACACCGAGGGTGACATTACCAAGATGGCCATGCGATTGGGCTACAAGGAAGTATCCGATATGTATCAGTCCGTGGCTACGGGCAAGGAAGATCTGCAGCGTTTGCGTGAAGTGATGCTTACACCGGAAGAAACGCCTGTTTTGCGCGAACATACAGAGTATGTACCTAAAAGTGAACTGCAGGGATTGGCTATTGAGGTAGATATGAATGTCAAAAATGTGGATTATAACCTCTCCAGATGCTGTAATCCGCAGCCCGGAGATCCGATTTTTGCGTTTGTGTCCGTAACAAAGGGGATTCGAATACATCGTTGTGATTGTCCTAATGCTGATAATATACGCGAGCGTTATCCTTACCGCATGATTCCGGCTCGCTGGGCTAAAAAATGAGCGATTATCCATCCATATTGTTAGAGCAGGCTGTTAATCAGATGGCTTCCTTGCCAGGCGTAGGACGCAGAACAGCCTTAAGGCTGGTTTTGCATCTCTTGCGGCAATCAGATGCTGACGTAGAAGCCTTTGCGGGGGCATTTACACGACTCAAAAAGGAAGTGGTGTATTGCAAGGAATGTCATAATATTTCCGATACAGAGCTATGTCCGATTTGCGCATCGACGCGTCGTGACCATTCGACTATTTGCGTAGTGGAGAATGTGCAAGATGTGATGTCTATAGAGAATACAGGTCAATATAACGGCGTATACCATGTATTGGGCGGCATTATCTCGCCGATGGAAGGCATCGGGCCAAAGGATATTGAGATTGATTCGCTAATGGAACGTGTTTCCAAAGGAAACATTGCTGAAATCATTCTCGCCTTGCCAACCACTATGGAAGGTGACACTACAAATTTCTATATATATAGAAGAATTCAGAATCTTGAATCTGCGAATCTCAAGATTTCCCAAATCGCCCGTGGTGTTGCCGTAGGCAACCAACTTGAGTATACGGATGAAATAACACTCGGGCGCTCAATTGTAAATAGAACAGAGTTTAAAGGATAATATGGAAAAAACGATTAAACAACTTAACTGGATTTATTACAGTCAAATGGCGATTTCGCTTATTGTGCTAACTGCCATGTATTATGCCTTCTCGAAAGGCCTGTATGAACCACTTGACAGAATGTCACAAACCGGACAAATAGTACAGTATATCATCATTTTTGATGCGTTAATTACTATTCCTTTCGGTTTATATCTGGTCAAATTGTTCAAGCCGCAGACACCAAAGAAATACTTGAAATGTGCAGGCGCTCGTATATTGCTGGTCAGCAACGCTATGCCGTTGGGAATCTTTGCCTTTTATTGGATGGGTGGATATAAATCCATGTTATGGGTAGCAGCTATTGCTGCTATTGCATGGTATTTTAGCAAGCCCACGCTCCGCAAAGTTGAATTGGAAATGACGCCACAAGATCCTAATCAAGAATCATATTAACCATAGAAATACACCATGATTATAGCTGTTGATTTTGACGGAACGATTGTAACCCACGAGTATCCGCGTATTGGCAAACCCATTCCTTTTGCCATTCAGACACTCAAGAAACTGCAAGAGGAAGATCATCATCAAATCATCCTTTGGACGGTGCGTGAAGGTGCTCTTTTGCAGGAGGCATTGGATTATTGCAAGTCCAAAGGACTTGAGTTCTATGCTGTGAATTCCAATTATCCGGAAGAAGAGCCTGAACATCACACGCCACGTAAATTGGTGGCAGATTTATGGATTGATGACCGCAATTTAGGCGGTTTGCCGGATTGGGGAGTGATTTATAATATGGTCCATACAGGTCATCCTTATGAACCGGCGCCGCAAGGAAATATGGAGAATCTAAATCATAAGAAGAAAAAAGGATTCTTTGCCAGATTGTTTGACTAACCTAGCTATGCAAAACGTGGTTAAACTTCGTAAAATAGAACCTTCAGATCTTCCGTATCTTTATCAATGGGAGAACGATGCCACTTCTTGGGCGGATGGTGCAAACCATAATCCGCTCTCGCAGCAGGATTTGCGCGATTATATCGCTTCTACCACTGGAGATATTTTCAGAGACGGCCAATTGCGGCTGATTATTGAACAAGATGGCGCAACGGTTGGTTGCATCGACCTCTTTGATTTCGATCCGCGTAACAGACGAGCCGCATTGGGCATGTACATTGCGTCGGATTATCGCGGCAAGGGAATAGGGAAAGCGGCTCTTGAACAACTGGAGGAATATGCCTTCAAACACTTGAATATGCGTGTCTTGTATGCCATTATTGCAACGAATAACATCGCTTGCAGTACTTTATACCGGCAGGCCGGCTATACACCATCTTCTCCTCTTTCCGCTTGGACGCTCGAATCCGATGCCGTCATTTGGATAAAAACTTGCAAATAGATTTGCATATTACTGCTTTTTTATGTCTTGAACGAAATAGGGAAACCATCTTCTAACAAAGTGTGGTTGGTATTTCTGTGGAAAGAAAAATTGAACGCGCTTAAGCTAAGGCTCGTGCGACTGCGTGCTCTGCACTTGTAAAGCACTACGCCTTGCTCTACGCTTTCCCCACTGCAACCTTAGCAGGTTACATCGGGGATCCCAAATTAACGAAAAATCGAACATTTTTCGAAGAAAAAATCAGCTAAAAACCTCGACATAATACCGATGAAACCTCGAAGAGTGGTAAAATTGAACATTATTTGCAAAAAATAACAGAAAAATTTGCATATATGCGATTTTTGTTGTAAATTTGCAGTCGATTTCGGTTTACCGAAAAAATGAAGAACATATAACATACAATTCAATACTAAAATTCATTATGAAACCCACACACATTGAGCATTTAGGTATCGCAGTACCTAGTTTGGAAGAGGCTATGCCTTTCTTCGAGTTCCTTTCAGGTAGCAAGTGCTACAGCATTGAAGAAGTTGCAGATCAGAAAGTAAAAACGGCTTTCTTTAAAGTCGGAGAAGTAAAAATCGAGCTTCTTGAGCCAACAAGTCCTGAATCCACTATCGCTAAGTTCATTGAGAAGAACGGCGGTCGCGGTGGCGTTCATCACGTGGCTTTTAACGTAGAGAACGTAGCTGATGCACTTGCAGAATGCGAAGCTGCAGGCATCCAATTGATAGACAAGGCTCCGCGTAAAGGTGCTGAGAACCTGATGATCGCTTTCCTGCACCCGAAATCAACGAAAGGAGTATTAACCGAACTTTGCCAACAACCGAAGTAATATGGACCAGGCTAAATTAGATAGATTAGTAGAAAACCGCGAGAAGGCACAAGCCGGAGGCGGTGAAGCAGCGGTTGAGAAACATCACGCGAAGGGTAGTTATACCGCTCGTGAGCGTATAAACATGCTGCTTGACGAAGGTTCGTTTGAGGAAGTAAACATGTTCCTCACACACCGTTGCCATGATTTCGGCATGGAGAAGAAAGTCTTCCTTGGCGATGGCGTTGCTGTCGGTTCCGGTACGATTGACGGCCGTTTGGTTTTCGTCTTTGCACAAGATGCTACCGTTATTGGCGGTTCACTTTCTGAGACCATGGCGCTCAAGATTTGCAACGTCATGGATCAGGCTATGAAACTCGGTGCACCGATTATCGGTCTGAACGACTCAGGTGGTGCGCGTATTCAAGAAGGCGCTTGTGCGCTTGCAGGTTATGCAGAGATTTTCGAGCGTAATATTCTTGCTTCCGGCGTTGTGCCGCAGATTAGTGTAATCTTTGGTCCCTGCGCGGGTGGAGCAGTATATAGCCCTGCGTTGACAGACTTTATCTTGATGACTGAGCAGAATAGTTATATGTTCATCACAGGTCCAAAGGTAGTAAAGGCTGTAACAGGCGAGGATGTAACTGTTGAACAACTTGGTGGTGCACATATTCATGCTTCTAAATCCGGTGTTACGCATTTTGTGGCTTCAACCGAAGAAGAAGCTATCGCTGAAGTTCGTCGTCTTGTTTCCTTCATCCCGCAAAATAACATGGAGGAGGCTCCGCTTGTTGAGTGTACAGACGATATCACCCGCGTTGACGATAACTTAAACGACCTCGTTCCGGCTGATCCAAACAAACCGTACGATATGCACGAAATCATCAATACCATCGTGGATAACGGTGATTTCATGGAGGTGCATAAAGATTATGCAAAGAACGTTATCTGTGGTTTTGCACGTTTCAATGGCCGCTCTACAGGTATCATTGCCAACCAACCTTCATGGCTGGCAGGTGTGCTGGACTGTGATGCAAGCCGTAAAGCCGCTCGATTCGTGCGTTTCTGCGATGCTTTCAATATTCAAATATTGACACTTGTTGATGTTCCCGGATTCCTTTGCGGTACCGGTCAAGAATATGCAGGTATTATTGACCACGGAGCAAAACTGATGTTCGCCTATGGCGAAGCAACCGTTCCAAAAGTAACCATTACCGTTCGCAAGTCTTATGGCGGCTCGCACATCGTAATGAGTTGCAAGCAACTCCGTGGCGATATGTGCTATGCTTGGCCAAATGCAGAGATCGCGGTAATGGGTGCCAGCGGAGCTGTTGGAGTTTTACAAGCAAAAGCTATTAAGGCCATCGAAGATCCGGAAGAACGCAAAGCGTTCATCGCAGAGAAAGAGGCGGAATACAAAGACTTGTTCGCTTCGCCTTACCAGGCTGCAAACCGTGGATATATCGATGATGTGATCGAACCGAGATACACGCGTTCGCGCATTATTCGGGCATTCGAGATGTTGCAGACAAAACGTCTGACTAACCCGCTTAAGAAACACTCTAATATCCCATTGTAATATGTTATTGGCAGTAACTGCAGATACTTGGATTGTTACCGGCTTAGGTTTTGGTATCGTGCTGGGATTACTTTTCTGCTTGGTCTTCATCCTTATGTTCTTCGGATGGACTATGCAGAAAGCTACAGCACCTCGCAAACCTAAGACTTCTCCGGAAGGCGGACCGCATATAGTGGAAACGCCAAAACCGGCATCCAAGAACACAGCGCCTAAGGCAGACAATGCCGATCTGGCCGCTGTGGCATATGCGCTTTATCTCGCGCAGAACAAAAAACATGACATTCCAACGGCGATGATATCATTGCATAAGCATACCACCGAATGGAATGAAAAATCAGTAGGACTAAATAATAAAGGATTCTAACAGATTAATCGTGCCTGCAAGGGCTAAGACAAATCTGTTAGACATAAATAAGCATTAAAACATGAAGGAATTTTCATTCAAAATCAATGGCGCTGAGTATAAATGCGCAGTTGAAGAACTCGACGGAAAAACGAACGTTACCGTCAATGGCAAATTATATGAAGTAGAGACAGGCGCTAAGAAAGCCGCTCCCGTTGCAGCCAAACCTGCCGCTCAACCTGCTAAACCAGCAGCTCCAGCTGCTCCTAAAGTAGAGGCACCGAAAGCAACTCCAGTAGCCGGTGGAGCACAAATAAAGAGTCCACTTCCTGGATCTGTTATTAAAGTGCTTGTGATCGAAGGACAGGCAGTTAAGAAAGGAGACACATTGCTTACACTCGAATCCATGAAGATGGAAAACGCCATCATGGCGGAACAGGATGGAACAGTTAAACAGATTGCTGTAACTCCGGGACAAAACGTCATGCAAGATGACCTTTTGGTAGTGCTTGGCTAAATTATAAATCACCAATTAAAATTGCAATATGAATATATTGGAATTTTTCCAAGGCATGGGATTTATGCAGATGAGCTGGCAGCAAGCCGTTATGCTACTGATCAGTTTCTTTCTGCTATACCTTGCTATTCATAAAAAATATGAGCCGCTTTTGCTGCTGCCTATTGCGTTTGGTATGCTGCTAACGAACTTACCGGGCTCCGGCATGTTCCATAGCGAGTTGTGGTCTGCTTTCCTCGACCCGGAGAGCCCTGCTTTCCATTCCTATGGCGCAATCCTAAAAGAAGGTGGTTTGCTTGATGTGCTCTATATAGGCGTTAAAGCAGGAGTATATCCTTGCCTGATTTTCATTGGAGTAGGAGCCATGACCGACTTCGGACCTCTAATTGCTAATCCGAAATCGCTCATTTTAGGTGCAGCGGCACAGATAGGTATTTTTGTTACCTTCCTTTGCGCTAACGCGATGGGCTTCACGCCTGCAGAGGCTGGTTCAATTGGTATCATCGGTGGTGCTGATGGACCGACATCTATCTTCCTGACATCTAAATTAGCCCCGCATCTCTTAGGTCCAATTGCAATTGCTGCGTATAGTTATATGGCGCTTGTTCCTGTTATCCAGCCGCCTATCATGCGGTTGTTGACAACCAAAAAAGAACGTGCCATCAAGATGGGTCAGTTGAGACCGGTTAGCAAGACAGAGAAAATTGTCTTCCCGATCATTATTACGGCTATTGTAGCGCTTATCCTTCCGGATGCTGCACCGCTAATCGGCTGCCTAATGCTCGGTAACTTGATGAAAGAGTGTGGAGTAGTGGATCGCCTCTCAAAGACTGCGCAGAACGAGTTGATGAACATTGTGGTCATCTTCCTTGGTCTATCGGTTGGTGCTACCGCTACTGCAGGCAGTTTCCTCAACTGGCAAACGTTAATGATACTGGCAATGGGTATTGTTGCCTTTGGCCTTGGTAGCGCTGGCGGTGTATTGTTGGCTAAGTTTATGAACCTTTTCCTCAAAGAGAAAATCAATCCGCTTATTGGTTCTGCAGGCGTTTCGGCTGTGCCGATGGCCGCTCGTGTATCGCAGACCGTAGGACAGGAGGAAAATCCGTCTAATTTCCTTCTTATGCATGCCATGGGACCGAACGTAGCCGGAGTGATAGGTTCTGCTGTCGCAGCCGGTGTGCTCCTGACAATGCTTGGTTAAACTATGAGCAACAGACAAATTGCAACTATAGTATTGGTAATAGCCATGTTTATCGTGGCTATTTCCGTCTTGTTTACTAATAATCTGGCGCGCTCACTACAAGCCGAGGAGCAGAAGAATATGTCTATCTGGGCGGAAGCAACTCAACAGCTCATCCTTGCGGATGAGGATGATGACATAGATTTTGTCACTTCTGTCATTGAGAGAAATACAACTATTCCTGTCTATATCTGTGATGCAGGAGGGAACGTATTGGCAAGCCGAAATGTGTCGGAGAGAAAGAGTGGGATAGGCAAACATGGTCCTATAGAACTCCAAATAGATGAGAATACAACCCAATATATATATTGGGACGATAGTAATCTCTTAACGCAATTGCGTTATGTGCCGTACGCCCAGTTTGCACTTATCTTTATCTTCATTACCATAGCTGTCATTACGATGCTAACGGGACAAAGAAGTGAAGAAAATCGCCTGTGGGTAGGACTTTCTAAAGAGACAGCGCATCAATTGGGAACTCCAATTTCTTCGCTTAATGCTTGGCAACAACTGCTTGCTGAAGCATATCCAAACGATGAATTTGTACCGCAGATGAAGCGGGATATAGAGCGATTACAGATGATTGCGGATCGTTTCCAGAAAATTGGCTCTGAACCGACCTTACAACCGGAGAATTTTATCCCTGTAGTACAAAATGCTGTGGAGTATATGCGTGCGCGAACTAGCAGCCGAATCATCATTGATGACAGTTGTCTTAATGGAGTGGTACGTATTGTGCAGCTCAATGCCCCGCTCTTGCAATGGGTTATTGAGAACCTGCTGAAGAATGCCGTAGACGCGATAAATGGCAAAGGTTCTATCATATTCCAAATTCATGAGAATGAACACGACGTGATGATTGATATCACAGATACTGGAAAAGGAATAGATAACAAAACCCAGCGTCGAATATTCGAGCCGGGCTTTACTTCCAAAGACAGAGGTTGGGGATTAGGACTTCCACTCGCCAAACGTATCATCGAGCAGTATCATGGAGGCAAACTCTTCCTTAAGAGTTCGCAACTTGGCGTTGGTACAACTTTCCGAATCCTTCTTAAAAAGCCCGAAGACCGTTGAACCACTGCCACTCATACTCGCATAATAAGCGCCTGCGTCCAGCAGACGCTTTTTTATTTCTGCTATGATAGGATGATTTGGAAAAACACTCGCTTCAAAATCGTTAATGAAAGATCCGTTACGCATGCTATCAGCAGATACCTTTTTATCTTTATTACTTATTCTTTCAACACCATCTTTAATCTGCAGCCCGCTATACGCCTCCTTAGTGCTTACACCCTCGTCCGGCTTGACAAGTATTATACGCGTACCTTTGAGGTCTAAATCAATAGGTGTGAGTTTATCTCCTATGCCTTCGGCATAGCAAGGCGTATTATAGATAAAGAATGGACAATCGGCACCTAAAGTACGTACTTCCTCTGTTAATTGCTGCTTACTCAAACCCAGTTCAAATAGTTCATTCAAAGCAATAGCCATATGTGCTGCATCGCTACTTCCTCCGCCTAAACCGGCGCCGAAAGGAATATTTTTCTTAAAGCGAATGGAAACATTACCGATAGCGGGGTACTTTTGCACCATATTACGATAGCACTTGATAATTAAATTATCTTCTGGATTGCAATCTACAACTAACCCTTCCTGTTCAAAAGTAAATTGGTCTGTATGTTGTGTTTTCTGTTCTGTTTGCGTTAGTGGTCTTACTTCTAACTCATCGTGCAAACCGTAAATAGGGACAAATATGGTTTCCAAATCATGGTAGCCATCTTGCCGCTTGCGTACAACTCGTAGACCTAAATTGATCTTGCAATTCGGATAAAGTATCATTATCTTTCAATTTTGCTCGCAAAATTACAAAATTATTTTGATATATGCAAAAATTTAACTAATTTTGCAGCATTAAATGAATAGATTATGGATATAGCATTACTTATTCTTGCCGGGATATTCATGGTAATCGGCATTTTGGGCTGTATTATACCCGGACTCCCAGGCGTTCCTGTTGCATATGCTGGTTTATGGATTGCTCAAGCGACACAACGAGTGAATTTCTCATGGCAAATGTTGCTCATTTGGGGAATTGTGACCATTGTTGTCTCTGTTCTTGATTATGTTGTGCCTGCTTGGGGAACAAAACAGTTCGGCGGTACCAAATACGGTGTATGGGGTAGCACAATTGGCGTTTTCATCGGACTTTTCTTTGGCGCGTTAGGTGTCATCCTCGGTCCACTTGTAGGCGCTATCCTTGGTGAACTGATCGGTGGCAAAGCATTTGCACAAGCTATCAAAGCAGGATGGGGCAGTTTCGTAGGTCTCCTATTCGGAACAATCCTAAAACTTATCTGTTGCGGACTAATGGCTATTGCTCTCATTCAGGCTATTTGGTAAATTTTAATTTCGATTATATGAAAGTACTTTTGATAAACGGTAGTCCGCGAAAGAGTGGGAATACCTTCATCGCACTTAGCGAGATAGCCAAACAACTTGCTAAACATAATATTGATTCCGAGATCCTCCAAATTGGCACTAAACCTACACGCGGATGTATCGTTTGTGGCACATGTAAAACAAAAAAGGACTTGCGTTGTGCTTTTGACGATGATATGTGCAATCGTGCGAACGAGAAGATGGCAAACGCAGATGCGCTTATTGTCGGTTCTCCGGTTTATTATGGGCAACCAAATGGCTCTGTTCTGGCGCTAGTTCAACGTTGTTTCTATTCCGCAGGTGATTTATATCGTAATAAACCCGCTGCAGCAGTAGCTGTTTGCCGGCGTGGAGGCGCTACTGCGGCTCTGCAAACGCTTCTCATGCCATTCCAAATCATGAATATGCCGGTTGTCACGTCCCAATATTGGAATATTGTCTATGGACGTGAAGAAGGGCAGGCTGCTTTGGATACCGAAGGTATGCAAACTATGCGCACATTAGCTGATAATATGGCATTCGTGCTGCAAAATACTACAGGAAAAACGCTTCCTGAACGCGAAACACCGCAACCAATGCACTTTATCCGCTGATTAATGGTGTAAACGCACAAATGTTCCGCAACGTGAACATGTGTAAAACGAGGAGGATGGAGTAGAACCTACTTCAGAAGACCCAACGAACAAACGCAGGAGAAAATCCTGCGTTTGCTGTTTCATTGTGTTGAGTTCAAATTTCATAGAGTAGTTTGGTGTTTAGGTTTAATGGACAATAGTTGCCTATTCTGTCTTTTTCAAATTCGATGCAAAGGTAATACATATTTGTGAATTATGCAAGAAAAAAATCACAAATTTACACACAATAAATGTGAACACAGAATAGCGATAGTTAATTCACAAAACTGATGTTTGCAAACAGCAGCAACATAACATAACCCGGTTGGAATAGTCCATCTCAAACAAAGAGAGTAGAGTGGACTACTTTTTACAAAATGTTCTATTTTTCCAGAGAATCATCAACAGCATGGCAAGCTTATAGATATACCATTCTTTATTTTATAACTCATTGATTTTCAGTAGTTATAAGAATTACGTAAAGTGTCACTTATTGGTGTATAAGCCAAACACGCTAAATTGCCACAAATGCATATAATTATGCATGTATAAATGTATAACATGCTCATATTCTGCGTTTTGTATACATTATATTAAGTAAAATAAAAAGTTTCTTTTGGCCTATTGTTGTATTATTGTAGAGATGTGATATGTGACTCGTAAAAAATGTTCCACGGCGTGGCGTGTTTGCAATTGTGAATTCGGTCATATGGTCAGCATATTCACAAATAACAAAAATATTTTACAAAAAAGTTTGCATATATTTGTGTATTTCGATTATTTTTTGTAACTTTGCACTCGATTTCTTTAGAGTGTATCTAAGTAAAAGAAATTCATCTACTTTGCTGAGAATTGAATATTTTTAAACAAATACAATATGAATGAGAAAGAACGTATTGAGAGAATAATGAAATCTATGAATCTCTCAGCTCGTCAGTTTGCAGAACAAATACATGTACGCCCAGGAACAATCAGTAATATGATGTCTGGACGCAACAATCCAAGTCTAGACGTTATGAAGCGTATTATGGAGCGATATACCAGTCTAAATCCTGAATGGCTTATCCTTGGTGAAGGCGAGATGTGGCGTACTCCTCCGGGTAAAGAAGCCGGTTTATTTGATGGTCTGCCTCCTGAGGGAATTACATCTGTTCGTATAAGTACAAAAGAGGAACAGCCGGTAGCCGTTCCTCCTAAGCAAATAACAAAGATTGTGGTGTATTATTCAGATAATACCTTCCAAGAGTTTAAATCAACGCAAGATTAATTACTTCGCTAATATCATGCACATAGTGCATGTTTAATCCTTTAAGGTATACATCTGCTATCTCCAGCACATCTTTCCGATTATCTTCACATAGGATAATATCCGTGATACCTGCTCGTTTAGCCGCGAGCAGTTTTTCTTTCACTCCGCCTATAGGCAGCACTTTTCCGCGTAAAGTCATCTCGCCTGTCATAGCGATACGCGGTTTTACCAAACGTCCTGTAAACGCGCTTACCAATGCCGTAGTCATCGTGATTCCGGCAGAAGGACCATCTTTCGGAATAGCTCCTTCAGGAACGTGAATATGTACGGATGTGGTTTCAAAGAGCTCTGGATTGATGCCAAAATCCTTGGCATGTGCTTTAACGTAGCCTAGAGCCAGCGTAGCGGACTCTTTCATCACATCGCCTAAGTTACCCGTAAGGGTAAGAGTAGGAGTTTTTGCTGCAGAAAGGCTCGTTTCAATAAACAAAATCTCACCGCCTACTTGTGTCCATGCCAAACCTGTTACAACGCCTACATATTTGTTTGTTTCCCATGAATCGCGTGTAAAACGTGCCTGACCAAGGTAGGAACGAAGATCATCAAGCGTTACAGAGACATTATATTCCTCGCCAAGTGCTATTTTTGTATCCACTTTGCGGCAAATGGTCGCAATCTGTCTTTCAAGCGAACGAACACCTGACTCACGCGTATAATCATCGATAATATGCGCCAAAATCTCTTTCTTGAACTTCAGTTGCGATGCTTTCAGGCCATGGTTTGCTAATTCCTTTGGAATTAGATGACGTTTAGCAATCTCTTCTTTTTCCTCCTGCAGATAGCCTGTCATCTCAATCAGTTCCATACGATCGAGTAGCGGACGAGGAATGGAATCCAGGCTATTGGCCGTTGCAATAAAGAGTACACGGCTCAAATCATAGTCTACATCCAGATAGTTATCATGGAAAGTGCTATTTTGTTCAGGATCAAGAACTTCCAGCAAGGCAGAAGTCGGATCGCCTTTATAATCGGCACCTATCTTATCCACTTCATCCAGCACAAATACAGGATTAGAAGTGCCGCTTTTCTTGATGTTATCGATGATTCGTCCGGGCAAAGCGCCAATATATGTCCGCCTGTGACCGCGAATCTCGGCCTCATCATGCAGGCCACCTAAAGACACTCTGACATATTTCCGTCCAAGCGCGTCTGCTATGCTCTTTCCGAGACTTGTTTTGCCGACTCCCGGAGGACCGTAAAGGCAAAGGATAGGGGACTTAACAGGATGATTTTCTTTCTCTTTTTGACTGCGAAGCCCGAGTTGGCGCTGCACAGCAAGATATTCGACAACACGTTCCTTCACTTTATCCAAACCGTAATGATCACGATTAAGCACGTCCTGAGCGTGTTTCATGTCGTAATTATCCTCCGAATAAATGCCCCAAGGTAAGTCAAGTAATACTTCCAGATAATTGAGTTGGGTGGAGTAGTCGGGCGAGTGAGTAGGCATGTGCTCGAGGCGTTGCAATTCCTTTTTAAAGGTCTCTGCAGTAGCTTCCGGCCATAACTTTTGCTCTGCGCGCTCACGCAGTTCTTTGATGGTCTGTGCGCCTGTATCGCCCAGGTCTTTCTTGATTGTTTCCAACTCTTGCTGCAAGAAATACTCCCGTTGCTGCTTATCCATCGCTTCATGCGTACGACGACGAATATCCTCCTTAATCGATTGTTCCTCAGCATCTTTCTCAAGAATCCGCAGCATTTCTGTTACTCTGTCTGCCAACGAATCGATACATAGCAATTCCTGCTTTGTCTCTGTCGGCATATGATAGATGGAGCAGGTATAATTCAGCAAGGATGGGGAAGTGCTCATGTTGCGGAGCGACATCTGCAGATCGACAGGCGTATCCTCTTGATTAGACAGGATACGCAAGACTGTTTCTCGGATGGCATCAAGTGTCGCGTAGAAATGCTTATCGCTCTTCAAAGGCATTTTCTCCTTCAAAATACGCGCATGAGCAATCATTTCGCCATCTTCATTCTCATCAAAATCATCCGCTTCAATACGATGAAGGCCTTCTAGAATGGTCATACAAGTGTTTTTGCCCATTTGCGGAACGGGTATTACTTGCAAAACTTTCGCAAATGTTCCTATATGATACAGGTCTTCAGGTCCCGGTTCAATAACCGAATTATCCAACTGAGTGAGCACAAGAATTGGCCATCCGCCTGCTTGCGCTTCTTTTACCAACGATAGGCTGCTGGCCTTGGAAACAGCAATCGGCATCATCACTCCGGGGAAAACTACGTTATTTCGAATAGGGAGCACTTGATAATACTTATCTTCTAATATATCTTCCATCTATATTCTCCTTAGTATTTTTTTCTTTATTGTTATATCACTCGTTTCTATAAAGTTATATCTCTCGTTTCTATATAGTTAACTTTATAATTTTTATATAATAGGGTCTTTTTCTAATTATGCTATTTTACATAATCACGATTAGGTTGTAAACCGACACATATTTATATATATAAGGAGTCACAAATTGTGTGCCAATAATTTTTGTATGACATACTTCTGCCATTTCGGCAGTCTGATGGCATTCAATCTGCATTTTTACGTTCCTTAAGCAAAACCATACGAACAAACACAGGAAACATTCCATATATGACTTTGTCAGTCCGGCCGTCATTTAGAAATGCATCTGCGCCGCCTTGGAATTGAGCGTTCCAGCGAGCTCGTAATTCCGCATAACGTGGATGATCATGATTCTTTACTATTACGCTCGCTTCACGGCATACGTCGCGCCAGATACTTGCTTGGGCTTCCTCTGCTGCTGTCCGTGGATGATACTTGTAATCCCGTTTTTCTTTCCAGTAATACTCCTGTGGTCCCATCTTGAAGATTTTGCCATTGTCATCTCGATAAGTCTTCATGCGCATCGTCATTCCGGACTTTCTGCTTACTTTTCCCTTTAAAATCTCAATACCTGGACTTAATTGTGCTTTTGACATGTTAAATTCTATTTATTAGCTATTTTTTACTAAATCTTTAGTTATTCTTTAGTTATTATTTAGTTATTCTTTAGTAATAAACCTTATTTCAACAACACCTCAACCATCTAAAATATCCGATGAAATCGAGGTTTTTGGGTATTGCGTTACCGTTTATTTGACTGTATATTCGGTTTTGAAATACTCTGTATTAGGCACAGCACTTACAGCCTCGAGCCAAACGTAATTGTTGTAACGCATTCGTTCGTTCAGGAAGCCAAGATATATGGTTTTATACCCCTTAGCCGGAATACGTCCGTTACAAGACTGCGTGCCAAGCGTGGAATAATCGATACTGTATTGCAGTTTAGCTGGGTCTACCCCATCCTGGAATTTCTTAGCCTGCGCGGAATTGAAGAAGACATACATGTTAATATAAGCATCTTCTTCACGCAACGGCTGATTTTCTCCAAGAATAGTAGATATGATACCAGCGCCACTATGCGACTCATAAACCGGCAAACCGAGCATCTTAATGCGTTTGTACGAAGTCTCCATATTATCATGGAACTTGCCATCCGAAGATCGGTCTGGTTCATTTGTAGAGATACGCAGGCTATAAAGGATATCTGTTGCTCCTTGCGGAACTTGTATGGCCACAATAGCGCGATACGAGCCAGAGAAAGCCGCTTTAAGCTGTCCGCGAAGCGTGAACTTGCGTGGTTCTTCAAACAGGTTCTTCATTTTGATACCTTTGACCGTCTGCACACGGAAATCGCCTTTTTGGCCTTCTACTTGCTTTGAGACAACTTGTTTTGGCGAACCTAAACGGTCAAGATTATTCGGATGGTAAGTGAGTTCCACAGACGCGTATTGGCGAACTCGCGGTGTCACTTCTACCAAATAAATAGACGAGAAAGCGATATCCAACGAATCTTTCACCCGTGCTTTGCCAATATACGAGCGCAATAACTGATGGCTATTGACATTGTAGATGCGGATATCTGCCGGTTTTTCGGTGGTTATATCCACAAATAGTTTCTCGCCTCGCTCCAAGAACACCGGATATTCCGTCATTTCCGTTAACAGCACCTCCGGTTGGTTTACCAAAAACCAATAACCCTGTTTAACAGCAAGATCGATCTGCTGATTAATTGAAATTTTGACCTCTGCGATTAACTTATCCACTTCTTGTGCCTGTGCCAATTGTGCAGAATCCAACGAGGAAGCATCATAATTGAAGACTAATGCATCACTCAATTTTTGCACCTCGCAAATATGCTCATAGGACCTTTCCTCAGACAAATTCTCAACCGCTTGCTCCAATTGCTCACATTGCGCAATAGTTTGATTGCATTGCTCCTGGAAATTCCTTCCATTAGCTACTTTTTGTTCCGATGTGTTTTTTCCGCAAGCAACCAGAAAAGTGCATATTGCGAGTAGATACCATGTGTATTTCATAACAAGAAAATATTAACTATTGTGGTTTATTTGTCTTTTCGCAGTTTGGAAGCAAAAAGCAGCCCGTTTGCAATGGCCAAAAGGACAGCAATAATGTCGTCTATCCAGCCAATAACAGGAACGGCATCAGGAGAAAGGTCAATCGGAATCAGGACATAAATTAGCGCTATTACCGCTCCTATTATGATGTTGAGCTTATATTTGGAGGATTTTTGCATGCAGAATAGATGTTACTTGTTCTTATTAAGTATAATCAAAGCACCAATAACCCCCGGAATCCATCCACAAAGGGTAAGCAAAAACACAATAGTCATCGATCCGCATCCACGATCAATCACCGCTAATGGCGGAAAAATAATAGCTAATATGACCTGTAGACATGACATAAGAGCAAAGCACAGGTATAATTTTATGCCTTAGCGGCAAGAGGTGAAGGCTGTACGTAAACGCGAGCTGCGAGTTCCTGGTCTAGGAGATAAAGTCCATAGCCATTACCATCTAACATTTTCAGTTTATTGATGATTTCAACGGCATTTTCTTCCTCTTCAACCTGCTCGTCAATAAACCATTGCAGACGACTTTGAGCAGCAAAATCCTTTTCCTCAACTGCTATATGCATCAGATTGTTAATAAGAGACGTCACATGTTGCTCATGTTTGTATGTAGCTTCGAAAGCAGCAAGCGGAGACGCCCACTCTGTCTCTACAGCATCAATGGTTTTAAGGAGCACGCGACCGCCACGGCTGATCAAATAGTTGTAGAAAATCTGCGCGTGATCCTGCTCTTCCTTGAATTGGATAGCAAACCAGTTAGCCATGCCGCTATATCCTTTATCCTGGCAATAAGCGGACATACTCAAATACAGATATGCCGACCACATTTCGGCATTGATTTGCGCGTTAATAGCGTCTTCTAAACGTTTAGAGATCATAAGATTATTACTATTTAGTCATTTTTTATTTAACCGACCTGTACTTCGGGATTGATTTTGCGAATCAAACCTTTAAGCACATCTCCCGGACCGAATTCATAGAATTCATCGGATCCATCGGCAATCATCTGTTGTACCGATTGTGTCCAACGCACAGGTGCTGTCAGTTGTTTCAACAGGTTCTCGCGGATAATTTCCGGATTTGTTTCCGCTTTTGCGCTTACATTTTGATAAATCGGACAGAAAGGTTTATGAAAATCGGTCTTTAGAATAGCTTTTTCCAAAGCCTCCGCAGCCGGTTGCATCAATGGAGAATGGAAAGCGCCACCTACCGGCAACCGTAATGCTCTGCGAGCACCAGTTTCTTTCATTACCACACAAGCAGCCTCAATTGCCTCGATTTCACCGGAAATAACGACTTGTCCGGGACAGTTAAAATTAGCAGCAACTACGATTCCATCGGAGATTTTCTGACATAATTCCGCCACTTTTTCATCATCAAGACCTAAGACAGCAGCCATCGTTCCCGGATTTTGCTCACAAGCGGCTTGCATGGCTTGCGCACGCGCAGACACTAACAATAAAGCGTCTTCAAAACACAACGCACCACATGCAACTAAAGCGCTGAATTCACCGAGACTATGTCCAGCAACCATGTCCGGTTTCTCGATCGTCATAAGACGTTGTGCAACCACCGAATGCAAAAAGACCGCAGGTTGAGTAACTTTAGTCTGCTTGAGGTCATCCGAAGATCCATCAAACATCACATCAGTCAGCGAGAAGCCAAGCAGCCTATTGGCTGCCTGACACATCTCACGTGCTTCTTTATGTGCATCGTAAAGATCTTTGCACATTCCGGGAAACTGACTACCCTGCCCCGGAAAAACAAATGCTTTAGCCATGCTTACAATACAACAGGCTCACCCATCAAACCACCCATAAGGATCACTACAAGAAGTGCCAAGATAGCGTAGAACTCAGGGAAAGCAGCCATAATCATGGTTCCTGCTGTTACGTTATGACCGCTACCCGTAGCAGCAACACCGTTAGCACAAACTTGGCCCTGACGGATAGCAGACAACAAAGCCACCAGTCCTAATGCAATACCGCCACCAAGGACTGCAGCAGCCTGCAGCGTGGAAATACCAGCTGTCAAGTACTTTTGAACCATGAAGAATCCTACGAAACCATAAATACCTTGCGTAGAAGGCAGGGCCGACAAAAGGATGTAAACACCCATTGCATCCGGACGCTTTTTGAGCGCACCGACAACAGCGTTACCGCACATTGTCAAACCATAAACACTACCAACGCCGGATAAACCGACCATGAATGCAACGCCAATAAAGGCAATAATCAAATTTAATGTCATAATTGTAATTTATTTGTTATTTTATTATTTATAAATCATTTTTTAAAAGGCTTGTACTCTTTTCCTCCGCCTTCAAAACCAGCATTTTTATAGAATTCAACGAAGGTAAGACGCATCGGGTGAACCACAGATGAGATAAGACACAACGCAAAATTGAGCGTGTGGCCAAACACTAAAATCAAGAGTGTCGGTAACCAACCTATCCATCCTGGCAAGGCTCCTCCGGCCTGCAATGCTAAAGCATTGAATACATTTCCAAGAATACCACCTGCCAATCCAAGAGCAAACAAACGGATATAACTGAGCACGTCTCCTAATAGGCCGCTGACCATGTTGTACGTCCCCCATAAACCTCCTCCGATGTTGACTAACAATATTTTGCGGTCAGGATTACTGTAGAACAAGATAAACAGCGCACAAATGCCCAATATAGCATAAATGCTATATAATCCGATAGTTGACAGCGATCCAGCCAATGCGAACCATACAATGAGTGTCACAAGAGCCACAAGCCATGCGCAATCATAGGCTGCATACTTGAAACCGTCACGAAGCGTGATCTTTACCACTTTAAAGCCCATACCAAACAAGATCTGGAAAATACCGATAATAATGGCAAAGACCATCATTGGGTGATATGAACCTCCCATAAAGTGCACTGTTGCGTTGGTTTCTGTGATGAAATATTGCTTAACAGGCGCCAAAACAGCCACTTCTTCGAGGTTAATACCGAAGAACATGCCGGTTAAGATACCTACAATCATTGTAGTTAAGCCCATAAATACGCCTAGCCAGCCCCACTCTTGCAGTTTAGGTGCTTTGATTATGACTGCGATACCTGCTAACAAAATCAATAATCCGTAACCGCCATCTCCAAGACAAAGTCCGAAGAAAAGCATAAAGAATGGCGCAAAGAATGGTGTCGGGTCTAATTCAGCATAATTCGGCAACGAATAGAGACGTGTAATCGGTTCAAATAGCCGCGTAAAGAAGTTATTCTTCAACTCTATAGGCGTGTTATCTTCTGCTGTCGGGTTGGTCTCTTCATAGTAGACTTGCGCTTTATCAAGCATAGCGTTCAGTTCTGCTTCTTTGTCTATAGGACAGAAACCTTCAAAGAGACAGAGCGCACCTTCAGCCAATTTGTCTGTAGACAACGTAACCCGTTGCCAATCAATCTGTTGACGAGTCTCTGTTAATTCCTTTTGGAGACGATCTTTGTTTGCCAACAGCCATGCTTCAATGCGTGCATTTGCTGCAGCAAGCAGACCTTTTAAATGCTCAACTTCCAGATTCCATTGTGCAGCAGACTTTTCAGGCCGCTGGATTTCAGTCGCCTGTGTATCTGCGAGATTTTGCGGTTGCTCGTCTTCTGATGTGACTTGTACAAAATACGTTTTTCCTCCTTCGTCTGCCACCTTAATTCCCCACTCTTCTTGGTAGGAGTTGGTTGGGCAAGCAAAGAAATGGATAGTATATCCAGCCTCTTGTAGAGCCGCTATACGTTTTGCATCGAAATCTCCCCATACTGCAACTTGTTGAGCAGCAGCTTGTGCATCTGCTATGTGTTGCTCAATATCTGCACGTTCGGCAATAAGTTGATCCGGAGCTCCTTGATTCAGAAGACGACGTATTTCATCTTCCTTCTGCAAAGCAGCCTGCAACTTCTCATCATTCTCGATGAGACCGGCAGCTTTTTGCGTAACATGAACAACGCCAAGGTCTCGCAATTGCGATAAAAAGGCATCATAATCACGATGGAATACCAGGAAGGTATATTTCTTCATTTTAGTAATCATACCTGTGCCCTCCTTTCTTCCGCCTCACGCGCTTCCTTTTCACGCTTGCCTTTAACAATCTTCTGACTGGATTTACTTAGGTTCTCCTCGTCTTCCATGAATCGTTTAATCTTACGAATAGCATCCTGATAGCCAGGTATTTGCACCTTTTCGAAGAGGTTCACCTTTTGCGTAGTTTTCTTTCGTGCGTACTCAAGCAAGTCCACTTTACGACGGACAAACTCTTGCCGTATTCCCACATCAGCAATAGTTTTAAGTTGCTCAAAACCATCAGCAAACCATTTCGGGCTAGAGAAGAGCGAGAACTCTTTGGTGGAATATACAACCTCGTCTAACACGGGCACGCGCACGCCTGCGATCTTTTTAATGGACATGCGCACGTCATCCACATGTATAAGCGAAGTATCAAATTCGCCCCAAAGTGCAATCATCTGATCATAATCCTTGATGCGACGCTCCACTTCTTTATCAAGATCATCCAACTCTTTCTTGGCTTTCTTGACTTCAAGACGCAACGCAGTCTCTTTGCTTTGCAAAGTAGGCAACGTTCGTTGGCGCATCTTTAGATCTTTCTCCAGACCTTGCAACGATGTTTTATTGAATTGATAAGTAATAGCCATGCTATTTTATCATTTTGTTCATTTATAATATAATCATTTACTCAGCCATTTATGCTTTAGGCCAATAAGTATCTACCAATCCTTGTTTGATATTAACCTCTTCTGGCTTGAAATATTTAGCAAAGAGAGACCATGCAATATCAAGCATCTGGACAGTATTAATATTGACGTCGATAGCCAAAATCTCTCGTGAGTAGTCACGAGCAAATGCCAAACAACGCTCATCGTAGTCTGTCAAATCAAATCCATTTTCTTTCTTTGTCTTAGCATTTGCTGCATCGGCATACAAACGAACAGCCGCGTTCATTACTTGCGGATGATCTTCGCGTGTTTTCTTTCCTGCAACGAGTTGTTTCAGACGGGACAAGGAACGGAACGGATCGACAATGACCTTACCGATTTCAGAGTCACGACGCAAATACAATTGACCTTCTGTGATATAACCCGTGTTGTCCGGAATAGCGTGTGTAATATCGCCTCCAGAAAGCGTTGTAACAGCAATGATAGTGATGGAACCACCGCCTATCTCAGGAGGGAACTGGACTGCCTTCTCATATATCTTTGCCAAATCGGAGTAAAGCGAACCAGGCATAGAGTCCTTTGAAGGAATCTGATCCATACGGTTTGATACGATAGCCAATGCATCGGCATATAAGGTCATATCTGTTAAGAGAACAAGCACTTTTTCGTTCTTTTCTACAGCATAATACTCTGCAGCAGTCAATGCCATGTCAGGAATCAGAAGTCGCTCTACAGGCGGGTTTTCTGTCGTATTAACGAAAGAAACGATGTGATCTAACACTCCTGCGTTTGAGAAAACGTTCTTAAAATACAGGTAGTCATCATTTGTCAAGCCCATACCGCCCAGAATAATCTTATCTGCTTGAGCACGAAGAGCCACATTGGCCATGACCTGGTTATATGGTTGGTCCGGATCTGCAAAGAAAGGAATCTTCTGACCAGAGACAAGCGTGTTGTTCAGGTCGATACCTGCTATACCCGTTGCAATCAGTTCTGAAGGCTGTTTACGACGAACGGGGTTAACCGAAGGACCACCAATTTCGACTTCTTTGCCTTCAATATCTGGTCCGCCATCAATAGGTTCACCATATGCATTGAAGAAACGACCTGCCAACTGATCACTTACCTTTAAAGATGGAGATTTGCCAAGGAACACTACCTCTGCGTTGGTGGGAATACCTTCAGTTCCCTGGAATACTTGAAGCGTCACTTCATCTCCAATAATTTTCACTACCTGCGCCAATTTGCCATTAACAGTAGCCAACTCATCGTTCCCCACTCCTTCGGCTTTAAGGGAACATGTCGCTTTGGTAATCGCAGTAATCTGCGTGTATATTTTTTGAAATGCTTTAGCCATAAAACTATTTCGATTTAATCATTATTATTTTATTCTTCGTCATCCAATATAATTGGGTTCGGATCCACACCGTACATACAATGAACGGTTGTATCGATGTTCGTGTTTGGATCAGGTCCATATAAACAAACCTGATTATCGCAACTACTCAACCCTATGGCTGCAATCATGGAACCAAGAGCCACATTTATAATCATTCTTACCTTTTTCATGCTGCCAGTTGTTTTTCAGCCAATAATTCATCGAGTTTCTTGCGGTAATCCTCAAACTCTTTAGAATGGAACTCACAATAGTTCATCTGTTTGCATAAGTTGATTACTCGCTTGAAATACTCGATTACATCGAGGAAATTATCGAAATTATAATCATGACGGCAGATGTCTATTACAAGTCGTAACATATATTGCTGGCGCTCCAATGGACAAACGGCATCAATCTTATCAAAGGCATCCTGTTGGAGGATAACGAAGTCAATAACCTCGGATTTCCAAAACTCCTCGTGATAATCAACCGGAACTCCATCATCACCAAGGATGTTGATTTGCTCCTGAATCTCTTTACCACGTTGTAAATAGGTCTTCATATCGTTCACCATTGGCAGCCAATCTTTATCGATGAGTTCGGAAATATATGCCTCAAACTCCGGATAATCTACATATTTAGAATACGAATCAATAGGGTTCACTGCCGGATAACGTTTGCGGTCTGCACGGGCTTGCTCCAATGCGTAGAAACAACGTGCCACTTTCTTTGTTCCCTCAGTTACCGGCTCTTTGAGGTTACCGCCGGCAGGAGAAACAGTACCAAGGAAGGTAACAGAACCGGTTGCTCCATTATTTAAATATACGTATCCCGCGCGCGAATAGAAAGCACCGATGATAGCGGACAAATCCATCGGGAAGGCATCCTGTCCCGGTAATTCTTCCAAACGGTTAGACATCTCACGTAATGCTTGTGCCCAACGGGAAGTTGAGTCAGCCATAAGTAGCACACGCAGACCCATAGAACGATAGTATTCCGCGATAGTCATAGACGTGTAAACAGAAGCTTCACGGCTTGCTACAGGCATGTTCGATGTGTTAGCAATAATAATGGTACGCTCCATCAGTTTACGACCCGTATGCGGATCTTCCAATTCCGGGAATTCAGTAAAAGTCTCTACCACCTCGTTTGCACGCTCACCACAAGCAGCAATGATAACAATGTCTGCCTCGGCTTGCTTGGAAATGGCATGTTGAAGCACGGTCTTACCGGTACCGAACGGTCCTGGGATAAAACCAGTTCCTCCCTCGCATAATGGGTTGGCTGTATCAATCGTACGCACGCCTGTTTCGAGTAATTTGAAGGGACGTGGTTTCTCGCGATATGCCAGAATAGCTTTTTTTACCGGCCATTTCTGTACCATGGTTACTTCATGATCATTACCTTCTGCATCTGTCAGTATGGCCATTACTTCATTAATTGTATAATCTCCTGCGGATTTTATCGATTTCACCGTATAAATTCCATCAAAAGCGAATGGCACCATAATCTTGTGCGGTTGATGATTTTCATCAACTTCGCCTAACCAAGCAGCAGCTTCCACTTTATCACCGACTTTAGCAATTGGCTTAAATGCCCACTTCTTTTCCGTATCCAAAGGGAAGTTATACTCACCACGTTTCAAGAACACTCCTGTCAATTTATCAAGGTCATTCTGTAAGCCATCATAATTACGGCTCAATAGACCAGGACCGAGTGTTACTTCAAGCATATGTCCGGTGAATTCGACCTTATTGCCCACTTTCAGACCACGAGTGGATTCAAAAACTTGTGCATACACATTGGCACCGATGACTTTAATTACTTCCGCCATCAGTTTGGTCTCGCCTACATAAATGTAGCAAATTTCATTTTGAGCTACAGGTCCATCGACTGCAACTGTTACCAAATTGGCGATGATACCCTTTACTTTTCCTTGTGTCATATATATCAATCTAATTTAATTCCCTTTTTCATATCTTTTACCAGTTCGCGGAAGACGCGCTCGCCTTCTTCCACTGTCAGCAGACTCCATCTATGAAGCATTACTGCTTCGAGATAATAAGCAAAAACCATCTCTGCAGAGAAAAAATCGAACTCCGTACGACTTTGCAGCCACTCAAAACGGATAGCATCCATTGTTTTCTCGCGAACCATGAGATCCTCTATCTGTGCTAAAGCTAATAATTCTTGAGGATCGTCCATTACTTCATTGAGCCCAAAATCCTTTTGAGAGGTATGAGTGCGCAGTTGTTCAGCAACTTCTCCCTCTCCTACTATCTGTTGTTTGGGATCAAAACCATGTTTGCGGCAAATCTGCGCCACGAGGACATTGTTCATATCTTGATTAAAGCTGAACCATGCCTTAACAAATGGATTCTTCTCATTCAGCCCGGCTTTCAGTGTCTCTTCATCAAGAGGCACACGCAACAAATCCAGCAGTTCTTTATCAGATGACGTTAGATGCTCATCAAGCAACTCGTTGAGTTTCTCGAGAGAAATCGGGACATCAGAACCTGCTTTTAATTCAGGGAGTCCGGCCAATAAATACTCATACGTCATATTAGAACAGCATATCTACGAGTTGAGGACGTAACATTTCCTTGAAATATGCGATAAACTCAGCATCTCCAAAGGCCAATTTGTAACCTCCATTAGCAGGTTGAATAGTGAAATCGGTCTTAATTCCCTTCACTTCTTTAATCACAATGCCTTTATCTAGCAAGCCTTTGGCATTAGCAGCAAAGTATTTCTTTAATGCTTCTGCCTCTTTCGTTTCAATAAGAACTTCGCCTTCTTTTGCCATTTGCTCTGCAAGTTTAGCAATCAGTCCTTGCATGAATTTTGCATCTGCTGTTGCTGCTTTCACGCTGTCCGTAGCAATCTTGTCGGCTAACAGATTCGTTATTTCCGTTTTTACGGCATTAACGCTCTGCTCGGCATAGAGTTTAAGCTCAGCGCGGGTCTTTTTGTCCAAATCTGCAGCAGTTGTCTCAGCACCTTTCACAATCGCAAGTGCTTTTTTCTCAGCCTCGGCAATGATAGCAGCTGCTTTTGCATTTGCTTTTTCAACAATCTGTTGTGCTTCGGCATTTCCTTTTTCTACGCCTTCTGCGTAGATTTTGTCAGTTAATTCTGATAAATTCATAATATCGTTTGCTTTTATAATTTACAATTCCACATAAACTTCCAACAACTTGCATTCGGATTTTGGCTCAATAACGATGTCATTAAGAGAAGCAGGAATAAGAACTGCTTCGCCTAAACGCATAGTTGCTGTTTTGTCTTCTGCATCACAATCGAGTGCTGTTACAGTACATGATCCTTCAACGCACATATATGCCACAAAAGAGTCTAACGGAGCATAGTCGCGTTGTGCAGGTTGTGTGAGGTGTAAGATATTTGTTGTAAAATATGGTGTTTTTTGTATATTTACTGCACCGTTTAATATAGGTTTCGAATGTTGAACGGCATTTTCCTCTGAGGCAGAAAAATCCATTACTCGTAAGGCCTTATCCAGTTTAAGAGGTCGTGTGCGACCGTCATTACCTACTCTGTTGTAGTCGTATAGACGATAAGTGATGTCTGAATTCTCTTGTATTTCTGCCACAATCGTATTCCGTTTCATAGCATGTACTGTTCCTGCCGGAATAAGTGCCACATCACCTTCTTTTACTTTGTATTCACGCAAGAATCGCGCGAGAGAGTTATCCTGTATAGCAGCATGGATGAGAGAGATATTCATACCTTGATTCCATCCTAGATAGATCGCAGCCTCGTCGCCCGAAGGAAGCACATACCACATTTCTGTTTTTCCTAGACATTTCTCATTCTCCAATGCATACTCATCTCCCGGATGTACTTGTATAGACAAGTCGTCTACAGCATCGATAAACTTAAGCAATACAGGAAAATGATTTCCAAAAGTATCGTATATTTTCTCGCCAACCAACTCATCCATATATACTTCAAGCAAGTCTTGAAGAGAATCGCCCGTATGAGGTCCGTTAGCTACTTCTGTCGGATATTTTTCAATATCAGATATTACCCAAGCTTCGCCTACGTTCTCATATTCAGATGGCACATTGTTGTACCATTTCTCTATCGTATGTCCTCCCCATAGTTTATGGAAGAGTTGTGGCCGGAATTTAAAAGGATAAAGCATATTTATTTGATGTTTCGTATGTGTTTTTCCCATTTCCAGGCAGAAGCCAATACATCTTGAATAGGTGTATCCGCTTTCCATCCAAGCACTTCGTTGGCTTTGCGAGGCTCTGCCCAAACTTGTTCAATATCTCCCTCTCTCCGACCAACAATAGTATATGGCAATTTAATGCCTGTTGCAGCTTCGAACTCTTTGATAAGTGTAAGTACGCTTAGACCTGTTCCTGTTCCAAGATTGAATACTTCTACTTGGCCGCGATCTTTAGCATGAAGCATATGATCAATAGCTTTGACATGCGCTTTAGCTAAATCCACAACATATATATAATCTCGGATACACGATCCATCAGGTGTGTTATAATCGTTTCCAAACACTTTTAGAATCGGACGAATTCCTGCTGCTGTTTGTGTAATGTACGGTAATAGATTTTGAGGCACGCCATTAGGTAATTCCCCGATCAGAGCGGAAGGATGTGCGCCAATAGGATTAAAATAACGTAAGATAGTAGCTTTTAGATTTTTGTCAGCATGTGCCTCGTCATTGATGATTTCCTCATTTATCTGTTTTGTGTTGCCATATGGAGAAAGAGCCTTTTGAATAGGCGCCGTTTCATCAACAGGTAAATGTGCCTCATCCGGTTGGCCATAAACCGTACAAGATGAAGAGAAAACCAAGTTAGACACATTGTGTAATTTCATTACCTCTAACAAAGTGCATAAACTACCTAAATTATTGCGGTAGTACAAAAGTGGTTTTTCTACGGACTCATTAACTGCTTTGCTGGCCGCGAAATGGATAACTCCCACAATATCAGGAAATTGCCTAAACACATTATCCAAATCGACGAAATTACTGCAATCGATATTAGCAAACTTTGGCTTGCGATTAACGATGGCAGCAATACCATCCAATACATCAACAGACGAATTGCTGAGGTTGTCTACAATAGTAACATCGTAGCCCTGCTCCATTAGTTCAACTACCGTATGCGAGCCTATATAACCGGTTCCTCCGGTAACTAGAATGCGTGCCATAATTAGAACAACTTCTCCGGATAAACACCGGCTTTAATGAGTTGATTGATTTTCATTACTACTTGCGGACGATCTTCTGCGTATGTTACTCCAAACCATTTAGAAGGAGTATCAAGTACCTTGCATGTCACTTTCCCTGCCGATATAAGGTCGTTCACAAGTGTTGGGATATAAAACTCCGATTTTAGTTCTTGCCCATGTTCTGCAAGGAATGCTTTGAACGCCTTTTCGCTATATTGGAAATATTCAGGAGTGAATCCCCACATATTCATTGAAACAGGCGTCATCGGGTCTAATGGTGTGTCTTTGTCGTTTTCCGTAAAGACAATGGTGCCGTTCTTATCTTCTATTTTTGTGCGCTCAACAACATCCGTAAGATGTCCATTTGCATCTGTAGAACAAACGCCACGGCTAACTGAACCATTTTCACTAAGCGTGTTAGCAACACGATACCCCACCATACAATATTTATTCTTCTGTCCTTCTACAGAGCGAAGAAAATCCGCCAATACTTGGTAGGACTCTTTTCCATAGAAATCATCGGCATTAATCACAGCAAAAGGCTCTTTTATCAAGTCTTTTCCCATCAATACCGCATGGTTTGTTCCCCACGGTTTGGTGCGTTCCGGATTGAACGAACAGCCTTCAGGCACTTTATCTACTGATTGGAAGCATAACTCGCATTGTACTTTCCCTTCATATTTGGTGAGTACCACACGACGGAAATCCTCCTCAAAATCTTTACGAATAACAAAGACAATCTTGCCAAATCCTGCCCGCAACGCGTCGTACACGCTATAATCAAGAATGGCTTCGCCATTCGGTCCGAGACCGTCAATCTGTTTCAGTCCGCCATAACGGCTTCCCATTCCGGCTGCCAAGATAAACAAAGTGGGTTTCATATTATGATTTCAAATTTATTCGTTTACTACTTCAATTTTACCATGAACTTTCTTGTGTCTAAACCAAAGGCCATATACTTCAGAGCAGTTACCTGCTGTTATGAATGCCTTGATTTTGTTATCACGGATGAATGCCATGAGGCCGGAGAATTCATCTTTCGTCAGCAATACTTGAATCTCCGTGTGTTCTTCTCCGCTATAGCCGCCTTGGATCTTATACAACGAGCAACCGCGTACCAGATCTTCCACAATATACTTGCGTATACGTTCCGGTTCTTCGGAAATAACGCACACGCGTTTGCGTTTATTGAGAGAAGCTGTGAAATAGTCAATAGCCAAACCGTTGATCCATGTTCCAATAATACCGATAACAACCATGCGGAAGTCATTGATTAAGAAGGATGTACAGCATATGATGACCCCTCCGATGGCTACGGACGAACCGATATCGAAGTGCATGTATTTATTGACAATCTTACCGAGTATATCCAGCCCTCCCGTAGAGGCGTTTATGCGGAACAAGACGGCTTGACAAATACTGAGCAACAGGACAAAGCAGATGAGGTCAAACCATACGTCTCCCGTTCCCAGCGTACCGGACATTACGCTATCCCGTACTCTCTCCATCACTTCTCCCGAACGATTAAGGATATAGGGGTTTCCGTTCACATCTATGACTGTTTGCCCTGCCTGCAGTTGTGCTAAGACTTCCGGAGCATCAACGACTTTGTGCGTAAAATTATAGTACGGATAAATCCTGTCCCACATTTGCGTTAGAGGGCCCAAGATCATCGCCGTATAAACCGTTTTTGCGCCAAACTCATTACCGATAAGGATAAATGCCATTAAAAGCAGGAATGCGTTAATGCCCATTACCCAATAAGAGAAAGTATCTGCTGTGCCACCGAACATGGTGTTCAGCACAATTGAAAGACCGGAAATAGAACCGACTATCAGATGGCTCGGCATGAGGAAGTAATAGACAGCTATTGCTCCGACGCTCATACCAATTGTCATCATAACCAGCTCTTTCCAGAACTTATAGGTTCCTAATGCATGCCAAAAGTCGAGTAATAAATCCCGCCAGTAGGCAATTGATACATATTGTTTGAGGTGTTCCATATTAGATTTCTTTGACCACCAGTCGAGCTGTGCGACGGGTGGTTTGACTTAGCATTATTGTACGACCTGCTTTTGCCTGCTCAAGTATCTCAGGCGTTGTGCCACGGATAGTGAGAAGCGAAAGATGGTCATTATAACTAACATTAAAATGCACTTGAAGTGCCTCTATTGCAGCAGGAACAAACCGGGTGTTGTCCACACAAACGGAAATGGTAACTGCCGAAGATTGAATAAGTGCCACTTTAAGACGATGGCGATGGATGATATCAAAGATTTCACTCAGGCTCTCTTCCAGCACAAATGCGAAATCTTTAGCCCGCATCGTGATTAGTATCTGGTTCTTACGCCAAATATATACCGGCACATTAAGCGGTCCTACTCCATCCTGCGAGATACACGATCCGGCAGCTTTTGGGTCGCCGAATGGCTTCACAAACAGAGGAATCTGCTTATTCTCAAGCGGTTTGATGGTTTTCGGGTGAATAATCTGCGCTCCGGAATAGCTTAACTCAACGGCATCTTGGTAACGCAAAGAAGGGATAAGAACCGTATTGGGTTCAAGGCGCGGATCGGCATTCAGGATACCAGGAACATCTTTCCAGATAGTCACGCTTTCCGCGTCGAGATAGTTACCCAGTAACGCCGCGGTATAATCTGAACCTTCACGGCCGAGCGTTGTGCGTTTGCCTTCTGCAGTACCGCCGATAAATCCTTGTGCAACCACAATCTGTGGGCGATCAGGTCTTTCCCACCCTGCCTTGATAGTCTCTTGGCTGGTTTTGTCGTCTACACGCGCCTCGCGCCAAGTGTTATCGGTACGGAGCAGTTTCGGCATGTTCCACCATTCGACCGAAAGGCCTTGTTTAAGCAGATAAACAGCGATTATCTGCGTGGACATGATTTCTCCGAGTGAAACTATTTGGTCGTAGTTCTCATCGAAAGGCAGATTCGGGTCAAAAGGTATTTCTCCTTGCAAGCGGACATCCACACCGGGTTTTAGCCCGAGTTCTTTCATGATGGCCACGTGGAAGTCAATAATATCAACCCATTGCGAGAGCGCTTGCTCTTCTTTGCCGGTGTCGAGAAACTCCACTACTCGTTCGAGGGCATTGGTAGTCTTTCCCATGGCAGAGATGACAATCATCAGACCGTCTTGCACGTCTGTTTGACGCACAATACTCTCAAGATTCCGAACGCCATTGGCGTCCTTAACCGATGCACCACCGAACTTAAAGACTTTCATGAAAGGATGAATGATTAGAGATTAGCCATTTTAATTGCCGTATACGCGCCTTCTATGCCCTTATTGCCCAATTTACCGCCACAGCGATCCAAAGCCTGTTGCTGATTAAGAACGGTAAGAACGGAGAAAATTACTGGCACTTTACCTTGGGCGTTAAGCGCAGCCACACCTTGCGTGACTGATTGACACACGTAGTCAAAATGCGGTGTCTCGCCTTGGATGACGCAACCGATAACAATCACGGCATCAACGCGTTCCTCTTTCATGATACGCGCCGCGCCAAAAGTGAGTTCAACCGTTCCCGGCACATGCAGTACATCGATATTATCTTCCTGCACGCCATGTTTTACCAGCGTATCGAAAGCACCTTGCGCCATGGCGTAGGTTATCTCGCTATTCCAGTCCGCTACAACAATCGCGTAGCGCTGACGTCCGAGAACATCAGCGCTAGGGAGTTGAGTAGAATCATATTTTGACAAATCGGTTGTCATTACTCAGCAACAGCGATGTATTTGTCAATATCTTGAGCCTCTGAACTGGAAGGATAATTCTCCTTGATTGCTTTGAAAGCCTTAAGAGCCTTGGCATTCTCACCCTCGTGCAGATAAACGATACCGGCTTTCTTCAGACTCATCGGAGCGATGATCTCATTTCCGGATTTAGCAGCTGCCTCAAATGCTTTTGCTGCTTTTCCGAACTCCTCGAGCTCTACGTAAGCATCGCCAAGAAGCTGATTAGCAGCCGGATCGATGTTCAGATCGTCTGCATCAAATTTCTTTAGATACTTAGCAGCCTCATCAAACTCGCCTTTCTCAAAGTGGCAAATACCTGCATACAGAGCGGCCAATTTACCTTGCTGGTTGTGATACTCGTCTGCGATTGCCTCAAAGCCGATGCACTCTGCATCATCGCCAAATAGCGCTTTGTCATAATCGCCTGCCATGAAATAAACCACAGCCTTGGCATTTTCATTACTTGCCTCCAACGCTTTCGGTTGAATCACGTAACGATTGATGGCGATAACAGCCATTACTACGACTGCTATACCGGCAACAATCCAACTAATGAGGTTCGCGTTGTCCTCAATCCATTTACCTGCGCCTGAAAGCGCTTCATTTACTTCTTGCAATTGTTCGTCTTGCTTTACAAAATCTTGTTTCTTTTTTGCCATAATATTGTGTTAATTTATGTAGGTTCATTCAAATCGGGTGCAAAATTACTAAAAAAAAATCAAATATACAAATATTTGACGAAAAAAAATAATTATATTTGGTATAAATTGATTTGTTTCGGCAAATAGTTGTTGTTTGCAGGCTTCTGCAAGTGGAATTTTTGGAGAAAATGTTCAATTTTTCCCATCGGTGTCTTATCGGTATTATGTCGAGGTTATTACCTATGCAACACCTGTGAAAAATGTTCTATTTTTCTTTCTGTTAGAAAGGAAAAAATGCAATAAACGGGCACAAAAAAAGCGCCCTACATAACTTCTGCTCGAGAAAACTTCCTGAGAATAGGATTTGAGGCCTGCTTTTTCCTCTGTAATCCGACCACCTCATCGCTACCATTTCTGGGTCACGGCGTAGAGTATCGGCACGCCATTAGTGAAGCATTTGCACTCGGTTCGTTGTTATTTGTTGAGTTTTCCGGTTCCTATCTGTTATGCAGGACGCCGCTTAATATATTGATTTTCTATCAATAAGCTCTATGCCATCCAAGGGTTAAGATTATTTTGTGTGTATCTGCGTTTACGTTAAAGGGATCTGCATTTTCGTGCATCCATAATTGAAATCCTTGCCGGCAATACTGATAAGCTGCTTGCACCATCATGTTTGTTCCGCGATAACCGATGGCAAAGGATGCATAATGTGCGCCAACGGGATGCTGGAAATGCGTGTCCTGCCGTTCAAAAGTATTATCCATTGGAACGACACGAGAATCCTTATAAAACGTGCTCTCATACGCATAGCCGGCATTGATATACAAGCCGAGAACAGGAATTACCTCAAATCCTGCGCGTAACGAATGCATGTTCGGTTCGTTTTTCTGATGCAAGAAATCATATTGCAAAGCAATCATGCCGTATGCACCTATCTGGAATGCCACAGAAGTGGAAGTATGCCAAGGCATATGAAAGTCGGAATTGGCATAGTTGAGATCCGGCGCATAAGAGGATCGCAAAGAGTCCGTCAAGGCAGTTAATGTGCCGGTTGTATATGTCCGCAAAGCGCCTAAAGAGGCCGTTTGCATGCCAAAACCCAGACGCAGCCAGCCTGTAGGACGGTAAATAACGCCCAAAGATGCTGTTATTCCGGCTCCTGAATGCAAAAGCGTAGCTTCATTACGATTACTCATGTTCTTTCTTTCTTCGTTGATCTGCTCAAAAGTCTCGGCATAAATCGCTTCTGAATAGAAATTCGAAGATTGGAAATGAAGTCCTGCGCCCACAAACCATTGATTCGATATATTCATCGCCCAATCGATGGCAAACTCGTTTATCTGACCGCTTTCGTATAGTTGCAAAGCGCTGGAAGCGTTATATGGGTCCGCACAGAAAGGTATATCCCACTCTACGTCAGCATCAAGCAACAAACGCCCAAGAGAAGGCGATGCAGCTTGCCGAGTAGCATAAATATTTCGGTCAAACGTCCTGAGACGATGATACGAAAACATCACATTCTGAAAGAGAATGCCTTTCTCCTTAAAAGTAGGAAAACTCAGCACGATGGAAGCCTGAGGTACGGAAAAAAGTCCACGAGTGGAGGTGTAGTTATTCTCTTGCACCTTGGTGAAATCTAAGATTTCATCCAAAGTAAGCATCACTTCCGCTCGTCGGTATAATCCCAAACCGGCAGGATTATCATGTGCCGCAGACGGATCTCCGCCAATGGCCGACATGGCACCACCAAAGCCCACATAACGTGCCGTTCCAATGATGGAACGCTCTCCCACGCGGGCATAGTCTTGAGCAAAACCTACTCCAACCCATCCTAAAAGGATGGCTGATAGAATTACTATGTGCAGTTTGCCGATTCTCATTGCACATTAGGCGTAGTATCGGTCTGTGCCGTTGTTTCCTGTCCGTCCGGCCAATAATAGGTATCGTCAAGCGGAGCGGTAGAAACCGTTCCACAAGCCGCCAAAAACAAAGCGGATAAAAATACTATGTATTTTACGGCCTTTGTCATCAGATCTTTCTGAATCCGATAATCTCTCGTACTTCTTCTATCGTTTTTTCTGCTCGTGCAGCCGCTTTTTCTGCGCCTTGACGCATGATTCGCTCTAAGAGCGCGTCATCATTCGCATAAGCGATGATTTTCTCGCGAATCGGCGCTAAAAGTGCATTAGCATCAGCAGCCATCTGTTTCTTCATGTCGCCGTAACGAATCTCCATACGATTATAGAGATCGTTGTAATACTCTGCCGCTTCCTTACCGCTCAGCAACTCGCAAAGCGTGAAGAGGTTTTGGATTACTTCCGGTTTCTCTTGATTCAGTTGTGTCGGACCTTGATCGGTAACGGCACGCATGATTTTCTTGGTCACGGTTTTCTCATCGTCGCAAAGATAGAGGCAGTTGCCTTCCGATTTACCCATTTTACCCGTACCATCCAAACCGGGCACTTTAACCGCTTTATCTGCGAAATGGAAGGATGCCGGCTCTTTGAAATACTCCACTCCATAGATTCTATTGAATCTACGGGCAAAGAGTCGTGCCATTTCCATGTTCTGTTCCTGGTCTTTTCCTACAGGCACTTTGTCGGCTTTATGCATCAAAATATCTGCCGCCATCAGGCATGGATAAGTCAATAAACCTGCGTTGACGTTATCCGGCTGTTTGCGCACTTTTTCCTTAAAGGAAGTAACACGCTCCAACTCGCCCAGATAAGCATTCATATTCAGATAAAGATACAATTCCAGAACCTGTTTAACGTCACTCTGCACATAAATCGGCGCCTTTTCCGGGTCGATACCACATGCCAGATATTCACTCAAAATCGTCTTGACGGAATTGCGGATATTCTCCGGCGTCGGATGTGTGGTAAGCGAGTGCCAATCGGCAATAAAGAACATGCAATCATATTCATCTTGCATCTTCACGAAACTCTTAACCGCCCCGAAATAATTGCCCAAATGCAGGTTCCCTGTTGGTCTTATGCCACTAATTACTCTTTCCATTTTTTGTCTCTATTGGTAACTGACGATAAATCGGTTGTGCGAGCGTTGTCAAAGTTGTTGTATCGGCCACACCAGGGATAACCTGAATCTTATTATTGAGTAAACTCAATAAATGCTCGTTGTCATGCGCATAAACCTTGATGAGCAAACCGAACGCGCCCAATGTATATTGCGCCTCCACAACCTCTGGAATCTTCTCAAGAGCGGTTATTACCTGATTATACATCGAGGCCTTTTCCATCTTGATTCCGATATACACGCAAAGTTGATAACCCAATGATTTGGGACGCACATGATAACTGGAACCGGTAATCACTCCGTTGTCAAACATCTTTTGCACACGCTGATGAATAGCGGCTCTACTCACACCACATTGCTCCGCTACATCCTTAAACGGAATACGGGCACTTTGGGTAATAATTTTTAGAATCTTACGATCTAATTCGTCAATTTTTTCCATTATTTCAATAAAATGATTTAATTTTGCTGCAAAATTACTATTTTATTTTGACATGTGCAAGTTTTTTTGTACTTTTGTGGCAAATTTTGTAACATTATGTCACTTGACGAGTATATTTCCGACCACAGCACGCCTGAAAATGAGGCCTTACAGTCTATCACGCGCGATACGCACGTTCATGTTCTAAACCCGCACATGTTAAGCGGGCACGTGCAAGGGCGCACGCTCGCGATGATAAGCCACATGCTTCGGCCAGATCGCATTTTGGAACTCGGCACCTTTACCGGTTATAGCGCGCTTTGCCTGGCGGAAG
Source organism: Paludibacteraceae bacterium (assembly GCA_017557345.1). Classification (GTDB taxonomy): domain Bacteria; phylum Bacteroidota; class Bacteroidia; order Bacteroidales; family Paludibacteraceae; genus Colicola. The sequence goes on along the minus strand of JAFYZR010000092.1, from coordinate 7,650 downwards.
GATTGACCGAAAACGGGCGACTAATTACCGTCGAACACAACGATGAGCTTCAGGAAACCATCCTTCGCAACCTTTCCCGCTCGCCTTTAGCCGAAAAGATTGAGCTGATTATAGGTGATTGCAAAGAGATTCTTTCTACTTTTAACTCAACTTTCGATTTGGTTTTCATCGATGCGGATAAGCGGGAATACTGTGAATATCTGGATTTGGTTTATCCTTTGGTGCCGGTTGGCGGATTCATATTGGCGGATAACACGCTTTGGGACGGGCATGTTATTGATCCGGCTTACGATAAAGATAAACAGACGTTGGGTTTGCGGGCATTTAATGACAAATTAAAAGAGGATGACCGCTTTGAGCAAGTTATCCTCCCTATCCGTGACGGTCTCACGATTATTCGTAAAATCCGCTAACTCCCTAATTCCCTAATTCCCTAACTCGCTAATTCGCTAACTCCCTAATTCGCTAATCGTTACAGATTCAGCGCTTCTTCCCAGGTATAATCCCGATCTTCCACCTCCGATGGTATATACCCCATCGTTTCTTGTGCTTTGGCCTGTGGGAAAGTGAAATAAGTGCAGGTGCACTCGCAAAGCAGCTCTCCTTCGGCGGAATATAACTCGCCTTGCACGATTGCCACGTTTCGCCGCATTTCCTTTAGGAAACCGCGCAGTTTGATGTATTCTTGAAGCGTTGAAACGGGCTTATGATAGCGCATTTCCATCTTGGCAGTCACACCGGCGGTCTTTAGAATATGAAAGACAACCCATCCGCACACTTCGTCCAGCAGCACGGCTTGAATACCGCCATGAAGCGTGTTCAGCCATGACTGATGGTTTTGCGTCGGACGCCAAATGGAAATGATTTCATTTCCATCTTCAAAGAAGCGCATACGTGTTCCTATCGGGTTATCCGGACTGCAGCCGAAACAGTTATATCCGGGTGTATGAGTCCAAGGATTGATGATTCGTTTCATTTCTGTTCTTTTTATTTTCGACGACAAAAGTACTGCTTTTTTTTCGAATATGCAAGAAAAATATCACTAATTCCCTAATCACTAATCGAAAAATGCCATTTATCGTTCCTCAGGATAAGAAAATCGCATTTTTATTTGCATATGTCATTTTTTTTTCGTACCTTTGCAGCCGCAAAGGTGATTGGCACAGAATGAGTAAACCTAATTTATATATTATTGCAGGTCCAAATGGTGCAGGTAAGACCACCGCATCTTACACTTTGCTGCCTGAGATGTTGGGTTGTGTTAATTTTGTGAATGCGGATGAGATAGCTCGCGGTTTATCACCTTTTGCTCCGGATATAGTAGATATCCAGGCTGCACGTATTATGTTGGAACGCGTAGAAGAACTCTTGGCACAAAAGGCGGATTTTGGCTTGGAGACTACTCTTGCTACCCGATCGTATGTTCAACTTATAAAACGTGCACAAGCATTGGGATATAAAGTGCATCTGCTGTTTTTCTGTCTGGAAACACCCGAACAAGCCATCCAACGTGTGGCACAGCGAGTAAGCAATGGAGGACACGACATTCCGGAAGATGTTATCCGTCGCCGTTTTAAAAGAGGCATTGATAACTTGATAAATCTTTACTTGCCTATTTGTGATAGTGTGACCATTTGGAATAATGCTGAAGGTCAGGCAAAATTAGTGGCAAAACAGACTGCCGAAACGGAAGAATTGGTAGTTTATGACAAAAAAATGTGGAATCAATTAACACATATACTATGAGCGAACGTGAATTTGAATCTAAAGTAAAGGAAGGTTTGCGAATAACTTATCGCAAAGTAGTAGAACAGCATCGTAGAGACAACCAACCACTTATTTTTAGCGAGAATGGCGTTGTGCAGTATATAGATCCTAATACCGTAGAAATCTAACCTCCCGCCCGTGGGATAATAATCGCGAGCCGTCAGATCTTAGACGTTAAATGGGATGACATATTGGAAATAATCGAACCCGAAAGGGTGAGAAATTTAGCGTTTGCTATTTATTTGGCATTCAGAAATGTAGGAAGTTTCAAAGTATAGCCAAAATAAGTCAGCCAAACGCCCATGTTTAGCGTGGGCGTGACTTATCTGCTATACGGGCATCCTACAGCCTCTGAATGAGATAAGAATCGTCTGCGCTTTTCGTGTATATATGGCATCGCCCAAGATTATCCAGAATGTCCAGAATAGCGCTAGCGGTCCAGAAATCTAGAAATCAAAAAAACCTAACACAATGGAAAACGCCTCCTGCCTAATATCAAAATGGAGGCAAACTAAAATGTTAATACTATGGGGGACAAATTTAGCAAGTCTGCATGTAAAAAATTGAATTATTATGTGTACCGCCTTGTAGATCCAAGAACGGGAAGTACTTTTTATGTGGGAAAAGGAAAGAATAATAGAGTTTTTGCACATGCAAAAGATGCTCTTAAAGCATATGAAGGTGACTCTTATTTGGAAAAAGATGAAGACGAAGTGTCTGCCAAAATCAGGCAGATTCGTAATATCCATAAATCTGGTTTAAAGGTCAATATGGTTATACACAGATGGGGGTTGGATGAAAAAACAGCTTTTGAGGTAGAGGCAGCTCTTATAGATGCATATACATCTTTGACAAATATTCAGTTAGGTCATCATTGGGATCGAGGAGCGATAGAAGCATCAGCACTGCAAGAAAAGTTCGGTATGCGTGCTTTTAACGACAGAAAAGCAGAAGCAAATGAATATATAATTATTAAGATACGTCAAAAAGTACTAAAAAGTCATTCTGATGATGTGTATAAAACCGCGCGAAAAGCATGGGTTATTGATCCAAAAAAGGCGCAACAATATAAATATGTTTTAGTGAGTCTCGATAGCGAGGTAGTGGGCATATTTAAAGATGTTAAATGGAAACGCAGTTCCATACCAGGCAGATATGAGTTTGATGCTGTTGAACTTGATAATAAATTAGATAAAACGATTATCAAACGTTATATGCATAAACTGCTTCCTAAAAGATATACTAAAAAAGGAATAAGTAACCCTGTATTGTATCAGTCAAAAATCTAGTCAAATATGAAAACAAAACTCTTCACTCTTTTCCTCGCGCTTACAACCAGTTTGGATATTATCAATGCATCCGTTGAAATAAATGGTATTGCGTACAATCTAAATGAGACGGAACTAACGGCAGAAGTAACATCAAAAGATCCTAGCTATTCCGGTGATGTAATTATCCCTTCTTCCGTTGAATACAATGCTCAAACTTTTAGTGTCACCAGCATTGGAAGTTCTGCTTTCTATAATTGCTCTGGTCTGACGAGTGTGACTATTGGTAACAGTGTCACAAGCATTGGAAGTGATGCTTTCGCTTATTGCTTCGGTTTGACCTCTATTGAAATTCCCAACAGTGTCACAAGCATTGGAGAAGGAGCTTTCTTGAATTGCCGTTATTTGACACAAATTACTATCCCAAACGGTGTCACAAGTATTGGAGATAGGGCATTCTATCAATGTATCAACCTAACAAGTATTGTGGTTGACAATGCTAATACAAAATATGATAGTAGAGATAATTGCAATGCTATCATAGAAACATCTTCATGTAAACTTATTTTAGGATGTAAAAATACAATCATTCCTAATAGTGTCACAAATATTGGAGAGGACGCTTTCTATGCGTGCAACTCCCTGACGAGCATTACTATTCCGAATAGTGTTACAAGTATTGGGGAAAGTGCTTTCGGATATTGTCCCAATCTGAAAATTGTGACAATTGGCAACAGTGTTACAAGTATTGGCGGTTCGGCTTTCATAGGTTGTAGGAAGCTGATGAGTGTAACTGTTGGTAGTGGCGTTACAAGCATTGGAGGTTCTGCTTTCTATGGTTGCACAAGCCTAACGAGTATTGAAATTCCTAATAGCGTCACTAGCATTGGAGGTTCTGCTTTCTATGGTTGCACCGGTTTGACAAGTGTTGAGATTCCCAATAGTGTCACAAGCATTGGAGCAGGTGCTTTTTATAACGTTCCTAATATTGTTTATTTTGGAGAAGCAATGGGTACTCCTTGGGGCGCAAGATGTGTAAACGGCTATGCGGAAGGATGGTTGGTGTATAGTGATATTACGAAAACAAATCTTATAGATTGTTCAACGGCAGCAACGGGAACTATCGACATTCCTAACAGCGTTACAAGCATTGGAAGAGAAGCTTTCTATGGTTGCACCGGTTTGACAAGTGTTGAGATTCCCAATAGTGTCACAAGCATTGGAGAGTATGCTTTTTTTGGCTGTACAAGTTTGCCCGTTGAAAATAATATCCGCTATGCAGATACATATTTAGTGGGGGCTGTGGACAAAACATTATCTACATATACCATAAAAGAAGGAACAAAATGGATAGGCACTGTTGCTTTCCCTATGTGCACCAATTTGACAAGTATTGAGATTCCCAACAGTGTCACAAGCATTGGAGCAGGTGCTTTCCAGTATTGCAACAGTCTGACGAGTGTAACAATTCCCGAAAGTGTCACAAGCATTGGAGATTATGCTTTCTATGATTGCACTGGTCTAACGAGTGTGATTCTTGGCAATAGTGTCACAAGCATTGGAGAGAATGCTTTTTCTGGCTGTACAAGTTTGCCCGTTGAAAATAATATCCGCTATGCAGATACATATTTAGTGGGGGCTGTGGACAAAATATTATCTACATATACCATAAAAGAAGGAACAAGATGGATTGGAGGCGATGCTTTCTATGGTTGCACCGGTTTGACGAGTATTACTATCCCCAACAGTGTCACAAGCATTGGAGCAGGTGCTTTCCAGGATTGCACCGGTTTGACGAGTATTACTATCCCCAACAGTGTCACAAGCATTGGAGAGAATGCTTTTTCTGGCTGTACAAGTTTGCCCGTTGAAAATAATATCCGTTATGCAGATACTTATCTAGTAGAGGTGGTGGACGATACATTATCTACATACACCATAAAAGAATGGACTAAGTGGATTGGAACTAATGCTTTCAGATTCTGCATCGATCTAACGAGTATAACTATTCCAAATAGTGTCACAAGCATTGGAGAGTATGCTTTCGGTCGGTGCACCGGTTTGACAAGCATTACTATTCCCAACAGTGTCACAAACATTGGAGCAGGTGCTTTCCAGTATTGCTACGGTCTTACTAACCTCTGTATAATTGCAGAAGTTCCGCCATCATTGGAATCCTCTGCATTCTATGAGTGCTCCAATCTTTCTAATATCTATGTATGTGGTAGCGGGACATTAGAAGCATATAAAGCTGCTGACGGATGGAGGCAGTATGCATCGCTAATGAAACAGACCGAGGGTAACCCACATTTACACCTTGCAATCAATATTAATGATGCAGGAACTGTAAGTCATTCACAAGATTTGACACTTTGTAGCGACAGCACAATTATTGAAGCAATGGCTAACTATGGTTATCATTTTGTCCAGTGGAATGACGGAATAACTACGAATCCACGCCAAATTGAATTGATTCCTGAAGAGGACATAACTTTTACTGCAGAGTTTGCAAAGAATGAATATACAATTGCAACCGAGTCTGCTAATCCAGATTGGGGTTCAACAGCAGGTGATGGTTCCGCTCTATATCTGGATGAGTTGGAAATTTCAGCAATAGCCAATTACGGCTATCATTTCGCTTATTGGAACGATGGAGACTATTCCAATCCGCGAACTTTGACCGTCACGGAAAATAAAACTTACTATGCTGTTTTTGAGAAGAACCTCTATAGCATTACCAAACAATGTAACTCCGAACAAGGTTATATCGACGGCAACTCGCAAGCAGAATATTTGGACGAGGTAACTATTGAAGCCATTCCAAACTATGGTTATCATTTTGTACGATGGAATGATGATAATACTGACAATCCGCGCAGTTTTGCTATCACCAAAGACACTACCTTTACTGCTGAGTTTGCCAAGAACACCTATTCCATTGCTACAGCCTCTTCCAACCCAGCATGGGGTTCAGCAGCCGGTGATGGATCTGCTCTATATTTAGATGAGATGCAAATCTCCGCGACCGCTAATTACGGTTACCATTTCGCTTATTGGAACGATGGAGACTATTCCAATCCGCGAACCATAACCGTCACGGAAAATAAAACTTACTATGCTGTTTTTGAGAAGAACCTCTATAGCATTACCAAACAATGTAACTCCGACCAAGGTTATATAGACGGCAATTCACAAGCCGAATATTTGGACGAAGTGACGATTACCGCCATCCCGAATTACGGTTATCATTTCGTGCAATGGTCAGATGGTCTCAAAACAAACTTGCGTAGTTTTGTTATCACCAAAGACACCACCTTTACTGCCGAATTTGCTGTGGATAGAACGGGCACGTGCGGAAACGATTGGGCGCTTACTTGGAGATACGACCCGACAGCAAAGGCTTTGACGATTAGCGGAAATGGTATTTTCGCGCAAAACATCCAATGTGGTGTAGAAGCACGTACGGCACTGCAACAAGTCATCTTTGAAAAAGGAGTCACAGAAGTTGGTGCGAGTGCTTTTGCTAACTGCTCTAATTTGAAAACATTGATTATTAGCGAAGATGTTAAGAAAATAGGCGAGCAGGCATTCTATAACTGCGAGAACCTTACCGCTATTTATAACTATCGCCCGACACCGACTACGGTCTATAGCAATACATTTGATGGCGTAGAGAAATTTGAATGTACTCTGCATGTTTTGGCTTCGTCTGTAGATATGTACAAAGCGGCCACTGGTTGGAGCGAGTTCTTCTATGTAGAACCAATTGGCGCAGAAGAAGCGACAACCTCTACAGATGAAGTGACTGTTGAAACAACGGACAATACCGCGACAATGACTTGGCCGACAGACGACAATGCAGCAAGTTATACCATTCAAATAACAAAAGATGGCGTCGTTTTCTGCACGTTGATCTTCAATGGCAACGGTCAATTGATTGGTATCGCTTTCGCGCCTTCTCGCGATAGGCAATCCCAACCGCTTGCAGCGAAACAAGTAGCAAATGGATTGCAGTTTACCGTTACGGGCTTAAATAGTGCTACACACTATGCTTTCAGTCTCACAGCAAAGGATAGCCAAGAAACGGTTCTTGCCTCTTATACCGGTGAGTTCACAACTACTGGCGTTGCAACGGACATTGACCAAATCACCAATGACCAATTACCCGTAACCCATAAGATTATCAAAGATAATCAAATCTTCATCCTCCGTGGCGATAAGGTATATACCGTCACCGGACAAGAGGTGAAATAAACCGTACACCATACACCCTACACCGTACACTGTACACCGTACACCATACACCAAAAAGTGTCTGCTTCGGTAGGCGCTTTTCTTTTTTGCCTGTATTTTTTTTGCTGGTTTAGCTTGTATCTTTTTTAAAAAACACGCAAAATAAATACAGGCTATAAGACAAAAAAGGTTAAAAGTTACATTGATCGAATTTTATTTTTGCATGTTACTTGTCTCAAAGTATTTTAAAGTATAATTAATTATAATTAATTGATACTAGTGATGCGTTAATTGTATTTAGCCTACTTATATCTTGCTGATATATAGCGCTTTATGAGCAAATATTTATTTTACGATTTGATTAAAGAATATTTTTTATGTT
>JAFYZR010000091.1 GCA_017557345.1 Paludibacteraceae bacterium | reverse complement strand
TGGAATGCCTACGATACCTGCTCGAGATGTGATTACACGACGTATGTTGAGATCCCGGCGCTGAACCACGATTTGGTTCACCATGATGCGCAGGCTCCGACTTGCACAGAGATTGGCTGGAATGCATACGATACCTGCTCGAGATGTGATTACACAACTTATGTAGAGATTCCTGCCCTTGACCACGATCTGGTTCATCACAACGCACAGGCAGCAACCTGCACAGAGATCGGCTGGGAAGCTTATGACACTTGCTCGAGATGCGACTACACGACATACGTTGAGATTCCGGCTTTGGACCACGATCTGGTTCACTACAACGCTCAGACCGCAACCTGCACAGAGATCGGCTGGGAAGCTTACGATACCTGCTCAAGATGCGATTACACGACGTATGTTGAGATTCCTGCTTTGGACCACAATCTGGTTCATCACAACGCACAGGCAGCAACCTGTACAGAGATCGGCTGGAATGCATACGATACCTGCTCAAGATGCGACTACACGACGTATGTTGAGATCCCGGCGCTGAACCACGACCTGGTTCACCACGATGCTAAAGCACCCGCCTGCACGGAAATCGGTTGGGAAGCTTACGATACCTGCTCAAGATGCGATTACACGACATACGTTGAGATTCCGGCATTGGATCACGATCTGGTTCATCATGATGCGCAGGCTCCGACTTGCACAGAGATCGGTTGGGAAGCTTATGATACCTGCTCCAGATGTGATTACACGACCTACGAGGAGATTCCGGCTCTTGGCCATGATATAGTTCACCATGATGCTAAGGCTGCAACCTGTACCGAAATCGGGTGGGAAGCTTATGACACCTGCTCAAGATGTGACTACACAACTTATGTAGAGATTTCTGCCCTTGATCACGATCTGGTTCACCATGATGCTAAGGCACCTACCTGTACAGAGATTGGTTGGAATTCCTACGATACCTGTTCGAGATGTGATTACACAACTTATGTAGAGATTCCTGCTTTGAATCATGACGTTATTCATCATGAGGCTCAGGCTGCAACCTGCACTGAAAAGGGTTGGAATGCATACGATACCTGCTCAAGATGCGACTACACGACGTATGTTGAGATCCCGGCGCTGAACCACGACCTGGTTCACCACAACGCTCAGGCCGCAACCTGTACAGAGATCGGCTGGAATGCATACGATACCTGCTCAAGATGTGACTATTCGACCTACGTGGAAATTCCTGCACTTGGTCATGAATGGAATAATCCTGCATGGACTTGGGATGGTTTAACTTCAGCAACAGCTACATTTGTTTGTAAGAATAACTCCGGTCATTCCGAGACGAGAGTGGCCAGCGGTAACGCTATTACATCCGAGATCGGTTCGGGTGAAAATGCCGGTTATATGGTTTATACCGCAACGGTAACCTTTGAGAATCAGAAGTACAGCGATACGACTTTGGTTCAGATTATTTCTTCTAATTCCTTCACTCATAGTGATAATTTTGCTCATGTTGACAGTTACCTCTATCGTGTCGGAAACGGTAATGCTTTGTCTCTTGGTACGTTGTTCAAGGCAGTAGATCCGAGCATTGCCATTGATCCGGCAAATGTAAAGATAAAAGTTGCTGCTGTCGAAACGAATTCCAGTGTAAAGGGTTCCGGTACGAATCTTGAAAGCGGCAGCACCGCCAAATGTGTTTACACTAAAAACTCTACTGATTGGACCCAGTCGACCCTCAAGTTTACAGGTGAAGGTCCTGTTAAAGTTACCATTAAAGTTGGAGAAGGCGAAGAGTATGATTTGAATCTTGAGGTTGTAACCGGAAATAACTTTGTTAATAATGCCACTCTTTCCGGAAATGCGAATATTGTTCTGCTTGGAAATGTCAAAGTCGGTGCAAGTACTTCTACAAATTCGGCTTTGACACTTAATGGAAAAATCATTTTTGGCAATGGCTTTGAAATTGATTGCTCTGGTTCAAATATCAGCAGTAAAGCGTTTGGTATTATTAGTTTAACTAATTCATCCATTGATAATGCAATTGTGAAAGGCCCTACATATACATCTTATTCGGGTACCTATGGCAGTGATAATTATGCCGGAACAATTGTGTGCTATGATAATGCTGTTATCACCAATTGCCGTATTTCCGGTGCGGCAGATCCTGTTTGCGTATATGGAACAAATGTTAAGATTTCCGATACTATACTCTCAGGTGGTGTTTTTGCAAATCTACATATTCGCAACCGCGGAGGAGTAACAGTCTCAAATTTGACTACAATTAATACACAGAATAGTCTTGCAATTGTTTTCTATTTGGCTACAGATGATTCGTATATTGTTATCAACGGAACTTTGATACAACATAACTTTATAGCTAATAATGCAACAATGAGCAATGATAAAGCGACAACGCTAAAAGGTATTGTATTTAACAATAATTATTCCAGATATCATTTCAATAATGGTTCAATAAAATATGCCAATATGGGAATTATCAGTATGGATAATGGTGTTGGCGCAAATGTAATTTTTGACAATCGTTCTGATAAAAAGAATTATACCGGAATGAATGTTTCTTTAGCTGGTGTGAACGGCTATGTTTATACAATGGAGAATACGGATTCGTCAATGTTGGAAACTGATTATATTGAGTCGGAATATATTCCAAGCGTTCAAAATCCTTATGATCCGGCATTCAGTTGGGCAGTGCCTTCAAGTGACAATATTACTGCTGGCGGTGATGCTCATTGCTTTAAGGATTCATCCGGTATTTTACAGATTCAGTTTGTCAACGGCAGTAACAAGACTATTAATCCGAGCAACTATGCAACGTTTAAAAAATACCAAGGAACTGCAATTGAACCTGTGTCGATTACTTGTATGAATGAGAGTAACAATACAGTTAATCCTATAACGGATGGAAGACTTGTATTTGATTTACCTGGAACCTACACTATAAAATATCAATATAATGGTGTACCTGTATATGATAAGAATCTTGGTAAAGATTTGCTTTTAAACTATACTAAAACGATTACGGTTAATGTTTCTGTAAAGAAAAGTTCACCTAATGCAGAAATTACTTCTTCCGCAGATACTGGTACGATCGTTTGGGGTAAAAACGGATCCACATTCGATCCGGATTATAATCCCTGTATTCCTTTCTTAGACGGATTGATTATTACAGATTATGATTTTAACGGTAATGCTTACACTGTATTAGATGGGAATAACCAAAGTAAATTTATAAAGAGTATTGCTTCTGTTTCAGTGAGCGGAACTAATGTGACAATTGTTCTAGCAAATGGAACAAAACTTGTTGTAAAAGGTCCAGGCGTTGATGGAAGCGTCCAGATTAAAACATATAATAACAAGTTATATTATTGTGATAGTACGGCTGATGACAAAACGAGCGCTTTCACAAAGACTTTTGCAATAAACAGTTATACTTATACCGGTGAAAACGGTGCTTCTGTATCCTATGGTAAAGTCCGTTCTTTTACTTCGACAACTAGCACGAGTACTATCGCAAACTACAGCAGTTTGGGATCCGCATGGTCAAATAATAAGTTTTTGATGTTTGATGCACAGGGTGGAGTGGTTTCTCCTTCTTATGCATCGGAATCTCCGGCAACACTTCCTACTCCGACCAGAGATGGATTTACTTTCTTGAATTGGAATACGAAGGCAGACGGTACAGGCACTGCAAGAAGTGCCGGGTCCAGTATGACATTCTCAAGCAATACATCACTGTATGCAATTTGGGCTAAAAATGTAATAGTTTACTTTGATGGAAATGGTGGAACTGATCCTGATTCAATTTCTGCAGGTGCAGGAACCAGTAATACCTTGCCTGTTTCTGTTTATGATGGAGTATGGCTTGAAGGCTGGTACACTTCGGCTGGTGATGGAACAAAGATCGGCAATGGCGGCGAAACCTTCACAATGCCTAATGTCGATACCACATATTATGCACATTGGTCGCCTAAGTTGTCCGTAGTTTACTCTGCTAACGGCGGTACCGTTAACACGGACAGCGCTGTTTATGAAGGAACGGCTTTGATTCTTCCGACTCCGAGTTACGGAGTTAAAACCTTTGAAGGCTGGTTTACGGCCGAAGAAGGCGGCATTAGAGTAGGAACGGCAGGAGACAGTTATGTACCTTCTTCGAACATTACTCTGTATGCTCAGTGGTCCGATAACATTCTTGTTACATTTTACGCAAACGGCGGAACGGCCGGAACCAACAGCGCGTCCTATGATAATGTGACACCTGTTATTCTTCCTGCCGCAGCTCGGCCAGGACATCGGTTCGACGGATGGTTTACGGATGCGGTCGGCGGCGAATCGGTCGGCAGTGCAGGAGATGAGTATGTACCTGCGGAGCCGGTTACGCTTCATGCACATTGGACTGCTTTTAAGGTTACATATGAGGCGAATGGCGGATCGGTAAGTCCGGCAAATGCAAGCGCAGGCAATAACGGATCCGTAACATTGCCCACTCCTACAAGGACAGGATACACATTTAACGGATGGTTCTCTGAAGCAAGCGGTGGAGCGAAGATAGGAAACGGCGGTGCTTCTTATACGCCGACCGGTGATATTACCATACATGCCCAGTGGACAATTAATTCATATAAGATTACCATTACGACAAGTAATAGCAGTACCGCTGTTACAGTAAATGGAACAACCGTAAATAGTGGTGGATCTGTAACATACGATAGTGTTGTAAAGGTTGTTCTATCCTATACTCAGTCCAACAGTTTGACCTTTACAGTAAAACAGGGTAATGATAGCATTACAAGATACTCTAACGAAGCTTGTACAACCAAAACAACAAGTACAGCTGCAGGTACTTATTACTTCAGGATGCCTGCCGGAGATGTAACAATCAACAGCAGCAGTGTAGGCGGAAGCAGCAGCTGTATCCCTTCCGGCACTATGATCACTCTCGCCGACGGTTCTAAGAAACCGGTAGAACAGATTTCGATGAATGACCGCTGTCTTGTATTCAATCATGAAACCGGGACGATTGATACGGCCGGAATTATCTTTTTTGAGGCGGACGGTGTTCAGGAATACAATGTTGTTAACCTTGCATTTTCCGACGGAAGTACAACAAGACTGATTTATGAGCACGGATATTTTGACATGGATCTTATGAAGTATGTATATATCCGAGAGGACAATTATACTTCTTATATCGGTCACAAGTTCTACAAGGGAACATACAACGGTACGGATTATAATTCATCGGTTGTAACGCTTACCAACGCGTGGATTACAACGGAAGTGACCGGCTGCTTCTCGTTCCCGACGGAGTATCATTTGAACTTCTTTGTTGATAACTTCCTGTCCATGCCGGGCGGTATTGACGGCATGTTCAACTTCTTTGATTTCGATGCGAGTCTGAAGTATGATGAAGAGAAGAAGGCAAATGATATTGCAGCATTCGGCTTGTTGGATTATTCTTTCTTTGAAGAGTATATGACGTATGAGGAGTTCAGTCAGTATCCTGCTCAGTACCTTTCCGTATCACTCGGAAAGGGCCTGATGACGGAAGAATGGCTTGAATATCTGATCGGCCGATATGTTCTTGATAAACGATGAAATGATTTGAAACGGAGTTCTAAATGCGTAAGAAGATTTTGATTTTGATTTCTATGATTGCCCTTGCCGCAGCCGCTCTTATGACTACGGTCTGGGCATCCGAATCCGACCCGACCGTCTACACCGAAGGCACCTTGTATTACACGATCAGTAATAATTCCATTACGATCACCGGGTGCTTCGGGAAGAAGGAAGAGGTTACCGTACCGGCTATGATTGCCGGTTATCCGGTAAATACGATCGCTAAAGGGGCATTCACTTCGAACACATATATCAAGAAGCTGAATCTGCCCGATACGATTTCCAAAGTAGAAGACGGAGCAATCCCGGATGGTCTGAAGGTAATTTATAATGCCAATACCGATCATCCGCAGGATACTCCGACCGAACTGATTCTGAACGGAGGGGTGCTGAACCCTACCGAGCCTGTTAAGCCGACCGGTAATCCGATTGAGACTGATCCGGTTAAGCCGGACCCAATCACTCCCGATCCGACCAAGGAGGTTACCGTAACTCCCGAAACGACGCCGTCGCCGCAGGTGACAGATAATCCGACCGTTCAGCCTACGGACAATCCTTCCGGACAGCCTACAACGGCTCCCTCGGAGGAACCCACTCCGACACCTGACAATCTGATCACTCCCGATCCGGATGAAACCCAGGTGGAAGAGCAGGACGGAGACCTTTCCGATTTTGATGTTACACCGACACCGACCGTTCAGCCGTCTCCGGTACCTACCCCTACACCGGTTCCTGCGGATTCTGCGGCAAATGCGGAAACCAAGGATTCAACCGGGAAGAAAGGCGGCAACGTGCTCCCGATTATCCTGATCGTCTTGCTGATTGCGGCTGCTGCCGGCGGCTCCGTTGTAGTCGTTAACATGAAAAAGAATGAGAAATAACTACCGAAAATGACCGATTTATGTACACTTGAAATCTGTTTCAGTCGCTGAAATGCTGATGGATAGCAATGTTTAAATGTCCGTATTAGGGTTCGGCCCGAGGCTTTATTGTCTCGGGCCTTTTTTATGATCGATATTTGCCTTTGACGTGTACTTTTGTGCAAAGAATTTTGTCTATTGAAGTAGAATTGATAAGGTAAAATAAGTTTCGCAAATTTATAAAAAGATAGACATGGACGATAAGGTAAAATAAGTTTCGCAAATTTATAAAAAGATAGACATGGACTATCTCCACTCGGTATTATTGAGTTACCACACACAATACAATCCGAGGAGGATCCAGAACCATGTCTGATAACATTATACAATTAAACGA
>JAFYZR010000090.1 GCA_017557345.1 Paludibacteraceae bacterium | reverse complement strand
GTATTTCCGGTGTATATTTTCCTTCGTCAATGATGGCATTCATGGCTGTTTGGAAACTGAACTTCATGTTCTTTGTGAAATCGTATTTAATATCTACATTACGATCCCATGTGAAGTCTTTGCTGAATGTCAGATCCATGGCTTCAATGGAAGCGCCAGCCAAGTCACGCATCTTCATATGACTGAATGTACGATGCATATTGGTACTGAATGCCCACGATTGAGGTAAGTAGTAGAAATTCATTTCTTTGAGTACTTTCACTTTGCTCACTTTCTCTACTTTGCCAAACGGTTCCCAAGGTTTCGGATTGAAGTTATACGAATATTGGAATGTTCCCTTGTGATCCGTAGTGTAGTTGGTCTCCATCTCCGGCGAATGCTCCTGTTGCTTGTTATAGGAAGCAGATATGCTGAAGTTAGCCGGGTCGTAGAACATATCGCGTTTCTTGGAGTGAATATTCACCTTCATGTTGCTCACACTGAAAGATGTGGACTCAAGCACTGTACTCGACATCTGCTTAATAGAATCGCGTTCTTCTTTTGTATCGTATGTCTCCAATGTCTCACTCAGTTTCACATCGGTATCCAGCGGGTCGTAGTCCGGACTGGTTGTTTCATTGGTATAGGATACATATAATGGCATTTGTATCTTTGCTTGTTCCGGGAAAAGTCGACCGCCTTCAAGCGCTGCACTTACGCTTAACTGATAGAAATTATCCATGTTGCGGTCGAGCACATTTGATTCAATCGAACCATATCCTGCCGTTTCCATCCGCCCCGCTACGTTCACTTGCGCGATATCACTGATTGCTAATGAAGCGTTAGCCATCGCAGCCACACCTCCTTGCTCGTTGAATTGACTTAGGCGCAACTCATTTACCCATACTTCGCCGCTTGCTTCATGCTGACCGGTGTTACGCACACCAATCATAATCGTTGTCACTTCCTCAAGTGTTGGGTTACCGAGGATAGTGATCTTGTTTTGTGGTTTATCATTGGCATCATCGTAGATGACGTATGGAATCGTGTTGCTAACACCTTCGTTTCCAGCTCTTTTGGCTTTATTACGCGCTACTTTTGCGTCCGTCAGTGCTTTTAGCGGGAAATCGAACATGTTCTGGGTAGGCCATACTTGCTCTCGATCGGCGGCATTATTGTTGTTATATAAGCCCGGAGCCGTTAGATGCAGCGGAATTTCATATTCATAGTAATTGTTGCGCAAATCAGTACCCAAGCGGATGAAGCAGCTGAGATCTCCGTCTTTCAATTCGGGGTCAATAGAACTTACTTGCTCTGCGTGAACGAACATCTGTAGGTTCTTATATTGCCGCATATCGTAGCCTGTGTTTTTGTACATGGCCCTTGCGTCATGCGGACTGAGATGAGCGACGCGCATAACCATAGCTTGCTCATTCTGTGCAATGAGTTGTGCTTGTCCGGGGTCAGTTTGACGACTCACTCCCGGAGGAAGAACGTAGTTAACAGGTGTGCGAGTGCTGTTTTCCTCAATGTTAACCGTTTGTACATCGATGGAAGCACCTGTGTTGACTGCCATTCCTACGGGTGCTAAATCACGTGTGTATTGTCTCCATTCACCGCGAACGAGATCCAGCGTTGCAAAACGCAGGAATGTTTCTTTCTCGAAGCCCGTGAGGTACATACGCATGAAGCGGATTGATTTCCAGTTACGGATTGAACCAATCTTTTGTACGCTTGCACTGTCTCCTCTCAATGGAATCTTGAACTGATACCATGTCACTTCTTGTGTCTCTCCGTTGCGTAGCGTCACGGTCCGCACTTTCTTTTCGGTGATATGTTGACGCCCAACCTCCATCATATCCGGACGCAGGATGACTTTGTATTGGTAATATTTCTCGTATTCATTGAGTGTGTTGTCGAGGTTGATATCCTCCACATCCGGAGTCAATGTTGATGCAGTTCCATAACTCTCGCTTTGTTGCTCTGTGGCCGGCGAGTTGCCTTCCGTTCCGTTGAAGTGTTTGTATCGATCGAGAGTAGAAACTTCCTCTTCATCATAATCTGTGCCTCGGTAGTAATGGAAATTATCACCCGCAGGGTCATTACGCGGAGAGAATCGGTCGTTTCCCCATGCATTCCAAACATCCGCAGAAACGCGGTTCTGTAAGTCTGTCAGATATTGTTTGTAGGCCGGCCAGTTTTTCTCTTGCTCGCTATTCAATCCGTTCAAACCCACATCCTGCATTGCACGAGCACCGGTCTCGTTGCTGAATGCGACTACGGTACTTGTCGTTCTTGGCACGTATCCCCAAATAGTGGAGTCGATACGTCCTTGGTCTGCAGCACTCACTGGCAAACCGTGCTCAAAGGCTTTCTTGCCGTCACGGAGAATATCTTCGCTTACATCACCTAAGTTGAATACCAATTCTCCTTCATAGCCATCAGGGTTGGTCAATGCAGGATCCATCAACCAGAACTGAATATATTCGATGTTGGCACGTTCAAAATCCGTATTGTCCAAACGACGCATGATACCGGCCCAGCGTTGCTTCGGATTTGTCAAGCGACCTTCGCTGTTCACTTCACTCGCGCTGATATTGTATTGACCGCGTTCGGTTGGATAATATGCCAGGTTCAAGATGGCTAATTTGGTATCTACATTGCTGGCTTCTTGGCGGTTAGGATAGATCTCGTCCTGATAAACGATACGTGTGCGGTGGTCACTCAATGCCGCCAAATCATTTTTGATATGGGCAGGAGTGTTCGTCTGAGGATAACCGAAAATAGGATCTACGGCATACCATGCCAGCAAAGCACGGTTCTTGTTGTAACTCGGCAGGTTGATGTCTTTTGATTCATCGAAAACGGTAGGTGTGGAAGCTAAGAACCAATAACTCGGATAATGCACATCGATATTCGTCGTTGTGCTCTCGAAATCATCAATATATGCTGTTCCTACTTTACCTACATCGTTGGTGTGCCCCGGAATCAGGTGCGCGAACTCTGCATTTATCTGGAATGTAGAAGGAGCTGTGGCATTGATCCATGGAATCTTATCGATAGCATTCGTCAACCATTGCATTTCGGTTTTCCAACTGCCGTTAAGACCCCAAATAGTATTGGCAAGTGGCTCGGAACCTGTGTTTACTTTCGTCGTCAACGGGCGTTCACGCAAGTGCATAATCGTTCCACCGACTACCAGATCTTTCGTGAATTCGTACTCTAAGTGCGTTCCGAATAATGACTTGCGCTGCATAGAGAAGGTACTCTGGTTTTCAAGCTTCACATCTACGTTTGTGCCGGACTCCAGAATAGAAGTGTTAAGGATGGTAACTGTTCCCATCGTGTAGTCAACGGTATAATCGACGTTCTCAATCAGCGTAGCGCCGCCGGCGGTTACCGTTACACTCCCTCGAGGCACATTCATCGCTCCCAAACGAATCTCACTTCCATTGGTACCTTTGTATTTGCCGGTCAGGTGGAATTTATTCTTCTCGCTCAACTCTTGCGCTACGATAAGCGTTGAGTCATATAGTTCCGGGAAACAGTATTTCTTTGCCAGATTTTCATCGCCTAACATCGTTGCCAGGTGTTCGCCAAACGGCTCCAGAACAGGGAAGATGATCTTACCGTTGCTGGAATAGATGGTTAGTCCTTCGATGAAATCGAATCGTCCGTCAGGGCTGGCATTGTTTTTCTGATCCAAGCGGTCGAGATTCATTACACGGATTAACTGCTTACCGCTAATCGGACCCTCGTTCAGATATTGCACATCTGTTCCGACGGAATCATTACGATAGGTGACGTATAGCTCGAACTTATCCTGCTGAATACTGGTGGCGCCAAGCGAATAGATGTTTTTCATCATCAAATCCCATGTGCCATGCCCTTTTTTGCCTGTCGGTGCATTAGCAGTACCTTTCAGCATCTTCAAAGCCAAGCAATTCGGGGCACGTAACTCTTCACTTCCATCCGTGGAGAATTCACCCACTTGATAAACCTGTCCGTTATAGGTGTATTCGTAGGCTACGGCTAATACTTCGTCCTGGTTTAGAGCTGCTTTAAGCGAGATATAACCTAAAGCACTATTCAGTGTATATTCGCTACTGTTCAATAGGCGTGCCGACTCAACTTTGTCAAAATCTACACCGCCTTCCATGCCATTCAGCCCTTCAAGAGCAGAACTGGTCGTCTGAAGGTTTCGGAAATCGGTCTCGCGAATCGTAGCATACAAACTGTTGGCATTGTTATCCGGTGCGCCGGTAGGAGTGCCGCCCCATGAATCATTCAAGGTATGATTGCTGTTTTCTCCCAGATCCGCGAAAGCCACTAAGTTACGGGCCTGCTCAAAATTGGTACGTTTATTGGTTATCCATACCTCAATCTTATTGATCTGAACGCCTGAAGCAATATAAGGCACGGTAGCCATGGCTTCTTCGTAATGATCACGGAAGAAATGACTTAAGAAGAAATGGCGGTTTTCATCGTATGTGTCTCCGCTGATGTCAAAGCGTGTCATTTGTGCGCCGCCTTTACTGCTAACCGTCTGTGCCTCACTGTTCTGCTGACTTATTAACGCCTGAATCTTCAGTTTGCCGAACTTCAAGTTCGTCTTAATACCGAACAAGGCCTTGCTGCCGCGAATAAGTGAACTGGGCAGATCCATCGTCACGTTACCCGCTTCGATACTTTGAATAATATCGTCCTCTTCGCCTTTGTAATTCAGTTTGAGGTTCTGCTGGTCAAAGGAGAACGATGCCTCCGTGTTGTAGGACATGTTAAAGTTCAGTTTCTGTCCTACTTTGCCTTGAATACTTGCCTGGATTTTCTCGTCGAAATCGAAGATGTTGTTATTGCGCGCGCGTTGAGTAAGGGATGGGTTGGCAATATATTGATGCTTAAAACCGAAAAGCAACTCCGCACTTCCCTGCATCTTCAGTTGAACGCCACCGGGACCGAACACTTTATCTGCCGGACCGATGTTGAACTTCATATCGGTGATGTCGAATTTCTTCTCATTGTTATGCTCTACCTCACCGATTTTTTGCTGCCAGTATTGATGCATGATCTGACGCTCCGCGTATTTGTTATACTCGTCTTGCGTCAGCATATACGGCGTTGTGATATCGGTGTCGCCCATCTTCGTGCGGATGATATACGTGCCGTTTTCGGGCTGGTATTCAACGGTGGTACTGATATTGCCCGGGTCGTGAAGGTCTAAACTGCTTTGCGGCTGTGTCAACTCGCCGTAGTTCTGTGCGCCGAGTTGTTTCACTCTCGTTGGAGCCCAGATGGCACTATCCGTTTCTGTCACATAGTCTGCCGCTTCTTCCGGAGACCGGCTTTCTGTATTCGTAGTGGTTCGATTTCTATCTGCCGCCTCTCGTTCTTCCTTTTCCTTCTTTGCTTTCTCTTTGGCGGCTTTTTCTTCAGCGACTAATTCTTTCAGTGTTTTGGGCTTATTAGTCTGTCCGTTATTCTGCGCAAAAAGGCCTCCCGCCGTCAAAGGCAGTAGGATTAACAATAACAATAATATGTAGGCTGTCCGCTTAAGCAATATGGCTCTTATAGCATTTTCAGCGCCTCGCGAATGACGGCTTCTACTTTGAGTGTCGCATCGCCTTTTAATATCTTATCCACTGCTTTTACGCTGGCTGCGGCTGCAAAACCTAACATTGTCAATGCACTCACGGCCTCGGCTTTTACGCCGCTGTCCACTTCTACATCGAGCATCGGCAATTCCGTTGGATCGCCGCCCAAGTCAAGTTTCAAGGCCTTGTCTTTGAGGTCCACAATGATTCGTTGCGCCGTTTTCGGCCCTAAACCTTTCACTTTCGCCATACCTTTGGAGTTGCCGGTAGCAATCAACATGCGCAATTCCTCTGCGGAGAAAGCACTCATGATCATCCGCGCTGTAGCGGCACCAACGCCGCTTACCGTCATCAGCAGTTCGAAAAGTTGCCTTTCGGCGCGTTCTACAAAACCGTATAACTCATGGGTATCCTCACGAATCACTTCGGTGATGAATAACTTGACTTCTTTTTCTTCTTGTCCTACCAACGCTGAGTAGGTGGGTAATGTGATAGCAATGTCATAACCGATGCCTGCTGCCTCTACTACGGCTTGCATCGGCTCCAATTCTGCCAGTTTTCCTTTTATATATTCTATCATAATTTATGCTTTCCGTTTCGGCATACTCCGCCGAATATACAAAATGCGTGCAAAAGTACTGCTTTTTTTCGACATATGCAAGAAAAATAAGGTTTTTCTGCGCTTTTTCTCGCGCGCGCGCGTGCGCGTTCCTTAATATATATACACGCATATGATAAATAGGGCTAGAAATAGCCAAATGCGTGCTTTTTGCCGGAAATAGCATAAATAGCCCCGAATACCCTAAAAATAGTTAATTTTTATTTCGCTGAAAATCAGTCAGTTATAAAGAAAATGCATTTTTTTTGTATTTTTTTTGTAAAAATATTTGGTCATATCAAAAAAAAGCAGTACCTTTGCACTCGCTTTTGAGAAATAAGTGTATTTCGATTTTCTCCCAAGACGGGTATTAAAAATTCAGAATCTTCCATGAAGGTCCTAATTTTTTTGCGCCTAAGAGAACGAAAGCAATTGAAAGATTGATACAATTAGTGTAGTACAAGAACTGATCTTGGGTATGGCTGCGGATTCTAATGGCAGAATATCCAAGAGTACAAACTCAGAGCAATCTGAGAAATATGGTTCCCGTTAAATTACACTTTAATAAATCGGTTATTCTGAGCTATCTTATAATTTCTTTTTACAACGAAGAGTTTGATCCTGGCTCAGGATGCACGCTAGCGACAG
>JAFYZR010000089.1 GCA_017557345.1 Paludibacteraceae bacterium | reverse complement strand
GAATTAGCGAATTAGTGAATTAGCGAATTAGCGAATTAGTGAATATATTAGGACCCTGTTCGGCGGAAAGTCGTGAACAGGTGATTGAGACTGCACGCGAGTTAATGGCGTGCAAGTTTCCTTTTATCTATCGCGCGGGCGTGTGGAAACCGCGTACGAGTCCGCATAGTTTTCAGGGCGCAGGCGCGGAAGGCTTAGCATGGCTGCAGGAAGTGAAAGAGCGTTTCGGCATCCCCGTAGCAACGGAGGTGGCTAGTCCGGAGCATGTGCGTTTGGCCTTGGAGGCAGGCATCGATTACTTATGGATAGGCGCAAGGTCGTCTGCCACGCCGATTGTGGTACAAGCGATTGCTGACGCAATTGGATTTGCGATTAGCGAATTAGGGATTAGTGGATTAAAAGGCATCATTATCAAGAATCCGGTGAATGCGGATGGCGATTTATGGCTGGGGAATATAGAGCGACTGGAGAAGACCGGTATTCCTGTGATAGCTGTTCATCGGGGCTGTAATCATCAGCCGTGCTGGTTCATGGCGCATCAAGTGCGCTTGGCTCGTCCGGATATACCAATGCTGTTGGATCCCAGTCACATGAGCGGCGATGCAGCAAAAGTGCCGGAACTGATGAAGAAAGTGGCAGAGTTAGGTCTGGACGGCGCAATGGTGGAAGTGCATTATAATCCGGCCAAGGCTCTATCTGATGCCAAGCAGCAAATAAAGCCTGCGGATATTGAAGATTGGAAATTGGAAATTGGAGATGGGAAAGATACCGAACTGAACTGGTTGCGGGCGGAGATAGATGAGTTGGATGAGCAGTTATGGGATACTATCGCCAAACGTATGGACGTAAGCCGCCGTATCGGTGCATGGAAGAAAGCGCATAACATGACGCCGCTGCAACCCGAGCGGTACCGGGAAATAGTGGAAAGAATAAAGTCGAGAGACGAGAGTCAAGAGTCAAGAGATTTTATGCTCAAGATTTGGGAAATCATACACGAGCAGAGTTTGCGTGAGCAAGAGTAGAAAGCGAATTAGCGAGTTAGTGAATTAGTGATTAGAGGAAAAAGATTTATCAATATAGTATTTATCTTGTGTATGGCTGTGACGGCGATGGCACAGGAGGCATCACAACGCACGAGCATATCGGGCGTTGTTGTGGATAGTGATACGGGTGAGAGTCTGCCTTTTGCTCAGATCTTCTTCCTCAAATCGACTACCGACAAGGGTGTTGTGCCATCCGAGATAGGAACGACATCCGACTTAGACGGCCATTTCTCCATCAGTAACAGCGCAGGTTACACCAGTCTGCAGATACAGATGCTGGGCTATAAGACGGAGATTTTGACGCTGCGTAAGGGACAGAGCCGTAAGGACGTGAAAGTGAAGATGAAGCCGGATGTGTACGGTCTGCAAGATATCGTGGTGACGCCGAAGCACCGCAAACGGGAATACAAGCGCAAAGGCAATCCGGCCGTGGAACTGATAAAGAACGTCATCGCACACAAGGATTCCTTCAACGTCAAGACGGTGGACCAATATACGGCGGAGAGCTATTCGCGTATGTCGTTCTCATGGGATAACGTGCAGGTAAACTGGGACAAGCCTTTCTGGCGGAATTTCAAGTTCGTGCAGAAATATATCGATACCACGGGCGTGTATCCGAATATCACCATCTCTATCCGTGAGCATATCAATGATGAGTATTACCAGCGTAAGCCTCACCGCGAGAAGAAAGTGCTGCAGAAAAAGCGTATCTTCGGTGTAGAAGACCTGCTGTCCCAAGGTTCATTCCAAGAGAATATAAACGCTATCTTCCGCGACATAGATATCAACGACAACAGCATGAACCTGCTGTTCAACCGCTTTGTATCGCCGTTGTCTTCGACACTGGCTGTGACCTTCTATCAGTATTACATCATGGATACCATATTGGTGGACGGCTATCCGTGTATCGATCTAGCGTTTGTGCCGGTTAACTCGGAGAGTTACGGTTTTACGGGTCACCTGTATATCGTGAATGACAGCACGTACCGCCTCAAGAAATATTCTATCAATGTGCCGCCGGATATCAACCTGAATTTCGTGAGCAACTACTCGGTCGAGCATAGTTACCGCCAGTTGGAGAACGGGCTATGGGCACCGGACCGCACGACGACATACACTAAGTTCTACGTGATGAACAACACGAAAGGTATCCTGGCACGTCAGACGAAGATTTACACCGGTTGGGATTTGGAGACGCCTATTCCAAAAGAGACTTTCTCTGCTCTGGCAGCGGATGAAGTGGAGACGAATGACTCAACGGCCGTTCGTTTGGGCGCCAAAGCATGGGAGAGTTTGCGTCCGGAACCGCTGACATGGTATGAGAATTCGGTGTATGACCTAGTGAAAGAAGTGACAGAGAACCCGAAAATGGCGTCGTTGATTGCTTTTGCCAACGCCGTGACATCCGAGTTTATCGCTACTACGCCTGCCCGTGATTTGGACGACAGCAAGTTCGACTTCGGTCCGATTTATCAGTTTGTGAGCTGGAATATGTTAGAGGGCGTTCGTGTGCGTATAGGCGGGACGAGTACGGCGAAACTGCATCCTCAGTTCTTCTTCCGCGGCTACACGGCTTTCGGTACGACGGACTTACGTCCGAAATACAGCGCGACACTGGTTTACACATTCGACAAGCACCGCAGTCAACCATACGACGGTATTCGTCATCATATTCAGGTGACGGGTCAGTATGACGTAGAAGAACCCGGACAATTGACCGATGTGATACGCCGTGACCATATTCTGATGTCCATCCCGACGAGCAAGCCGACAATGGGTTTCTATCAGTATGTCTTCCATGCCAAAGCGGAGTATATGAAGGAATGGCGGAATAAGTTCTCGATTAAGACGAGTTTTGACTTCAGTAACAATGAAGCGGCAGGCGTTCTCAAATATAACCGTATGGACTGGACAATGAACAGCGATTCGACATGGAGAAGCACGATGACGGATATCGGTTCGTACCGTAACTACGAAGGTATGCTGGAACTGCAATATTCGCCGGGCAGCCGTATCTATATCGACCGTATGGGCATCGAGAGCCCGTTTGCGATTGACAAAGACGCGCCGACATTCAAACTGACGCATTATATCGGCTATCTGGATGACCGGCAGAACGGAGGAGACGGGTTCTTCTACAACCGTTCGGAATTCCTGTTCGACAAGCGCTTCTGGTTCTCGGCTTTCGGTCACCTGGATCTGCGCGTGCAGACAGGCATGGTATGGCAGAAAGTGCCGTTCACGAAGATTTATATCCCGCAGAGCAGTACGAGTATCTTCCTGGCCAATCGTGCGTTTAACCTGATGAAACCGATGGAGTTTATGATGGATGAGTATGTTGCGCTGTATGCCACGTATTTCTTCAAAGGCTGGATATTAAACCGCATCCCGGGCATCAACAAGCTGAAGTTGCGCGGCGTGGTATCGTTCAGCGGTATCTACGGCGGTTTGAGCAAGAAAAACAATCCTTATCTGGAAACGGGAACAGGTCTGTACGATTTCCCGCATACGCCTTGGGAAAACGGCATCGTAGAGAACGCGTTTGATCATGACGGCTATATTAAAGACGGTTATCGCACTTCTTCGCCTATCGGCAAACTGCCGTATATGGAGGTAACGGCTGGATTTGAGAACATCTTCAAATTCATCCGTATCGACTATATCCGCCGTATAACATATAACGACTACGAGTTGCCATACATGATACAGAAAATGGAACCCGATCCCGAGCATCCTACGTTCTATCGGCCGGTTTTGAATGAAGACGGAAGTCCGCAAATGATTCATGGCCGCCGCCGTATCGGAGCGTGGGGACGTAACGGCGTAAAAATAACTGTTAGATTTGCACTATGATGAAACGATTGATACAAATATGTCTGTTGGGCTTGCTCCTTATTCCTTACTCAACAAAAGCCCAGATTCAGACCACGGATATGCAAATGAAGATGGACGAGGCGAAAGCTCGTCTGGAGGATTTCAACACGGAACACAAGATGGACTCCTTGGACCAGGAGAACCTGCCGAGAATCGTTTCCGGTGGTCTTTTCGCGGGTGTTAACACAAGCAATTTCATCATCACGCGTGACCACCATACGATGAGTTCGTACATGCGCGTAGGAGCAGAATTGGGCGGTTTTCTGGATTTCTATGTAACCAAACATTTTGCCGTGCAGCCGCAAGTTATTTTTACCGCCCATCAGAACTATTTTGCAGCAACCGATACCACCAATCATTTATGGTCTTTCGGTGCAGAGATACCGATTTATTTCTTAGGTCGTTTCGGTTCTTTGGAGAGCGGTTATATTCAATTCGGCGGCGGATTGTTTACCCATTTCACGTTTGCCTCGAATGTAGCGGATAAATATCAGAATTTAGACGAAGCCCCGGCAACGGTAAGCGGTCAGCCGCAACGAGTTTTGGCGGAGGACAATTATGACTACAGCCGTCTTTATAGCTTGCATAACAATCATTTCGGCGTATGCGCGCTGGTGGGTTATGAGTGCTTTTTTGGCATGTTCATCAATGCGACCTATAAAATCAGTTTATCGGATATCGCGGGTTTCTACCGTGAGATGAAGGGAACGGAAGTAGCGGATGCGCTGATTTATCCGCAGTCGATTAGTTTGAATATTGGATACAGATGGAGATGAAAAAGAATTGGATAGTATTCGGTCTGTTTGCCGCGATGGTTTTCGGCAAAACGTTGCTGTTTGACCATTTTGCATTCCGCGAGTGGTCGTTTGAACCGACATGGCTGAGTATGGTTTTTAAGTTAGGTGCAGCTGTTTTCTTTGCATCTTTCACATTCCTGTTACGCGACAAGCGATGGCTTATTCTGCTGTCGGTAGTATTGGATACATGGTTTATCGCGAACCTTGTTTACATGCGTAACAACCATATTCTCTTGGACGGCGAGGCATTTAACATGGCCGGCAATCTGCATGGCTATTTCTGGTCGGTGCTCATTTATATCGAATGGGGTATCGACTTGCTTTTTTATGGTCTGACGGCCTTGTTCTGTCTTATCTTTCTCTACACAAAGAAGAGTGAACGCAGTTGGGCAGCTTGGCTGAGTTGCTGCGTATTAGGCCTGTTACCGCTGGTGTATGAACGGCGGACTCATGTATACGGACAGAATTTCCCGCAGACGGTGGCTTCGACTTCTATTCTCTATGCACCGTATTATATCGTAGCAGACTATCGTTTGATGATTAACGGCATTCAGCCTGTTCGTCCGATGACGGAAGAGGATTTTTCAATGATGGAGCGTTTGGACAGCGGCAAAGATTCCGTACAACTGGACAGTCCGCTGATTATTGTATTGCTGGAGAGTTTGGAGAACTGGGTAGTAACGCCGGAAATAATGCCTAATCTATATCGATTGACCAATAATGACCATGTTTTCTATGCCAATCGCATCCACACACAGATTGTCGGTGCGCCATCAGCAGATGGTCAGATGCTTGTCAATACGGGGTTATTACCTATCACGGCAGGCGGAACCTGTTTGCATTATTGGCGGGATAACTATCCTGCTATCATGAAGTTAACGCCGGAAACGCCTATTTGTCTCTTACCGCACGACACATGCGTTTGGAACCAGACGAAGATGTCACCCGCTTACGGCTACGACTCGACAATCTGCTACAGTGATATAGATACCATTCTTTTCCGGAAGTTAGATAGTTTGGTGGATGAGGGGCATCATTATATCCAGTGTATTACGCAATCGACTCATGCTCCGTTCGTGAACGAGAAATACAGCGATCTGCCGCTGCCTCAATCAATGTCCTGGGTGATGCACCATTTTATTCGCGGATTTAACGCTTTGGACGATGGTTTGGGTGTTTTTATCCGTAAGATAGAGACCGATACAGTCTTGCAAAACTATACCATTGTCATCACGGGCGATCATCGAATATTGCACTATGAGAAACGCCGACAGATGCAGCGATATGCCGACAAACATCTAATGGAACTGACGCCTATGGATGATTGTTTGCCGTTGATTATCTATTCGCCAAAGATTAGCGGCAATCCGCGTTATACAAAGGATGCGTACCAAATGGATATCTATCCGACCTATCGTAGTCTTGTAGGCGCAAGCGATTATCGCTGGAAGGGATTCGGAATCAATTTGCTGGACGAAACACAAAAACGCGTCATCTCAGAAGACGACGCGTATGCTTTATCAGATAAACTATTGCGGAATAATTACTTCGCGCGCTAACCTACTCTCGCTATACAGAAACAGCCGGCCATGATTAACAGAACTCCCAACCAATGGATGGGGGCTACATGCTCGTGGAAAACAATCATACCGGAAATCACACTGAAGACAAATCCAAGACTTGTTAGCGGATAGACGAGCGAGAAAGCATATTTATTGAGCAGCCAAAGCCAGAAGACGTTTGCTCCAATAAGTAACCATAAGCCACTCTGCAAATACAGATTGGCGAATAAATGGCCCACATTGCGCCAAGTCCAAGAGAAAGGACTTTCTGCCGCCATACCCATTTTGAGTAATAATTGTCCAGCAACTGAGGTAGCTTGCTGAACAAGCATAAAAAGGAATAAATATAGGGTTTTCATAAGTTTTCTGTTTTCTGTTT
>JAFYZR010000088.1 GCA_017557345.1 Paludibacteraceae bacterium | reverse complement strand
TGAACTATCCAGTTTTTGGATGTATAAAGTATGGGGACGGAACGTTAATTACGGTTTTAAAACCATCCTAAACTCGGCCTTAATCCATACTTAGATGTTAAATCGGGTGCAAAGATACAAAAAATATTTTAAATATACAACTTAAAATTTAAAGTTATGAAAAAAGTATTCTTATTCGTTGCACTTATGTGCGCAAATGTAATGGTATTTGCTGATCCGACAGCGGCTCCAACTGCTCCAACATGGCCGGCAAATCAAGTAAAAGCTGTTTATTCTGCCACATATGGGGCAGATTGCAACTTTGGCGAGTGGGGTAGTGGAACAGCTTACACCCAAGAAACTTATGGTAAAAAGTTCGTTACCACCGATTTGGGCTATTTCGGCCTTGAATTTGCTAGTGGTATGAATTGTTCAAGTATGCAAAAGCTTCACCTCGATGTATGGATTGCAGCTGCAGCTTCTATTCGTGTTGTTCCTATTCATGGTGGTCCAGAGGTTGGTGTTACTAAAAACTTGACGGGTGGTCAATGGAATAGCATTGAGATAGCACTCTCTGAGTTTGAAGGTGTTAGCAATTGGGCAAATGTAATCCAAATTAAGATTGACAATGCAAAAAATCTGACTTTCTGGTTGAATAATGTTTATTTCTACACAACAGTTGCTCCCGCTGCTGATACTGAAGCACCAACCGCTTTCACGGCAACTCTTGAATCTGCTTCTTACTTCAGTGTAAATGTTAAGGTAAAAGCAACGGATGCTTCGGGCGCAGTAAAATATGAAGTTCTCAATGGCACAGAAGTCGTTGCTGATGGTGCGGGTGCTTCAGGTGCAGATGCAATCGTTACAGTTAAGGGTTTGACACCTAATACCAACTATAATTTATCGGTAGTTGCAAAAGATGAGAGTGGAAATGCTGCATCTCCAATTGCTGTATCTGCAAAGACACTTGCCGCGCCAGCACCAGCTGATGCTCCAACATATGCACAAAAGAATGTACTTTCTCTCTTCTCGAATGTTTATACGGACAAAGCTTTTGGATTGCAGGACTGGTGGAGTATGCCGAGCGTCACCGAAGGTTTTTTGGCCGCTTCTAACAAGGCACTTTGCATTGAGTCGACTAGTGCTACTCCTGCAGGTGCTTGCTTTGGTTTTGCATTTGCTGCTACAGACATCACCGCTTACGATGCACTCGAGATGGATGTATATGCTGTCGCTGAAGGTGCTGCTATTAAGATCCAAGTGATTGGTGTAGGTGAAGCTGCTACTATATACAACCTCGTTGCTGGTCAATGGAACCACATCGTTCTTGACATCAAGGGCAACACGAAGAACAACTGCGAGCAGATTGGTTTCTATGACTGCCAACTCATGGCAGGTTCGATCTTCGTTCAGAACGTACTCTTCGTGGATACAGATGCTACAGCAGTAGACAATGTTGCTGCAAGCACAAAGGCTGTAAAAGTAGTTGAGAATGGTCAACTGATTATCATTAAGAATGGTATCCGCTACAATGTAGCAGGTCAAGAAATCAAATAATGTGACTTATAGGGCATACGCCGTTGGTTCGGCGTATGCTTACTCGTTTTGTTAACTCTTTTTAATAACCCCAAAACAATTAATGCAATGAAAAAATTATCTTTTCTTTTCGCGCTTTTATGCGCAAGTATGATGGCATTCGCAACAGCTGAAGATACATGGCTGGAAGGGAATGCTACTTACGCAAACCAATTTAAATGGTTTGCCATTGATGGAGTGACAGCTCCTATGGAGGTTGTCAATATCCAGAGCAAAGATGGCTTTGATGTTATCTTTGTAAATGTTGGTCAAGCAGACTTTGATCGTGAAACAGGCATTATAGGTTGCGAAGCAATCACAGATGCAGGTGCAGGCGTTTGGATTAAAATCTCATCGCTGACAAAGAAAAACAACGAAATTTATTTCAAAAATGCCGGAGGCACTGTGCTTCGTGGTTTTATCATTTATAATGATAAGGGAGCTGAAGATCTTGCATCTGAATATTGCGGTGAAATCTTCCAAGCAGGAACTAACGCAGAAGCAGCTTTCACTTGGGAAACTAACGCAGAAGGATCGGTGGTTATCACTATTAGCGAAACATTAGGTGGCGCAGATGATGCTACCCATTTCCGTGCAAATGGTATAAATGCAGACAAGTTTACAATTGGAGAGGATCATGATCCTATTACCACCTATTTCACCCATCCGGGAAATATCGCAGGTCAATCGACTCTAACTCTTACTCTGACCGATCCGGCCAATGCCCCTGCAGTTGGCACGAAGATTTATGTAACCAACCAAATCATCGAGTATGCGACGAGTAAGGATGGAAATGCATGGCCATACCTTACATTTGAATATACGTATGGCAGCAAGTGCTTAATTGTGCCTGAACTGACAAAAATTGACTTGACCGCAGCTTCCCCTTTTGCGAAAGTTGGCGAAGGTGTCGCTATAACCGCGAAGGCTAAAGATCAGATGAATAAGACTATGGATGTAGAAATCAATTTTACAGTAACTCCTGCAGATGCCGGTAGCCTTGTAGAAGGCGTTTTTACTCCAGCGAAGAAGGGTACAGCAACAATCACGGCTACATCGGGATTAGTTAGCGCTTCGATTGAAATATATGCTTTGACTGATAATACGAATCTTGCACTCAACAAAGATTGCGAAGGCGGCTATTACGACAATAACCCGGCAGAAGGATTTGGCAAGGCTAATGATGGTGATGTAAGTACCGCATGGGTAACTTATGCAGATCAAGATGTATCCAAAGAGTGGTGGTATGTTGATTTGGGCGCAAAATATACAATAGAAGGAATTGATGTAGTATGGGGAGAACCAAGTTCAACACAATATATTCTCCAAGTACGAGATGATGCTCCCGGCGATGAGGACAAAGCTGATGATGATGCGTGGGAAACTATTTCTACACAAACGGGAGTTTCAGTCAATAGCGAGCAATTTGTTTCTTTTGCGGCAGTAGCCGGTCGTTATGTTCGTATACACTCACTCGCTAGATCGGCCAATTTCCTTCGTTTGAAAGAAGTGCGGGTATTTGGTACAGAATGGGTAGATGTAGATGACACTGAGAAACCCGTAATGGTTTCAGCTGCTTTGGATAGCAAGACATGGAATAGTGCGGTGATTAGCGTTTCTGCAACAGATAATGTAGCAGTAGCAAAATATCACGTAGTAGACGCAACTAATGAGATTGATGTTAAATGTATTCCAGCAGAAGGAAAAATCACTGTGACAGGTCTTACTGCTTCAACCGCATACAATTTGACCGTTACAGCGTTGGATGCAGCAAACAATGAATCAGAGAATAATATTCTTGTTGAGGTAACGACAGATGCCCACTTATTCGCTCCGGAAGTCGCAGCAACTGCTCCAACATTGCCTGCAGCGCAAGTGAAGGCAATCTATAGTCCAACATATGAAGCTAATTGCGGATTTGGCGAGTGGGGAAGCGGAACACAAGTGGAAGATTCTGAGTTTGGTAAGAAATATATACTCAATGGTGGTGGCTATTTCGGTATGGTTGATTTTAGTTTCGATTGCACGCAGATGGAGAAATTGCACTATGATATTTGGATTGCTGACGATGCTTCGTTACGCATCGTTCCTATCTGCCGTAATGCCGAAGATACGGGCAACGAACCAGAGTTCGGAGAAGCAGTTAATCTAGTTGGACAACAGTGGAATAGCATTGATCTCACTCTTGCAGAGAACCAATTTGCGAATGTAACAAACTGGACCAATGTATATCAAGTAAAGATAGACAATGCAGCAAATCTTACTATATGGGTAGGAAATGCATATTTCTATACAACTCAGGCAGTGTTGACTGCTGTTGACAATACAGAAGTAAGTGCAAAGGCTATCAAGGTTTTGGAGAATGGCCAACTGATTATCATTAAGAATGGTGTTCGCTACAATGTGCAAGGGGCAAAAATTAAATAAGCCTTTCTAGGCGGATGCCGCTTCTTCCATTTCATCGGAAGGATGCTCCAGGCATGTGCCGTTGGTTCGGCACATGCTTACAAATAAAATTTAAAAATTAGTGCTATGAAGAAATTATCCTTATTACTTACCGCATTTTTATGCGCAAGTATGTTTGCTTATGCAGATCCTATTGTTTCTGAATATTGCGGCGAGATATTCCAAGCAGGAACTAACACCGAGGCTGCTTTTACTTGGCAAACGGACGATAATGGTGCAATTATTATTACCATAAGCGAGACTTTGGGCGGAGCAGATGATGCCACTCATTTTCGCGGTAATGGAATCAACATTGACAAGATTGAAGTAGGCGAAACGCGTGAGCCTGCAGCTACCTATTTTAATTTGTCCTGCCCCAACAAAAAGGATTCAATCATTCTTAGCTTAAAAGATCCTGCAAATGCACCTGAGTTGGGCACGAAGATTTATGTAACTAACCAAATCATTGAGTATGCAACGAGTAAAGATGGTAACGCATGGCCGACGCTGACATTTGAATATACTTATGGTGGAAAATGTTCAACAGATCCTGTATTGACAAGAATCATCTTGACTGCAGCCGTTGATTTTGCTATTATTGGAGAAGAAGTGGCACTAACGGCACAAGCAAAAGACCAATTGAATAGGACGATGGATGCGGAGATTACCTATGAAATTAGTCCGGTAGATGCAGGAACTATCAAGGATGGCATTTTTACTCCGAGTAAGTTAGGCGCGATAACTATTACTGCCAAATCCGGTGAAGTATCCGCATCAATAGTAGTCTATGGCGTTCCGAGTGAGAACTTGGCACTTAATAAAACCGTAAAAGCCGGTTATGAACCGGGGAATACGGGAGAGTTGTCCAGTAAGATGGTTGATGGCAATGTGAATACCCAATGGGTAACTTATGCGGACCAAAAACCTGACGTTGAA
This sequence comes from Paludibacteraceae bacterium, assembly GCA_017557345.1. Taxonomy (GTDB): domain Bacteria; phylum Bacteroidota; class Bacteroidia; order Bacteroidales; family Paludibacteraceae; genus Colicola. Next base: position 13,095 of record JAFYZR010000088.1, on the reverse strand, counting down.
TGGGCATATGTAGATTTAGGCAGCAAATATTCCATCAAAGCAATTGATGTTGTTTGGGGAGATCCTTGTTCCACTAACTATATATTACAAGTCCGGATGGATGCTCCGAGTGAAGAACAAGAATCGGACGATGAAGCATGGACAACGGTAGTAACTAAAGAAGATATAACTATCAACTCAAGACAATTTATCGTTGTGAATGCAGATGCCCAGTACGTGCGTATCCATTCGTTGGCTAAGTCTGCTAACTTCTTCCGTTTGAAAGAGTTGCGTGTATTTGGTGTAGATTGGGTAGATGCAACCGATACAGAAAAACCTGTGATGGTAAGTGCAGAATTGGAAAGTAAGACGGATAATAGTGCTGCGATAGCAGTAGAAGCAACAGATGACCAAGAAGTGGCATTTTATCATGTTGTCGATGCAGGCAATGAGATTGATGTGAAATTAATCGCAGTTGACGGAAAAATCACAATAACGGGTCTTAACTTTGCAACTCAATACGCATTCGTGATTTCTGCTATCGATAGAGGTGAAAATGAATCAGAGAATGCAATTACCGTCAATGTAGCAACCGATAAAGGTTTGAAATTAAAACTAGCTACGGCTAGTTATATTGCCAAAGTAGGCGAAGGAACCGTTGTAACTGTTGAAGGAATTGACGGATATGATGTAACGGCAGATGGCGAGATGCAATTTACGGTTACTCCTGCTGAGGCCGGTGAGGTTCTGAATGGCAAGTTCGTTCCTTCTCAGTCCGGAAAAGCGACCATCAAAGCCGAAAATGAGAGAGCAATTTCTGAGGAAGTCGCAGTCTTTGGCTATGCGGGTGACAATTTGGCATTAAATAAAGAAGTGGAGGTAAGCAGTTATGATACCATTGGAAATCAACTTCCTAAAAATGCCGTTGATGAAAACGAAGACAGTCAATGGAGCGCATTTAGTGAAAATACAGGTGAGGAACGTGAATATGACGCATGGATTTTGGTGGATTTGGGCGATTTCTATGATATTGAGTTGATTGCAATCCGTTGGGAAGGCGCATGTTCCAAGAAATATCATGTAGATTTCTCGGCAGATAAAGAGACCTGGCGCGTAGTATTTAATGCAGGCTGGGATGCGATAGCTACTCACTGGGAGTATCTTCACGAAACAGAAGCAGATGTCAAGAAAGTGCGCTATGTCCGAGTATGGAGCACAGAGGCTATTTCACAATATGGAATCAAGATAAAGGATATCAAAGTGATTGGTTCCGATTGGGCTCCGACGGATGATACGGAAAAACCAGTTATGGTTAATGCAACGCTTGAAAGCAAAACCTTTAACAGCGCCGTTATCGTTGTTGAAGCAACAGACAATTACAAAGTAAGAAGATATCATGTGGTAGATGAAGCAAACAAGGTTAATGTTGTTTTAGGCGCAACTGAAGGTAAGATATCCTTGATTAACCTGGAATCCGCTACAGAATACAAACTGACCATTACAGCCATTGATGCAGCAGGCAATGAGTCCGAGAATTCCAAAGAAGTGATTTTCAAGACCGATGTAGACAAAGAACATCCGATTCTTCCTGCTCCAGCGCCGCAACCGGAATTAGGCGAAAAGAAAGCGGTAGCCGTTTTCTCTGATGCGATAGCAGGCGGTCCGGCAATCAATATTGGCGGTTGGGCACAAGCTACGGTTGCTAAAGCAGTAGAATTGGCAGAAGGTGACCATGCATTCTATCTCTATAACACGAATTATTTAGGTTGGGAATTGGCTCCAGTTGTTGATGCAAGCGGCACCAATACGCTACACGTAGATTTCTATAGCGATGATATGAGTTCTATCTCTCTGACTCCAATCAGCCCGGGAAGTCCGGCCAAAGAAGGCGTTTATACTGCACAACTGACAGCCGGTCAATGGACTTCGGTTGATGTGCCTTTGAGCGTTTATGCGGCAGCAGGCATAGCATGGAATAATATATTCCAATTTAAGTTTATGAATGCGAAACCGGAAGGAACATCGCTCTTTATCGATAATGTTTATTTCTTTGATAACGGCAAGACGGATGAGGCGGTAGAAAATGTACAAAGTGACGATGCACAAAGTACAAAAACACTGATCGACGGGCAGGTGATTATCAAGCGTGGAGAGAAGAAATATACCATCATGGGAGTAGAGGTAAAATAGAACATTTTTGGATGAATTTTAGAGGTTTTTCATAGGTCAAAACCTCGACATAATACCGATGAGACCTCGAAGAACCGAAAAATTGAACATTTTGCAAAAAATACAAACAATCTATAGAATGAAAAATCGATTAATTTTACTATCCGTTATGGCGATGATGGCACTGGGTGTTTGGGCTCAGAGCGTAACCGTGACGGGTATTGTAATGGCAGCCGACGAACCGGATCCGGTGATTGGCGCCAATGTGATGGTTAAAGGTTCGACCAACGGAACCATCACAGATTTTGACGGTAACTTTGAATTACAAGCCAAAGTTGGCGATGTGCTTCAAGTATCGTACATGGGTTATCAAACGCAAGAAGTGAAAGTGGCAAACGCAGGTCCCATTCGCGTGACGCTTCAACCGGACAACGTGCAACTGCAAGAAGTTGTGGCTATCGGTTACGGAACGATGAAAAAGAGCGATTTGACAGGTGCTGTAACGAGCGTGAGTGCAGATCAGTTGCTCAAAGCTCCAGTAGCCGGTTTGGATCAAGCGTTGCAAGGCCGTGCCGCCGGTGTAACGGTAACTTCCAATTCCGGTCAACCGGGCGAAGGCGCCACCATCCGTATTCGTGGTATCGGTTCGGCAACCGGCCAAAATGACCCGTTGTATGTTGTGGATGGCGTTATTACGGGCGATATCAAATGGCTTTCTCCTTCCGATATCAAATCGATGGAGATTTTGAAAGATGCGTCAGCTGCAGCAATCTACGGTAGCCGTGGTGCCAACGGTGTCATCCTTATTACGACCAAATCTGGTGGCGAAGGTAAGATGAATATTACGTTTGATGCATATTGGGGCATTCAGAACCGCTGGAAAAAGATGAAAGTGCTTGGTGCAAAGGATTTTGCCGACACGGAAATTCGTATCCAGGCGATGCGTAACGGCGCCGAAGAAATCGCATTCTACCAGCAAAATGGTTTCCGTCCGTGGCTGAATATGTATAAATTGGGCAATCTTGATGTGACGAAGATTTCGGAGTACTATCCAATTAATTTCGCCTACGAGGATCAAGAAACGGATTGGCAAGACGAGGTATTCCGCCCGAATGCCTTTATGCATAACTACAACCTTTCTTTCGACGGCGGAAATGACAAAGGCCACTATGCTTTATCTGCATCCTATTTCGGACAAGAAGGTACGATCGTAGGTAGCGATTACAACCGTTTCACGTTGCGTCTGAATACGGACTATAAAGTGCGTGATTGGTTGAAAATCGGAGAGCATTTCTCAATCGTTTCTTCCTACGGCCGAAATGCGATGAACAATAGTTCATCGGCAGGTGCTTCTATGATTAGTGGCGCATTGGCAATGGCACCTTGGGATCCAGTTTATTATCCGGAAGGTTCTGTCAACAAGAATGGCAAGGATATTAGCGGTTATTATTCTGCAGGCTCTAATTTCAAGAATGTCACGAATCCCTATCAGATGGCTTTCAACAGCGAGCCTAACAGCCGCACCGAGCGTGCCGTAGGTGATGTGTTCTTCGAGATTACACCGGTACAAGGATTGACAATCCGATCCGCGATGTCGGCAGATTACGAGGTACATCGTTCCCGTAATTTCGGCTGGCCGAATATTTATACCAGCTATAACGCTTCGGACAAGAATTATATCAATTCCAGCATGTCTCGCAGTTTGCAGTTGCTGGAGGAGACGACCATTACCTATGCTCGCGAAATAGGCAAACATAATTTCTCGGTGATGGTTGGTCAGACCTGGTCGGAATATAACTATTACAGCATTGGCGGTTCGGGAGCACAAATCCTCAATCCGATACCAAGTAACTGGTATCTAAGCCGTGCGACGGAAGATCAGACCTATGCTTCGGACGGAGTAAGCCGTACGCGTCGTCTTTCCTTCCTTGGCCGTGCGTTCTATAATTACGACAGCCGTTATATGATTACCGCAAACTTCCGCGCGGACGCATCGAGCAAGTTTACCAAGAATCCTTGGGGATTCTTCCCTTCTGTGGCATTGGCTTGGCGTCTGAGCGAAGAACCATTTATGCGTGACCTTGATCTCGATTGGCTGGATAATATTAAGATTCGTGCCGGTTTTGGTCAAGTAGGTAATGACGGTATAAACTCTAACTCATTCCAATATGCGATGGGTTCGTCTGTTAATGTTTTCTACGGTTATCCTCTCGGTCCGGAACAAGATGCGGGCAATGCGACAGGTGGTGCAGCCGTTCTGACATTAGTGGATGAAAATGGGAAATGGGAGACTAACCAACAATGGGATGCAGGTATTGACTTCGCGTTCTGGAATGGTATGTTGAGCGGAACGATTGACTATTTCCATCGTTCGACGGTTGATGCTATTCTGTACGTTAACGCTCCTGCGCAAGTGGGCAACCGCTATTCGTTGGCGCGAAATGTGGGTAATATTCTCAATGAAGGTGTGGAAATTAGTTTGAACCATGAGAATAAAGTAGGTGAAATTCATTATAATATCGGCGCAAATGTATCGTTCCTGCATAATGAATTGACCAAACTCAACGGTGGTTCTCCTTTGTGGGGCGATCGTACAAAGACGGACGAAGGCATGGCTCTGAATTCCTTCTGGGGATATAACTACGAAGGTATTTATCAAACAGACCAAGAGGCATTGGAGCAACTTTATACTTATACAGAAACGACGATTGGCGTACACGCAGGTGATGCGCGCTATACGGATGTGAACGGAGACGGTAAGTTGGATGAAGATGATAAGATGGTGATTGGTAATCCGTTCCCGAAACTGACTTATGGCTTGAACTTCGGAATGGATTTCTACGGAGTAGATATCCAACTATTCTTCCAAGGAGCAGCCGGTAACAAGATTTACAATGCTCAGCGTCAGATGCTGGAAGGCGATGGAAGCGGTTATGCTTTGGCTGATTACATGAAAGATGAAGTATGGGTTGGTTACACAGAGGCCGTTCAAAATGCATTGTTGGCAAAAGGCGTGAACTATTTCGAGTTAGAAAACCGCAACGGTACTATTCCTAACCCGTTAGGTTCGCCGACCAACACGGAAAACTCCACTCGATTCATCGAAGATGGTAGTTATCTGCGTTTGAAGAACTTGCAAATCGGTTATACTTTCCCGCTTAAATGGACACAGAAATTCCGCTGCAGCCGCTTACGCTTGTATGCAACCGCCAGCAATCTCTTTACCATCACAAAGTATAAGGGTTATGACCCGGAAGTGGGTGGCGGCGTGGACTACGGCAACTATCCGCAAAGCCGTACATTTACGTTTGGTTTGAATGCTAACTTCTAATAGAAAGGAGAATAAGTTATGAAAACAAATATAGTTAAGACATTATCTATTATCCTTATTCCTTGTTCTTTGCTTTTGACTGGCTGCAAGGATTACTTGACGGAGATAGAACCGGGCACAACATTGTTGGAGGATTTTTATACTTCGACCGCTGCGGCTGTTCAAAACACAACGGGTTGCTATGTGCCTTTGATGTGGGAATATAACAATACTTATCTCAGCGAATGGTTCATTGGAGATATCGCATCCGATGATGCTTTGAAGGGCGGTGGCAGTACAACAGATATGGCGGATGCCTATGATATCGAGAATTGGCGTACAACGGATCAAAACACCTTATTGCTTAATTTTTATCGTGCGCAATATCAGGGTATAGGCCGTTGTAACCTTGCCTTGGAATATATCGAGAAAATGGAAATAGGTATTGATGAGGATTTTACTCCAGAGATGAAGAATCGTCTGTTGGGTGAGATTCATTATCTGCGTGCCTATTATTACTTCCGCCTTGTTCGTATTTTCGCCGGTGTTCCTATGCCGCTGCAAGTATTGCGTTCATCGGAAGATTGGGGCATGCCGCGTTCATCGGTGGATGCTGTTTATTCTCAAATCATGGCAGATTTGGAGTTAGCAAATGCTAATCTCTGGAAGAAAAGCGCATATCCTGCAGATGATCTCGGTCGTGCAACGAAGGGTGCGGCGCAAGCGATGTTGATGAAAGTGAACCTTTATATGGCTTCGCCATACTGGCAGAAATATGGTATTACTAAATCGCCGGCTGAATGCTATGCCGATGCCAAAGCATGGGGCGATTCTATAATCACTTCCGGTGAATATGACTTGTGCCCGAACTACGAAGACAACTTCACGGTAGCCGGTGAGAACGGCATTGAGTCTGTCTTTGAAATTCAATATGCAGAAGTGGCTTGGGGCGATTACGGTGAAGGTTTCGGTTTCACAGCCGGCAGTTTCACTCAAATCCTCATGCGTAGCCGTAACTCGGAGATTGGTGGCGGTTGGGGATTTGACCATCCGACGCAAAACCTCTACAATGAGTTTGAAGCCGATGATCCCCGTCGTGATGTGGCAATTCTTATTCCGAGTACAGATGTAGTGGCTACTTATCAAATGCAGTCGGATGAAAACTACTTGGGAAATACTTGGGTAAATAACAAGTATGGCATGTATCGTGATCCGGAAGCAATCGGTGGAGGTTACGGCAAATGGGGTCTTCACGCCAGCCGTGGTCCGCTTAATAACAAGCAGATCCGCTATGCTGATGTACTATTGATGTATGCTGAGGCCTGCCTCGGAAAAGGAGATGCAGGAACTGCTCTGACATACATTAACAAAGTGCGTGCACGTGTAGGATTGGCAGGAATTGCTGCAGCTACTGATGCGGCACTTCGCCATGAACGTCGTTGCGAGTTAGCTATGGAAGGTCACCGTTGGTTTGATCTCGTTCGTTGGCAAGGAGTGGATGGAAACGGGCTGAAGGCACACATGGATGCGTATAAACTGACGGAAACAGAAGAAGCTCAGCATCATATTCAGGAATTCGTTGCCGGAAAGCATGAGATTTTCCCAATCCCGCAGGAAGAGCGTCAACTCAATCCGACGGCTATGGAACAAAACCCAGGATATTAATCAATTTTAAATTGACAAAAATAATTAACAAACTAGTTTTACTAGGTATTTATTAACCAACAAATTAATTAAATCAATTATGAAAGCAAACAAATTATTTGCAATCGCGCTTGCAGCGCTGACATTGGTAGGTTTCAATGCATGTAAACCAGACCCAGAGCCAAAACCGGATGAGGAACCAACATTGGCTCTCGACCAGACTTCGCTTCAATTGGAGGCTGGTGCAACCGCTACTATTACTGCAACTGTTGAGGCAACTTGGACTTCCAACGCAGAGGCTGTGGCAACTGTTGCCGGTGACGGCAAGACTGCTGTTGTTACCGCTGTGGCTGAAGGTAACGCAATTATTACTGCTACCACCAAAGGTGGCCAAACTAAGACTTGTGTCGTTCTCGTTTCGAAAAAAGGTGGAGAGCAAGGTGGTGGATCTCTGAAAGGTTCGCAATTCTGGCCGATCATTCTTGATGGTACAACACTTGAGGCTAATCAAGCAAAAATGGTGGCTTCGTTCCAACCGAATGATGTTGATCAATTCCTCTATGTATGGGAAGAGACTTATGCTGGCGGTCAAGCTACAGGATTGAATTTCCATGGCAATAGTGACGGATATACCGCTCTTACCGTAACTTCCAAAGGTTGGGCTGGTATGGGCTTCTGCTTGACAGCAGATGGTAACGGATGGCAGGCTGCTGAGGCTCTCCGTGCTGCTATTGTAGCTAATCCGGATGATTATTTCCTCCATATGGCTATCAAGGCTACGGATAACGGAAGCCACTGCTTCTATATCATGGGCAACGAGGCTACCAAGTTCGTTCTTGGCGCAACAGCAGTATACGATGGACCGATCTATTCTAACTTTGAGCGTGATGGTTCATGGGCTGAGTTTGATATCCCAATGTCAAAATATGCTTCGGCTTTAGCTGCTACTCCTGTCGCTGCTGGTGTAAACGTATTCGTTGCTTTGACCGAGGGTACTGCAGGTTTGCAACTCAACCTCGATGCTGTTTACTTCTATAAAAAATAAGTAAACCCACATCTTTCGGCTATAGGGGATTGGTTTCCCCTATGGTCTCTAATATTTAATTATTATGCGTAAAGTATTTATTTTATTTACAACAATTGTTGCGTTATTGGTTTTGGTTTCTTGCGAGCCGGAAGTGCCTGTTACTTTATCCCTTTCCACCAATACGGTGCAACTTAAAGTGGGAGATATTTATACTATTGAAGCAGTCGGTACTGCAACCAATATTGATTGGACATCTTCCGATGAAGAGGTGGCTGAGGTTTATCATGGTGTAATAACGGCAAAAGCTATCGGAGCAACGGTAGTAACGGCTCGTTCGGGTAATGTGTTTGCTGAATGTATGGTATATGTCACAGGAACCGATGGCGCAACATTGCGTATTTCTCCGCCATTAGTAACCATGAAAGTGGGAGAAACGCATCAGTTTTCATATGGTAATACGTATGCTTTGGATTTAACATGGTCAAGTAGCGATGCAGCTGTGGTTTCTGTTAACGAGACAGGTCTTGTTACGGCTCTTAAACCGGGAAATGCGGTTATTACATTGGCTTCTCCAATGGAATCGGTTACAGCGACTGTGGCAGTTACGCACGCCTGGGGTGAATATACGATGGTTTGGTCAGATGAGTTCAACGGAACGGCTTTGGATGAGAGTGTCTGGAACTATAATATCGGCGGAAATGGATGGGGAAATAATGAGAAGCAGTATTATTCCAATCGGCCGGAAAACATCCGCTTAAAAGACGGTTGCCTGGAAATAGAAGCGCGCAAGGAACTGTATCTCTTTAACAATAACAAAGATACATGCAAATATACCTCTGCGCGAATCCATTCCAAAGGCAAAAAAGAATTCAAATACGGTCGTATAGAAGCGCGAATTAAGTTCCCGGGCGGAAAAGGAACATGGCCTGCTTTCTGGATGCTCGGTTCTACCGGTAACTGGCCTAATTGCGGCGAGATTGATATCATCGAGCATATCGGTTCACAGCCCACTCGTGCATCTTTTGCTTTGCATACTGCAAAAAAGAACGGCATGAAAGGAAATAACTGGGCTAAGACACATTTCTTTGATTATTCGTTGGCGGACGATTTCCATATTTATGGTATTGAGTGGGCGCAAGAAGAAAAAGACGGAAAAGATGTTATTCGTTTTTCTGTGGATGGCGTGCAATATGCTGAAGTATGGGAAGAAGTAATCGATGACAACGATACCTGGCCGTTCAACAAGCCCGAATATATCATCTTCAATCTAGCGATAGGTGGAAATATGGGTGGTTCGATTGATGATGCCATCTTTGATACACAGCGAATTATGTTTGTTGACTGGGTGCGCGTTTATCAACGCAAAGAAGCAGAGTAAACCATCCAAATCAGACTAACGAGACACAATCGAGAGAGAATCGAAACGAGAGTAACAACATTATTCATCATGAGAAAAAATTATCTTTATTGTTTCATAGTTGCAGCCATATTCATTCTGGTTTCATGTGAAGAGCAACAACCTGTTACGCCAACAACAGGCACTATTGTGAACGAAATGCCTAAATCCGCTAAACGTGGAGTCTCATTCTCCTTCACTAATTTATTGGATTTACCGCTCCTTTCACCATATATCAGTTGGGATTATAATTGGGGAAACACTCCTTTAGAGGATGCAGCTACTTGGTTTGACGCCAATGAAATGGATTATTGTCCGATGTGCTGGAATGGCAATTACGATGCAGATAAGATTCGTGCGTTTGTGGCTGCTCACCCGAAAACAAAATATCTCTTGGCATTTAATGAACCTAACTTAACCGATCAGGCTAATATGATTCCCTCAAAGGCTGCTGAATTATGGCCGCCTGTTGTGGCGTTGGCAAAAGAATTGAACCTCAAATTGGTTTCGCCGGCTATGAACTATGGCACATTGGCCGGTTATAGTGATCCGGTAAAATGGCTTGATGAGTTTTTTGCACAACCGCAGGTTTCCATCGATGATGTGGATGCCATCGCAATCCATTGTTATATGGCATCGGCTTCTTCTGTGATAGGCTATGTTGAGAAATTTGAGAAATATAACAAACCCATTTGGATGACGGAATTCTGCGCATGGGATCCTGTTCCAGGAAGCGTAAATACGCAGATGGATTATATGTGCTCTGTGCTTAATTACTTTGAGCAAAACCCGAAAGTGGAGCGTTATGCATGGTTTATTCCGCGCATGGGATCAAAAGTAGACTCAGCACCTTATATGCAACTGCTTACGCATGATTATCCGCCCGCATTAACCGAATTGGGTAAGACGTATTGCTGGTTCTCGCCGATGAATAAAGAGGTTTGGATTCGTGCGAATCGGCCAATCCTTGCAAGCGAATATTCTGCTGTTCTCAATAATACTATGTCGCAACGTCCGTCTACGGATGAAATAGCCATTCAAGAGGCAGGTAGGCAGGGATTAATGATAACGAATTTTTCGGAAGGACAAGCTATTTCGTATCAATTATATGTGCCACAGGCAACTTCTAAATTTGAAATCCGTTATTGCGGCTATGCAAATGCTGTCTGTGAAGTAATCGTGGATGGTGAATCTGTCAATTTTATCGATATGCCACGCAATGGCAGTTCTACAGAATGGATAAGTGCATCTGTTTCTGCGGCAATCAAGGCCGGTTGTCATACAATCACACTCAAATTATTCACCGGAAGTTGCTCGTTCAGTTCCTTCCAATTAAAATGATAAATAGCGAATGAAAAAAATATTTTCTCTCATATTTTGCTTTGCGAGTCTGACTGCTTTCGCACAGATAACGGTTGATGATTTTGAAGGAGTTTCGAAAGGCTGGGGTTCCGTTGAGGGATTAACAGAAGTTCAAAATAATGCTTATAAGACAGGTATAAACTTATCTGATCATGTTCTTTACGCAGAGCGTGCGGTTGGTGTAGCAAACTGGGCCGGTGCAATCCTAAATAATTACACACAGTCGGGATATAAGTATCTGCATGCTTATATGTACCGTTCCAATGGAAATGTACCTAATCTGAAGATTTTTGATACAGAGACTCCTGTGGAGTTTGTGCCTATGAATACTATTGTTGCAGGACAATGGCAGGATGTGGTATTCGATATTTCCGAATATGCAAACCGTGGCACAGATTTTCTCTTCTTTATGGTTGATCGTACGGATATTTCTGTAAATGTCTGGATGTTGATTGATGAAGTTCAACTATCGAATGATCCTACTCCTCGTACGGATGTCGTGGGAGAAAATTCTGCTCCTGACGAATATACACTTGTTTGGAATGAAGACTTTACGGATGGTTCGCTGGATGGAAATGTATGGAATGTGGAAGTGAATGGAGAAGGTGGAGGCAATAATGAATTGCAATATTATTGCGAAAAAGGTGTGTCGGTCGGCGTAGAACCAACTACGGGCAAACATTGTCTTATTCTTACGTCAACCAAAGAAGATTATAATGGTAAAGGCTGTACCTCCGGCCGTGTGAACAGCAAAGGTAAAATGTATTATACCTTTGGAAAGATAGAGGCTCGCATAAAATTCCCAAATACTGCAAATGGCTTATGGCCCGCTTTCTGGCAGATGGGAAATAATTTTGACCAGGTCGGTTGGCCTAAATGCGGAGAGACTGATATCATCGAATTAGGACATCAAAACGGCTTTAACGGTAATAAGCAAGACCGCTATTTTAATGGCGCTATGCATGTTGGTTCTGATTGGAAAAATGTTTGGAGCGAAGCTAATTCGGTCACTTGGCCATATTCCGTAGAAGATACATTCCATATTGTGACCATGATTTGGACTCCTACTTATATAGAAATGTATATGGATAAGGAATCTCATCCTGAAAATAATGCCTATTTCCGTCAAGATCTTCAGTCTAACACAAATCCGGACTATGATCGTAGTATTATTTTTGGCAAACCTAATTTTGTGATTGCGAATCTGGCAGTAGGTGGTAATTTCCCGGGAATATATAATGTGAGTGAAATTACAGCTCTTGAAAATGGTCCCCGTTCGATGTATATCGACTGGATTCGTATTTACCAGCGAGGTGATGACAATCAATCTTTCGTTTGCCCATCGCCTTCGGATGCCATTGAGGGAGAACAACCAACGGAGGCAACGATCGTTTTAGAAACGAAAGATCAGGTGAAGAAAATAATGCATAACGGTCAATTGTTTATCCAATACGGTGAACAGATATTCACTATCACCGGCCAACGGATAAAATGATAAGGTAATGATAAGGTAATGACAAGGTAATGATACCGATAAAACCTCGACATAATACCGATCAAACCCCGATCAAATAACGTAAGCTATATAGAAAAAAAAGAGCAATATGAAAAAACTATTTTATCTGTTGTGCGCGCTATGTTTTGTATCCTGCTCTTGTGCAAGAAACGAGTGGAAATTAGTGTGGTCAGATGAATTTAACGGCGAGACGTTGAATTCGGCTTACTGGAATGTGGAAGATAACGCTCGTGGCGGAGGAAATGCAGAATTGCAATATTATACTCCCCGTAATATTTCTATTGAAATGCATCCGGTAACCGGAGAGAGTTGTCTGGTCTTGAGCGCTAAACGTGAGGATTATCGCAATCGTCCATGTACATCGGCACGGCTAAACACGCAAGACAAAGTGATGGTGGAATATGGAAAAGTAGAAGCACGTATTGCTTTTCCTTACACGGCAGATGGCCTTTGGCCGGCATTTTGGATGCTTGGAAATAATCTGGCAAAGAACCTTGGAGATAATGACGATATAGATAAGCAATTGAAGGAATTAGCGAAAGAAGGCCGCGTGGTATGGCCGAAATGCGGCGAGATTGACATCTGCGAAATGGGTCATCATCATGGTATCGAAACCGGTACGCAAGATCGCTATTTTAATGGCGCTTGCCATTGGGGCGAGTCATTTAATAATGGCGCTTATCCCAATGTAG
>JAFYZR010000087.1 GCA_017557345.1 Paludibacteraceae bacterium | reverse complement strand
TAAATGCCATAACATGATTATACATAATGGCTGCCGTATTTTCCGATATTAGCCAAACCAGTTTAAGTTTGGTTAATGAATTACTTAGTGCCTGCTCAATAAGCCATCTCAAAAAACAAGATGTGCTCTGAGCCATTTTTTAGCCGATTTTTCGACAAAACATACATTACCAACAGTAAAAATCGCTCAGGCAGAAAAAGACCTCCTGCCATTTTATCCAAGTTCATCGCGATCAATGATAAGGCGATTGAACTACGGGTCGTCGTATCCAGTTTTGTGCGGATAAGGCCTAGACCGAAGCACCGTTTTGCGAGACTAAATCCGCGCTCAACTTCAATTCGGTCGGTATTATCTGTATAAGACTGTTTGCGTTCCTCGTTCGTGAGCTTCCTGGGGCGCCCGAGTGCGGGACCGGAGATCCTTATGCCATGAGACTTACAGAAGGCTCTGTTAACACGGTTACGATATATCTGATCGACCAGCACTCGCTCAGGATAATGGCCGGTGCGCTTCAGATAGTTTTCAATCGTTCCAATCAGAACATCGGCCTCGTTGTACGCATCGAAGGATAAACGTTCCAGACGTGCCATCCCATGTTCATCGATACTCATATCAAGCTTTGCACCGAACTCAACCGGAGACTTTGCTTTTCCACGAACTATCGGGCGGATATATGGCTGGCTGATGCTGACGATCCTGTCCTTGACGCTATGGACGTTGTTCTTATACATGTACTCCTGCTGAGCAAACAGTTCGCGTATTACGTTCAGCCGAGCAAGATCTTTGGCAGACAGGCTTATGCCTTCTGATTCAAGGAAACGGTCGACATAGCTTATATCACGCTTAACGTACTGTAGCTGCTTTTTGATTGCCTGACGGATCCTTTTGGCAGAGCGCTTTCGGCACTTGGCAAGTGCGAGATAATCCTTACGTGCGTTCTCACGGTACATCCTCGGTTTGCTACAGTTGTATTCGTAGCAGATCGTATCTATGATGGATTCCAGTTTCTCTCTGGCCTCATTTAACAGGTTAACATCCTGAGGATAGGATATCTGTTGTGGTGCGCATGTCGCATCAAGAATAAGCGTGCCTTGGTTATCTCCGTTTTCAGAGTTTCCATCGGAACCATTGGAACTGCCGGTGCCTGGATCATCCGGGTGGTTGTATTCAATGATCATCTCGTTGATCTCGGCAAGAATGTCCTCGGTTAGGCGCTTTCTGAACTCTACCAGAAGGGACGGTACAAAGGGTGCCTTATCCTGATATCCGGGAAGCCCGATGAAGTACTGGTAATACGGATTCTCAGTGATCTGCTCAACCAGTTCTCTGTCGGAATAACCATACTGTTTCTGTATGATCAGCGATCCAAGCGCAGTCTGTAAAGGTTTTGCAGGGACACCGGTATTGCTTGGGAATAATCCGGCATAGCGCTGTTCTATATCGAACCACGGTATTGAAGCTGCTTTGACTACCCAGCGGTTTTTGGGATTCATCTTGAGCCCGATCGGCTGGTTGAAGTCTGACAGATGGAACTGATGGTTTCGATTGAATTTATACATACGACTCTCCGACGTGCAAGGTTTTTGGTGGTTTTCGCATATTTCCATGCACTTACATTATACCAAAAACCGCTCAGAAAGTCAGTATTTACAAGGGTTTAAGCAAGTTTTATTTGTTATAAGCAGACACTAATTAATAATGGAATTCCGGTTGTGACAGAAAGCACAAACAATTTCCCGGGACTAGAACAGGATGAGGGGCATGCATATGTAGTACATGGTTATTTGATTGGATATGACGGAGTTCCCAGATTATATGTAAATGACACATTTGGTTCTAATAATGTTGTAATCAACGGGTCATCCATATACTATAGTTCTTATCCTTATGGGATGTGGTATATTCATTAGTATTTGGGAGTGATGTCATGAAAAGAAAAACAACAATTGCTGTTTCAACGCTTTGCTTGGCGATTATCGTTATTGGGTTAATTATCTTCTTTTCAGGAAGGAACGACGAGGAGTCTGCAAAAAAAAGCTTTTTCGAAATAATAGATCAATTTGGTCCGATAGACAAAGTGACAAGTTCGGGTCCGCATGATGTTCTTTGGATTGTTGATGATCCGGGGGAGATACAGACAATT
>JAFYZR010000086.1 GCA_017557345.1 Paludibacteraceae bacterium | reverse complement strand
CCGCACTTATGACGGTTCAGCCAAGGAACTTATTAAAGCAGGCGGTGCTGAGGACGGTGAAATGCGGTATGCTCTGGGTACTAACGATGAAGAACCTCCCGTTTCAGACTGGAGCACCGACATCCCCACAGCCACCGACGCAGGAACGTATTATGTTTGGTACATGGCTGCCGGAGACAGCAAGCACAGCAACTCCCAAAAGACATGTGTTACTGTAACCATCGCGAAAAAAGACGTTACCGTAAAAGCAAATGACCAGACGATCAAGGAAACAGAATCGCCTGAGCTTACTTCCGGTAATGCAGTTCTGTCCGGTGCATTAAGCGACCACACTATGACAGCTGTAACGATTACGGAAAAAGACGGTAAGCTCATTCCTTCCGCTGCTGTTATCAAGGACAGCAAAAACAACGATGTAACAGCCAATTACAAGATCACATATAAACAGGGCACTCTGACCGTGCTTAACAAGATCAGCTGCAAGGTTACTTTCAATGTGGTAAACGGCGAATGGGATAAAGGCGGCAAAGACGCGATCGAAGTCGTACTTACCGGCTTTGAAGGTGACACTCTGAAGCTTAAGCCTGACCAGATCCCCGGTGTCGGAACAAAGCCCGCAGCAAACCATAAGCAGGGTTCGTGGGATGTTACGCCCGATACGGATACGGCTTTCACAAAAGATACCACCTACGTTTATACTTATGTCGAAGTCCCTGTATATACCGTTGCGGTAGTGGGCGACAATTATACTCCGGGAAGCGGACAAAACATCGTGTTTACCGTAAAGCGCAGCTTCGATGACGACACAACATTTGATAGTTTTGACAACGTTACCGTGGACGGCAATACCGTCAGCGACAAGTATTATCAGAAAGCCCGCGGCAGTCTGATCCTGACACTTAATTCGGAATACCTGGATACACTTTCAGCCGGCAGTCACAATATCAAGATCACATTTGCTGATGGCGAAGCTCAAATCGCGGTAACTATCAAGAATAAGCCAAAGTCCATACCGTCGACCGGCGAAAACATCAGTCCGTTCGTCTGTATCGCCATGCTTCTTATAGGCGGCGCGCTTCTTCTTTTCGTAGCAGCTATAGCTCCAAAAACTTCACGCAGAAAAGTAAGACCCGCTCATCTCATTCCCGGTCAGATAACGAAGAAAGACGATTGATTTGACTCAGATCCTGAACAGGAAATATTAAGCCAGTAAACGCAACAAATTAAGGCATTTCAGCCCGTTAAACCGCTCGGTTTGGCGGGCTGTTTTTTATACACGGTTACGGCACTTATCGTACTTGGCGCCGGATATTTTACGTTGTTTATCTGCTCGTCTGCTCGGGAGCAGCATATTAAATCTAAATGATATAATGCTTGCATGGACGATTTGAGTGGCAATTTACTGACATTGGCGATCCTCTTCGGCGGATCTCAGCTGTTTGTGTTCATCATTGATCTTATTGCGTGGGCGGTAAGAAAGAAGCATCCTACCAACATCGAGAAGAGCGAAAACACACGTTACCCCAAGTTCCTTACTGTGTCTGTCTGGCATGACAGCCATCGCTCCCACGGCTATAAAAAGATAACGTTCATTCGCAAGCGCGAAAACAAATACAAGAAACACATTAACCTCAGCGCAGGCGGCTGGATCGCAAACATTCTCCTCTATTTATTCCGTCTGCTGATCATATTCGCGTTGCCGGTATCGGTATTGATCTGCGCGCCGGATTACCCGCATCCTGAGCTGCTGTTCGGCTACTCGTTTATTGTGTTCTTTATTTTCTTGCACATTCATTTAGCAGGTCCCAATACTCGCGCAAAGATAGAATTAAAAAAGTATCTCAAAGCACAAGATCAATAAAGCGCGAGTTACATCAGTGCGCACTCTTGGTCAAGATTATCCCCTGACACACATAGGGTAAAAATCCCTATAATCGAACTACCAGTACGATTTTAGGAAGTTTAATCTAAGAGAAAAATCCCTATAATCGAACTACCAGTACGATTTTAGGGAATTTCAGATAGATACGACATACGAAAATCGATTTTTCATCGAATTTATATGTAGGTTTTGCGGTTTTGGGCACGGTTTTTGCCCTCACCTGCATACGAAAACAGCGAAATGCCAAAAAATATATGTCGGGGGCTCAGCTCAAGCGCGCGAAAACCAACCCCCGCTCACCCCAGACTATACTTCTCCTTCACCCGCTCGTCGGGCTCGTAGCCGGCCAGGAATTCATCGGCCAGGGTGATGAGCTGCTCGTACGTTACAGGATAGACCAGGTAATACGAGCTGTCATAGTCTATGCCTTTCGACATATCGAAGACCACGATGGCGCCGCTCTGTTTTTCGATGCCACAAAGTATGCAGTTACGGATGCTGTAGATGTTCTTAAAATTCTCGTCATACACATCCACATTCGAGGAGCTGAGATAATAGTATCCGGTGTTTTGGTCATAATAGAATTCGTTTACCGAACCTTCGATGGAATAGATAGTCTTGATCTTCCCACCGGTGGAGGAATCGTAAATGTGGACTGCACCGTCATATAACTGAACAAGACCGATATCGGCATTATCACAAAAATCGACTCTTCTTATTCTGCTCTGCTGGAACTCGGTCTCGTTTTGCATTATAAGATCAACAAATGCCGAAGCAGCAGGGTTCTCATAAATAAAATCCAGATCATAGTAATCAGCCGTCAATTCTTCATACTCACCTGAAGTAACCGTCATATAATCGGTCTGCCTGAATGAGTAAGTATAGATATGGTTATCTCCAGTTAAGGCGGCGTACAGCTTGCCATTGCGGAACACCAGCATCCAGGAATACACATTCTCATCGGAGACTGTATCAAAGCATTCATAAGAGCCGTTTTGGATCTTATAAAGGTGGCATGTGGAATCCACCATATAGATCGCGTCGCCGGAAACAAATATATGCATATAAGAATCGGCATCGATCCTGTTAACTTCATTAAGAGACCTGTCAAGCATCGTTATATACGTCCCTGATACGATGACCACATCATTATTCAGGACAGCAGCTTCATAGTTATAACCGATGGTCCTGTTGTTCTTTGTGCCGGTATTAACATCCATGATCCAAAGGGCATCGGTATCGCCTTCAGGCTGCATCCAGACAACGCTCTTTCCGTCCGTAACAATACTGAAGCACAGATTGTCCGTGATCAGCATACGGCGTGAACTGCCGCTCGTCATGTCGGCTATAAAAGCAGAAGTTGTCAGCTTATCGTAATCTGAGATAATGATCCAGCACTCGTTGGTATCGTTTACAAAAGTCACCGTGATCTCCAGCCTTTCCGCTTCAGAGAATCCCTCAGCGCGGCAGTTGAAAGACCATAAGACATTGCTGCCATTATATAGAGTGATATTATCACCGGAGCGGATAACATATCCGTCACCTTCAGCGTTGGAATCAAAACGCGCTTCGCCTATTCCAAGATCAGTCTCGGTCCCGGTCGCGAGATCGAAGTAAGCATAGTTACTGTCCCCGCGTTTGAAGACGAATCCCTTTTCGCCGTCGAAAACAAAGCTTTCATATTCGTTCTCCTCAAAACTCAAGACCGTCGCGCCGGAATTCAGATCAACAACATATCTGATGTGATCGAGATCCTTGAACGCGGCATATCCGCCATTAGAAGAAACGACCAGGTCATTAAGCGCAGAGGACGGCAGCAGGACGTCATTATCGCATCCGAAGGTGTTCGGCAGATCATAGATTCCGAGCGCGTTGACGAGCGCCTTTGTAGCAAGCTCGCTGTAGTTATCAGTATTCTCATCGGACAGCGCTAGCCTTGCGGCGTAGACAGCGTCCATTCTTTTGCCGTCGCGCAGGAGATTATCGGATGTCGCGGCGAGCGTGTCCGCATACTTCTGGGTAATGATCTCGTTCTGGCGCGCGATCTCCTCGTTCTGCTTTAAGATCTCCACGTTCTGCCCCGCGATCCTGAAGAGGAACCCGATGCAGAGCGCCAAAAATGCTACCAAAACCCCGAAAACAACCAGCACGCGGTTCCTGGTGTGAATATACTGCTCGTGCCTTTGCCTCTGCTGCAGGTCATCGTACCTGATGCCCAAGATCGCAGCAATAAGGCGCATCACGGCCTTGTCTATCTTTTGATTTAAATCCTTCGGATTCTCGCCTCTGCAGTCAGCCGCAAGCGGCTCTCTCGGGACCTTCGTCCAGTACGGCCTGCCGTCCGCGCCGATCTTATAGAGGTCGTCATAGAGGATCTCCGGCGGGAACGCATTCTGGGGCTCACCTTCTGCTAAAACGAGCAGGACATGCTTTCTGTCATGGAGCCTCAAGAACGACTCGATCTCTTTCCTGCACCACGGAGATTTAAGATATTCAGGCGAACAAATCGCGATCAAGTAATCCGAATTCGCAAGCGCTTCATCTATTGCCTGCGTCAGATCATCCGACACGGCAAACTCGGTCTCATCGCGGAAGACCCTGCTGAGCTTTGTCCTGCCTACCTTCTTTGCTATTTCCTTCGGAAGGCGGAACCCTTCCAGCTTCTTCTGCAACTTAGCCGCTATCTCGCTGTCAGGCTCGCAATGCCTGTAGCTGATAAACGCGTCAAACTTACCTGTCTTTGCCATACCCTCAACCTGTCAAAGCAAATAAACCAACCGCCGCGGGAGCAATCCCTCTTATGCTGCCCAAGCGGTCCCCTCATGCGGCTATTATATCACGCGGGGGTGAGGCGTTAATCATCTCAATTCGTCGAATAAACAGCCCTTGCAGAAGGCGATATAAGCACTTTGCTCACCAAGCGCTGTTGTGTCGCCGCCCAGGTAAGCTTTAACTCTCCCTTTATCCCCGTCGCTCATTGAATCCATGATCTCTTTTGCAAGGCCCGTCAAAGCGTCCTTGCCCAGCCTGTCGATCAGGTACTGCGGATTGACATGATACTTCCAGAAATTGTCTTTTGAAGTCATGCTTTTCAGGACCGCTTCGTTATTGGAATTAAGCTCGTTTATGACCGGGAAGACCTCCGTCTCCAAAATGTCCTCAAAAGACGTTATCGACCCGTTGAACTGGTTCTCCGTCTCCAGATGATATGTCTCCTCGAACTGGTACAGCATCACCCGTTCTTTCTTGTAATCGACTGCGACGTAGCTGTCGAAAACAATATACTCATACGAGACATTATGGTGGCTCCGCCAGATGAAAATGTTAAAGACAAAGCCGCCGTCCTTTTTCTTGAAGGCGTTGTTGCTCTTAACGAAGGTCCACGAATCACCGAGAAATCCGGAGACCTCTTCTAACAGCTTTTCGTATGCTTCCTCACAAGAATAACGGATCATGCCATAACTCTCTTTAAGTGAAAATTTTACATTCTAACGCCAACATTATACCAATCACCTCCCAAAGAGTCATAAGTAATAAAGCACGACTGAGATGGTATAATCGAGACATGGCTAATCATTTATCTTACTCATTCAAACCCATCGTTGGTGTGGCCCTTATAGCCTCGCTTCTGACTTCATGTACAACTTCTGCAACTCAGGCGACAGAACCGGCTACCCCATCGGGTAATGTTGAGTCTTCAGTTAGTGAGATAACAGCAGAAAGCTCAGAAGAGGAAACAGTATATACTGGTCTTTCAGTTGAGACAGCGCCTCACGAAAACCCGTTTGGTGATTTCGTTTTAGATAGATCATATAATTCGATGGCAGCTGACATATTAAATGGCTATGCATTGCCTGAAGTTATGTATGGATTTGATAACCCGTACAGCATAAATAAATTGCAGGAAGAAGTATATGACAAAACAGGTTTTTTGAATACAGACTTGACACTTTCTGATGTAAATTACTTTCAACACAATCCTTTTATGGTTGATTACTTAGATGGCGGAAAAATGTCATTTTCCGAACATATAGTTAGATCAGATGATCCTTATATGTTAGAAGGTGCTAGGGCAGTTTTATCTTCATTAGGATTAAGATTTGGCATCGATGAGATTCCTGCTTCATATTTAATGGAACGATTTCCACGATACTATTATGACGTTATTCAATTTCACTATGATGCTCGAGCAATTGAGCGTGGTGATCTTAAGATTCCAGACTCAATGGATGGTTTTTATCTACGGAACGCAAGCGATGCAGATCTTCGTGATTACCTAATCTTTTATGGGTGTGTCAACTACAATATGTACCGTCTTGATTGTGTGTATTCAAATCCTTATGGCGTTGGTTGCATTACACAGGTTAGAGATGCTAAAACCGGTAAGCATGTTTTAGTTCCATCAGATAGCGAAGCACAAGCAATGCAGGAAGATATTAATTCTGTGCCCGGTTTAGAAAATATCAGTATTTATGTACCTGAGACACCAAAAGAATTCTATGAATATTATGGCTACTATCCTGATGATATTCTGAAAATTGCAGGTAACTTAAATACTAAAGATGGATTTGAAGCATATATAAACAGCTTATCTTCATCTGAATATAATGAACTATACGTTACCGCGATAGAAAAAAGCCTGGAAAAATAAATTACTCTTCCTGCTTCTTGGCTTCCTTTTTCTTCATGTCATCATAAATGGCGATCGTAGCGCAGTATGTTGCTGAGCTTGAAGCGAGAATTGCTTGGTTTGTATCGAATGTGCCTGTGGCCCAGCCGTAAACGGTCTGGATGAGGATGGCGATAATGACGCAGGTGTAAATGAATACGATTGCCTTAAAAACCTTGAGGGTGGTGATCTTCTTTTCGCTTGTGTTTTTCATGACTGTTTTCCTTTCGATGTTCAAGTAGGTTTTGCTTTTGACATCGTAAGGATAACAAACAGAGCCCTGCCAAAACGCGGCCTGTCGTAAATGGTGATAAGTCAGTCGTGAATGGAATTTATTCCTTCTTCTCTTCTTTCCCGTCGTTCTTTATCATGGCCGAGGCGACTGAGGGCGCGACCTGGATGAGCATGGAGATCATTTTCGCGATCTTCTTGGCCCAGATGATCGAAAGGGTGTTGCTGATGACGGAATTGCAGGCTTCTGCGCCGCTTCCGTAGACGCCGGCGGTAAGGAGCGCCGCGTACATGACGCGTGTGCCTCTGTCCATCGATGCATCGCCGAAGCCCTTTTGGGACTTAAGATAGACCTCGGCTTCAACGATCTCGGACGCGAGCTTCCCGGGCTCGATGCCGATATCGATGAGAGAGCCCAATGACGATGCGACATATCCGCTGGCATACTCGGAACCCTTTGCTTTAAGTGCCTTGTAGAGCACCATGGCCTTGTCGCATTTCGCGATCATGTCACCATAAGACACGGCCAGGACTTCGCAGAGTTCGTAAGCCGGATCGTCGTTGATGCCGGTCTTGGCACTCTTGATGTATGAGTAGCCCTCCGTGAGATCGCTTAATATCTGATCGACGCTTTTGCGGGTGATCGCGAGGAACATTATGAAAGACGTGTCATCGGCTGACGTCAGGATCGGGTGGTCGGAATTCATGCGCTTGGTGATCTCGGCCGCCCTCGCGATGATCTCATCGCAGTCATCCTGCAGACCGTGATCGAGGATCACGACAGACGCCAACGCCATGTAATCGTTCTCCAGGAACTTGCCCTTGATTATGCTTTTATATACGGAGAGGAAATCTTCCAGGTACTGCTCGGGAGATTCTGCCAGAGCCATCTTGCTCAAGATCACAAGCTCCACGATGTCCCTCAGGTTTGACAGCAGGCGCGTCTGCTTTTTCAGGAGCTTCCTGCAGGACTTCATCTTGGCGGTATCTGCTTCCCTGCCCTCGTTTGTGAAGACCAGCGCGGCCGCAACGGCCATCAGCTCCTTCTCCAGGAGAAAGCTCCTTTGAATGGCAGCGCGGTTCTTTACGAGCAGGTCGCATCTTTCTAATAGGTGGTCGTTCATGAGATCCTTAAGCCTCCCGAAATCTGATCTTAGCGGTGTTAATAGAGATAATTATACTATTTGTGCGGCGTCCGGATGCGTGAGGTTTTCCAGCCGGGCGATTCCCGGTGGATTTCAGTAGGATTTCAGTTTTAGGGGGTCAAATTGGCACTCCGGCTGAGATTTTCGGAAAATCTCAGTTTCAGTTCAGTTTTGGCCTCTATAGAGGGGTGTTTTTGAACGCAAACTGAAATCGCGAAAATCAGCTTGTTTAAATAGATTCAATTCAAATCATCACATGCTCTCTAATGAATATTTTGTCGCATTTTCGGCAAAAAATTCAGTAGCCTTAAATTTATTTGATTTCCTTCTAAATAAGTACGGCGTATTATCCTCACTGCTTGATCAGCAAAGCGAGTTCTTCGTCTTTGCCGTTATTTACGATGTATTCGATTACGTCCTTTTTGGATAACACTTTATCCAGAAGCGGTTTGTCCAGGGACTTTAGAAGGTCGGCCATCGTGACCTGGGAAGCCTTGCGGATCCTTTTAAGGAGCTTGGTATCTTCGAGTTTGCGTGCGGCTTCGCTCTTCGGATAACCCTGCCCGAAAGGCTCCGAGAAAAGCTTCCCGAGGGTCTTGTCAAGGTTATCGGCGCCGGCCCAGGTGTATTCTTCGCCCAAAGGAAGAGATACCGCATTGCCGTCATTGATCTGCGCGAAAAGATAAGCGTCCTGAGGCGTCGGAATATATCCGCATAGGACACCGGGCATGTTATTGCACGCGAGCATCATTCCCTGCCCTGATGAACAGCCGGTGACAACAAAGTCCACAGCGCCGCTCGATAACAGAAGGCCAACCAGAACGGATATCTCGATATAGCTGTACTTGATCTCCTCGTCCTTAGTGCAGCCGAAATTGATCACTTCGCTGTCTGATGCATATTTCTTAACCGTGCTGTATATCAGCTCATTCTTTTCGGCCTGGGAGCTTGCCTGGATCACTGCGATTTTCATAAATCACACTACCTTCCTGATAGTCTTCTCATCACTATTAAAGTGCTTCCTGACCTGGCTTACAATCTTTTTATATGATTCCGCGGGTGATTCCTTATAGCACTTTGTGACGTACTCGTAGCCCCACAGGTATTCGGGGAGAGTGTAGACAGCGACGGCCCAGCCGTATTCTTCGCCCTGCTTATTGAGGCGTGGCCTGAAGTCTTTGACCGTCAGGTAAGATTGCATCTGGAGCTTGGTGCAGGTGCCGTCAAAGCCCTTCTCGCCGCCTTTGCCAAAGCCGGCCTTCTCTTTGACTTCGTTTGAGAACATGTCGATCTTATCGGAAGCCTCCCAGAGCTCGCCTTCAGAGGGCCAGAAAACATCCATTATGAGCTTTTCCTTGTAGCCTGCTTTGCCGTCCTCGTAGCGGGCGTCAAAGTCATAACCGTCACGGCGGAAGTTGGCAAACTCGGGGAACCATTTCTTAGAGACGAACCCAGCCTTGCCGCGGAAAAACTTCCCGTACGCGACTTTGCCTGTGCGGGCAAGAACGGCTCTCCACTCCCACGGATCCTTTTTGGCATCGCCGCACCACCAGTGGCCTGCGACGGTCATGTTCTCAACGGAAAATCCGTCAACTTCATTGCTGAACAGCGGCAGGAATCCGACCTTCTCGATCACTTCAAGGAGCTGCTCGGCCGAGTGAACACAGGACGGATCTTTCCGGTCCACACCCTGCATATACCATACGCCGTCGATTACTTCCATTGCTATCCCCGAAAGATTTATTTGAGGCAATTATATCATGCCCCTAAGCTGCCCATCCCCATCTTCTCAGTGAGATCGCCGAGGCTCTTATCGTACTGCGCCTTAGAGATCGCCCCGCGCGCCAGAAAGCTGTCTAACGTCTGCTTCTGATTCAAATATAGCTGCTTTTTCTTCTCTTCGGGCGAAAGCTGCTCCCATTCGTACTGTTCCATGCTCATGTTCCCTAAAAGTATTTACGCGGGTCATTATAGCACGACGGGGAGACGATTAATGGGACAATCGAAAAGGGGGCAACATGGGGTTGGCAACACTCAGTCCTCCCCCTCATTTCCATATAAACAGATTACAATTTGCAAAAGAACTTTATTTATTACGCGCGTCATAATAAGATATTTAAAGAAGATTCCCATCCGGGAAACAGCTTTTTAAACATATCAGGGGCAAATTATGAAAAAGAAGACTTTGAGCGTTCTGCTCTCACTTATTGTCACTTTATCCATTATGATCTCATACACAGGCGTAGTCATGGCTGATCCTATGCCCGAAAACAGCGGTTCCTCCACAACGGAAGAAGAAGGCGGAGCCGGTACTAGTCCTGTGATTGATCCGAATAATCCTAATCAGGGTATAGACGAACCAGACGGTATTTCTTGGAAACTCAAGGACGGTAACCTGACTATCTCCGGTACAGGTGCAATGCCAGACTTCAAGAATTGCTCTGATGTACCTTGGTATAGTGTGAGGGATAGTATTACTTCAATCACAATCGAAGAAGGAATCACATATGTAGGAAAATATGCATTCAACGATTGTTCTAACGTGACAAACGTATCCTTCCCCGATTCAAGTTTGAAAAGCATTGGACCATACGCATTCCAAGGTAGCCGTTTTAAAAACATAAATATTCCTGATTCTGTAACCGCTATTGGTGATAGAGCATTCTGTAATAACTTCTTAGTATCGATTACTCTACCTAAAACTATAGAAACTGTCGGCAATGAAGCATTTTGTGATAGTTATAATCTACCTACTATCGATTTTTCAGGAAGTAGCCCAATACTTGGTGAAGGAGTTTTTCAACACTCTTATATTAAAAGTGTTGATTTGAGTAATGCTAATATAAATACAATACCAAGCCATGCTTTTGCATATTGTAATAGTCTTACAGAAATAACTTTACCGGAAAGTGTTACATTGATCCGTGGTGGCGCTTTCGCAGAATGCATCAGTCTGGAAAAAATATATATTTCTGCTGATCCAAGTAAGCTTAATTGGGAAGAAACAGGCGAATTCGATTCTTGCAAAAAGTGCATCGTTCCCAACGAATATTACGATGATTACGTTGCAAAATTCAGTTACTTAGATCTTACTTTCGAAAAGTTCACTCGCGGAGGCAGTAATTGCGGTGATAATCTTACATGGATACTCGAACGCAATGGCACTTTGACTGTCTCCGGTACCGGTGCGATGTATGATTATACCCAAGGCACACAGCCATGGGCTGCCTATAATTTAGAGATAAAAAGCATAGTCATCGAAAACGGAGTCACCAGTATCGGCGATTATGCATTCTACGATTGCTGCGAACTCAGAAGTGTTACTTTATCTGACACTATCACAAGGATCGGCAGTAATGCATTCGGTGAGATCATTACCGGCACGGGCGTCCACCTCTACGGTTACAACTTGAGCCTCGCAGGCGATGTCGGCGTCAACTTCTGGTTTCAGATCGATATGTATTTACTTGACCCTGATAACTACATCAAGTTCACGGTTAACGGCAAAGAGCAGATCGTTAAGGTCAGCGAAGCAACAAATGGTACAAATGGTGCCAAGGTCTTCCGTTGCGGTGTAGCAGCGAAAGAAATGACAGACACGATCACCGCGCAGTTCTATCGTGCTGACGGTACGGCTGTAGGAAATCCCTACAGCTACACTGTCAGGGATTACGCTAACTACATTCTGAAAAGCGACGGCTATTCGCAAAAGGCAAAAGACCTGGTAAAGGCAATGCTCAACTACGGCGCATGTTCGCAGGTCTACTTCAAGTACAAGACCGATTCTCTTGCTAATGCCGTTCTTAGTTCTGCTGACCGTGACGTAGCGATCCTTACATCCAACGAGATCAAAAATTTCAAGGATGTATCCTTCCGTTCCGTCGTTCCTGCTAAGGTGAGCCTCTCATTGAAATCAGAAATCTACATGAAGCTCTACTTCAACACAGCTGATGTGGAAGGCATGGAATTCAGGCAATACTACTATCCCATCGACGTAGAAACTCATGGCAAATACACAGTAGTCACAATTAAGGACATCAGCGCCCTCTGGATCAATTCCGCAGCAAGAGTCGATGTCTATAAGGACGGTGTATTGTACGACTATGTCGAGTACTGCCCTATGAAGTACTGCCAGCTCGCTATCGATGCACCATCATCTAATGTGGTCACCGATGATTTGAAGCGTGTTGTAAGCTCGCTGTATCTCTACAACATTGCAGCACAAGAGTATAAGCAAAGTGTAAACCTTGCGTAAGCGGATAACTGCTATAGCTTAGATTCAAATACCCTGCGCTCGTGTGAACGCAGGGTATTTTTTGCTTAGGAACGTGAGATGCTTTTCGCGGACGGCTTGTACAAGCAAATGTACAACCGGCATGTACAAATGCTTGTACAAAAAGCTGTTTTCGGGTCATTTGTACATACAAATGTACAACCAGATTGTACGTATGCTTGTACAAATTGATTTCTAAGCTATATTAACCGCAAAACTAACCGCGCTGCGTACTGTTTTGCGTGTGTTTTAAGATTTTGTCCAGCAAAAATGCCGCTAAGCGGCACATCTAGCGGCATTTTTATCATGCTTTGACGGTTAGAACCCACTGGCAAGCAGCGTTACAAGTCAGTATTACACAAACTTAATATGCTCAAACTCCTCGCCTTCGGTGCTTACGACCTGAACATCGAGGCTTGCGGTCGCTCCGACTAATGACAGTGCGGCGCAAGGGCACTCGAGGCCTGTGAATTTGTCGCCGGAAGCTTTGGTCTCTTCGACTACGATGACGAGCGTGGAGCCCTGCATTCCGAGGTCAACGATCGTCAGGTCGCCGCCTGCCTGTGTCTGTGTGCCGGCACTGATGACGACGAAGAGCGGCGAGTCGAGCTGCTCGAGCTGGTCGAAATAGTAGCCTCTTTCCTTGTTGTAGCAGCCCATCTGTTCATCGGTGAGGAGCGTGTATTCCATGGTGCCGACTGTGCCTTTCACAGGAAGGCTGCCGGACGGGTCTTTTACTGAAGTGAAGTCGGGCATCGTGACGGCGGGGCTTGCGACTGTCGGCTTAGCGGATGCAGGCTTTGCGCCCGCATTCTTACCCTTTTTGCAGCCTGTGAAGACACCTGCGATAAGTGTGAATGCCATTGCGGCACATGCGATTTTCTTGATCAATCTATTCATTCTCGTTACTTCCTTTCGAACGTCTATGCCATACATACAGGCCTGCTGAAGGAAATGTTGCAGCAGAACAAATGCAACATTCCGCGCCCGCCATCTGTATAAGAAGTATCAGATAAAAACACTACCTATGGGGGTATATATGAAAAAGTTCTTGAGTCTTACTTTAGCCTTGGCCGTTATATTCGGCTGCGCTTGTTCTTCACTTACAAAACCTTCAGGCAACAGACGGGACCCGGCACAAGACACTGATGGCGCTAACGATCAAGAAGTGCTGGTGGAAGATATCCATTTCGATTATCCGGACCAGATAGTACGCAAAGACGGCGGCACGAAGGGCATGACGATATATAAATGCGGGGTCCTTTACTATGCCTGCGTTGACGGCAATAAGTCGTGGGCGGAGCTTTACAGCGCTGCTCAGATCGAGCTCGAAGAAGGAACTTTCGTGCACGTCGAAGCCGATTACGACCTGGTCTATGGCGGCATTGACCATTACTGGGGGAATATGGCCATCACGAAAGTAAGAGACGAGTATTACCTCACTTTGAATGAAGTCGCAGATTACAATATGATCGAGCCATACGATCCTGACACCAGGACCTTCGATGGTCCCCGCCTGTTCGAAAAAGACGGCAAGTACTTCCTTCTTTGCAGAGACCCGATGCGCAAGTACAGGCTGTACGATGACAGCGCGAACCTCCTGTGCACATACGACACCTCCATGGCCTGCGCAGATTACCTCGTATACGGAGAGGATCAGGACTTTATTTACGGAAGCGTCAGCTACCCGTCATGCTGGGTGATCAGGATCGGCGATGTCTATTACGCATATTCAAGAAATGGCGGCAACAGCAAATGGACCCCGCTCCTCAACCTGCAGTTCGAGAACAAACCCATCGGCTTTGAACTGACTGACGGCCAGACCATGAAGGTCGACTCTACCATGATGTATCTCGTTAACAGCCCGAAATACGGTTATGTCAACGCGCCCATGTTCGAAAAGATGGAGGATTTCTACCAGGTCAATTACGACACGTTAATCAACGAGACCGCCCGCATGCACTGGGAAGCGGCTACTTCCTACGAGAACGGGACCCTGTACCAGTACTTTTACGGCCTCGACCAGTATCTGATCTTCTACCTGGACGACTGCTTCTACGTCTATCACGAGTACTACTGTGACATCGAAACTGATGAGTTTGTAGGCGTGTTTACGAGTGCGGAAGAAGTGGATAGCGCAATGGGGAGGTAAGAAGAGGAAAAGCAATCGAAATATCGGAGTTGTATTTTAAGTCCAACAGGGATAATAATTGCTGAATACTTTAGAGGCGTGGATGATATAATTGTGTTGATAAAAGCTTTAGGTGTTTTGCATGAAGAACAACTATGAATCAAAACTAAAGAAATGTACAGAGTTGTTAATAACTAACGATAGTAAGACCATATCTTCACTGATGTTAGCTTCAAAAAAACCATCCATTATTAGTATGGTTTTACTTCCTTATCTCGCTTTATTCTTTAAAGAAGCACAGGAACATTTTAGCACTCGTGTTATAGATAAAGAATTCGATGAGCAATTGGATGATTTAAGGAATTCTATCAAGTTGTTAAGTGAGAAATACAATAAAACTGAAACTAAATTTCTTGAAATTGATTTTCAGCAGGATCAGCATTTTAAGGATTTGTTGACTTTTGATTTTACAAAGGAACTGAATATTCATTACAATTTGGGTGTGTATTTTGATAATAATGGCAATGTCGTGGGTGACACGCAACTATTAAATCTATATTTATACTCAGCATTTAAAGACGGAAAGATTCAAAAAGACACAACATACAAACTTGGTGTCAGTTTTGGTAAGTCGTTAAGCTTAATTAGAATGAAAACTCATCAAAAGAAAACGGCTAGTATCAAAGAGTTGGAGTCAATTAAACTTGGATATATCGATTTCAATACCAATGTAATGGACTCTGTATTTGTTTATAATTTAAACAAAGGTTTAAATTTGTTTATTCTTCATATGTTATCAATGATAGGTATGAGTAAATATATTATTCAACGTATGCTCGCAACTAATAATACATGGAGACTCCGTTGCGAATATATTACAGCACACAATATATGGTCCGGTTTAAGAATAATAAGTGAGCATTTTAAGCAAAATAGCTATGAAGGAATTGATGTAAGTTTATTTAACGACCTTGTTGAGAAGGGTCGTAATTTCTTTCCTAGCGCTTTTAGAAATGCTATGTTCCATTATGAATTGATTAAGGGAAACGATTACTGCATAAAAGAAGAAAATTATCGGTCAGATATTTTATTATTTGGATTAGTCGAGACCGTTTTTGACGGGAAAACAGCACAGGATTACTATGCCGAATTGAGAGAATATTTGGATGAAGTTGAAAGATGTCTTAAGGTGTGGTTTAACTTTGATCAATCTGCCATAAATTGGGATTTATAAGTTTTCTTTTGCAGGCAATAATTCATATGAGAAAAATGTAATCAAACGCTTAAATCTGTTGGGAGACGTTACATGTTGCTAAAGACTCTTATACCCTTCCTAGAAGAAAACAAGAAAGATACCAAGATTCACTTCGCTCGTGGTGGTACTAGACTGGAAGAGGCCTTAAATGAGTTTCTGATGGGTGATTTCAAATCATGGCAAGAACGCCAAAACAATAAGAACTTTGGTCGCAATTATATTGTCGCACTTATATACCTTGGAAATATGGAATGGTTATATGGCGGCGTCTATAAGGTTAACAGCGTCAAGACTACAACAAACGGGAAATTCAAGTATGATACGACGCTGACCAATGTTGGTGAAGAGTTTATAGGCAGAGCAATAATCTATTACAAACGTCAGTTTAGGCAAAGCTACTGCTGTTTAGAACGATACATAGACGAACTTGAAGTCATGGAACTGAGGCGTGATAGCTATGAGATTCCTTTTCCCGGTTACGATAAAGTAAACCTCTCTTGGAATGAACTTAGTGCAGTTATTGACACTGATCCTTGGAAAACTGCGCTCTCAAATCAAAAGGGTATTTATCTTATTACAGACTCTTCTAACGGGAAAAAGTATGTTGGATCAGCCACTGGTGACCATATGATTTGGGGCAGGTGGAAAGCGTATATCAAGAATGGTCATGGTGGCAACAAAGATCTTAAGGGGCTCAGTTTTACCCATATCAAGAAGCATTTCAGCTATTCTATTATTGAAATATACAAGTCAACAACCGATGATGAAGTAATACTTGAGCGAGAACAGTGGTGGAAAGAAGTTCTGCTATCAAGAGGGAAGTTTGGATACAACAGGAATTGACATCATCGACTTTTCTTAAAAACCAGGAACCTAATCCTAATAGGTGGTTGATATTCTGCTTTTTTAAGACTCCGTATAATACTGATACATTTTCATAAGTTCTGCAACTATCTCAGCTTCGCTCATATCATGCGCGAAACCGTACGCATCCATAACGGCCTTGTCATTAGCTTCGTGCGCGTTACGGAGCTCCACAGGCATCTTGTCGGGATCATACAGTTCTGCGAGACTCTTGTCCGGATACAAGGCGCGGGCATCGAGTATTCCCTGTGCCGTCTGCTCTATGATTGTTTTCTGGTCGTCGGTAGGGGTAGGCCAAGGGAATGTGTTATAGACTATTGCTCCTGAATAACGATAGTCGCTCTTAAGTCTGCCTGCAACAGTACGCATCCAAGACATGTGAACAGAAGATATAATAATACCGAAATGGAACAACGATGCTCCACATACGATTGAACAAGAATCCGCTGCAATATTATCTGGGCTCATGAATCCTGCTGGAATGTATTCTCGCCTTTGCGACGACACTCTTGGAATAATCATATACGGTTCATTTGTTTGAGGAGTAGAGAAAAACTGATATGCTCTATCTGCTGATTTTCTAGTTGGTTCAGCGGTGCTCTTAAGCCTAAATTCTCTTATTGCTTCAAGTCTTCGCATTATCTCGTCATTTCTCGAATAGACAGAGCTGTCGACTCCTTTTAACCACAGACAATAACGCACCTGATTATTGTTTATATAATCTTGTGCACCAATATACCTTCTGATGCAAGTATTTAGGTTGGAATCTTCAGAAAGCAACTGTTGGGCTTCTTCTTCTGAAAGAATGAAATTACCATCATCAGTAGGTTGATTACCCTTTGTAAGTTTTGGAACATCAGCTAATGGAGTGCTTCGACTTTCAATTACTACATCAGGGGCATCAACCAAGTAAGGATTTATGTTGCTAACAACATGACACCTATCTCCATCAAAAATCAATTTGTTTTTGCCAGAGACCATACTAAAACCGATAATCACACAATGAACATGTGCTTGGTCAGGCATATTGCTGTTCCAGTTAAATGTCCTATATGCAAAATCT
>JAFYZR010000085.1 GCA_017557345.1 Paludibacteraceae bacterium | reverse complement strand
TCGGGCAGGTATGCCGGAGAAAGAGCAACATACCCGTATTTGATAGCCACAAGATGCGGCATGGAAATTCAGAAGTTATTTCAGAGTGGTCGAACTTTAGCTTATGCCGCAGATGAAACAAATGATAATTCGGTTATACTACATTATCAGGATGTTGCAGCAGATGCAGATTATTTAACAATTTATATCGGTATTAACGATTCTCATAAACGAAGTGCAGAAACAGGACAGATTCCAATGGGAACAATATCGGATAATACAACATCAACATTTTATGGTGCATGGAATACAATACTCACTTGGCTAATTACGAACAGACCGAATCTCCATATCGGAATAATCGTTTCGAATGGCTGTGATTCGGACGATTACAGAACTGCCACTATTGCAATCGCACAGAAGTATGGAATCCCATATATCGACATGAATGGTGACAAGCAAACACCTTGTATGATACGTTCGACAAACGCGTCAATAGATGCTTCGATTAGAAACCAAAGAACGGCAAATTGGAGAGTATCGGCAGATAACTCACATCCAAATGCGTCCTGCCATGTTTTTGAGGCAACATTCATTGAGGATTTTTTAAGATCGCTATAAAGGAGGTAGGACTATGGCAACACGGCAACAATTCTGTGACGCTATGATCGAAGTCTACGACAATCATGGCGTATACATCGGAACCGGCAACGGCGAAAGGACCGAGGAACTGAAAATTGGCGATATCAGGAAGATGGAAGTCAATTATGGCTACGATAAAGACAAAACGAATACCAACATTCGGCGCGATCTTGCATACATCGGAAAATGCTATGAGAAAGGCTGGAACATGGAATCCAGCAGGGCCGGGGACTGTTCAGGAATACCGGTTTACTGCCTACGTAAGCTCGGTGTGATTTCCGAAAAAGCCGATTATAACTGCCGGACGTTTATGGCAGCGTCAAAAACCGTGAAATTGGATGAACTGCAACCGGGAGATTTGGTGTTCAACAAAAAGAGCGAACCTTCGCATATGGGCGTATATGTCGGCAATGGGTACGTGGTGGAATCCAAAGGCCGTGACGATGGCGTGGTAAAACGGAAGGTTTCAGAGGGGTCGTGGGTTGTCGGCGGCCGCCTGGATTGGTTTGAAGACGATATCCCGATCCTCACACGGAACTTGTATTACCGTGAGGGCGATCTGATGAAGGGAGAGGATGTCCGGCAGTGCCAGGAACGACTCAACTTGAAAGGCTTTAACTGCGGATCAGCCGATTCGGCATTCGGCAAGAAGACCAGAGACGCAGTAATCGCCTTTCAGCGTGCGAACGGACTCGATCCCGACGGCGTGGTAGGTCAGCTCACCTGGGGCAAGCTGTGGGAATAACGGAAGGAGGGGACAATCATATGTTTATATTCGGACTGTTGCTGGGTTTATTCATCGGTGCATTAACAATGGCTGTGACTGTCTCGATGATGGATGATGAAAATACTCGAAAATAAGGAGGCCATTATGGAAATCGTTCTGGCTATATTGGGAAGTGGCGTGGTATCCACACTTATCAGTTGTCTGTTCCAATTACGAAGTGAGAGAAAGTCTAAGATCGGCAAATTCGAAGAAGGGATGCGCTTGCTCCTACTGTCTGCTATACGCATGACAGGAAAATCAATATTACAGGAAGGAACTGTCACAAAGAACGATTATGACGCTTTCTGCGCAGCTTTTAATGCTTATAAATCCTTTGATGGCGATGGCTGGGCAGACGGGATAAAGGCACAGATCGATGCGTTGGAGAAGAGCATCGAAGATTAAAGGAGGGATATTTATGAGAGATAAGTACAAGAAATGGTTTAAGGCTGCGCTTATAAGAGCGGCACGTACTTTTGGTGAGTCTGCACTTGCCTATATTGGAACAGGCGCACTTGTTCTTGGCGATGTAAATTGGGTCGGCGTGCTTTCATCGGGTGCATTTGGCTTTATTTGCGCCATTTTACTTGCGCTGACGGGTCTGCCGGAAGTGAACGAATAAGGAGGGCGTATGCGCATCTGTGACTTCACAAAGCCGGAACTCGACCACTTCAGAGAGCAATGCAATTTTACGGATATCGAACGAAAATGCTTTGACCTGAAAGCAAAGGAATGCTCAAACACTCAACTGGCGATGGAATTAAATGTGTCAGAATCCACCGTCTCTATCACTATGAAACGGGTGCGGGCAAAGATAACCAGGCTGATGAATTGGGAGGTGTGATTATGTGCGGAAATTGCGGTTATATGCCGGTCGTTCATACGATGAAGGAATGGATGGAACTGCCGGATGAAGTTTCCAAGAAGGGCGTGTGGTATGTTGTCTCGGATTACAGGACAGACAACGATATCGACGTGGCACGTTTCAAATTCGGTGACGGAAAGACGCTGATCTCGAAACTTCCCTTTGTTACGGCGGCCATTACCGAAAACGATGTGGAACGCTGGGACGAGTCCTGCGGCAATGACCTCGGCGAGGTCGTGGTTATAAATGAGCAACAGGCATCTTATATCTTCCCTTCTGATGGCTACTTGATGATCGAGTTTCACGGAACGGATGTGGAATATGCAGAAGCGCAGATTTACGGTGCCAGCGGCAAGGCGTATTTTACCTTCAGCAAATGCACGAGCCGGGACAGCCAATCAAAAGAAGTGTTCGTGCGGAAAGGTATGAAATGCGCATTTATCACAGCATCCAAGAATGCGGTGATAAAGTTCGTGCCGTTGGTATAACATCTTTTATGCAATTTTATTACAGAAAAATTATAACTTCATTACTCTTTTCTCCTTTTATTTTGACGAGAACCTCACAAGCCGGGGTTCTCGTTTTTTGTTACGCTATAATCAGAAAGGGGGATGGTGATGGCGTTTATATTTGACAATCCGAATCCGAACGGGAATATAGTGGGCGATTGCGCTGTGAGGGCGGTTGCTACGGCGTGCGGAATATCCTGGGACGATGCTTATACCGGCTTGTGCGATATGGGGTATTATATGAAAGATATGCCCAATGCCGACCGTGTATGGGGCGCATTTTTGAAGACAATGGGATTTGTACGCAGCACAGGATGTCCAGAGTGCTATACGGTCCGGGAATTTGCCGAAGACCATCCAAGGGGCGTGTATGTGATCGGCACGGGGAATCACGTTGTGGCCGTGGTAAACGGAAGTTATTTTGATACGTGGGACTCTGGTGACTCAACGCCGATCTTCTATTGGCAGGAGGTAAATCTATGAACATATTTCAGATGATGAGTTTATTCCAACAGAACCCTTTGTCTCTGCTACAAAAGCGGTTTAATATACCGAACGGAATCAATAATCCGCAGGATATATTGAATCATCTTATCCAATCTGGGCAGGTAACACAGGATCAAGTAAACCAGGCGCAGCAAATGGGGCAGAATTTCAGGCAGTTTATGAAATGAAATAAACTTAAAAGTGTAATTTAACTGGCAAATATGCGAATTTTTCTCAAAATCGGCACTTAAAATGCAATTTTTTGGATTTTTAACATATTGTCGGGGCCGACAAAATGATATTTGAAATCAACCGAACTGTCGCGCACTACGGCGCACTACTTTATGCACGGAAACTCAAATCAACTGAAAGTAACTGAAATTAACTGAAAATAAAGGTGCGCACCTTTATATACGGATCGTCCATCGCGAGGGCGATTCCTAACCTTACATATTTAAAGGAGGACTATTTATGGCTTTATCAGATGAGAACACAGGCCTTATAATGCCTGTACAGCCTTCAGGCGGAGGCTTCGGCGGTGGCGGCTTCGGCGGAGATGGCTGGTGGATTTTACTACTGCTTCTCTTTGCCGGTGGATTTGGTAACGGTGGCTTCGGCGGTGGCAACAACGGAATTTATCCATGGATGAATCAGGCGGACATCACAACCTCGGGATTTCAGAACGCGGCGACACAGAATGCGATCAGCGGAATCCAGGGTGGCGTGACATCCGGCTTCGGAGACCTTCAGACCGCTCTTTGCGGTGGCTTTGCCGGTGTGAATGCGGCTATTACTAATGCGCAGATGAACAGCCTCGAAAGATCGTTTGCGGCACAAACGGCCAACACACAGGCTTTGAGCGGAATCTCGGCGCAGTTATCGCAATGCTGCTGTGACAACAGGCTCGCTACGGTTCAGACACAGAACATCGTGCAGTCGGAAGGCGCGGCGACAAGGTTGGCGATCCAAAATCAGACTCAGCAGATATTAGATCGTCTCTGCGAGCAGGAAATAGAGCAGCTTCGCAGTCAGAACGTGGCTCTTCAGAACCAGGTTAATATGCTGAACCTTTCGGCTTCGCAGACGGCGCAGACGGCGGCTCTCGTGGCGGATAATGCGGCGCAGACCCAGTACCTTATCAATAGACTCGCTCCGGCGGCCGTATAAGGGGGTGTGCGTATGGGTGACTACAGAAAACTCAAAGCAATGCTGCATGATGAACTGGACAGGATCGCCGACAAAGACGAGCTGAATCCTTCGAGTCTCGATATGGTAGACAAACTCGCACACGCTTTGAAGTGTATTGCTACTGTAGAGGCGATGGAAGATGCCGGATACTCCGAACATGACGGAATGTCTTATGGCCGCAGATACGCCAAACGTGACAGCATGGGAAGATACTCGTCCGAGAGTAGATATCCCGATTATGACAGGAGATACTGATGATCGACAGGGCAGATTTAGAGCAATCCATAGCGGAATGGGAGAACGTCCCGGCAACTTACCAATCCATCGAGAAACTCGCAGACCTGTATACTGTGTATAACCACCTTTTCGCTCGACCGGGCGATATGGTTCAATGCGCAGAGTGGTACAAAGGGGTGCAGACCGAGAGCGAATTCCTGACTACGGCCGCAAAGAAAAACATAACGGAAGTAATGATCCTTATGGATGAGCTTGTCGAGTCTGTCCAGGTCCTTAATCCGAAACTCTATGCCGGTGTCATGCAACGGCTGTCAGAGCTGGATTGA
This sequence comes from Paludibacteraceae bacterium, assembly GCA_017557345.1. Classification (GTDB taxonomy): domain Bacteria; phylum Bacteroidota; class Bacteroidia; order Bacteroidales; family Paludibacteraceae; genus Colicola. The sequence goes on along the minus strand of JAFYZR010000085.1, from coordinate 7,602 downwards.
GGGTCCGATTTGGTTCGACAAATGTTCGACACTTTAATTATCTGACAATTTAAGAATCGCCATTTTAAGCCATTTGTAGAACAGCACGTTCGACAGTAATTTTCGTGCAAAATCGGCAAGAATCGGCAAGATTTGGCAAAAAGTAAAACCCTTGAAATGCTGTATTTTCAAGGGTTTTCTTCGTTATGAGCCACTCGGGACTCGAACCCGAGACAACTTGATTAAAAGTCAAATATACAACACACGAAACGCAGTAAATTAGCACGTTTCAGAATTTCGTTCGACATTTGTTCGACACTTTGTTGAAAAAATGGAATCGAGCTTCTCAGCGGTCCGTTCTCGATCCTCATCCAGGTGGGCATATATTTGCATTATCATTTGCGTGTTTGAATGACCCATTATTTGAGCGGCCTTTTTGATGCTGATGCCGGAATAGGAGAGCATTGTTGCGTAGTTATGCCTGAAAATGTGTGCCGTCAAGGTTTCCGCAGAAGGTGCAAGCGGTAGCAGTTTTTTGATGATCCCATTCCAGAACTTGACGTAGCTCGACAAGCTCATATATTCATCACGCTTAAACCTGGGCGGTGTGAAGAGTATATTTTTATCCTCGGAGTACGATGCCAATTCCTGCAAAAATTCGGTCGGTATTTGTACTTTGCGAGTTGAAGCTGATGTTTTAGTCATTTGGACAAGAACGGGGTCATTATGGTCAAATATGATCGTCTTACGGATGGATATTTTTTTATTCTCAAAATCCAGGTCCTTGGCAGTCAATGCAAGAGCCTCTTCGCGTCTAATCCCGGTGTAGTATAGCATATGGACAAAGATTCTTTGTTCATCCGTAAAATCAGCCTTAAAGATGGCATCCGTTTCTTCTTTTGTCAGTGGCCGCTTTTCGTTGACCTTTTTCGGCGGTAGTACTAACTTGGCCGCTTTAACATTTGTCTTGATTCCTTCATCTATCGCAGCCGAAAATATCTGTCTGAGGGTGAGTCTGATTTTATTGCACGTTTCATATTTTTCTGCCCGGTCATTGATGATTTTTTGCAGGTCTGAAAGAGTGATTTCATCAAAATGCCGGTCGCCAATTTCAGGGATAATATGTTTTTCGATTGCGTTCTCGTACATATTCCGTGTGTTGAGAGATTTTACAGCTTTTGCTGTGGCAAGCCAGCGGCGGGCATATGTTTCGAACAGTATGGAATCATGACCGCCATAGACTTTCATAAAGTTTTGTTTGGCCTGTTCGATTCGCTCGTTCAATTCAGCGATGGTTCTGCCTGTTATCGATTTTCGAATCGGCATTCCGTTCTCGTCTCTGCCCAGGGTAACCTTTTTCTCGTAGACATTTTTCCCGCTTTTCTTTTTCATGGTTTATTCCCTCAACGGTGCGCCAACATTATCGGTGAATCCTCCAGATGCAATGGTTATTAAATCCTTTACGGTGCCAATAAAAAAGAAACCGAGTGTGAAAAGGTACAGCAATCCTTTTCCGTACTTTCCAACGTAGAAGTAATGGAGACCGCCAATCCCAGCGAATCCGATACAACAGAGAATCATTGCCTGTTTTTTTGATTTGTCACTTGTGTTTGTTACATAATTTGCCATATTTCTGCTCTCCTTTATAATAAATTTTTAATTACTTACGTTAATGTTTGAAGAACATCTATCGCAGCTTGTAAGTTTTCGGGACGTACTTTAGCAGCTGCCTGATATAATTTTGCTCTTAATGAACTTTCGCCGATTATTGGATGACCGTCAACGATGGTTTTTACCGTTTCTGCATCTTCCGCTGTATATTCGAGTTGCACTTCTTTTGAGGTCTCGAATCCCATCAGCCAGACAGGATCGCATCTGAATATATTAGCCATTTCTGCGATACAGCTGCGCTTAATGTTGCCTACTTCGCCGTTCTCCCATTTACATATTGTTTGACGCAAAACGCCGAGTTTCTTGCCGAGTTCTTCTTGAGTCAAACCGCACTCTTCTCTTTTTTGCTTTATTCTTGATCCCATTGTTTTCATTTATGCCATCCTCCTTCTGTAATATTTCCAGGTACAAATCTATTATTATATTACATCATAAGTAAAGAAAATTCAACTATGAAAAAAATATCGTACATGAAGTTAATTTTTTGTTGACAAGGATAATTAAATCAATTACAATGACGTATAGAATTTAACAAGAAAGGGGGTTAAAAAACTTATGCTGAACAAAAACGAGTTCAAGTCTATTATGGCAAAGCATGGGGATCGTCAGGAAGATATAGCATTAGCAATAGGTATGTCACCGGCAACATTATCTTCAATACTAAACGGCGGAAGACGTGAGTTTAGGCGTAATGAAATTGAGCTGATGGCTATACGTTACAATCTGACGGGCGAAGACCTGCGGCGAATTTTTTTTACCAATGTTGTCGCTTAAAAAGTGACACAACAAAAGCAATGACGCATTCCATTAAACAAGTAGGCGGATACAAAAAATCTGATGCTCTGCGGCCAACAGAACATCAGACCAAAAAAGAAAAAGCTAAAAAAACTACAAGGCAATAATATCACTTGCCGGAAAGGAAGTCAATGAAGGGATTAAGAACCAAAGAGATTGCTGCCAAGTTCGGACTTACGGATGAATTGGTGCGGAATCTCTGTCATGCAAGAGGTCAGCGATTTGCAACGAGACTTGTACCGGGTGGACGTTGGTACATTGACGATGAATTGTTCCAGGAATTTTGGGATCGTAAACAGGAAAGAACACGAGAGACAAGGGGGACATTACGATGACAGATAAAGAAAAGCTGGAAATGATGGATGAGATGACCGTATTTGAGGTCAGAGTATTGCACGAGTTATTTGGAATGAATGCAACGACCGGCAATGGGCATCTTTGCTCGATACAGACCGCTGAAAAGACAGCAGAAGCAGAGGCGGAACGGATTGCCAGGGGGTGTTGATATGACGCTTAGAGAAAGGCTGGCAGAACTTGAGGGCACGCGCGTTAAGATTGGCTGTGGCGTAAATTATATCTACTGCGGCCATGTGTACGAGGGTTTAGAACAACACATTGACCGTATCGGATCAAAAGAACGGGAACGGCTCGAAAATGAGTTAGAAAAGGCACAGGATGCATTTGATGCCTGTGAAAGATCATATAAGGATCGTATCGCAAGCTACAAGATATCCATTCAGTACGAACAAGGATGTATAGACATCCTCGAAAAGTGGATCGAATACTTTGAGAAGTCACGTAAAAATGCTCAGTGGTATATGAAAAACAATTACGTGACATACTGGCAGAACTATTTTAGCAGAGAAATCAAAAATTTTGGAGAAGCACTGCACGCAATACGGCGAAAGAAATATGCTCACGAACAGACATTGCGAAAGAATATTGACGGCTTGGCATACTTCTCTACACCTGAAGCAAAAAGACGCTATGAAGCGATGCTGAGAGAGCGGCTTGAAAAAGCATTGGATGAATATGAATCTTTCGTGTCGCTTTCAGATACAGAAATCCGGGAAGAAAGGATGTCGATCGCACCTTGGAATAAGGGCGTAAGAATTATTCTTTTGAAAAGCTCGATGATGGGGCGGTATTGGGACGAAAAGGAATGCAGTGGAATTTGAGAGGAGATAGTAATGGAAGATTGGACAGAAGAGGAAGTATTCGTAATTGATAACGATAATAAAGCTAATTGGGCAATAAAGAAGATCAGAGAGTCGGCGGCGGAGGCTGATAGGCTCAAGGCAATTATCACGGCGGAAAGGGAAGACCTGGATTCAAAGGAAAAAGCTGTGAATGACAAATTCGAACAGGAAACAGGATATCTAAAGACACTTCTTTATCAGTATTTCAACACTGTAGCACATAAGGCAACAAAGACTCAGGAAACATACAAGTTGCTTGACGGGTCCTTAGTATACAAGAAACCGACCATCAAGATTGCAATGCCGGATGATGAAAAACTGGTAGCATATCTCGAACAAAACGCACCTATGCTGGTTAAGACTGTAAAAAAAGCGGCGTGGGGCGAGTTCAAAAAGAATCTCACTATTTCTGATGATGGCAATGTCGTAGACACAACGACAGGCGAGGTTGTGGATTTTATTGGCACGGAAGAAAGCGAAGCCTCGTTTGATGTGAGAGTGGGGTGATTGCGATGATGCTGTATTGTGACAGAAAGATAACTAAGGAAGATTATGACGAGATCATGGCGGCGAATGAAAAAGGTTATGTGCCTGATTCAATGCTGGATAGATTTTTCTCGGTATCAGAGATTTGCGGTTATGGAGTATACGGCGCACGTGCCTGCAAGAAAGGCGATGAATATGTAATCAGCTACTCGACAAGTGATAGCTGTGATTGAGGAGGACAATATGAACATATTTGAAACGATATCGGCTGTAATGGCTGATGTGGGAGCGGTCGGAAAGACCAGCAAAAACGCACAGCAGGGATTTATGTTCAGAGGAATTGATGCGGTTATGAATGCTATCAATCCGGCACTCGTGAAAAACAAGTGCTTTGTGGTCCCTGAGATACTTGAACAGACCAGAGAAGAAAGACAGAGTGCAAGAGGCGGAACGCTTATATACAGCATTTGCCGTATCAAATACACATTTTACGCTGAAGATGGTTCGAACGTCTCAGCGGTCGTTATCGGTGAGGGAATGGACAGCGGAGACAAGGCAACAAACAAGGCTATGAGCATTGCGTTCAAATACGCATGTTTCCAGGTTTTCTGTATTCCTACTGAGGAAATGGTTGATCCCGATGCCGAATGTCATGAAGTGACCGGCAAGAGATCGGAACCCAAAAAGACAGAACAGAAGAAAGCCGAACCGCCAAAGACTCCAGACCAGGAACTGATTGGAGAGAAGGAAATAAACGCCTTGATAGAGCGATGCAAAAACAGCGGTGTTCAGACAAGCGTTGTTTGCGAACTGTATAAGGTGTCATCGTTCAGAGAACTTACGAAAGTTAAGTATCAGAACATAAATGCTTTTTGGGAAAAGATCGTTGAGAAAGCGAAGATAGGCGTATGAGAGGAAAACTCAGAGAGATATCGCGAAGTTTTGAAGGACAGCTAAGAGTAACATTCGAGGTCGATGCTGTGGATGAAATCCGGGGCATGGATGATAAAGACCTGGATATTACAGCAAAGGTCCATAGGGAAAAGAGATCACTAAATGCGAATGCATATTTTCATTTGCTGGTCGATAAGATGGCCGATAAGCTGCATGTATCCAAGCCTCGGATGAAAAATATGCTGCTCGGCCGGTATGGACAGCGTGAAATCACGGCGGAAAAGCCATTGATTATAACGGTCCTTAGTAATATCGATTTGCTAGAGCGTGAGGATATCCATTGTATCCCAGTTGGGTATGCGAGCTTACAGGGCAAGGATTTTACTCACTGGGCGGTGATACGTCCGAGCCACACATACGACACTCACGAAATGTCGGTATTGATAGACGGAACGGTGGAAGAAGCAAAAGAACTCGATATTGAAACGCTTACTCCAAGACAGTTAGAGGAAATGAAACGGCTATGGAATCAATATTACAGACCGAAAGAGAATGTTACATCTGTGGCCGACATGATGTAGATCGACACCATGTTATTCACGGACGGAACAACAGAAAGCATAGCGAAGAGCATGGTCTGACAGTGTGGCTATGCCGGGAACATCACGACATGATCCATCGATACAGAACTGAGGACCTTAAACTAATGCGAATGGCCCAAAAGGAATTTGAAAAAACACATACCAGGGAACAATTTAGGCTGATATTTGGAAAATCTTATCTGTGATGCAAGGAAAATAGTATATCACAAATGCATTTCAACCATGGCTAAGCTGATAAGAGTTTCTAAACATACAATCTCGTGCCCGAAATGAAACCACCAAACGAAAAGAAGCCGGTCGGACAAACTACGGCACGGGAAATATCCATTGGCGATCTTACCTTTTTAGGCGCGGGTAAGATCGCCGAAAGGGGGGACGGAATGGCTAATACATGGAAAGGGTGGGGATGGTATCCACCAAAGATCAAAGGGGCCGTAAAATCGAAATACGGCGCAAAGAAAACGGTTGTGGATGGAACTGTATTCGATTCGAAAAAAGAAGCAAAACGATTCCTGGAACTTAAAACGATGGAAAAAGCCGGTATTATCTCAGATTTACAGAGACAGGTCAAGTTTTTACTCATACCGGCGCAGCGAGATGCTGAGACCATCGGTCCCAAGGGCGGAAAGAAACCAGGGCGGTTATTAGAAAGAGAAGTCAGTTATTATGCAGACTTCTGTTATAAGGTTGACGGCGTATTGATCGTAGAGGATACAAAAGGGGTCAGAACGCCGGAGTATGTACTGAAACGTAAGATGATGCTGTGGATACATGGGATCAGAATTAAGGAGATTTAGGATGGCGGAACGAAAACCTATATCAAAGAAGGTGCGCTTTGAAGTATTCAAGCGTGATAAATTTACTTGCCAATATTGCGGCAGAATGTCACCTGACGTGATATTGGAAGTAGATCATATAACTCCTGTCAGCAAGGGCGGTAATAACGATATGATAAATCTCATTACTTCGTGTCGTGATTGCAACCGAGGCAAAGGCAAAACAAGATTATCTGACGACCAGGAGATTAAGAAACAACAGGCTCAGCTTTTAGACCTTGCAGATAAGAAAGAGCAACTTCAAATGATGGTTGATTGGAAGAAAGAATTGCTCAATATCCGAGAAACACAAATTGATTATATCGAGAGTCTAATTTTACAAATAAGCGGCTATCAATTAAATGAGAACGGAAGACAGGATATTGCAAAGTATTTAATAAAATATCCATTTGAATTGGTATGTTCGGCTGCTGAAATAGCCATTGTCAAATATTTTAATAAAAATCAATCAGACTATTGGACTGAAAGGTCTTTTGCTGATGCTATAGGGAAGATTGGCGGCATTTGTTATAACAAAACAAACAAAAGAGAGGGAGCGTAATGGCAATTTATAGAAGTGTGCAAATGACCTTCTGGACGGATTCAAAGGTTGTCGATGACTTCACGCCGGAGGACAGATATTTTTATCTGTACTTGCTAACGAATCCTCATACAAATCTGTGTGGATGTTATGAAATCAGCATAAGGCAGATGTCAGATGAAACTGGATATACGAAAGAAGTTGTCGAGCGATTACTTGATCGGATGGAAAATTCACATAAAGTAATTCGCTTTTCACGTATCACAAAAGAATTGATGATTATGAATTGGAGTAAGTTTAATTGGACGACATCTAAAGACTTCAAAAAGCCTTTAACAAAAGAGATTAACGAGATTAAAGATATTTCATTTAAGGAATATTTACAGAACAAGATAGACGGTGTTGAGACCGTCCCAAGACCGTCTAAAGACGGTGTGGGGACAACTGTTACTGTTACTGTAACTGATACTGTAACTGATACTGAGTCTGTTGCTGATAAAAAGGAAACCGATCCCAAACACACCTACGGCGAGTATAAACACGTCAGATTAAAAGATGCTGAGTATCAAAAGCTGGTTACTGATTACGGCCATGATATGACGGAATCCTGCATCACATTC
>JAFYZR010000084.1 GCA_017557345.1 Paludibacteraceae bacterium | reverse complement strand
GGGTTCCAGGACGATTACAGTGTTCAGGAATGGACTTATCTTGATGAACTCTGTGAGAAGTTGATTGCAAGCAGGCACGGAGAACGTTACCAAGGCGCGAAACTGGCACAATGGATGAATGGATAGAATACGAGTAGGGCATCTGTCGGGGGCAAATACCCCGGCAGGTGCTTTTTTGTTTGGGGAAATGCTGACGTAGCAGGTGAAAGAAGACAGCAAATGGGGCAAAAAAATGCGGAAAAATGCGAAAAACAATAGAAAACCGTGTTGGAGTCCGTACTATGGGACATGATTTGTGTGCATACTGTGGATAAGGGTAAGGGTGGATAAGGGTAAAAGAGAGATTTTTTGACGTAAAACACGAATTGGTTCTTTGCCTTTTGAAAATCGCATTTGGGTGCGATATTTGGTTGAAGATAATCGTCGAATATGGTACAATACTCTAAAGGTTCTGTGACAATTTTCTCTGATGACGAGGAGGAATGCCGATGATTACATATCAACCACTACTCGACAGACTAAAAAAGAAAAAGATGACACTGCGAGATTTGATGTTGGAGACAGGAATTGCTCCTAACACTATGACGAGAATTCGAAAAAATAAATATGTTTCACTAGAAATACTTGAGAAATTCTGTCAGGTATTGAAATGTGATTTCAAGGATGTAATTGGCTTTATTGAGTCTGTTGATGAGAGTCATGAAAAATCGTAGAGGACTATGGAAAGCGTAATGGGACATAATAAGAAAGCGAAAAGAAGAAACTCGTTGAAAACGGTAGCTAAAAACACTAGTAATGATACAGCTAAGCAAGGGGAAACGCATGTCTTTAAAGAAGATATAAAAGAAGCTATTTTAGTGGCCTTGCGTGAATACGATAAAGAAAAGAATGTTCATAGCGATGGAAGCAAAAAGGCCAATGCTTCAGAGAAAAGAAAGAAGGGATTGCTCTCAACACTAGGGTTTATTGTCCGAATGCCCTTTTCATTTAGAAGAGAGATTAAAGGCAGTGAAACGATGAGATTGATGACGTCAACAGTTCTTTCGTTGGTCTTTAATATTCTTAGGTTATTTGCTTTACTGTTGGTTATTTCATCGCTAATCTCAATAGGATATCTTGCCCAAAAGGAGGGATTTGCTTGGCCTTTTGTTATTAAATCATTTGTCTTATTGCTTTTGTCGATTGTTTCTTATTTGTTTGCGGGGATATTCAGGCACGTAAGTGTAGAAGTAGATAATATAACAGACGAAGGTCTATTATTTGCGTTTTTTGCCGCAATTGGGACATGGGTTTCAATAATAGTTGCATTAATAGCTCTATATAAATAGTGCATAAGTGTTTCAGCACATTGAGATGATTTAGTATAAGCATTTGGAGGAATAAAAAATGGCACAAACTGTAAAAATGGCAAAAGCCAAAAAAGAAGCATCTATGGAGGAAGCTCTTTGGAAATCTGCGGACAAGCTACGCGGTTCGGTTGAACCAGCAGAATATAAGCATGTTGTTTTGAGTTTGTTCTTTCTAAAGTTTGCAAGTGATAGATTCGAGCAAAGACGACAAGAAATAATTGCGGAGGGGCATGGCCCATATGTTGACATGCCCGAGTTCTATACAATGAAGAACATCTTTTTCCTTCCGGCGGAGGCAAGGTGGTCTTTCATTATGGAACATGCAAAACAGGATAATATTGCACTCTTGATTGATACCGCGTTATACACAGTGGAGAAAAACAACGTGGCACTTAAGGGGGCATTACCGGATAATTACTATTCTCGGTTGAACTTGGACACCACTAAATTAGCGTCTCTTCTTGATGAAATAGACAAGATTAGCACAGATGATAAAGAAAATGATATTATTGGTCGCGTTTATGAATATTTCCTCGGAAAGTTTGCATTGGCCGAAGGAAAAGGAAAGGGAGAATTCTATACTCCCAAATGTATCGTTAACTTGATCGCTGAATTGATTGAGCCATACAAAGGGAAGATATATGATCCTTGCTGTGGATCGGGTGGAATGTTTGTACAGTCTATACGGTTTATTCAGAGCCATCAGGGTAATGCGAGAGATGTGTCGATTTATGGACAAGAATACACCAACACAACTTACAAGCTGGCTAAAATGAACCTTGCGATTCGCGGTATTTCGTGCAACCTTGGGGAACAAGCGGCTAATACATTTACTAATGATCAACACAAAGATCTTAAAGCCGATTTCATCATGGCTAATCCTCCGTTTAACCAGAAAGAATGGCGCGGAGAAAACGAACTTGTTGATGATCCACGTTGGAACGGATATGAGGTGCCGCCTACAAGTAATGCAAATTATGGTTGGATTTTGAACATTGTATCCAAGATGTCGCAGAATGGTGTTGCAGGATTTTTGTTGGCCAATGGTGCTTTGTCTGACGATGGAACCGAACTGAAAATCCGCAAACAACTAATAGAGAACGGACTTGTGGAAGCCATAATCATTCTCCCGAGAAATTTGTTTTATACAACGGATATCAGTGTCACACTCTGGGTATTAAATCGAAACAAAAAGGCTCGGACGATAGAACAGAATGGCCAGTTGAAACGCTATCGTGATAGGCAGAACGAAGTGCTCTTTATGGACCTCCGGCAGATGGGTAGCCCATACGAAAAGAAATATATTGAGTTGACTGAGGAAGATCGCAAAAAAGTCACTGATGTCTATCACGCTTGGCAACAGGTTGGATATGAGGACACCTATCAGGATACTCCTGAATTCTGCTATAGCGCAAACAAAAGCGAAATTGCGGAAAAGGGATACACTTTAGTTCCGAGCAGATACATTAAGTTTATAAACCGTGATGAGAATATTGACTTTGACACGAAAATGAAGGCACTGCAGGCAGAGTTGAAAGACCTTCTTGTTCAGGAAAAAAAGTCTACCAATGATTTGTTGGCCGTGTTTAAGGAGTTGGGATATGAAATCAAATTTTAAGCAACTGGGGCAGTTCATTTGTCAGGTCGATAAAAGAAATAGAGAATTAAACGTTGACCGGTTGCTTGGAGTAAGCATTAATAAAGTTTTTATTGAGTCAATCGCGAACACCATAGGAACAGATTTTAGTGGATACAAAATCGTACATAAAGGCCAGTTTGCTTATGGCCCTGTTACTTCGAGAAATGGAGAAAAAATCTCTATCGCTTTGTTAGAAGAGGATGAATGCATCATTTCTAGCGCGTATATCGTTTTTGATATTGTTGACAAAAAGAAGCTTGTTCCAGAATACCTGATGTTATGGTTTAGCCGACCTGAGTTTGATCGGTATTCTAGATACATGTCACACGGAAGTGTAAGAGAGCAGTTTAGTTGGGATGAAATGTGCAAAGTTGAGCTTCCGGTACCATCATATGAAGAACAATTAGAGATTGTAAAACGCTACCAACTTGTCTCAGAAAGAATTGAGATAAAGAAAAAGATAAATGATAATTTAGCGGCTTAGTGAGTCAATCGGCTGAGCATGGTTGAACAAACATCTTGCAAACGGAAGATTTCATACTCGTTGGCTTTAATCAACGCATCGATGGGTGCTACCACGCTTTCAAATTCTTTGCGTCTTTGACCATCCAGAGGGACAATCTTAAGAGCAAAAAGATCATCCTTTGTTATAGAGCCAAAAACTGTGCCTTCGTCGTTGAATTTCTTAAGCTCAAAGTTCAACTCCTGCATGGTGTAATACAGGAATGAGTAGCAGCCATCTTTAGGACGAATGGACGCTAATCCTCGACCTATAGCACAGTTCTCTTTTGCAAGATTGACATCCCCGACAGGAGCGCGAACGCTCATAAGTACGTCACCAGCCTTGGCGTAGCGTTTACCTTCGGTAGTGAAGAGGCGGATGGTTGGAAATCTAAATCCGAAGTCTGTTCTACCCTGATAAAATACATCGCCTTGGCCATCAGTGTTAAAGGATTCTCCTTCGGGAGATGTACCCATTGTAATTGTGGCAATATCGGAAAGCTCAGTGCTTGCTTCTAAACCTTCGGTGAAATCCTTATAGATGGCAAAGGCTTGGGCTTCTAAATTATCATTTATCTTTTTCGACAATATCGAAAAAATAGGTGTAGTGTTTTTACATGTAAAAATGTCAATAAATCAGAAGAAAGGAATTACCATGACCTTTAACGAACATGCTTTGGAGATGTCTATAATGGATCTTTTCAAAGAAGAAGGATATGAGCATCTCGAGGGAAACAATATCCATCGCGAGAAAACGGAGGTGCTTCTTGTGGATGACATTAAGAGTTTCCTCTACTCTCGATACAGTGATGATGGAATCACATCATCAGAGGTTGAGAGAATTGTTTTGATGCTCCGCTCCGCTTCAGGAACGGTTTACGAGACAAATAAGGTGGTTTCCAAGATGATAACGGACGGTTTTATTTTCAATCGCGAAGACCGTTCGCAGAAGGATCTCTTCATTCAACTCTTGGATTTTGAGGATACCGCGAACAATGTGTTTAAAATCGTAAATCAGGTTGAGATACAAGGGCGAGAGCAGTTACGTATCCCTGATGGTATTGTTTATGTGAATGGACTTCCGCTTGTTGTGTTAGAGTTTAAAACGGCAGTTCAAGAGAATACCACTATCATGGATGCATATAAACAGTTAACTATTCGTTACAAACGTGATATTCCAGAACTGTTCAAATACAATGCCTTTATTGTTATAAGCGATGGAGTAAACAACAAATATGGGTCGCTTTTTAGTCCCTATGAGTTTTTCTATTCATGGAGGAAAATAGATGACGAGGATAAGGATTCTGATGGAATAACCTCATTAGTAACAATGGTTAAAGGATTGTTCCGAAAGGATCGCTTATTAGCTGTAATAAAGAATTTCATTTATTTTCCGGATAGTGGCGACAAAGAATTAAAAGTAGTATGCCGGTATCCACAGTTTTTTGCCGCGAAAAGGCTTTTCGCGTATATTCAAAAGGCACAAAGGCCAGAGGGCTCCGGTAAGGGGGGGACGTATTTCGGAGCGACAGGTTGTGGCAAAAGCTATACTATGCTTTTCCTTACCCGTATGCTAATGAAAAGCACGTTCTTTCATAGTCCTACTATAGTTATAATTACAGATCGAACTGATCTCGATGATCAGCTTTCTAAGCAGTTCGTTGGATCAAAAGAGTATATCGGAGATAATACTATTATTAGTATCTCCTCTCGTGAGGAACTTCGTGCTCGGCTTCAAGGAAGGACCAGTGGGGGAGTATATTTAACGACAATACAAAAGTTCACGGAGGATTTGCGACTACTCTCGGATAGATGTAATATCATCTGTATTTCTGACGAAGCACATCGCTCGCAGGTAAATCTTGATCTTAAAACAAAGATTACAGACAGTGGTGTTCAAAAACGTTTTGGCTTTGCAAAGTATCTCCACGACTCTTTCCCCAATGCCACCTATGTTGGTTTTACAGGAACACCAATAGATGCAACTATAGAAGTCTTTGGACCTGTTGTTGATGCCTATACAATGACAGAATCTGTAAAGGACGGTATCACTGTTGATTTAGTGTATGACGGCCGTGCTGCAAAGGTCAATCTAAATCAAGAAAAATTAAGAGAAATCGAAGAGTATTACGATCGATGTGCGGCTGAAGGCGCAAACGAGCATCAGATTGAGGAAAGCCAAAAGGCAGTGGCTCATCTAGATGTTATTCTTGGAGACCCCCAGAGGTTACGCACAGTGGCAGAAGATTTTATTGAGCATTATGAAAACCGCGTAGAGGAAGGCGCCACCGTAGCTGGAAAAGCAATGTTTGTATGTGCTAACCGCTTCATTGCGTATGACCTTTATAAAATCATCATTGAATTGCGGCCAGAGTGGGCGATCAAGAAAGTATCTGAAGAAGGTGCTGAACTGAGCGATAGGGAGAAAAAAGAATTGAAGCCTATCGAAAAGATAAAAATGGTTATGACACGAAGCAAAGATGATCCACAGGATCTCTATGATATGCTTGGAACTAAGGACGACCGAAAGGAGTTGGATCGTCAATTCAAAAATGTTAAGTCCAATTTCAAAATAGCCATTGTTGTAGATATGTGGCTTACTGGATTTGATGTTCCTAGCCTCGATACCATTTATATTGACAAACCCATTCAACAGCACACCCTTATTCAAACGATTTCACGTGTGAATCGTGTTTACGAAGGAAAGGATAAAGGGTTGATTGTTGATTATATCGGTATAAAGAAGAATATGAACATTGCGCTTAAGAGATATACAAATTTCGAGAGCGGGGAATTTGAAGGAGTAGACCAGGCAGTCACTATTGTTAAGGATCAACTCGAAGTTCTTCATCAAATGTTTCATGGATTTAATGATAATGACTATTTCAAGGGGACTCCATTGGAACAGCTTAATTGCTTGAATCGTGCCGTTGAATATGTCCAATTAACGGAAGATATGGAACTTCGGTTTATGGCAATTGTTCGTCGGATGAAGCAGGCATACAATTTGTGCTCTTCCAGTGATTCTCTTTCTGACGAAGAAATTGACTACATTCATTTCTTCTGTGCAATTAGATCTATTCTTTTTAAGTTGACGAAAGGCGATGCTCCGGATATTGATCAAATGAATGCCCGAGTCAGAGAGATGGTAGCGGAAGCGATTCAGTCCGATGGGGTTGAGGAACTATTTGAGGCTGGAAAACATATCAATGTTGACATCTTTAGTGATGAGTATATAGCAAAGATTAACCAAATTCCGTTATTGAATACTAAAGTCAAGATTCTTCAAAGATTGTTGTCGCAAGCGATTGATGAGTTTAGAAAAGTAAATCGAATAAAAGGGTTGGAATTTTCTGAGCGCATGCAGCAGGTGGTGGATAGTTATAATGACCGCAGAAAAGACGAGGCATATGCAAATGAAGTACTTGAAGATGTGGCAGAACAATTGTCACAGCTACTGGCCCAGCTAAAAGCAGAAAAAAACTCATTTGAAGACATGGGAATAGATTTCGAGGAGAAGGCGTTTTACGATATTCTTGAAACCATTGCAAAGAAGTTCGAATTTGAATACCCGCATGACAAATTGATTATTCTTTCTCGTGAAGTTAAGAAGATCGTTGATGACAAATCAAAGTACACGGACTGGGCACAGCGTGAAGATATTAAAGCTGAACTCAAAGTGGATTTAATTCTTGTACTAGCGGCGCATGGTTATCCTCCAGTACCAAGAGACGAGGTGTTCCAACAAATCTTTGAACAGGCTGAGAACTTTAAAAAGTATAGTGCATAGAGAATGGAGAAGTAATCATGAAACTTAATCTTTATATGAAAATCCCCCGTGTTGGGGTAGATGCTAAAGCGGTTTACGATACAGACACTAAGGAGACGGTTGTCCTAAAAGGGTCGAAGGTTTCAGATAGGATTTCTGATGCCCCGACATTTCGTGGACGAAATACTATAGAAAAATCGCGGAGTGGTTGTTGTAAAAACAATATTCTTCAGAAGGACTTGGTTTTTAAGAGCCCTTCTACCGCTGGCAACATTGTTACTGGACGAAGCACGGATGGATTACAGGCTTGGCATACTGAAGATGGAAAAAGGTTAAAGGCGTTTTTGTCGAAACAAGACAGCATTTAGTTCCCGAAAGACTGGAGGCGAATATCAAAATGGCATACGGAAAAGCAATAGAGGTTTTCTTAGTCAATGGAACTGCAGAGAGTTTGGTTACAGCTGAACTATCTAATTGGAATGGAAAAGCTATCAAAATTCCGCGGATAGATGTGAGTTCTTGTAAGCGCGATGATATTGCGGGGGTAGGAGTATATTTTCTCATTTGTCAGGAAAATGATGGTACAGATTCGGTATATATTGGCGAGGCTGAAAATGTGATTGACAGACTTCGTCAACATCTTCGTGACCATCAATCGGGAAAGGAATTGTTTTATTGGAACACAGCAGTTGTTTTTGTTGGAAATGATTTGAACAAGGCACTTATACGATATTTAGAAAATCGTTTTGTCGAGTTAGCAAAAGAATGCGGTCGATACAACATTCTTACAAAGAACACATATAAGAATACAGTGTTGAAAGAATCTCAGATAGCAAGTATGGAAGAGTTTGTTGACAACGTCAAGATTCTTATCAACACACTTGGCTACAAGGTATTGGTTCCGGCACCAAAGGCTGATAGCGATACCGTATACCTTTATTGCAAGGGAGCAGGGGCGCTGGCGACCGGATTCGTCAGTGCGGGCGGATTCACAGTACTTAGTGGCTCAACAATATCAGATCACACGGTTCCTTCATTAGAAACGCGTGGTGCCTCGTATTATCGGCTTCGAAACGCGCTAATCAATGAGGGTGTAATTGACAATGGCACATTTGTAAAGGATTACGAATTCAGTGCGCCATCGGCAGCTTCTGCGGTGGTTTTGGGTCATACATCTAATGGCAATACTGATTGGAAAACAAAAGATGGTACTCAGTTAAAAAATCTCATATGAAGGGAAAAGGAAACATGGAGAACGGATTGACGTTAGGAATAACAAGAATCGGAGACCTCTTGCTTGGAGACAGAATTACTGAAGTGAAACCTGACGTCTCTTTGGAAAATATCCGGCTTAGAATTCCAGAATATCAGCGGCCGTATAAATGGACGGCAAAGAATGCAAATCAACTTCTCGATGATATTGAAGATGCGCTAAACAATAATAAAGAAATATATAGAGTGGGTACGCTGATTCTGCACCATGATGAACACGATAATTACAATATTGTAGATGGGCAGCAGCGAATAATAACGTTTTCATTGTTGTTACAATGCTTTGGATTGACATCAATCGAGTTTTTAAGGCAAAGTCTTGCCAACAATCAATTCAATATGCATAATGTGATGAACAATCATCGGGCCTTTGAACGAAAGCTTGCGAGTTATGAAGAAACTCGCAGAATGGAATTGGAAAAATATGTGTGTAATCGATGTGAACTCATTGTTGTCATTACCACAGATCTTTCAGAGGCGTTTCAGTTTTTTGATTCCCAAAACGCCAGAGGTAAAGCTCTCTATCCGCATGACCTGCTTAAGGCATATCATCTTCGAGAGATGAACACTCTTGATGTTTCTGATACTGAGCGTATTGTGCGCATGTGGGAAAACCTAAATCAGCCCAAACTTGCCGGTCTATTTAACGATTATTTGTATCGGCTGAAAGAGTGGATAAAAGGCAATCGTGCGACAGAACTGACGGAACGTAATATTGAAATGTTTAAGGGTGTAACATCAAAAGATACCCATCCCTATGCGCAGTATTACAAAGGGGCTTTTGCGTATGCGGAAGAGGTGAATAATTCACATGTTCCATTTGTGACAGGGCTTCAAAAACTGAGTCCATTTCAGATTAATGCTCCGATTATTGCTGGAAAAGCATTCTTTGAATATGCAAAACATTACTTTGAAATTTTGGCGGATATTCGAAATAATGACCGATACGAGGGGTGTTTCATTAATGGGGATCCGATTGTTAAGACGTTGGATTTACGAAAATATAGAAACGGAGTGGGAAATGGTATCACTCGGCTAATGTTTGATACAGCTGTCCTTCTTTATGTTGATCGCTTTTGCCATTCTATACCGTCAAAGATTGATATAGCATATTTAAATCAATTTGTTGTGCGTGCATTTGTTTGGGCGTATTCCATGCGAGCGCAATATACTAATGTAGGGTGGTGGGTAGCGCAGAACTATATTATGGGAGATGCTAAAAAGGATGGGATCGTCAATGATTTTAATATCTACAAACTCATTTCTGAATCCGATTCTCCAAGTGTACTCCTCAGTGAGCTGGCAGACCTCTTATTGCCCCTTCCGAGAAGTATTAAAGCGGATACGCGAGACATTCACGTGATGAATGAGGATAATGTATATTTGAACTATTTACATTACTTCGTAGAGCACAGCTTTTGGGAGGAAAACGATGAGTAAGAACGAATTACCGCTTGAAGAGATGTCCATAGAAAGCCTCTTTTTTAGCAACGTGAAATGCACATTTGAAATCCCGATTTATCAAAGAAATTACGCATGGGAAAAGGAAGAAATCACTGCGTTAATTCAAGATATCTACGATTCATATAAAAAGGATGCAAATCGTCCTTATTATATTGGAACTTTGGTGTCTTACAACAAGGGTGATAATGTTTATGAGATTATTGACGGGCAACAACGTTTAACAACAATACGTATCCTTATGGCAGCAGTAGGAATTAAGCCCAGTAATACCTTAACCTATCGTGCACGGAAAAAATCTGATGATACAATCCGTCTTCTTACCAGAACCAAGGACACAAAAGAATTAGTTGAAAAAGACGAAAGGGATGAAAAGGACGAGGGGATTATTAATGGTTACAGATATGCAAAGTCAGAGATAGATGATTTGATATCGAAAACTGAAAGAAGTGCATTCCTGAATTATTTCTGTCAGAAGGTTCATATTGTTCATTATAGGGTGCCTAAGGATATTGATTTGAATCACTATTTTGAAATCATGAACTCTAGAGGAGAACAACTTGAAAAGCACGAGATAGTTAAAGCCCAGTTGATGGAAAAACTAAATGATGATGAGGAAAGAGAAGTCTTTAACTTTATATGGGAAAGTTGCTCTGGAATGAGTGTATATGTGCAGCAAAACCTGAATGGTATCAATCCGGAAAGAGTATTTGGTTATAGCTTGAAGGATTTTTTACCGGTTTCATTCAATGAGATTGTTGAAGGGTATCACGAGACAAAAAAAGAAGATGAAGGTGCCAAGAGAAGGATTTCAATTGCTGAAATAATAACAAATAGTAGAAAAATTGATTGGAAGATGATGGAAGAGGATTCGGATGTCAAGGATTCATTCCAACCCATTATCGATTTCCCAAATTTTCTTTTGATTGTTCTCAAGATACTGCGAATGAATGAAGATTCTTTTTCGCCGATTGATTTCACTTTGGATGATAAGGAGTTGCTTGATGAATTTCGAAAGGCAAAACTTGATGCTGAAGGAGTGAGAAGGTTTGCCTATATTCTGCTCAAATCCAAATACCTTTTAGACAACTATATTGTTCATCATTCGAGGGAAGATGACACCCTGGAAAGTAATCCATGGAAGCTTCAGGTATGGCAAAAAGATAAGGAAAATAAGAAGGGGCTCCTGAAGAATCTTGTCGAACATGGTAATCAATCATTACAAGATAAGTTAGTTAATCTTTTGTCGATGTTTGAAGTAACATTTACCGCTCGCCAAAGGAAGAATTATCTTTTCTACTGTTTGTTGTATTTGATAACTCATGAGGATAGAAATCCAGTTGAGTATGCAGGATTTGTGGAAAAGTTGGCTGACCGTTATTTCTTTGAAGTTTACATGGATCCGGAAAAACTCAATGAAAAGAACAGACCAATCCCTGGCAGCTTTGATATGACCGTGTTGAATAAAAATGCATTCAATGATTCCAGTGTTCGTATGGGAACAAAAGAGCAGTTCGAGTGCATCTACGGTGATGGAAAGGTGGCGTCACGAGGCGTTCCTTTGTTCGTGTTTAGCTATCTGGACTATAAGCTCTGGAAACTATATGACAGGACAATGCGAGGAGAAGGAAACAAAGAGGAAAGCGCAGAAAGAAAAGCTTTCTTTGCTAGGCTTGGATGCAAAGACTTTGGATTGAAGGTATTTGATCAGTTTTATTTTTCGAGGACCCGAAGAAGTCTCGAACACTATTATCCGCAGGCGTTAGCGACTGGTGCGGAGGATACCCTCAGTCAAATTGAGATCAACTGTCTTGGCAATTATGCAATGATAGGTAGCGAAGCAAATAGCGCTGGGTCATATTGGACTCCGTGGGCAAAGTTAGATTATTATTTAGATTCATCTAGGAAAATTAGTCTGGTCAGTGTTGCATCCTTAAAATTCTTGATAATGATGTCTATCTGTGATGAGAGACGGAAGTGGGATTTTAAGGATATTATGAACCATCAGGAAAAAATGATAGAAATTCTTATGGAACAAAAATGAAGGAGACAAGATGGATAAGCAATATTCCGTTTTAGAAGATGGAGTTCGCGATCTTTTTATACGTGCTGTTTGGTCGCATAAAACACAAGAAAAGCAAGCAGAATTATATATGAAACGATATATTTTGATGAAAACTGTGGAAATAATATGCGCTTCATTAACATCCGTGGGAATTATATCGACTATTTTCTCTGATTATTTGTTCCTTCGCATCTTTTCTGCGGTTTTGTCTTTAGGGGCTGTTTTTATTGCGGCATTTTTTAAGGCGTTTGATCTACAAACCATGGCTAAAGCAAACAAAGAGGCAGCTTGTGATCTGTTAATCGTTCGGAATAAGGCGATGTGTCTTTTGACTTCGATAAAATTACAGAGTAAAGATGTTACAGAAATTGAGCAATTGTACTCTGAACTCATGAAAGAAGCGAATGAGGTTTATAGACGAGCGCCGCAAACTACTGCAGAAGCACTACAAAGGGCAAACGATGCGCTTAAAATTCAGGGCGATAATGCTTTTTCTGTTCAGGACATTGATGTTAATCTCCCTGAAGCATTAAAGAAAGGAATAAAGAATGAGTAATTTCATTGTGAAGCGTGGCGAGATTATTCCATTGGAAATTCGCTCCTCAATCTCTATTCGATACAGAAGCATTACAAAAGCGATTAATCGAGAATTCAGAAGTATTCTAAGTGATACTTCTTACAGTATGTATGTTGGATCATATGGGAGGGGAACAGCAATTGATACTAGTGATATAGACATGCTGGTTGAACTCCCGCGAGAAGAATACAATCGGTATAACACATATAAAGGAAATGGACAGTCGAGACTTTTGCAAGCAGTAAGAGATGCGGTTATATCTTCTTATCCACGGACGGAGATCCGTGCTGACGGGCAGGTTGTAAAAGTATGCTTTTCTGATGGGATGAAATTTGAAATACTACCTGCGTTTACAGGAAAAAAATGGAATGGTGAGAAAATATTTGAGTATCCAGATACAAACATGGGTGGTAATTGGCGGACGACTAACCCCATAAAAGAACAAGCTGAGATGAGGATGATTAATGTGTTGTCCAAAGGGTTATTGTTTGATACTTGCAAACACATCCGGTTTATTAGGGATAACTATTTTAGCAGTTATCATCTCTCAGGCATTGTTATTGATAGTTTTGTCTTTGCATCAATTTATGGTCGTTCATGGGATGTGAATGCTAAAAACGGTGATGTTTCCGACGGAGAATTTGAAACGTTTCTTTATGGGAATTATTTAAATGAATACCGCTACGCGACACAAATCCCTGCGCCAGGGAGTAAGGAAGCCGTAAGCTTAGTTAGTAGCAAAGAGTGTTTAGAGAAAGTATTGTTTAAAATGTTGCAGTAGTATGTTGGAGAGGATTATACTGAATAGAATAGGAAGGCGCGACATGAAGTATAGTGAAGTAGGTTTCAGAGCAGTATATCATAGCTTTATCGTCATCAAAAATGACGAGAATGCTTTAAGAGCGGTTACGGGATTTCCGGGCGCAGACAAGGCAAATTCGGTTTTGGCATACGGTTACTATGACCGTGACGCCGGAATAACGTTAGAGGCACTTGCTTCGGCATATGTTGGCAAAGATGGGAAAGGCTTCAAGTATCTGAAAGGACCGGATGATTCTTCTTCCAAAATACGGATCGAAGCAGTTGAGAACGCGGAGTTCGACGTATGCACGGATGACGACGGGAGTCTGGCGGAGACCTTTTCGGAGAAACTTGCCATGCTTAAGGTGTATGATGCTCCAGAGGATGTTGAGATGTCGAGAAAAATGACGTTCTTGGATTATTGCCGCGACCCTTACTTCATCGATGATGTATTGGTACGTCTTATGAAAGACGAGTTGAGCCCTGAAGGATGCTGGGTACGCATCACGAATCTTGTTGACAACTACTTTATGGGAATCCTTCTCAACGAACCGTGTCAGGACTTTCGGTGGCATAAGGGAGAGTCCATCGCTTTCTTCGTGGGAAAAACGGATGAAGGCGAAGTGTACTGCTATTCCGACATGAACCCTTCCGCAAAGATTACGGAAGAAGATCTCGCTGACGGAACCATGCTGAAAGGAGCGGTCAAAGTATTCAATGGGGAACGGAACATGCCGAATTTCCTTAACGTTCTTGAAATCCTACGCGACAGTTGGGTATGGGTCCCTTGTAAAGCAAAAATGAGTGATGCGGACGAAGCACGCTTTGCCGCCATGGTAGAGGCCCACATGGATGATCTTGACGGCATGAAAGGTGAAGAATTCCAAAATCATGACCCGATCCGGTTCATCCCGGATATCCTTCAGAATGGGGAGGAATTCTTTTTCCCGATTTTCTCGAGTGAGGAGGAAATGGGGGAATACGGGGAAGAGTTTTCTGCCGTGCAGAAGCACATGATGGAAGTCATGCCGCTTGCGAAGAATAACGACAGGAAACCGTCCGGGATTGTTCTGAATGCCTTTACGGATCCGTTCGTATTAGAGGCAAAGATCTACGATGTTTTTGAAGGGATGAAATCAAGGTTGCCGGAAGAAACGTGGTATAAAAACGCAATGGAAACGGAGGATGCGAAAAAGGACGGGTAAAGTGACGGATAATGCGCAGCCTTTTAACGGTCCTGATAGGTACCGAATTGAGTACCTATGCGATTTCTGACACTCGGGTTATGATGTTCCTATAAAGATTAGGAGCGTCACAATGATAGACTATTCGCCATTTTGGGAAACGCTTAAGAAGTCGGATCTCAACTGGTATAAGCTGGTGAACAAACACAACTTTTCCAGAAGCGTTCTGACAAGGATGAAGAAGGGACAGCCGATTTCCTTACGGCTGGTTGATGACCTCTGTAACATCCTCGACTGCGATATTACGGATATCTGCATACAGATAAGAGACAAGAAAGATAACAAAGAAAACAAATAAGAATGGCGAAACACCAAAGAATCCTGGAAGCTCCGGCGACGAATGTCCCGGAGCTTTTTTGACCCTATAAAGCGCGCAGGGGGATTCTTGGGCAATCCGAGGTACGGAATCTCCCGACGGAGAGGAGGTATGCCATGGGAAAGGCTCAGGAAAGGGTGCTCCAGCTGGAGCGGGAAATTTACCGGACGGATGAGAACCATCCGTTAACCGAAAGGGAGTTTCAGGAACGGATCGATGCCGCGATCCGCTGCGGATTTGTGGACCGGAGGACGATATATTCGGATGTGGATGTTCTGCGGCCGTTCTGCGGGGATTCGATAAAGTATTCCGCGAGAGCCGGCGGCTATTACATGGAGCATGATGTTACCCCGCTGGATTGTCTCATGCTGGCGGAGCGGGTCGGCCAGTATCCGGTTCTTGGCGAAGCGGAAATCCGGCGGATCAATGACCTGATTGAGAGCAGGCTTTATCCGGATGCGCTGAGTCTGGTCAACGGCGGGATTGTAGTGCGCTATGACCGCATGGCGCCGCGCGGGGACGTGTGTTATACCATGCGCATATTGATCTCGGCGATGGCGGAGAGAAAGCGGGTCTGCTTCCAGTATGAGATCTTTGATTCGCGGTTTTGTCTGATGCCGAAGCACGGCGGCCGGTGGTATGACATCAGCTGCTACCGCTTCCAGTTTGATGATAATACGGTCTACGTGTACGCGGGCGATGCCGCGGCACAGCAGAAAAAGACGTTCCGCATTGAAAGGATGGTGAGGGTATTCGTGAGCGAAGAAACGATGGAGCCGGCGGAAAAGTATTACGGAAGCCGGTCGGAGGAGGAACTCAGGCGGCAGGTGAACGAATCGGCGTTCCATTTTGACGGGGAGCAGGTGAGGCTCGTCCTTGCGGTTAAGTATGAGCCGTTCATCATGGAGATTCTGTGGGATCTTAGCCGCGGGACCGCCCGGACCGTGGAGGAGATCGATGAAGAAACCATCCGTGTGGTGTTTACAACGAGAAAGAGCGATCCGCTCGTACGGATGCTTGCCTCGTATGCCGACCTGATCCGGGTCGAGTCGCCCAGGGAGGTGGCGGAGGACATCCGGAACCTCCTGCATTTGGCGAAACGCACATACGGGGTGTGAAAAATTTATGCATATTTACCTGGAAGTTTTTGGAGGGTGTCGTATCTGATGCGACACCCTCTTTGCTATGATAGGGGCAGGAAAACCGGACAGAAACAGGCGTCCGTAAAATTTTTTTCAGTGGTGCGGACTGACCGGTCCGGTATTTTTGACAAAGCGGACTTGCGCGACCTTGTGCAAATTTCAGGTTTCCGCTATGCTCAAGACGGCAGGAGGAAAAAGAGAGATGAACGGGAAATACACATTCTCAAACGCGGCTTTCGGGAGACGCCTCAGGTTCATCCGGACGGAGCTCGGGTATACCCAGGAGAGGCTCGCGTCGGAGGCGGGGCTCGACGGCAGGCAGATCCGCCGCTACGAGGCGGGCGAGCAGTGCCCGACCCTCACGCACATGGCGGCCATCGTCCGGGTCTTAAAGGTTCCCGTCTGGCGGCTTATGGACATGGACCGGGAGACGGCGGAGACGGTCTTCGGGTTACGCGCGGACACGCTGATCCCGCCGACGGTCGAGCTCGAGGTACTCTTACAGACGATCTCGGACCGGTTCGCTGCCCTAAACCAGCAGCTCGAGTGGATCCGCGCCCGTGACTGAGGGGATTACCTTTCGATAGCCCTAGAGCATTTATGCTCGTCGCTATACCTTGTACCTTGACAATTGAATCCTAGCATGCAATTTCGATACATAGTGGAGCAGAGCGTCTTTTACTGTCGCGATGACCTTAGGCGGAGCGAGCCGGGGGAGCGTTCGGGTGTATGTGGTGTACACAAGTGATGATGCTATGTGTTAGAGACTTTACGAAAGTAAGCAGAAGGAGCAAAGGCTCAATGATGGTTAACACCAAGGCTGCCACAACCAAGGCAGGCATGTTTTTTGGAGATTTTTTACACGCATTTTTTCTATGATATAATTGATAGAATCTATCCATTCCAATTCGGAGGCAATTATGAGAACAAAAAAGGAGTATTCGGTAGATATAGCAGATAAAGTACTGCTATCGGTAGATGAAGCAAATGCACTCACCGGTATAGGATTAAACAAGATTCGTAAGATGATAAACGATCCAAAATGTCCCTTTGTTTTACATTTAGGCGGACGTAGTCTGATTAAAAGAAAGCGTTTTGAGGCGTTTTTAGAGGAGAAAACAGATATTTAGTTGGTTATGCCAAAATATGGCAAAAAAAACAACTCCTTCAAAGTGTGCTAGGATTTAATTGTATTACCTTGAAGGAGGTCCATGATGGGAAAAGATATCTACGGAAACGAACTTGGGAATGGAATTACACAACGTAAGTGGGGCGTGTATTATGCCAGATATCAGGATAGTAATGGTGTCAGATTTGGAAAATGCTTTAAAACTGTTGAAGAGTGCCGAGAGTGGATTGAAAAATCAATCATTGTCGATAAGTATATTGGAAAACTCCCAGGGAGCTCCTATACGGTTCAGTCATGGTTCCAGTACTACATTGAATATATCAAAGCACCGATTATGAAGACGAGATCCATTGAGTTGTATTCCTCTGAATTCCGACATAACATTGCTCCCCATATTGGAAGACTAAGATTGACGGCTGTGCGGCCAATCCATTGTCAAAAAGTATTGGATATTGCAGTAGACCGAGGATTATCGGATCAGACAGTAAAAAAGATTCGATCTGTTATGAGGGATATGTTTGAATGCGCGTTTGATTACGGTTATATTGCGTCAAATCCGGTTAAGTCTTCCGTACAGATGAATCGCAGAGAAAAAGTGAAGCGAGAAAGAGTGATTCTGAGCGCTTCGGAGCAAAGGCAGTTTATAAAAGAGGCTCAAAAGAGCCCTGCATATCCGGCGTTTGCATTCGCTTTGCAAACAGGGGTGAGAATTGGGGAACTTGTTGCGCTCCGTTGGAAAGACGTCAATTTTAAAAAGAAGATGATATATATCAGACAGACAGGAAGATACTATCGAGGACAATTTACCGCAGCATCTCCCAAGACGAAAACCAGTGAGCGAATGATCCCGATGACAAAAAAGTGTGAAGAGATACTGATGCTACTCAAGAAAAACTATAATGACATCTTTCAAACGGAATATAAGGATGAAGGTTATATTTTCCTGAATCCAAAGGGACAGGTTCTTCGTTTTAGTTATTTACAGGGAGAATTAACAAAAGTTACTGAGGTGGCAGGTCTGCCGCGATTAACTATGCACGGGCTTCGTCATACGTTTGCGACACGATGTATTGAAGCGGGAATGCGACCCAAAACACTTCAAGTCCTACTTGGGCACGCTTCCGTGGATTTGACCATGAATCTATATGTTCATGTCACTCCCGAACAGAAAACAAAAGATGTACTTAGGGTTGAGAAGGATATACTGTGCGGAGCAGGAGAAGACTATGGGACATGATTTGCAGGGAAACGATTTGGGACCGGGTATCCGGCAGCTTGCATCCGGAAAATATGCTGCTTTTTACAAGAAGAGTGACCGGCGCGCTGTTCAGAAGTCCTTTTCCACATTGAAAG
This sequence comes from Paludibacteraceae bacterium, assembly GCA_017557345.1. Lineage (GTDB taxonomy): Bacteria > Bacteroidota > Bacteroidia > Bacteroidales > Paludibacteraceae > Colicola. Next base: position 23,007 of record JAFYZR010000084.1, on the reverse strand, counting down.
AATGCAGGGAATGGATAAGGGCTCATGGTCACTTCATGCTTTCCGGCCGAGTGTTAAATAACCCTGAGACTCTAACCGTTGAACAATGGCTGTGGTATTACCTGGAAAAAATGTGCAGACCGCGCGTGAGATGGAACACTTATTGGGTCCAGGAGCGGATATTTCGATGCCATGTTATCCCGGCAATCGGGGATTACAAAATGTGCGAGGTTCGATCGGATAATATCCAACGCATTTTAAGCGAGATGCACGCGAAGGGTTTTGCAAAAGAAACGCTATTAACTACGCGCAAGGTAACCTTTGCAGCGTTTGAAAAAGCGGTAGAATTTGAGCTGATCAAGAAAAATCCGGTCAATCGGCTTGTTGTTGTTCCAAGGGAGGGATATAAGAAACAGCGGAGGAGAGTGCTTTCAAGGGAAGAACAACAAATGGTTGTTAATTATGTGAAGGGTTCCATATATTATTACCCAATCGTATTTATGCTGCTGACAGGAGTCCGAATCGGGGAGATGATGGGATTGAAATGGGAAGATGTTGACTTCCAGGAAGGCACAATATCGATTGTGCGAACGATGGAATTCAATCCATGGCTCAATGACTGGAGGGTTGGTCCGCCAAAGAGTAATTGCAGCATAAGGACAATTCCGATGAATGCAGAGTGCCGGAGGATTCTTTTGAAACAAAAAGAATTTGATTCCGAGATCAAAACAATAAACATGCGGTTTGCTGACAATGTTTTTTTGATGGTGGACGGCATGCCGAGAAAAGGTAGTTCATACTGTGCTTATTTGCATAAGGTGGCGGATGCGCTTGAAATCGAGAGATTCTCCCCACATGCGTTAAGACACACATATGCCACAAGGTGCATCGAGGCTGGAATGACTCCGAAATCCCTCCAGGTTTTACTTGGGCATAGTTCTGTTCATATTACTATGAACAGATACGTCCATGTTTCAGAAGAAGAAAGAATTAAAGAAATCCTTTCTATCGAAGATAAACTAAATTTTGAATAAAAAATGCGATCGCGAATAGTGTGATATACTGAAAACATGAGTTGCTGACCCTCTTGTTTCAAGTTGTTACTTTTTAACAAAACGAAACGAAAGTCTATATGGTTTGACAAAAAGGATCAGTGAAGTTTTTTTCTCCTTTAGAACGCTGAAGTAATTCCGGCTTTATCAGATTCAAACAGATTGCAGCCGACAAATGCGATGCATTTGCCGGCTGTTTTTTCTTCCTGCGGGATTAGGTTCTGCCTTGTTTTTTATTGACGAATCCCGAGAAATGTGAAATAATTTATGGAAAGCTAAGATGGTGTTTTTCGGGCTGTCGGGATGAGGGTATTACGGTCCGAAAAGCGGTGTTACGTGTTGCGAAAAGAGGAAAATCATGATTTTATGGGGAATCGATTATCTGATCAATTATCTTAGTTATTATATTGTTTATAAATGGATTCTCTGCGTGCCGTTTCGAAAGAACCCCGTTCTGACCATCGGATTCCCGGCCGTAATGTGTCCTGTGGTTGCCATACTGTGCCAGTCGGCCGATGCATCGGGAACTGCCCGGTTTATCCTGGCATTTGCCGCAATTATGACGCTGCTGATTCTTGTGGAAAGCAGACATATTATGGTGCTTTTGATCCTTCCGCTCGTATTTCTCGCGTCGAGTTTCTTCTCCGTTCTCGTTACATATACGCTGTCGTCTGCAACGGATATCCCGTATCCTGAATTTATGGACTCCCATGTTGCGGGAATGGTGTCCGAATCCATATTCCCGCTTGTGTTCTGCATATGCTGTCTGGTCTTTAAGAGACTGCGCGCGGAACGGGAGACGGTGAAGTTCAGCGTTCTCCAGTACATGTTGGCACTGGTTGGTTCCGTGTTCCTGTTCCTTGTTATCAGCATATCCCAGGGGATGTTGGAGGAGGAGGCTAAATTGGAACGGTTGAAGCGTCCTCTGGCGGTAAGCATGGTACTTGTCGGAATCGTGTTCCTGACGCTTATCTTATGGCAGTCGAACGTTGAAAAAAAGGCGCTTCGGTACAAGATGGAGAATGATTACTACCAGCTCTGTCTTAAGAGACAGGAATCGCATATCCGCGAGATTGTTGAAAACGATCAGAAGATCCGCAGGTTCCGGCACGATGTGAACGCACACCTTACGGCGATTGAGCAGTGCGTCCAGTCCAATGACCTGCCGCAGCTGAAATCCTACGTGGAGCGGATGCGTACGGAGACGCAGAAACTGGAAGTAAAGAAGTTTACCGGAATCGGAGTTGTGGATGCCATTATCAGTGAATGGTATCAGAAAGCGAAGGAAGCGAAAGTTCAGTGGGAATGGGACGGAGGACTGCTCGGGGAGACGGATATCGAGCCGTTTGATCTGTGTATCATCTTTTCCAACCTCTTAAGCAATGCGGTGGAAGCTGCAGAACAGGTAGAGGAAGGAAAGGATAAGAAAATCCGCGTTTCCTGCGGAATGTTCCGCGATAAAATATGCATTCGTGTTTCCAATACGTGCCGGAATAATCCTGAAGTGAAGAAACGGCACGGTACGACGAAGAGCGATTATCAAAATCATGGATTCGGGCTGACGAACATCCGGAATACGGTTGCGAAGGCCGGCGGCGAGTTCAGAATCGAGGAGGAGCCGGGCATTTTCAACGCAGAAGTCATTCTGTAAAGCCGAAAATATGTCGTTCATCCAAAAAATATGTCGTTCATCCAAAAACGATTGCATTTTCCGCTGATGGTTCTCATACTATAGTTAAAAAGGGGGTTCGGTAGAAGATGTTTCGAATCACAACGATTTTAATGGAATACGATTTATGGTATTGGTTAAAGTATATTCTCGGAATGAACAATGACTAAGCCAACGGACTAAGCTTCATATCTTTCATTGGGGGGAAGGGATATGAAGGCTTATTTCGGAGAAGGTTTTTAATATGCCACTCTTCAACGGTTCGGACTTTAAACTCCGAACGACGCGCTCAATCCAAAGGGTCATAAGACATCTATCCATGTCTGTGGCCCTACGGTTTTTTTACGGATAAAAACGAAATTGAAAAAAGACTGTTGTTTTTCTCCCTTTTCGTGTAGAATAAAAGAAGGATTTATTCTCTGAACGCGGAGGAAACAATGATTATCATTGGTATTTGTGATGATGAACAATTATACCGCGCACAGGTCAAAACGGTCTGCAGCGCTTTTTTTGATGCTCAGAAGCAGGAATACCGGTTTGTTGAGTTCACATCCGGAGATCAGGTCCTTGCCTATCAGGGAGAGAAGATTCATCTGCTTTTCCTGGACATAGAGATGCCGGGAACGGACGGATTGGAAGTCCTATCGCAGGTTCGCCGCAATGAGCGGATCTGGCGCATCGTTTTTATGACAAGCCATAAAGAGCTTAAGTGGGAAACCGTTGATTTAAAGACACTGGCGTTTTTGGAGAAGCCGATCGACCGGATCGGCGTGGAAACCTGCATCAAGACCGTACTCCGCGAGAACCGCGAGAACATTGACATTTCCTTCAAAACGTTCAAAGGACCCGGATTTATCCGGCTAGACCGGATTGTCTTCATCCAGGCGCAGGGCAATTACGTGAATATCTGCACCGAGAAGGAGGAGATTCCGGGATACGACAGCATTAAGGTTATTGAGGAGCAGACAAAGGGTACGACCGTGATCCGCACGCACAAGTCATATCTGGCAAATCTCCAGTTTGTTGACAAAATGAACGGATTTACGCTGCAGATGACGAACGGTTCTTCGGTGCCGATCGGAAGGAAGTATCTTGCTTCCGTCAAAGAGGCGTATTTTGCGTTTATAAAGAGCATTACAATTGACCGGAACCGATAGATATTCCGGCAATGGAAAGCTGTTTCGGAAGGGGGAAGCGGGCTTTGGATGAGAAGGAATTAATCGTTCGCGAGAAGACGGAGCAGCTGCGCGAGACGGCCGAATTGCGGACGTCTCTGATGAATGATCCGAAACTGCATTATCTGTTCTTTGAGCTGACGCTTCGGTGCAATGAAAACTGCGTTCACTGCGGAAGCCGCTGCGGGGACGTGCCGAGCGAAGAACTGCCGGCGGAAGTATTTATCGGTATCCTTGATAAAGTCGCGGAGGATTTCAAAGGCAGGCTGCCGATGTTATGTATTACCGGCGGCGAGCCGCTTCTTCGGAAAGAGTTTTTCGAAATCGCAGAGCATGCGAAGAAACTCGGATATATGTGGGGAATTACCAGTAACGGGACATTGATCACAAAGGATGTCGCAAGAAGGCTGAAGGAAGCCGGAATGGCAACCATTTCGGTCAGTCTCGATGGAACCAAGGAATACCATGATGCGTTCCGCAGGTCGAAAAACGCATATGAGCGGACCGTGGAAGGTCTTCGGAACCTGATGGAGCAGGGCTTCGAGGAGGTTCAGGTGACGACCGTTGTGACGCCTAAGAACCTGCCGCTGTTAGATGAAATGTTTCGGGTTCTGTGCGAAACAGACGTGGATTCCTGGCGCCTGGTCGGAGTGGAGCCGATCGGCAGGGCGCTCGAGCATCCCGAACTGTTTTTAAGTAAGAGTGAGCAGCTTCGGCTCCTGCAGTATATCCGCGACAGGCGTGAAGAAGGGTATCCGGTAGCTTATGCATGCAGCCACTGGCTCGGACTCGGCTTTGAGCGTGAGGTCAGGGATTCTTATTTCTTCTGCGACGCCGGCCTTCGTACGGCGAGCATTATGGCGAACGGCGATATCGGCGGATGTCTGGACATTGACCGAAGGCCGGAGACGATACAGGGCAATGTGTTGAAGGATGACTTTACGGAAGTCTGGAAGAAACGGTTCGGGATATTCCGTAAGCCGCTTTCCTCACGATGTGCCGAATGCGCTCAGTGCCCCGACGAGATGTTCTGCAGGGGCGGTTCCGCGCATACATGGGATTATGTGAATGACCGGCAGCTGGTTTGTTTCCGGAGAGATTGGTAAAAGGAGGGAGAAACAATGAAAAAAGGAGCAAAGAGAACATTCGTGCTCGGAACGGCATTTGCCGCCACGCTCAGTTTGAGCAACTGCGGCAAAGTATACGGTCCTCCGCCGGGAGGATACAAGGCGGATTTTACGCCGACGCCGACCAAAAGCATCGAAGAGGAGAAGAAGACGGGCGAAATTGTAACAACCGGGCTGGAACACAAGATCACGGAACGAGTTTCAATCAGCGATTTTGAAGGACAGGACGAGATTCTCGGCTGGTACGACGGAACGGAATTCCTCGGAAAAGGATACAAAGCCGTTTCGAGTGAAGACGAAGCAATTACAATGAAAAACCGTCCGGAGGTTTTTGTTTCGTATATTATCACCCCTTACCCGGATTATTCGAGCAGCGAACTTGCGGTAACAGGGATCATAATAAAGGATCCCGCCGTAACCGTATACGGTAATAATATCGAGACTGCATTGGAGACATTTGACAATACGCTTAAAGAGAACGGCTTCTGGATCGAGCCGCTCGGAGACGGATTTCGTCATGCGGCGCACAGGGATGACATTACGATCTCTTACGGCAACGGTATGATTCAGATTAACGCGGAAGTTACCAACGAACAGGGGCTTGTTTTCTGAGGAAAAGCAGATATTCAGATGGAGGGGGAAGCAGAATGAACATTATGGTTTTGGTTAACAAGAGCTTTGAGTATCCGGGATATCGTGCCGGTGTGGAATCGCGTATTACGAGCGGAAAACTCAAGGACTACTCCGTCCTTGTCCGCGATACGTCGGTTGGACCCCAAAAACAAGGGCCGTCTTGTGTATATCAGGTTGCAGGGCACATAATTCGGGAGTTTTGTATCAATTATCTGTTTCCGGCTGATGAAGACCCTGCGAAACCTTCAGTGTCTTCAAATTCGGAGAAAAAACTGGAGCTGTTGAAAACTCTCATCGAGAAAGAAAAGCCGGATTATATCATCAGTGTCAGCACCGGTGAATCCACTCCGTTTGATCAAGACAAATACTCCGATAACAACAGTGTTAACGGATGCGTATTTATCGGAACCAGATTTTTTGCTTGTGACTGCTCTGAAGATGATCCGGATACGGAAAGCCACCTGGATATTGCAAACTGTAAGTGGACGCCGGAGAGCAAACCCATATGTGAGAAATTTTACAGTTTGCTTGAGAAAGCGGATCTTTCGGAAGGCATGATAAAGGTGCCCAATTCTCCCGGAAGTCCTCTGGATATTTACGCCGGGGACATATTTACCAGTCTCGGCGTTATAAATGTAATGAATTATGAGTGCTATTCCAAAGCCGATCAGAGGACTTATTTAGAGTTTACGAAGAACAATTGGGTGTATATCCCCGTCAGTCTTGAAACAACGCATGCCGTTGTGAAGATGGCTGCGGGCGAAATTCCCGTACTTTTTGTTTCGCCTATAGTGGACAGGTATGAGAGCTTTTCGACAGATGTTGAAGACAGCTGGGGAAATCAAAACCTCTTCAGTTCGTATAATGCCGGCGTAGCAGTGACGAATATGCTGTCATACATTGCACCGTATTTGAAAGAATAGCCGCAGTCCTTAATTGTTATTCTCTGTCGGAACAGCTTTATTACTTTCCCGGTTTTCTTCTGCAGAAATATGGACAATTCATCCTCATCCGGCGCTTTTACAGTTGACAGAATTTTCAGATTAAACGTGCGGTTGAGGACGAGATTTATTACGAGCAGTTTACCGGAGAAGTGTATGTGGTCGATAAAGCGGTAAGACGGGGCGCAGCCGTGATGATTGATCGGAAGCGCAAGCAGGCGTAAGGAAATCTGTTTCATTTGATTTATGTCATAAGGGGTCTCTATGCAGACCCCTTTAAGCAATACGAGGGAGTATTACAGTGGGAATACCCGATCATGAAAAGGTGAAAAAGTGAACGATTAACTATCTGACATGAAGGAAAAGGGGGAGTAGAAATGTTACCGGGTTTTATTTTTTGGACCGTTATTGCCGCGCTTCTGTGCGGGATTGGTTTCTATGCACTGAAAGCAAAGAAAGCAGTCGGATTTTTCACGGGAGTGGAGCCGCCCAAAGTTGAGGATATCAAAAAGTACAATCATTCCGTGGCGGTTATCTGGTTCGTTTACGCCGGTGTTTTTGAACTGTTGGGGATTCCGCTTCTGTTTTTGAAACAGAATTCGCCGCTTTTCATCATCACGATACTCGGCGTGGTAATCGCGTCGATCGGGATGGCCGTTGCGTATGTGGTCGTTTCGTCGAAGTATCAGAAATAGCCGGATATAAGGAGAGAATACATGGGAAAGATAAATGTAAAACCGAACAATGATTACTGTCCGCAGACGCTGTTTCTGTACGGGACATATGACGAAAACGGCAATCCGGACTTCGGATTATTCTGCTGGTTCAGCTATATCTGGGAAGGCGAGCTGGGCGTGATGTGCTGCATCGGCGGAAGCAAACTTACAAAGGATAATATTAAACGGAGCAAAGTGTTCTCCGCGAATCTCGTTACGGAGGAGCTGCTGCCCGCAGCGGATTATCTCGGGTGCGTGAGCGGAAAGAATCCCGACAAGATGAAGATCGATCTGGATATCGGCAAAGGTGCGGTTTTGAATGTGCCCGTGCTTGATAAGGCGCCGGTTGTCTTCGAACTGGAAGTGACCGACATCATCCCGAAGGGCGATGCGGATGTCATGCTTTGCAAGATCCGGAACGTGCTGCAGGACGAGTCGCTTTCCTCCGATGAAAGCGTAGCGCAGAAGCTTGCGCGCATTGCTCCGGTCAAGACTACGGCCAATACGTATCTCGGCTACGACGGCAGGGACCTCGGCGCCTGGGGCGAGCCGATGAAGAAACTTTAGTTCGAGGTTTGAGGAATGAATATTGAACTGAGACCTCTGGACGAACCCAATAAAGAGGAGTGCCTGCGGCTTACGGTATCGAAAACGCAGGCGGATTATATTGCGCCAAATGAGAGTTCCTTAGCCGCGGCGGAGGAGCACGCCGATGTGGCCAGACCGTTCGTTATCTGTGCGGACGGGGAGGCGGTCGGATTTGTCATGTTCGCGGTTGAACCGGAGTACGAGGACCCGAACGACCGGTACTGGCTCTGGCGGTTCATGATCGATGAACGGTACCAGGGACGCGGGTACGGTAAAGCGGCGCTTATGAAGATCATCGAATACTTTAAGAGTATCGGTGCGCCGAATATCCGCCTTTCGACCAAAGAAAGCAATTCAGGCGCGATAAGGCTTTATAAGTCGGCCGGCTTCAAGCCAACCGGAGAGATCATCGACGGAGAGACGGTTTTTGAGCTGGATTTCGAATAGAAAATAAGTGATTAGGGAGATGGACAAACTATGACACAGAGTGAACAGAAGGCGATAGTTGCTTCCGCGGCGATTGATGCCTTGATTGAACACGGAGAGATTTTCTCGGGAATGAAGATCGGACTCGGAACCGGTTCCACCGCAGAGCCGGCCGTGAGGCATTTGGCGAAAAGAATCGCTGACGGAACGCTTAAGGACGTGAAGGCGGTAGTTACCAGTTTCGGAACGCAGAATCTGTGCGAAGAACTCGAGATTCCGGTGTTTTCAATGAACGATAAGATAATCGGAGGACATCTGGACCTGACGATTGACGGAGCCGACGAGGTGGATCCTTTTAACAACGTCATAAAAGGCGGCGGCGCGGCTTTGTTAAGAGAGAAGATCGTCGCATACAATTCCTCGAAGTTCGTGATCGTTGCCGATTCAACCAAGATTGTCAAGACGCTCGGAACGGGATTCCGTCTGCCGGTTGAGATCATCGGGGAAGCAAGAGTTCCTGTAATCGCGGCGCTGAACGCCCTCGGAGCCGAGTGCTTCTTAAGGGAAGGCGTTAGAAAATGCGGACCCGTTATCACGGACAACGGTAACCAGCTGCTTGACATTGTCTGGAAGGAGCCCGTAGATCCCGCCGAGATGGAAGATAAGATTAACAGTATTGTCGGCGTAGTGGAAAACGGCTTCTTTACGAAGAATAAGCCGACCGTCTTTACCATGAATGAAGACACCAAAGTGATTGCGCGGCAGGTCTAACGGCCGGTGCGGTTAGGGAGAAAGTGTGAGAGATACGGATTTGATTTTGGTATGTCCCTCGGAAGAAATGAAGGGGGAAGTCATGCAATACAAGGAAGAGCATTTTGCCTTCGGTGATACGCAGGTCCACGGCACCGGCGGGCTTGCTTATTATGATGATTACGATGAGTGGCTGAAACATATCCGGCTCATCAAAGAAGGCGATCCGGCCGGCGGAGTGCGGACGAGTACGTTCTTTTCAAAACGCCTTTCGGACGGGAGGCTGATCGGCTGTATCAAGATTCACCACTCGCTGACGCCTCAGCTCGAAAGCGGCGGGCATATCGCATACGGAATAAGACCGTCCGAACGCGGAAAAGGATACGGCAGGCAGCAGCTTCAGCTTGCGATCGGGTTTGCGAGGCATTTGCCGTTAAAGGAAGTGATCATAGCCTGCGACAAGGACAATGCGGCGTCTGCGAACACCGCGAAAAGCTGCGGCGGGATACTTATAAAGGAGTTTGAGGAAGACGGCGTGATGAAGCAGCATTACGCGGTTCGGTTTGAGGATTGATCGGAGGACTTCCCCGGGCAAAGAATGTCCGGTCCGAAGAGAAGCTTCTGTGGAATGATGAGTATCTTACATGGAAAAACTATATAAAGAAATATATCGAAAAGTGAATGGATGATACAAGGATGATTTCGGTATCATGAACTTACGAAAAACAGTCAGGAGTATGATGGTGAGCGTTCAGGAAAAACTCAAATCGTTTGCATTTGAAAAGGCATATCCGTATATCATAGAGCAGCCGGTCATAAAAGACTATTTGACGGGAATCAGTTTTATTCTCGTGGGGTCTGCCGCAACCGGGTTATGCACGGAAGAATCGGATGTCGATATTTGTCTGATCTGCAGCCGGGAAATCTATGACATTATTTCTGTGGGAACCAGGTGGAATGATGGACGGCCGACAGAGGTTATCCTGGAAGGAACGCAGCTCCACTACTATGCTGTGAGCGTAGATGAATTGGATAAAAAGATAGACGCTCTGGATGAACGGGCATGTTATGTTTACGGAAATGCGGTTGTGATAAACGACAGGGCCGATCGGTATGGGCATATTGCGGAGAAACTGCATTCGCCGGAACTGATGAGCCGGCGTTTTGATATGGAATTTGACATGCTGAAACGCAGGCAAGGCGCGGTGCGATACGTATTGTACAAAGACACCGATCCGATGGCAAGGCTTCAACTCGGAACTGAGATTATTGAGAGACTGCTGAAGTGCATTGCTCTTTATGACGGCAGGGGATATGACCCTCGAAAGAGGTTCTATCAAACAGCCTTGATTGGATCAACCGGAAGCCGATTAAAGTCATATGTTGACACAATGATGTCACTTACAGGAGCAATATGTCAGTCGGCCGATCAAAAGGAAACTGATGCATTCATGGAGGCACTGGATTACTGCGTCGACTATCTCGGCAACGGCGGCAGTGCCGGTCGGGAATCATCGGACGTCCCATAGACGAACATATACGGGCATACATTCGGATCCCGGACGGATACCGGTACAGAAGTTTGTGAGGAGTTTTATGAATACGGAAAGAATAGAAAAACTGAGAAAAGAATGGGAAGCCGAGGAGAAGATTGCGCATATACACGGATGGGATTTTTCGCATATTCACGGCAGATATGATGAAGAGGACAATCTTCCCTGGGACTACAAACAGATAATTGAAGAGTACCTTACGGATGATATGAAGCTGCTCGATTTTGATACGGGCGGCGGAGAGTTTCTGCTTTCGCTTGGGCATCCGTACAAGAATACGGCAGCTACCGAGGGTTTCCCTCCGAATGTGGAGCTCTGCAAAGAAACATTGCTTCCCTTGGGGATTGATTTTAAGCCTTGCGATGATGAGAAGAGCATTCCTTATGCCGACGGTTCCTTTGACATCTTCATCAACAGACACGGAAGTTTTGATCCGAAAGAAGCATACCGGCTCCTGAAACCGAGCGGGGTATTCATTACGCAGCAGGTGGGCGGCCGGAATGACCGGGATCTTGTGGAAATGGTTCTTCCCGATGCGTCCAAGCCGGACCTTGAACTGGAACTGGCCGTTCAGAGGAAAAGGTTCGAGGAGGCAGGATTCACCATTATTCGTGCCGAAGAAGCTTTCCGGCCGATACGCTTCTATGATGTAGGGGCATTTGTCTGGTTCGCACACATTATCGAATGGGAATTCCCGGATTTCTCCGTGGAAAAGTGTATGGACGGTCTCCTGCGTATGCAGGAAGTAATTGATAAGACCGGTGCGGTCGAAGGAACGATTCACAGATATCTTATCGTTGCAGGAAAATAAACGGATAAGTACAGGCGGGAGGAATGCAATGCAGTTTAAAGAAGGGCTCGGCTGGAAGGCGTGCCATGACGAAGAGAGAAACATGTACACGGCGCAGAGAAGTTGGAGGGGTTTTTACCAGCTTTGTGAGATTGATGCCGAGACATATAATAAACTAAGCGATGACGGAAACGCTGATAAACTGATCGGCAGCGGCAGAGTTCTGTTCGAATCGGATGATGATTATTATACCCAGCGTTATTACCGAATTGTCGACGAGAATTACGCCGAGCTTGCACCATGGGCAAGTGCCAATTGGATAGCCGGCAAATCGGACGTACTGGACAGGAGATATGAGGTCGTCAATCGATTTCCGGGAGTGGGATTTGCCTATGGAAGCGAGGTCTATGATTGCGCGCAGTATTTCGGGGTTGCTGACAAGGAAAGCGGAACTTCCGTGGATGAGGAAACGATCTTTCCGGCATGTTCCGTATCGAAGTTTGTTACTGCGGTATGCGTGATGAAGCTGCGGGAATTAAACCTGGTTGATATTGATGAGAGAGTCAATAAATACCTGAAACAGTGGAAGCTCCGTTCCGCGGACGGAGCGGAAAGCGACGCAACAATCCGAAATGTCCTGAGTCATACCGCAGGAATAATGGACGGTGAGGATGGATTCTACGGATTACGCATCGGAGACCCCGAAGTCAGTCTGCTTGATATTCTAAACGGGAGCACGAAATACAACAACAGGCCTGTGAGATTGGAGCAGCAGCCGGGGACGGCATTTGAATATTCCGATGCGGGTTATTGCGTTCTGCAGCAGATGATCGAGGATGTAACCGGTAAGGAATTCGCCACTCTGGTGAAGGAACTGGTGTTTGAAGAAATCGGGCTGAAAAAAACTTTCTTTGCTTCCGCGGCCGAGCGTGAAAAACATGAAGCTGAAATGGCTACCGGCTATGATGATGCCGGCGAGCCGATCCCGGGGAAATTCCCGGTGACGCCCGATCTTGCCGCTTCAGGATTGTGGAGTACTCCGAAAGAGCTTTGGAAACTTTCTCAGGAGTTCTTCCGTGCTCTTAATGGGAAGAGCTCGTTTTTACAGGAAGACGGCGCGAGAGAAATCATAAAACCCGCGGGGGATTTTTCGTGGACAGGGCTCGGCGTATTTCTTGAAGGAGAGAAAACTCTTGTCTCAAAAGGTTGGGGAGAAAATGGGCAGTGCATGTTGAAATTACACCTTGAATCCGGTGAGGCATCGGTCGTTATGACCAATAATAATCCGGGGAAGGATCAGGCGGAATCGGGCGTTGAATGGTTAACGGACAGTTATGTCTGGTTCATGTAGGATTTCCGCAGAGAGCGGAAACTCTGCACACCGGTTTCAAACGTCAGAAGGATAAAGAAGAAAGCGGTTAAAATGGATACTTGTGATTGGTGCAGCCTGTCGGAAGAAGACAAGCGGTTTCAGTTGTATGAAGGTAAATCATGGTCTGTGTTTCTTGCAGACGAACAGGATTATATCGGACGCTGCATATTGGTTTTAAAACGCCATTGCAGCTCGCTGTCAGACCTCAAGGATGATGAATGGGACGAGCTTCGTAATCTGGTTCGCAAAACGGAGGAATGCCTGAAGGCTGTTTTGGGAGCAACGCTGTGTAATTGGAGCTGCCTGATGAACAGTTTTTATAAAGAGGCATCACCTGATCCGCATCTTCATATTCACGTAAGGCCTAGATATGATAAGCCCATAGTGATTAACGGGAACCCGTATGCCGACAGCGAGTTCGGTCATCATTACGCATTGAATAAGAGCGGGATAATACCTGCTGCAGATAAGAACGAAGTGTACAGACGGCTGAAAGAACGGATGAATCGTTAAGCTCTGATTTATTGGGGATTATCCGCGTTTCACTCCAACCATAAGAAGATCGGGGAGGAGGAAGGGTTCCTATGACTCCTGATATTTATTATCATATTCTGGAAATCGGTTTCATCTTTGAAAAAGGCAGGAAGATCGGCGACAGATGGCGTTTCGGAGAGAAGAAACGGCTGTTTGATGAGTGCCGGTTATGGAGAAACCTGATTCAATATGCCGCCTCAGAGGAGGAAGGCAAGGATTGCTCTGATATGGCATTTGCCGGTCTGGAGGAGATCTGCCGGAAGCATAAGATTAAAAACTATGAAAGAATAATTGCACTCCGCTCTGAACTGGAGGCATCGTTAAACCGGTTTGAAACAGATGAAACGGATAAGAAGAAGCTGATTGACCGGATGTTTGAACTTATTTCCGTAGTTGAGAAAAGTACGGAAGCGCGGGACGGTAAAGCGGATGCGTATCGTGCGCTGCAGGCGCTCCATAATATTCCGCGTGCCCTGCATGGAAATGATGCGTTGGGAAGCGCCGTGCCGATCACATGTGCCGAAGCGATGAAATCTTCAGCTCTGTGCGGAAAGTCATGAGAGTGTGAGTTTTCGTCCATCAAGGATATGCTGAAGGATAAAAAATTTTACAGGGACAAGGCAGACTGATTGAACCGGGGAGAAAAGTAATGTCGCTTGAAAAGAGTGTTTTAGATTTTGGCAAGATGAGGGATATCCTCAGCAAAGAATACGGATTACATCTCATCGACAGTAAGAGTCTGGAATTGGGCTCCGCTAATTGCTTCAGGATTCATTGTGAAGAGGGAGTCTTCTTTTTCAAAGAGTATCAAAGCGATTTCAAAGCGGAAAATGTGAACCGGGAAGCCGCCATCGTCGAATATCTGAGTTCCGGGAAGTTTCCTGTCGCCGGTTTTATCAAAACGCTCAGCGGACAGAATTGTATCGTGTATGAGGGCCATGTCATCAGCGTTCAGGAATACATTGAAGGGCAGGCATATCTGAATGATCTTCCGTACTCGTTGTTAAAGGAAAGCGCGAAGTATCTGGGAATCATGCATTCGCTTCTTAAGGATTATCCGATGGAGGAAAGCATGAATTATGAGTGGGCAAGCGGTTTCTCTGCGGATGCTGTTTCGAAAAAGTTTAACGCTCTGCTGGCGTCGCTTGATGAGGATAAATCAGATCCCAATTACGAGAAAATACGCGAGGATCTCATATTCAAAAAGAAACTGATGGATTCCATAGATGCGTGGAAAGAATATTTCAAAGACGTGACATATACTGCGACGCATGGTGATTACACGGCTTGTCAGCTGATCTGCGACGGAGATACGATTAAGACCGTTATCGACTTCTCCTCTGCTGCGTGTATTCCGGCAGTGTGGGAGATTATGAGGTCGTATATTCAATCCGGCGGAGTAAGCCGGACAGGGACCGATTTTGATATTGAGGATTTTGCTTTATATGTCAACGAGTATCGGAAGTACGCACCGCTTACGCAAAGGGATCTGGAAGCGATGCCGTATATTTATCTGTTCCAGCTTGCACAAAGCAGCTACGGATACAAAGAATACCTGGTAACGAAGTCGGAGAACAGAGAAGCCTTATTGGATTTTGCGTTTTGGCGGACCGATATATGCCGGGAGATATATCGTAAGGCTAAAGCCATATCGGAGTTTATCGGCTAAAGGAGGCATGGTTTGAAAACACTTATCTTTAACGGATCGCCCAGAGTTGCGGGAGATACCGTAAGTCTGATCAATCGGTTGACAGAGCTTCTGGACGGCGAATATAAGGTCGTGGATGCCTACCGAAGTAACATTTCCCCTTGTCTGGATTGCAGATATTGCTGGAAGAATCCTGGCTGTGCCATTAAGGATGAAATGCAGGACGTCTATCGCTATATCGAAGATTGCGACAATATAGTTATAGCATCCCCCATATACTTTTCCGAGCTGACAGGGAAAATGTTGGATGTCGGAAGCAGGCTTCAAACATATTTCTGCGGCAGATTCTTTCGAAAAGAAGCGGTAAGCATAAAACCCAAGAAGGGCGCGGTAATTCTTGTGGGCGGCGGTGACGGCCGAATCGAGAAACCGTATGAAACGGCCTGTACGCTTTTACACCATGTGAACTGCCGTAACATTCACGAAGTCGTCTGCAGCTTTAACACAAATGTTGTTCCTGCAATTGAAGATGAAGAGGCTGTTGAGGGAATAGAGCGAATCGCAAAGTTCCTTAACGCCGAAGAATAAGTGAAGATATGGGTTATTACGCAGTATTTTCCCGATGGAGGAAAATGATTTGAAAAACATAATCATTGTAGGACCGAGCAGGTCCGGGAAGTCTGCTTTGGCGAAGCGAATCAGTGACGAGCTGAACTATTATGTGATCAGCGTTGATAAGCTTGTCGCGGTCTTCCAGAATGCATACCCGCAGCTGGATATCAGATTGAACTGGGACAGAGATAAAACAACCGTGAACATAGCTCCGTTTCTTGGGCATTATCTGGGGATGTTTTCATCGCCTGACGGCAGAGGTTTACTTCAGTACAGTCATGGGGCGGCCGGAAACACCGGGTTTGTTATGGAAGGCGCCTATTTCGACTTTGATCAAATAACATCCGTTTTAAGAACCTATGGGATTGAAGATGTAAAGGAGCGTTTTATTCTCATCGGTCTGGTTCAGAATAACAAGTCTTCGGAGGAGTTCTTTGAGGACTTCAGAAAGTATGATACTGCGGATGACTGGACGTACCGTCTTGATGACAGCGAGTTGCGGGCTGTTGCTGAGGATGCGGTATCATTTAACGCAGACATGTACAAGCAGCTCTCAAGCCATGGATTTGATGTTTACGATACATCAGCAGACCGGGAAAAGGTATTTGACGGGATAATAGAGCAGTTAAAAATACAGAGCTAGGTATTACGAGCGTGGAGGAACTGTTTGGGATCAGACGTTTACGAAGGAACATGCGGACTCGGACGGATTGCGGACGATACCCGGTTTTGTTTCGGACCATACGGAAAGGGGAGAAAATGACACATGAAAGTAGTGGTTTTAGCAGATCTTCACGGCAACATGGTTGCCACTGAGGCGATGGAGCGGGAATTGGATGCAATTCAGCCGGATGAAATCTGGTTCCTCGGCGATGCGGTCGGAAAAGGTCCCGAGAGCGACAAGACAATCGATTGGGTCAGAAAGCATTGTAATCATTGGATTGCGGGAAATTGGGACCGTATCCTGAGTGAAGTACCGGAGAAGAACGCCTTCTATATCAAGCAGATTGGGCCGGAACGGCTGGAGTGGCTGAATTCCCTTCCTCTTGAGGATGAATTGGAAATCGGAGGCTTACGATTCCGTCTTGTTCATGGACGTCCGCTTGATCCTTTGTACAGTAACGATGATCCGGGAGAAAAGCTTTTAGGAGGCTGCCGCTTTCATGACGGCAGGCCGGATGCAGACGGATTGATCTGTGCGGATGCTCACAGGCCTTTTATCCGTCCTCTGAAGGACGGATACGCGATTAACACGGGAAGTATCGGCAACAATCTCGGTGCTACGCGGGCACATGCACTGCTTTTGGAGGGTGAACACGGAAGCGGTCCGATCAGGATGACAATAATCTCAGTGCCCTATGATAACCGGAAGGCGGCAGAAATTGCCGATTCGTATCCCGAACTGCCGAAGAAGGAAGCCTATCAGAACGAAGTATTGACGGGAGTGTATTCCAGATAGTGTAAGGGAAACTCCGGCTTGGGTTATCAAAGAACGAAAGCGGGGAGCGGACCGGCTCCTGCAAGCCGGTGGATTTGCCAGGCGTGTAAAAGAACTGCTGACAACAGTTCGGTACTGCGGACTGCAACTGTAAAGGAGAAACTTTAGTGGAAGAACTGTATATTACACATTACTATTACCCGGGAACGGATCCGTGGAAAAACATCATGCATCTCCCCGAGCAGGAAGCCTTTAAGGTTGCCGGAGAACTTGCGGCGGCGCATCCGGAAACGACGAGTTTCGGTCGTTTTGCGGATTTCGTGAACTATTATCCGCAGCGGAAGAAGGCCGATGAATATGTGCGTAACGAGTTTATCCGGCTCGGAGGAAAGCCCAAACTGATGAATCCGTTCGCATTTGTCCTCGGCGATTGTGAATACCTGAAGAAGTGGTTTGACAGCAGCGATAAGCTTGTATTAAAGCTTTCCGGTATTCCGGATGAGCAGATCAGTTTTACGCTCGGCGACAGCTGTGCCATTATAACGCAGGGGAAGGAACCTACGGTCCTTACGAAAAGGATGCTTTTCGATGGTATCAAGGAGTGCGGTTCACTGGAGATGTTTTTCAAAAAATCTTTGGGAAAATACGCCTATGTTGAGGTTCAGCTGTGGGACCGCGCTGAGAACAATGCTTAAGCGGTGATTCCGGGGAGAGGATAAATGGAACATATATTTGAGACGGAGCATTTGATTGTAAGAAAGTTCTGCATCGGGGACGCAAAGCGTTTGTATGAATATCATCTGGACGCAAAAGTGAAGCAGTGGATGCCCAACGAAAGCTATGCGGATGTTGCGGAAGCAGAGGATGCCATCCGGTTCTTCGCCGATTGTGTCGAGAAGGAACAGCTGCCGTATGTGCTGGCTGTGGAGTCAAAAAAGACCGGAGAACTGATCGGCGATACCGGCGCCAACGAGGTGGACGGAAGGCCGGGCGAAGTCGAGATCGGCTACGTGATCAGTGACGATTACAGCGGCAAAGGATACGCCACGGAACTTGTTGAAGCAATGACGTCATTCATTATTGCCAAGTTCGATATAAAAGTACTGTACGGACGCGTGATGCACGGAAATGATGCATCGGTCAGAGTACTTGAGAAGAACGGATACATCTTCCGGACGGAGGAGTTCGGAGCGGAAGACGATCCCTACGGTAACGGGATGCTGGTATATGTGCGGGATTTATACGAGGATAATAAAACATGAAGACAATGAAAAAGGGTAACAACTGGACTGCGTATTTCGATCCGGAAACCGGACGTTACTTCGCGGAGATTATGTACACAAGCCGCGAGGGGCGCGAGCAGTATAATTACGAGATTACGCAGGACATCTACAACCGGCTTGGGTCATTCGGCGATGATGTTGAAAACGAACGGCTGATCAAGACGGCCGAGATGACGTATTCGTTTGAGAACACAATATACGGCACGCTCGGTCCCGAGAGAACGGTCTGGGATGAAGAGGCTGACGAAGCGATGCGGAAAGCCGTTCGTAAGCGGAATAAGAAACAGTAAAAAGCGTAAGAAGAGGATGGTATGAAAGGAATTCGTTATATTGCGGTTATCTTACTGCAATGCACCTGGGGAATCGGCGCCACACTGATCGGGCTCTTTTTCTTCCTCAAAAACATAAAAAGACCGCATCGTATGTACCGCGGTTCGATTGAAACGGTATGGAACAGTAGCCGGAGCGGACTGAGCCTCGGGCTGTTCATTTTCACACCGGACGCGGACCCGGATTATCACGATAAAGTACGTGTTCACGAATACGGTCACTGCATGCAGTCCATTGTGCTTGGACCGTTTATGCTGTTCGTAGGTATCTTATCAGCGGTTTGGGGCTCGCATCCGTACTTTGTCCGTATGCGTAAAGAAAAGAACATTCGCTACACTTCATTTTTCATTGAAGCATGGGCAAGCAGGTGGGGTGAAATCGTTACGAAGGAAGTTGCCATATGGGGGTAAGGGTTAATCATATCCCGGCAATGTTTTACATTTAGGAGAGTACATGATGGATAAGGATATAGTATTTTCTGCGATTAACGCAAAGTTTGATGAATTGAAGAAGGCGCTCGACGGGGATGACATCGCGGCAATCCGCGGACTGGCGCTTGAACTGCACGCAATGGTGCACCCCGCGGAGGTTTCGGGGAGGACGGAGAAGACGATTGCCGATTTTGTTCTCGATTACATGATGGAAGGCCATCAGAACGAGATCGTTCCGAGAGAGACATGGGACACGGACCTGCATTATGCGGGCAGCAAGACCGTTCCGATCTGCTGGCAGTTCTGGCATATTTACCGGATTGAGGATCTTGTCAGCAACATATTGATGGCAAATGGGCAGCAGATTTTTAATGACGATTGGAAACGTAAGATCGGCTCCTCCATCACGGACACCGGCAATGCTCTGGAGCCGGACGAACTGGTTGCCTGGGCCAAAGGTATCAACACGGAAGAACTCCGCAGGTATATTATCACTGTCGGACAAAACACACGCCGCATTCTGGCTTCGCTTACCCTGGAGCAGGTTAAGTCCATGGTGCCGGAAGAATGGGTCATGCGGATTTTGGAAGAAGGCGGCGTGACAACGGATTTCCGGTCGGTATGGCTGCTTGTCTTCTGGGGAAGACTGACTGTCGGCGGGATGATTCTGACGCCGATGACTTCGCATCACATGATGCATTTGCCGACAAGCGCGGAGCATATTCTGAAAACACGGGCGAAAGAGAAGGTAAGTAGAGCGGACATCAAACGGTAAATGGGATTACTGGGTGTTTTCGGAGATCTCTGATGATCCGCGGAATGCGGAAAGCCCGTAAGGCGGGGAAAAACGAAAATCGGTTTGAGGTCATTCACAAAGCATGAAAGGCGGAAATAATGAGTAATAACCCTTTCTTTGATGGAATTTGCAATAAACTAAGCGAGATTGGCTTTAACGTTGAAAATATGTCGAGTCTTCACAGATATCCGGCTGACACATCCGAAAGAGTTCTTAAAGAACTGTTGATGTTTGCGTGCTGCACGACGCACATTGGATTTATCTCTTGGGGCCGGCATTATATTCAGAAGATAAACCGGGAATGGCGTCTCGAGCATATCCTTGAGTCAGCGAAAGAGTGCCTTGATTTTTCTGATGATTGGGAGTATCGACGTTTCCTGGAGCTGGTTGACCTTAGCGCATTTGAGTTGCTGCAGGATGTAATCCTGATTGGGAAAGATTCAGACAATCCGGAAATTAAAGAAGCCTCGCAGGATTTCCGGGAATACTATGAACGCCTGTCAGCGCATCCGGATGACAACTTCCGCGACCAAATTCTGAAGGCAGTTTTGAACGGTGAGAAACTTCGGTATCTGGCAGAGATTGCCCATAAGTTTAAATCGCTCGGAATGGATCGAGAGCACATGTATGAGCTGCTGGAATCGCTGAGAAGTGAGACGAAAAATGTAACGCAGGAAGAGCAGATTTTTGAATTGATGGATTTGATGTTCGGATACTGTCATCCGGATATGAGGATATTTTAACTAAGAAGGTATTTCGGAGTATACCCGTTTCTATTGTCAGAATGATAAAGAAGAGGGAGTAAATGTATAATTCAATTGACAAGATGGTGAACGAAATCGTCTCAGTCATGGACGGAGAAATCTATGGAATCTGGCTCTATGGGAGCGTCACGATGGATGACTTCCGGCCCGGATGGAGTGACATCGATTTCGTTGCGTTGACGAGCGGTCCCATCAAAGAGAAGCAAGCGGAAAGGCTTCTCCATCTCAGGCAGGATTGCCTCCGGAACGAACCGGACAATCGGTATTATCGTTCCTTCGAAGGAGTCATCGCCAACGGGGATGAGTTCTTGAAACAGGATTTCAGCAGAGTCGTCTACTGGGGAACGAGCGGCGAAAAGATTTTAGACCGCTATGATTTGGATCCTTTTGCCCGATGTAAACTTATAAAATACGGGAAAGCGGTTTACGGAAACCGGGAATGGCCGCTTCCGGAGCCCGGAAGAGCAGAACTGGTTGATGCCATTCGGGCGCATTATGATACGATACGGAAATATGCGGCTGAGACAAATGACACGCTGTATTCCTGCGGATGGCTGCTGGATATCGCCCGATGCGTTTATACGCTCAGGCACAACGATGTGATTTCAAAAACGCAGGCAGGAATATGGGCTCTTAGTAATCACATTTTCCGGGAAGAAGAACCGCTCCGGAGAGCCATCGAGATTCGGCAGAATCCTTTGAAGTATAAGGATCGGCCCGATGTGAAGGTTTGGCTCAGTAGTCTTGGACCGACAGTACAAAGATATGCGGATGTGCTGGAGAAAGAGCTGGCTGTCTGACTTTGGGATTATTTAAACTGTTAGGATTTGATGAAGAAAGCAGTATTTCAACTATAATCGAGATAAGCCTCAAATAGGAGTGCATTTTAGGGAACTTTTGAAGATAGAATCATGCAAAAAGTTCCCTAATTTCGAATTGATTTTTAGGGAACTTTTTGATACAATATCCTCAGAAAAGTTCCCTAAAGGCGGTGAGCACATGAGTGATTTGGGAAAAATGAAGGAGTTAATTCAGGAAAAAGCAGAACTTGAAGCCAGGCTTAGTCTGTTGCCATATGACGGTTCTCCTGAAATAAAAGAAAACAGTAGCGGAAAGTATTTATATGTACGTAAGAGAGTTGGCAGCCGTCTGACATCAACATATGTTGATTCATATTCGGATGATTTATACCAACTCCTGCTTCGTAATGCAAAAGAAGGCAGGGAAATAAAAAAGTCAATAAGAAAGCTTGACAAAGAACTTGCTGAAATTGGATATGTGAAAGAAAAACCGGATGCAAAGGTGATTCTGAATTTGGATCTTGCCAGAGCAAATTTAAAGACAAGCATTTATGATCAAGCTGTGCTGGAAGGGGTTTCAACCACTTTCCCGCAGACAGAGGACATAATAGAAAACGGAACGGTAAATGGTATGACTGCTACGGATGTTCAGAAAGTATTGAATCTGAAACATGCGTGGGAATTCATTCTTGATGAAGACATCATTTCAGCTGATAGCGATTATTATCTGTTATGCCATATAGCAAAACTTGTTAATGAAGGGTTTTACTCAGATGGTGGTAGAATACGCGGAGTTCCGGTTACCATAGGTGGTTGCAAATATACTCCGCCGATACCGATTGAGTCCGTTGTTAAAGAATGTATTCATGATATTACCTGTTCTGATAAAACCACTATTGATAAAGCAATAGAGTTGTGTTTGTATTCCATGAAGACACAGGTTTTTCCGGATGGAAACAAGAGAGCTTCTGTTATATTTGCAAACCATTTTCTGATTTCAAGGGGAGAAGGACTTTTGAGTGTTCCGGAAAAACATGTTTCGAAGTTTAAAAAACTCCTGGTCGATTATTATGAAGGAGAAAGGTCCGATAAAATCAGAGAGTTTTTGAAGGCGAATTGTTGGATAAGAATGCAAAGTACAAGTAAAGACAGGTGAGAGGTAAAACAGGCTGAAAGAATGTTATTTCGTTTTGGCATTACGAACTGAAAAGAGGAGGATATCGCTGCAGCGGTTGCGTTTGCGAAGCAGTACAAGTAATCATGCTTCAAAGGAGAGAGAGATGAGAGGAGTACAACAAAGAAAAGAACCGACAAAAAGTGAGATACTTGCAGGAGAGATTTCCTCGAACATCGTAGGGGATGTGTTTGTCCAGATTCTGGCGCTTGGGTTTTTCTTCCTTGCTTTGGTGGCATTTTTCAATAATTCTGTTACGTGGGGTGTGATTCTTCTCGTAATCGGCTTATTGTGGGAATGGTTGTTCATTCACCTGATACTGAAGATTCGAAAACTCAAGGCGCAGAAAGCGGAGGAGGATGCGCATCCGACGGTTCCGGTTACATTTGCCGAAGCCCTGTATAAGAATAAGGGATACACCTATGG
>JAFYZR010000083.1 GCA_017557345.1 Paludibacteraceae bacterium | reverse complement strand
TCCAGAGCGGTATCATGAGCACGATCCACGCTTACACCGGTGACCAGATGATTCTCGACGGTCCGCAACGTAAGGGTGACCTCCGTCGTAGCCGTGCAGGTGCACAGAACATCGTTCCGAACAGCACCGGTGCTGCTAAGGCTATCGGTTTGGTAATTCCTAAGCTGAACGGCAAACTGATCGGTAGCGCACAACGCGTTCCGACTCCAACCGGTTCGACCACTATCTTGGTTGCAGTTGTTAAGGGTAAAGACATCACCAAAGAGGGTATCAACGCTGCTATGAAGGCTGCTCAAACTGAGAGCTTCGGTTATACCGAAGATGAGATCGTTTCGAGCGATGTTATCGGCATGAAGTTCGGTTCACTCTTCGATGCAACTCAAACAATGGTTGCTAAGATTGATGACGACACCTTCCAAGTACAGGTTGTTAGCTGGTACGACAACGAGAACAGCTACACCAGCCAGATGGTTCGTACGATTAAATATCTTGCTGAGCTCAAGTAAGAAAAAGTCGAAAGACAAAAAATAAGAGACGCTCGAAAGGACGTCTCTTATTTTTGGATATAACATCTTTTTACTGTCTTACGGTAACATGGAAACAAGATTGCTTCCATTCGTATTTCACATAGATATGTCCTTTGCGTTGCTCGTTGAGCAGCACTTGGCCTAAGACCAGTTTCAGATTATCCTCGTGCATGTAATCGCGCGTGCGCGTTACCTTATCATAACGCATGTACGCAAGATCAAAAGTCGTACCGTAACAATGGCAACTCTGTGTGACGGAATTGATATTTCCGCTTTTCTGCAGAAACTTAATATCCTCTTCCGTTCGCAACACAGACGTCACAAAAAAGCGATAATGGGGAAGGCCGTTTCGCTGTAATATATCCGCCCACTCGGCCCCGATGGAATCTAACTCGCGCTTGGCAGATGGAATGAGATAAGGCACGGAATGCGTGAGGCTATCCACCACATAATTAGCATTCGTCTTTACTTCCACCAACTGTCTGCGCATCGTTGCTGCTTCCGTCCTGTCCTTTGGCGGATGAGGCAAGCCAATCTTACAGGCCGCTTCATGCTGTTTGGCCTGCAAATCATTAAACTTAACTTTATAGCTAAACGTCCGTCCGGGATAGCAAACGAGATTGTCCTCGATTATCTGCTGCTCAGCCTGCTTATGCGCGCAACCTATCATCAGGAGCGCACACAGCAGCACTTTAAATCGACCATTCAAAGCCATCTTTGGTATCTTTGATTTGGAAGCCGAGAGCTGTCAATTCATTACGAATCTTATCGCTTGTAGCCCAGTCCTTATTCTGCTTGGCCTGGAGACGAATGCTCAACAGCAGATCTATTGCTCCGCCGAATGCTTTCAGTTTCTCATCACCCGCCCCTTGTTCTTCAAGGCGCAAACCGAGAATATCGATGGCGAACGTCTGCCAAACATCCTTCAGTTCCTTCAAATCGGCCTCGTTAATCGTGCCTTTTCCATCATGGACGGTATTAATGGCCTTGACGGAATCGAAGAGTGCCGCGATGACGAATGGCGAATTCAGGTCATCATCCATAGCCTCCTGGCAACGCTGCCGCAAACCGGCTACTTCCACCGTCGTCTCTTTGGCTGCCTGCAGCTTGAGCAAACGGGCATAAGCCTCTTGCATACGTTGCAATCCTTTCTCTGCCGCTTCAAGCGCCTCAGAAGAGAAATCAACTGTCGAACGATAATGTGCCTGAAGGATGAAGAAACGGATGACCATCGGGCCAAATGGCTTGCTCAACAAAGGATGATTACCGCTAAAGAACTGTTCAAGGGTGATAAAGTTGTTATAACTCTTACCCATCTTCTTGCCCGCGATAGTGATCATGTTGTTGTGCATCCAATAATGAACGGATTCGTGACCAAGAGCCGCACAGCTCTGTGCTATCTCTGCCTCATGGTGCGGAAAAATCAAATCCAGTCCGCCTCCGTGAATATCGAATTTCTCTCCAAGGTATTTTGTTCCCATCGTCGAGCATTCCATATGCCATCCGGGGAATCCTTCAGACCACGGGCTCGGCCAATGCATGATATGTTCGGGAGCCGCTTTCTTCCAAAGCGCGAAGTCATAACTATGTTTCTTCTCATCCTGTCCGTCCAACTCACGCGTTTCGGTCACTATATCGTTCAGATTACGCCCTGACAGTTTACCGTACGGATAGTCCTTGGCGTATTTCTCCACATCCATGTAGACAGATCCATTGGAAACATAGGCATAACCACGGTCGAGAATCTTCTGCACGAAAGCAATCTGCTCGATAATATGTCCGGACGCATGCGGTTCGATAGAAGGCGGTAACACGTTAAGTGCAGCCATATCGCGATGATAGCGATTGGTATAGAACTGCACCACTTCCATCGGCTCCAGCTGTTCCAGACGCGCTTTCTTAGCTATCTTATCCTCACCTTCATCTGCATCATGCTCGAGGTGACCAACATCCGTTATATTTCGCACATAGCGCACTTTATAACCGAGGTATTGCAGATAGCGATAAAGCAAATCGAACGTTATTGCCGGACGCGCATGCCCCAGATGAGCATCACCATACACGGTAGGACCGCATACATACATGCCCACATGTCCCTCGTGCAAGGGTTTGAACGTCTCTTTCAGTCGAGTTAATGAATTATAAATCTCTAGCATTATAACAATGTATTCGGGTCGAGGTTATTGCGCTCAATATCGCGGAAATATCTATATGTACCAACCTTCAGTTCTTCGCAAGCGGCCTCGTCGCAAACGATGATTCCATGCTGGTGCATCTGGAGTGCCGAAACGGTCCACATATGGCTCACCGGCTCTTCGATTGCATGCTGTAAAGCGCGGGCTTTGTTATGACCATTGACCACAATCAGCACTTCTTTGGCGTCCATAACGGTACCTACACCTACGGTCAGAGCGGTCTTTGGCACTTTGTTCACGTCATTCTCAAAGAAACGGCTGTTGGCGATAATCGTATCGGTTGTCAGCTCTTTCTTACGCGTACGGCTGGTAAGCGAAGAACCCGGCTCATTAAACGCGATATGTCCGTCAGGACCTATACCGCCAAGGAACAGATGAATGCCGCCTATATTTCTGATTTTCTCTTCGTAACGTGCACATTCAGCCGCCAAATCATCGGCATTACCATTCAGAATATTCACGTTCTCCTTGCGGATGTCAATATGGCCGAAGAAGTTATTCCACATGAAGCTATGATAGCTCTCGGGGTGCTCTTCCGGCAGACCGACATACTCATCCATATTGAATGTTACCACGTTGCGGAAAGATACTTTGCCTGCTTTGTTCAATTTAATCAACTCTTTGTACATGCCAAGAGGCGAACTGCCGGTCGGGAGGCCCAACACAAACGGTTTGCCCTCTTTGGGCTCAAACTCATTGATCCGCTTTGCTACATAATTCGCAGCCCACTGGCTCAGCAGGTCATACGATGGTTCTATGATTACTCGCATTGTTGTATTTGTTTTTATTCTCCTATCAAGATTTCTTCTATTTCCGGTTCTTCAAGGTTCACACCGATGATCTTTCCCTCCCGGTCGATAAGCACGATATGCGGGATGAACTGCACCTCATACTGGTCAGCGCATTCATGTTCGGCATCCTGACGCATCTGCGGCCAAGGCAGTTGCTCTTCATTCAATGCCTCACGCCATGCTGCCTCGTCTTTATCGACGCTACAGCTGAGTATCTGCAGACGCTCACCTCCGAAACGGGCGTAGAAATCACGTAATACCGGGATAAATCTGCGGCAAGGACCGCACCATGATGCCCAGAAGTCCAATAGCACATAATCCGATTGTCCGACTAACTCGCTGAGCGACAACTCGGTGCCTTCCAATGTAACACCTGTGATATCAATATACTTACCCTCTTCCGGTTTTGTTTCCGGTTGCTTGTGGCAACTTACCAAACCCAGCACAGCTGCCAAAATCACCAATAAATACTTTTTCATTTTCTTATTTTTTTAGTCTATTTTCTGCAAAACCACCGCACTTCTTGCCGGCAGATACATCTTCAGCCAGCCCTTGCCATCCTTGGCATAAAGACCGTCATGTTCCGTGAAATGCTCTACGGAATCGTCACTCAGGCCAAATCCTGCAAACTCTTTTGCATCGGTATTAAGCACCACTTTATATTTGCCTTCCGGCACTAGCATGCCGTAATCGGCAAACGATTTCTGGCCATTCCAGTTGAAGATAAAGAGCAGGTCGTTACGCGAGTAAGCCACTACTTGATCGCCCTCGTTGTCCCACCATTTCATCACCCACGGCAGGTGTTTGCCTACGTTGTATTTCTTTTCCACAGCCGTCGGGTTCTGCGTCAGCAGATGTTTCTTGAGCAGATGAATCATCGCTATGTCAAAGCGGTTGAGGTCTGCAAAGAAATAATTCGGGTTATCCACCAGGCTCCATTGGCGACGAGCGTATTTATAACTCCATCCGTTGCCCTCACGCGGGAAATCAATCCATTCCGGATGGCCGAACTCATTGCCCATGAAAGTCAGATAGCCGCCATTGATGGTTGAAGCCGTGATGAGTCGGATCATCTTATGCAGCGCTATACCGCGGTCGGCCATATAGGTCGAATGGCCATGCTCGAAATGCCAGTACATATCCGCATCTACGAGACGGAAGATGATTGTCTTATCGCCCACGAGCGCCTGATCATGACTCTCCGCATAACTGATTGTCTTCTCATCCTCACGGCGGTTGGTCATCTCGAAGAGGATGTGACCGGCTTTCCAGTCCTCGTCCTTCACTTCCTTGATATATTTGATCCAGAAATCCGGAATACCCATCGCCAAACGATAGTCAAATCCTACACCGCCATCTTCGATGGAAGCCGCTAGACCCGGCATGCCGGACATCTCTTCGGCTATCGTGATGGCATCGGGTTTCACTTCGTGAATCACTTTATTGGCCAGCGTCAGATACATCAAAGCATCGCCATCTTCGTTGCCGTTGAAATAACTCGGATAGCCGTTAAAGTCCTCGCCCAGACCGTGACTGCGGTAGATCATACTCGTCACACCATCAAAGCGGAAGCCATCAAAATCATATTCATCCAGCCAGAACTTGCAGTTCGAGAGCAGGAAATGCAACACTTCGTTCTTGCCGTAGTTGAAGCAAAGCGAGTCCCATGCCGGGTGCTCACGACGACCGCCATCATGGAAATACTGATAGCCCGTTCCGTCGAAATTGCCCAATCCTTCCAGCTCATTCTTTACCGCATGGCTATGCACAAGGTCCATTATTACATGCATGCCACGGCCATGCGCATCGTCTATCAGGGCTTTCAGCTCATTCGGCGTACCGAAACGGCTGCTGGCTGCGAAGAAATTCGACACATGGTAACCAAAACTGCCGTAATACGGGTGTTCCTGAATAGCCATGATCTGCACACAGTTATAACCCAGTTCGGCGATACGCGGCAGCACATCACGACGGAACTCCTCGTAACTGTTCACTTTTTCTTGCTCGGAACTCATGCCGATATGACACTCGTAGATATATATTCCGCCTTTCTCTTTCAGTTTCTTGCCGCGGTTCTTCCATTGGTATTCGGGTTCGTTCCATACCTGTGCAGAGAAAATCTTCGTGTGTTCATCTTGAACCACGCGACGCACATAACTCGGGATACGCTCTCCGTAACCGCCATTCCACTCCACGAGCAGTTTGTAGAGCTGTTCATGCTTGATGGCATCTTCCGGCAGCTTGGCTTCCCAAACGCCATTGCCAATCGGCTGCAGACGATATTTCTCGTCTTTCTGCCAGTTGTTCATGTCGCCTTTGATATAAATGGCGGTGGCATTGGGCGCCCATTCACGCATCACCCATCCTTCCGGCGTGTGGTGCAATCCGAAATAGAGATAACCCGTAGCCCATTCAGACAGCGGCTTGCCGCCCGTGAGCTCTTTCTCTTTGTTGACAGCGTAATCATAGCGGCCCTGCAACGCACTTTCGTACGGCTGCAGATACGGATCACGTTCAACAATCTTTAAGTGTTTTTCTTTCTTGGTAGCCATAGTATTAGGATTTATTGATTTATGCGTGCCTTGACAATGATCTTCCGATACTCCTTTCCCGGAGCGATGCCCGGCTGGTGAGCGTCAGAAGGGAAGAACACAGCAAAATGACCAGCAGGAACGGTGAACTTAGCCGTTGCCTTATCGCCGTAGAACTCTACGTCTTTGCCTTCGTCATATTCTTGCGTCACGTTCTGGCAATCCACTTGCGCTTTCCATCCCATCACCTCGTCCGCACCAAGCGGGATCTGAATATCCAGATAATCACGATGTGCTTCCATGCGGCATTTCGATTCCTCTTTGCCCTTGAAATCGTTGATATTCACGAACAAGTCATTGCCGTCCAAATAGATCTTACATGCCGGCAGTTCTTCGAGGTCGTTATCCTTGAAAAACTTCATAAATTGTTCCAAACCCGGTACGCTTTCGAAGTACCAATCCGCATTTTCTAATTTGTCGAGTATCATATTAAAAACAATTTTGCGCTGCAAAATTACTATTTTTTCTTGATATATGCAAATTTTTTTGCGATTTTCGATATTCGATTAGGAAATTAGGGATTCATAGTATATCATCATACGGACAAAACAGTTGAAAGAACCATAGATTTTGCCCTTGCCCTTTTCATCCAAAGGAGCTGAAGGATCCGGGATCCCTTCCCTTTGCGCATAATACCGCTGGACGAAAGAGTC
>JAFYZR010000082.1 GCA_017557345.1 Paludibacteraceae bacterium | reverse complement strand
GACTCTTTCGTCCAGCGGTATTATGCGCAAAGGGAAGGGATCCCGGATCCTTCAGCTCCTTTGGATGAAAAGGGCAAGGGCAAAATCTATGGTTCTTTCAACTGTTTTGTCCGTATGATGATATACTATGAATCCCTAATTCCCTAACTCGAAAATCGAAAATCGCAAAAAAATTTGCATATATGCAATTTTTATTGTAATTTTGCACTCGCAAAATTGGATGGATGGTAATAGATAATCCGAAAATAGAGAATCCTGTGCTGCGGATGATTGGCAAAGAAGCTGACCGTCTGGGTCTGGAATGTTATGTCATCGGTGGTTGGGTGCGCGATTTATTCCTGCATCGCGAATCGGATGATATCGATATCGTCGTTGTCGGTTCCGGCATCCAATTAGCCGAATCCGTTGCCAAACGCCTCGGCAAAGGTGCACATCTTTCTGTTTTCAAAACATACGGCACCGCGCAAGTCAAAAAAGGAGACTTGGAACTGGAATTTGTCGGTGCGCGCCGTGAGAGTTACACGCATGACAGCCGTAATCCGATTGTGGAAAATGGCACATTGCAGGAAGACCAGGACAGACGCGATTTTACCATCAACGCGATGGCTATTTGTCTGAACGAAAATCGTTATGGCGAATTGATGGATTCTTTCGATGGAATCGGCGATTTAGAGCGTTGTTTGATTCGTACACCGCTTGATCCGGACATCACTTTTAGCGATGATCCACTACGTATGATGCGTGCTATTCGTTTTGCCACGCAACTCGGTTTCTTCCTCGACGAAGAAACGTTCGATGCCATTGCGCGTAACCGAGAACGGATAAACATCATCACCCGTGAACGAATAGCGGATGAACTCAACAAAATCATGATGAGTCGCCGTCCTTCGGAAGGATGGCTGCTTCTCGATAAGACAGGTCTCTTACCTCTCATCTTCC
Source organism: Paludibacteraceae bacterium (assembly GCA_017557345.1). Classification (GTDB taxonomy): domain Bacteria; phylum Bacteroidota; class Bacteroidia; order Bacteroidales; family Paludibacteraceae; genus Colicola. The sequence goes on along the minus strand of JAFYZR010000082.1, from coordinate 143,235 downwards.
CGGATTTGGCGGCACTTAAAGGCGTGGATGTGAAAGAAGGACGAGGACATAAAGATGTATTCCTTCACACGCTAAAAGTGCTAGATAATATTGCAGAATCCTCTGATAATCTGTGGCTTAGATGGGCAGCTCTGTTGCATGATATCGGAAAACCGAAGAGCAAGCAATGGGATGCAGAAACCGGTTGGACTTTCCGCAATCACAATTTTATCGGCGCAAAAATGGTGCCGCGTATCTTCGCAAAAATGAAACTCCCGCTCAACGAAAAAATGGAATACGTCAAGAAAATGGTAGACCTTCATATGCGGCCGATTAACTTAATTGAAGATGCGGTCACAGACTCTGCCGTACGACGTTTGCTCTTCGAGGCCGGAGATGATATCGATGACTTAATGTTGCTCTGCGATGCAGACATCACGAGTCGTAATGAAGAGAAAAAAGCCCGATTTCATCGGAATTATCAGCTCGTTCGGGAGAAAATGGTCGAGCTCGAAGAACGTGATAGAATCCGCAACTTCCAACCGCCGGTAAAAGGCGACGAAATCATGCAAATCTTGCATCTGGAACCATGTTCTACCGTTGGCGAACTCAAATCCGCCATTAAAGATGCTATTCTTGATGGGATAATTCCTAATGAATACGAACCTGCAAAGGAATATCTGCTCCAACTTGCCCGCGAAAGAGGCCTACTCGATGCCTGAGAAATAATTATTCCGTATCAGTTTGTCTGACAAATGACGACGCAAAAGGTAAGCATCATTTGCGCCCGTTTCGCCTGCCCACAAATCATCACCCATTCCTTTCCAAAAATAATCTTTTTGTCCGATGAAATCGAGAATTGTCGGGAATATGTCTATCTGATTTCCTTGTTCAATGACACGTGTCGATGTGATGGCCGGAGCACGAACAATAAGCGGACAACCGGCTTGGCCTGTTCCAAATGGCAGGTTGGCTCGTAACCCATATTCACGAATTTCGTCATTTAGCCACGCATGGAAAATGCGATGATCTCCCGTGATGGCAATCACGCTGTTTTGCATTACCTCTGCCGTATCCGCCCAAGTCAATAATCGCCCAAATTGTCTGTCCGTGTAATGGGCGGTTTGCATGTATTGACGGAATAACATTGGAATAGTATCCGCGAGCGGGATATCATCCGGCGATGAATCAAACGGAATATGTCCGGATACGGTTATACCCATCACACAAGCAGGGGCCGGCATCGAAGATAAAGTATGAATAATCTGATCTACAACTATACTATCGTTCCATTCAAACCGATCTTCCGTTTGTGGTTCCACCAATTGTTTGTAACCATACGCAGAAGCAACCACCGTTTGATTCCATACATTTCTGCACGGATTGACAATGGCACTTTGTGGATAAAAATGCGCCAAATTAGGATATTTATTATACCCATAATCTACGCACGCCACTCCTTCCAAAGTAGGATATAAGCCTGTATTGACAATCAACTGTCCGTCACCGGACATACCATACTGAATCTGCGTTGCCACATCTCGCACATACAACACCGGATGGTTATCTATGTAACTCTTCAACGCCGAACAAATAGGTTGTCCCGTAGCATCCGACATATCTAATAGCCATGATTCAAAACTCTCTAACAAGATAATCAGCAAGTTGCCTTCCGGCATATGAGGCGTTACTATAGGACCTATCAATTTTTGTAGCTCTTGTTCTTCTTCAGCACTCAAAACTGCAGGTTCTTTCCTATGGCTCAAAGCATAAACGGCGTCATTGAGCATAAACAACGGATATGCAATAATCGAATGATGACGAATATACTTCGCTGCTTCACGCTCATGTTCGCTAATATCTAACGAAAGGGATTGTGGTAACTTACACGGATTCATCCATTCCCACGAAAAAGGTTCATCATTCAGATAAACTCGCAGATTCTTCCAACGTTGGTATGAGCCGCACACACTAAGCGAAATGCCCAGCACAAACACTAACGCTATCTCAATGATATTAAACCTCTTTGCCCGCCACGCAAAGCATAAAAAAGCAGGCAAGGTGAGCGCAGGTATGGCGAGTAACGACCAGGAAAAATAGGGCCAAACACTATTTTCGAATCCATTGATGTTTTGCACAATGGAAACCAAATGCCACGTAATAAATAAATGGTACGCGCGGTAATACAGAATATTGATAACCATCCATACATCCGTCAGACAAAGTACAATAAAGATTGGATACCTTTTCGGAGAAAGGCAGGCAAACAGCGCCAACAAAACCGCTGCCGATCCATTCACCAAATAATCCACCATCTCCCACTGCACAAGCGCCGGCTGATTAATCAATCGGTCAAACACATAGCATTTCGCGAACAGCAACAATGCCACCAATAACCAACGGAATATAACTCCTATATGCAAGCGGAAATTATTCATAGAAATCAATATATACAAATCGAATACGCTTGTCTATAGCAAAGATACTGTCTGCTTCGCTTTGGCTAATCTCGCCGCCAAAGAGAGCAAAGCAATCTCCGTCACACAAAGATATATCCGGACAATGGAAACGATTAAACGTGTAATTTCGAATAGTTGCAGGTTGAGACGATTTGATAGGCGGAACACGGCTCATTAGCACATTATATCCCATCCGCTGAAGTGTAAAATAATCCTCGTCTCGGAAACATTCTACCCAGACGCGGCGCTTATATTTATGAAACCAAAAATCTATCGTTATCGGATCGGAAATTTTATCCGTAACAAGCGATAAATCCGGGTGAGACATCATAATAGAATCTATCTTCGCGAAATCCATCGGAGAGAAAAGATTGTATATTTTTCTAGCCATGAACTGATTATGGTTGGGCACTTCTTTCCATTCAAATTCCCAATCATGCCATGCCACCAATTGATTATCTGAAGTTATAGACAAATCCAATTCAATATACTTCATGTCATGACTTAATGCATTCTCCACAGCCTCTAAACTGTTGGAATAGAGATAACGATGAACGCTTCCGCCTGCATGAGCTATATAGTCTTGCTTCGCGCAACCTGGCATTAACAAAACGAAAATGGCAGATATCACCCAAAACATCGCCAAAGGGGTCTTTGAATACATGTTTTTCGACTTTTCGTACATGTTAGTATTATCAAATCGGCTGCAAAATTACAAAAAATAATCGAAAAGTGCAAGAAAATTTGCGTAATTAAAAAAAAAGCAGTACCTTTGCACGCTTTTTCGGGTAAAAAGCACGTAAATTTAATTTATTAACTCGGACAGACAACTCGTGAAGTTGAAAGTCCTCAAAAACAAAAGTCTAAATGGCAACAAAGATTCGTTTGGCTCGTCATGGTCACAAAGACTACGCTTACTATCACATCGTAGTAGCAGACAGCCGCTCGCCGCGTGACGGCAAAATTATCGAACGTATCGGTTCGTTCAATCCTAACACTAACCCTGCAGCTGTGGTTCTCGATTTTGACCGCGCTCTGTATTGGGTAGGCGTAGGAGCACAACCGACAGACACCGTACGCACCATCCTTTCCGGTGAAGGCGTATTGCTCATGAAGCACCTCAATGGTGGTGTCGCAAAAGGCGCATTTAGCCAAGAAGAGGCTCAAAAGCGTTTCGACGCTTGGAAAGCAGAAAAAGATGCTAAAAATGGCAAGATCAGCAAAGCTGAAGCAGAAAAGAAAGCAGCTGCCGCAAAGGCTCTCCACGCTCAAGAGGTAGAGACCAATAAAGCAAAAGCTGCTGCTATCGCTCAGAAACGTGCTGAGGCTGCTGCTGAGTTGGCTGCTGCCGCTCAAGAAGCTGCTCAAGAAGCTGCAGCCGCTGAGGCTGAGGCTAAAGGAGAAGAGGCTCCGGTTGAGGAACCTGCTGCTGAAGAAACGGCTGAGGCTGAGGCATAAAAAGCCGCTCCATTTAAGCGAAAAGAAGTCTAAAACTTATGTTTTGGGCTTTTTTTTGTGCAAAATTGAGATTTTTTTTGCATACTTGCAAAAATTATTGTATATTTGCACACTTTTTGGGTACATCTATGCGCTGGAGCAAGGAAGCAAAAGATACAATCTGGTTAATAGGTCTGCAAGGAATAAATTACCTTGCCCCTTTATTGGTATGGCCTTATTTAATGATGGTATTGGGGGCTGAGCAATTTGGCGTTTTCAGTTTTGGTATTGCCTTCGCGCAATATTTGATGATTTTAGTAGACTTTGGTTTTAATTTAACTGCTACCAAACAAATCGCACTCGCTAAAGGAAACGCGGCAGAAACAAACCGCCTTTTCTCTGCTACGCTAGTTGCTAAAATAATCCTTCTTTTACTAAGCGGCATCATTGCTCTTGTCGTAAGTTTACTTCCCATGTATGCAGCCTACCGCACCATCGTATGGATTACATGGTTGATGGTCGTAGGAAATACTTTTTCTCTACTATGGCTCTTTCAAGGCGCGGGCAAAATACGATTGGCCACTATTATCAATTCTGTTCTTAAGTTGCTCATCCTGCCGTTTACTTTCGTTTGCGTAAAAACATCGGCAGACATTTACATCGCTGCATGGATCCAAGTGGCTGTATTTATTTCGACAGCAATAACGATGATTGTGTTAACGCGAGTTCTTAAGCTTGCAAAATTGACGACTATTCGTTGGATAGATATCAAAGAGCAACTCCTTAATAGCTGGTCCATCTTCCTTAGCAACGCAGCAACCAGCACTTATACAGCATTGTTTGTTGTTATACTTGCCTATTTCGTTTCTGCAGACGAAGTTGGTCGCTATGCCGCTGTTGAGAAAATTATGCGATGTGCATGTTACTTGATTTGGATTCCAATATCGCAAGCTTACTTTCCACGTGTGAGCAGATTAAGTGCAGAGAATAGAGAAGAAGGTAAACGGTTAGTACGTATTTTGACCATTGTGGTAATAATAGTACTGGGTGCCACCGGATTATTTTTGGCATTTGGAGTAGAGCCATTAACTGCCTGGTTGGGAAAAGATTATACCGGAATAGGAAATATTGCCGTAGTGATGGCTGCTGTACCTATGATGATTGGCCTTGGAGGGGTACAAGGACAAATGAGATTGATTGCAATGGGAGAAGAAAAAGAAAAAATAGCATTCCGTAATATCTATATTATTGCCGGTGCATTATCGCTCATTTGCGTGCTGCCGCTATCCTATTTCTGGGGAGCGATTGGTGCTGCAGCAGCATTAGTCATTACAGAAGGATTTGTATGCATTGCCATGTGCACATGTCGAAGGAGACAACAGAAATGAAGAAAGTAAGCGTCATAATGCCCAATTATAACCATGCTCCATTTTTGACGAGACGGTTGAATAGTATTCTTGCGCAAGATTATCCTAATATGGAGATAATTTTGCTCGATGACGCTTCAACAGACAATAGTGCAACTATCTTAAATGAATATGCGCAACACCCGAAAGTAAAAACACTGATCATTAATGATATTAATTCCGGCAATCCGTTTATCCAATGGCAACATGGTTTGGAACTAGCCACCGGAGAATATGTATGGATTGCAGAGAGCGACGATGAGGCAAAACCGAATTTGGTTTCCACTCTTGTAGCTGCTTTAGAAAGAGAGTATGCCGTGCTTGCTTTTTGCAGAAGTGAGCGAATAGATGATGCTGGGAAATCGCTATTTCAACACATAAATACCCGATGGAATCGGGACTTTTCGGCAGAAGGAAAAGATTTTGTGCGCCATTACTTATTAGGTTTTAACACTATCTGTAATGCCAGTGCGGTTGTTTTTCGTCGTGACGCAGCGCAAACCATTGATATGCAACAAATCGCGCAATTTCCAGCAAGCGGAGATCGCTTATTCTGGATTTTATTAGCGATGCAGGGGTGCGTAACATATATTGCAGAAACACTCAATCGTTTCAGGCAGCACACACAGAAAGTATCCAACAAAGCAGAACAAAAAGGTCTAAATATAATCCAAGATCACGATATATACCGCATTATTGCTCCACGTCTGGATCTCACAAGACACGAACAACGCCTAATATGCGGATATCATTGGCAAGCCATGCATAAATCGGCCGTATCGAAAGAAGGAAGACTAAAAGCAATGAAAGCATGGAAACACGAACCTGAATTTGGACGAAAGGCTTATTGGTTGTACTTACTACACCAAGCAAAAGAAAGATGTTGACCTATTTGCTAAATATTGCTTTCGCCATAGCCGCAACGATGCTTTATATCAAAGCACCATGGAACTATAGTTACACTTATTGTGTGCTATTAATGAGCATGTTTATTGCGCAAAATGTTCTCTATTTTGCCACCAATAAACGGCAAAACTGGTTAGGTTTTGAGTTCTTTTTTGCATTGTCGTTCTTCCTAGTCAACTTCATTTACCCTGTCTTCTATGCTCCTACGGAACGTATTTACTGGTCGTTTTTCAGCTTCCAGTTCAACGATAACTATGTCACTCGCGCTACGGCTCTAGCTTATTTTGGGTACGCATGGTATCTGCTTGGGGCAACGCGTATCCTACAACTACAGCGAGAAGATCCCTCTGAACCCACTTTCACTATTACAATGCGACAGTATATCTGGTTCTTCGGCATTACGATGGTCGCTTGGTTACTCTTTGTAGTTACAGGCGGATGGGCAGCCCTGCAAAGTGTTTACGCAGAAGGATCCAACTTGCGCACGGTAGGTATATATAGTTATTTCAATAATATATTCACCATCGGCTGTTATTTGATGGCTGTATTCCTTTTCCGATTGCCAAAACAAAAGTGGTGGTTTTATCTACTGGTATTAGTTTCTTTCATGCTCATTATCATGTCTGCCGGAAGCCGGCAATTAGCCGTAGGTCTAGCATTGATTTTGATAGCAGGTTTCAGCATGTATGTTTACCACTTAAAATGGTGGCAAGTAGGAACGATTGTTGCCGGAGGGTCCGTAATTCTCTTCTTGGTCATGATGCTTCGGACGGAAGGATTGGACATGAGTGCATGGCATCAGAAACTAGCTCATATAAAGTTAGTGGAATTTTGGGATATCTACGAGGACCTGATTGTTAATGATGTAAATCTTTTGCGTCTCTATGGTTGGGCACAAGTACACGAACTGACGTGGTTCCAAGGTATGACGCTCGATATCAGTTCACCTATTCCCGGTCTTGCCGGATACATTATTGCGAATAGTAATGTGCCTCCACAAATGTTGCATGGCGGAGATTTACCCACTTATCTCTTCATGGGACCTGATGCCACTTGGGGAACAGGAACCAATATGATTGGTGAAGCATATCGTTCATTTGGCGCTGTGGGAACTGCTATTGCAATGTTCCTTATAGGTGTTTGGGTAAAAGAAAGTTTTTATCGCGCAAAGAATAGCGTTTATTGGTATTTGATGTATTTCCTGTTAGTCGGTCACGCATTGATTTATCCACGCGCTCCGTTACTTTTCGACCCGCGACTTGTCACATGGAGTCTTCTTTTATTGGCTATTGTCATGGGTATCTCACATATCAAAAAGAGAAAGGAGGAAACGGCATGAGAATCTTATATTGCATTCCGATGCTGTATAATTCCGGTGGGATGGAGCGTGTACTTACGCAAAAAGTGAATTGGTTAATAGCGCACACCAAACATGCAATAACTATCCTCACAACGGAGCCAACCCCCAATGGTGTCAAAGAGGCATATTTCCATCTAGACAAGCGCATACAAGTGGTGGCCCTTAATATCGATTTTAATGCGGATTATACCAAAGCACTACCTGCCAAATGGTATGGGCATATGCGCCGCATGCGCATGTATAAGCGTGCGTTAAAAGATTACATCCAGACACATCAGATAGACCTATGCATTTCGTTGTGTGGAAAAGAAATAGCATTTCTGAATTCCCTGCCTTGCCGCACAATTGCTGAAATGCATTTTGCCAAAGATCAACGTAAGCAGTTATTGACAGCGAACCATGGAGGTTGGTTCTGGTCTTTTTTAGGAGACATCCGCACATGGCAGTTAGTACGCGCCGTAAAACCATTAGAGCAATTAGTTGTGCTCACCAAAGAAGATAAAATCGAATGGGAAAAAGCCGGACTTACGAATGTAACATGTATCCCTAACCCTTGTAGTATTGAGCATCAAAAACTCTCGATTTCATCGCAAAAATCGAAAACGATATTGGCAGTAGGAAGGTTGCACGAACAGAAAGGTTTTGATTTATTGTTGCGTGCATGGCAAGGCATTGAAGCACATTATCCCGAATGGTCATTACGTATAGTAGGCGAAGGCGAAAAGCGCAATGAATTGGAGACACAAATTGCCCAATTAGGATTGAAACATGTGTGTTTGGCAGGGCAAACCAATAATATTGCTGCTGAATATTCTTCTGCTTCCATCTTTGTTCTTTCCTCGCGGTATGAAGGATTGCCTCTTGCCCTCATTGAAGCCATGTGGTGCGGTTTGCCATGCGTTGCTTTTGATTGCTTACAAGGACCTGCAGAATTATTAACAGACAATCGTGGATGGCTGGTTCCTTCCGGAAACATACAGGCATTAACCAAACAATTGGAATATGCAATAACGCATCCGAAGGAAACTAAAGTGCGCGCACAGCAAGCACAAACATATGCACACACCACTTTTAACGAAGCTGCTATTATGCCCAAGTGGGTACAGTTAATTGAAAAGAAATGAACGTAATAGCCGACAATATTATTTTTGCACTCCAGAAATTCGGAGGAGTCTCTGTGGTTTGGAGCGAATTCCTAAAACGTGCGCGGAAAGACACAGATATTCAATTGACCGAATTGAATTATACAGACCACAAACGGTTGTTAGAGCGTTATCGAGTGCCGGATTTCACAATTCAACAACCTGCCATTTTCCACTCCTCCTATTTCCGTATTTTGCCGCAAAAGAATATACATAACGTCACTACGGTTCATGATTTGACTTATCATTTATATCGTCATGGCTTGGCCAAGGCGGTACATTTATGGGAAGAAGCACGTGCCTTTCGAAATAGCGATGCTATTATTTGCGTCAGCGAGAACACAAAACGCGATCTGCTGCGCTTTTATCCATGGATACAAGAAGAGCATGTGCACGTTATTTATAATGGTGTAGGTGATGAATTTTATCCGATTCCATCGGTAAAAAAGAAAGGTTATTTGCTCTTTATTGGAAATAGTTTGGCGGAATATAAGCGATACAACCTAGCTCATGAAGTTGCACGTTTAACGGGTCTGGAACTCAAAACGGCAAAGAATGTATCTCGAGAAGACCTGAATCGAATATATAACGAGGCTTTATGCTTGTTGTATCCTTCAGACTATGAAGGTTTTGGTATTCCAATTCTCGAAGCGCAAAAAGCAGGTTGTCCGGTTATCGCGCAAAACGTGTCATCTATTCCTGAAGTTATTGGTAATGGCGGTTTTATGGTAAATCATGACACACCTCAACGGATGGCGGAAGAAATAGCAGATATAGTAAGACACTTAATATCCCGTTCATCGGAAGATATTATTACCGCAGGCATAGAAAACGCAAAGCGTTTCTCATGGGATAAGACCTATCAACAGACAAAACAAGTATATGAAAATATCTATAATAACAATCACCTTTAACAGTGCAAAAACGTTGCAGCGGGCGCTGGATAGTGTGCAAAGCCAAAGTTATGGCAACATTGAGCATGTGATCGTGGATGGAGCTTCCACAGATGGCACACGCGCAATGATTGAAGCGTACGCAGCAAAGAATCCGAATGTGCGCTGGATTTCGGAGAAAGATGACGGCATTTACAATGCTATCAACAAAGGCATTCGGATGGCAACGGGCGACATTATCGGCTTTTTGCACTCCGATGATATATTCAATTTCTCCGATTCCATCGAACAAATCGCGGCAGCTTTTGAGACCGGGAATGTGGATGTTGTCTATGGGGATTTGCAATATTGCCGGGCTGGTAAAGTGGTGCGCAAATGGAATAGCAATTCTTTTAATTCACGCAGTCTCAAATATGGTTGGATGCCTCCTCACCCTACTGTTTACGTACGACGAGAAGTATATGAACAAGTAGGACCTTATGACGAGTGGTTCAGAATTTCTGCGGACTATGATATGATGCTTCGCATTTTTAAGTCCAATTATACAACGCACTATATTCCTTCCATTCTTGTCTCTATGGAGACAGGTGGGGCAAGCAATAAAGACACTCGCGCGCGTCTGTCAAAGACTCAAGAAGACTATTTGGTACTTAAGAAGAATCATGTAGGCGCAGGTTTGCTAACTGTGCTCTGCAAACAACTCCGCAAAATAAAGCAATTCATCCGTAAAGCATAATATGCTGAATATTTCAATTGTTCTATATCATCCAGATTGGAAACAGGAGGTTCTTCCTCTTGTAGAAGAATTGCTGCATGTCAATTATTTGCAGAAGATCTTCTTGATTGACAATAGTGAAGATAAATGCGAAAAAGTTCCGTTGAAATCGGAAAAAGTACGCTATATGCACATGCAAAAGAACTTGGGTTACGGCAAAGCACATAATATAGCGCTTCGTGAGAGTGCTTTCCGAAAAACGGAATTTCATCTGGTGATGAATAGTGACATTCAAGTCAAAGCGAGTGATATAGACTCCATGCATGATTGGATGCTGGCGAATCCGGAAGTAGGTCAATTAATGCCGAAAGTGGTTAACCCTGACGGAAGTCAGCAATATTTGGCAAAGCGTCTTCCTTCTCCTTTAGATGTTTTTGGTCGCCGTTTTCTACCTAAATCATGGATAACACACAGAAACAAACTATACGAATTGCGCGATTTAGATCTCACTCGCCCGATTAATGCACCTTACCTTAGCGGCTGTTTTATGTTTCTTCGCACAAAAGCCGCTATAGAAGCAGGATTATTCGATGAGCGCTATTTCATGTATCCTGAGGATATTGATTTAACGCGCACCATTCATCGCAATTACTTAACGTTATACCAGCCTGAGTGGACCATTATTCATGCACACAAACAGGCCTCTTACAAGAACAAACACATGCTTTGGGTTCATATCCAAAACATGTGCCGATATTTCAACAAATGGGGCTGGTTCGTTGACAAAGAGCGCACTCTCTTTAACGCACTCCTATCAAACGATAAGTAAGGTATCCTGCATAAATAATCAGCAGTAAAGCCCCTGCCCACCGTTTTACTTTCCGCTCTTTATTCGTCTTTACAGCTAACCAGACGACTATACTTCCTATGGCTGCCATCCAAGCATCCAATTCTATTCCGTCATAGGCGGGAAGAGGGCGTACAACGGCACTCGTTCCAAGAACAAAGAACACATTGAATATATTACTCCCCACCACATTTCCTAATGCGATATCGGAATTATGCTTAGCTGCTGCAATGACAGAAGTGGCTAACTCGGGTAACGAAGTTCCTAAAGCCACAATGGTCAATCCAATGATTGCTTCCGATACACCACACCTCATAGCGATGTCCACAGCACTCTTAACTATCAGTTCTCCTCCCACGATAAGTCCGATGAAACCGGCAAGAATTAGTGCTATAGCGCGTCTGGTTGGAATCTCTTTTACTTTTTCTGTTTCGGTATCCTCCGGATGATCTTTCGCATGACGGAAAGTATTATAGAGAAAATAACAAAATAGGAGAAGGAGGCAAATACCTCCAATTCGACCTACTCCTCGTTCAGTCTCACCAAAGGGAAATTGAATGGCGACAAATGAGAAAACTAAGATACCGGCAATGATAGACATAGGGATATCGAAGTCACGGCTACGTTTTTGTGAAACGATCGGATAAACGAGAGCTGTGAGACCAAGAATGACAAAGGTATTAATTATATTCGAACCGAGAATATTTGTAATCGCCAAATCTGTTGTTCCCTCAGCCACGGAGACCATATTTACCACAAACTCAGGCATGGAAGTTCCGAAAGCCACCACAGTAAGACCAATCACCAAATCGGATATTCCGGAACGTTTGGCTATCGCTGAAGCACCATCCACCAGCCAATCAGCGCCCTTAACAAGTGCGATAAAACCGACGATAATTAGCACTATCGCCACCCATAGTCCATATGCCAGTAACTGCTCTATCATACATTAAAGAGGAAGTGCATAATATCTCCGTCTTGCACGAGATAATCCTTTCCTTCTGTTGCTAATTTGCCTGCTGCACGACATTGCGCTTCGCCACCCAATGCAATGAAATCATCGTATTTGATCACTTCTGCGCGTATGAATCCACGTTCAAAATCAGTATGGATTACACCAGCGCATTGTGGTGCTTTGGCTCCTGCTTTAAATGTCCATGCTCGCACTTCGTCACTTCCTGCCGTCAAGAATGTACGGAGATTAAGAAGAGCATATGCGGCTTTGATAAGACGATTAACGCCAGACTCATGGAGTCCAATCTCTTCGAGGAACATTTGCCGTTCTTCATAGGTCTCGAGTTCTGCGATTTCGCTTTCTATCTTGGCTGCAAGCACAAGGACTTGCGCATTTTCATTCTTTACCGCCTCCTTGACTTGCTCTACATAGGCATTACCTGTCACGGCAGACGCTTCATCCACATTGCAGACGTACATCACCGGCTTGTTGGTCAGCAGGAATAGATCGCGTGCCGCAGCTTCCTGGTCTTTATTATCCAATTCAACCGTACGTGCATTTTTGCCTTGTGACAAAGCCTCACGGTATTTGACAAGCACTTCAAGTTGCAATTTAGCCTGTTTGTCTCCGCCTGCTTTGGCAGCCTTCTCGCATTTCTGAATACGAGATTCTACGGTCTCAAGGTCCTTAAGTTGCAATTCCGCATCGATGATCTCTTTGTCACGCACGGGATTGATGGAACCATCGACATGTACTACGTTTTCGTCATCAAAGCAACGAAGAACATGAATAATAGCATCCGTTTCGCGAATATTGGCCAGGAACTTATTACCCAATCCTTCACCCTTGCTGGCACCTTTTACCAAACCTGCGATATCTACTATTTCTACGGTTGTCGGAATAATTCCTCTTTCGGGATGACATAACTCGCCAAGTTTGATTAGTCGCTCATCCGGCACAGTAATAACGCCCACATTCGGTTCTATCGTACAGAAAGGAAAGTTAGCGCTCTGTGCTTTAGCGTTACTCAGACAGTTAAAAAGGGTTGATTTGCCGACATTGGGCAATCCCACGATTCCACATTGCAAACTCATAAACTTCGATTTATATAAAGCGGGTGCAAAGGTACAACTTTTTTTTCAATTGTACAAATTTTATTCTCGTTTTTGTAAATTCTTTATAGTAATAATCCTACTTGATAAACGATAAATGCGACGAACCATGCAAGGATAAGAGAATGGCCGACCATAAACCATGCCCACCGTCTTCCGGCCTCTCTACGGAGCGTGAAGATTGTTGCCACACACGGGAAATAAAGCAGAACGAAGAGCATAAAGGAAAAAGCCGTCAATGGTGTGAATCCAGTTGCAGTAATGTCTCCGCCATAAAGAATAGCAAGCGTAGATACGATGGCTTCTTTGGCCGGCAGACCAGTAAGCAAGCAAACGGACATTTTCCAATCAAAGCCGAGCGGTTCCAGAACAGGCGAGACAAACTGGCCTATCGCCGCCAGATAAGAATTCTCAAGGTCGTTGAGGCTCTGATTTGGGAAATACTCAAGTGCCCAAATGATGATACTTGCCCATAGGATGACCGTACATATCTTTTGCAAATAATCTGCCACTTTTTCCCATATATGCGCTAACGCAACGCGCAGTTTCGGCAGTTTAAACTCAGGCAACTCGTTTACCGTATCATCTTCGTCTTGCCTGAACCATTTCGTGCGTTTCATGACCAGCGCAAAGAGTATAGACAGGCAAATGCCAATCGCATAAAGGGAGATCATGACAAGCGCTTTGTATTTCGCAAAGAAAGCACCAACGAAAAGCATATAAACCGGTAGCCGTGCCGAGCATGACATGAACGGAACCATCAGCATAGTAAGCACACGGTCTTTCGGATTTTGAATATCTTTCGCCGCCATGATAGCCGGAACATTACAACCAAAACCCATGAGCATGGGGATAAAACTACGTCCGTGCAAACCGATTCGGTGCATGATAGTATCCATGATATACGCCTCACGAGCCATATAACCGCTGTCCTCCATGATGGAAATAAAGAAGAACAGGATGATGATATTCGGCAGGAAAGCGAGTACCGCACCTACGCCTTTCAGCACACCGTCAATAAACAGGCTTGCCCACCAAGTATCTGCCATCACGCCTCTCAACCATTCACTCAATCCGTCGATGCCATGTTCAATCCAGCCCTGCGGATAGGCACCTAATGTAAAAGTGCACCAAAAGACGAAATAGAGGATAAGCATCATGATCGGGAATCCCAACCATGGATTCGTGAGCACTTTATCGATACGCTCCAATCGTGTCTGATGCTTATCATCTTTGGCGTGTGTGAGGGTTTGCGTCAATATACCATGCACATAGGCACGATAGGTATCTTCATCCTCTTGGTCACGCAAGTGATAGATCGGGTGGGCTTTAGAAACCGGCCGTTGCGCCGCCTCCAGCAAGATCTGCAAGCAATTCGGCAGACCGTAATTGAGTCGCACAGAAACGCGGCAAGTAGGCACACCGATGAGTTGCTCCAGTTTGGGAATGTTAAGCGAGTGGTCCGTTTTGAGTAACAGGTCATAACGCCCGATGGCAATAACAATCTTCTCCTGCTCATCGATGATATGCGGTGTGAGCATGAGAGACTCTTCCAAACGCGTGGAATCGACTACTTGCAACACCAGGTCAAAGGCATGGCCATGCAATTCATCGGGGTTATGTACCTCAACAAACTGCACACCGTAATGCCCCTTATCCGCCAAATTTTGCAAGGCATTGCTAAGGGAACTTTTCCCGCTATGGGGAAGACCTATGACGGCTATTCGAATCACGCTGCAAAAGTACTGCTTTTTTGCGACATGTGCAATCCCATAAAATGGGGATTTTGACAATTAGAGCGTTTTAAGTGTCTTGCAGAGCCAGTCAAAACAACGGTCTGTACTCGGAATAGACAATCTTTCCTGTGGCGAATGAACACCATACATTTGCGGACCGATAGAAACCATATCCAAATACGGATATTTCTCGAGGAACAATCCGCATTCCAATCCGGCATGGATAGCCAGCACTTTCGGTTCGGCTTTGTAAAGATCGATGTATGCCTGTTTAACCACTTCGAGGAGCGGAGAGTTAGGATTAGGCGCCCATCCCGGATAACCGTCACCATGCGTCACTTCATCGCATGCCATAGCCAAAGCCTGTTCCACAGCCCATTTGAGATGATGCTTGCTGGCCTCGATGGACGAACGCTGTGAAGTATTGACCTCAATATATCCTTCGCGCATTTTGATAGATGCCAAGTTTGTACTGGTTTCTACCAATCCCGGCATCTCTTTGCTCATTGCAATCATGCCATGCGGGCATTCACAAAGCGCCATGATAAGGCGATAGGCTTTGTCTGCCGGAATAAACGATTGCGGCATATCGCAGGTCTCAAGTTCAAGCCGCATATCTTTCTCCACTTCGCCAAAGACACCTTCCATCTGTGCGACAAAATGATTCCATTCGATACGTATTTGCTCTTTGTAACTCATTGGAACACAGAGTATTGCCTCTGCTTCGCGTGCGATGGCATTACGCAGATTGCCACCATTGATGGATGCTAATTGTACTTCTGTCTGCGGCCAAATACGTGCCAAGAACCATACAATGAATTGGTTTGCATTCGCACGTCCTTTATTAATATCGTCACCGGAATGACCGCCTTGCAACCCCGATACGCTTAATCGTATTGGGATTACATTTGTGATTTGTGATTTATGATTTATGGTTTCCGGTTCATAATGCATCTTGGCGAGAGTGTCGATTCCTCCGGCACAACCGATGAAGATCTGTCCGTCATCTTCCGAGTCAAGATTGATAAGGCGTTTGTGCGTGAGAACGCCATCTTTCAGTTTCTCAGCGCCTGTGAGTCCTGTCTCTTCATCAACAGTAAAGAGGCATTCGATAGCAGGATGCTCTAACTCTTTGTCTGTGATAGCCGCCAGCGCCATTGAGATGCCAATACCATTGTCTGCGCCGAGTGTTGTCCCTTTCGCTTTGAGCCATTCGCCATCAACGAAAGTCTCAATCGGATCGGTCATAAAATCATGTTGCACATCGCCGTTTTTCTCGCACACCATATCCATGTGGGCTTGCAGAATAATGCCTTCATGATTTTCGTATCCCGGAGTTGCAGGAACACGCATGATCACATTCATCGCTTCATCGGCAACGTATTCGATGTTATGCGACGCTGCAAAATCTTGCAGCCACTTACTGATTTTCTCCTCATGTTTCGAAGGACGGGGTACTTTGCAGATTTCCGCAAAGATGTCAAATACTTTTTTGTTCATATGCTAATCGTTTTAGTTGTCTATTAAATCGTATATGGAATAGCACAGCCGGAATAGCGAGTGCTATCACAAAAGCAATCCACATGCCTTTAGCGCCTAATCCGAGCGGGAAAGTGAGAGCCAAGCCAAGTGGCAGAGCTACGGCAATATAAGCGAACAAGGCAATCCTCATCGGCACACGCACATCCTGTATGCCACGCAGCATCGCCGCACCGATACATTGCAATCCATCCGCATATTGGAGCGTGCCGGCAATAACCAGCAAAGTGGAAGCAATCGGTACTACTTCCGGATCGTTGGTAAAGATATACGGGATATAATTGCGGCCGAAAATCATGATTGCCGCTCCAATGGTATTCATCAAAAGGCAGAGATGCACCGAGGCATTACTTGCCATTCGCACAGCATGCAGGTCGCCTTTGCCTAACTGATGGGAAACGCGGATAGTAGTTGCTGAGCCAATTCCCAAAGCCAGCATGAACGTCAAATCCGCCATCTGGTTGGCGATATGGTGTGCCGCCAGCGCCTCTTTGCTTATCCAGCCGATGATGACGAACGAAGCCGTGAAAAGGAAAGCCTCTGCAAACGACTGCAAGCCTATCGGCGTGCCTATGGCGAATAAATGCTCCACTTCACGACGCGTAATCAGCCATTTGCGAAGCGCGGTTATATATCGCCGCCAATCTGCCTTGCTGAGCATCGCGATAATAAAACAAACCGGCATCAGACTGCGTGCAATAAGCGTTGCCCAGCCTGCGCCTTCCGCGCCCATCGGTTCAAAGCCAAAATGGCCGAAGATAAAAATCCAATTAAGGAAAATATTCAGCAAGTTACAGCCCAGCGTAATCATCATCGCCACAAATGTATTTCCCAGTCCCTCCAAATACTGCTTGAAGAAAGTGAACAGCAGAAAGGGAATAATGGATAGCACAATTAAAATATAGTACGGGCGTGCGCATGAAACGACCTCCGGTTCCTGGCCAAAGACATCCAAAAACGGGATACACGGAGCCAGAATAGCCAAGGAGAGAAGGCACATCAGACCGGTAAAGACAAGTCCATTCGACAGATAAGACGCGATCTGTTCATGCTTATGCTCTATTTCCTCATCCGTCGTGCCCTGCGCCATGAGCTTCTCCAATCGTCCGTGGACATGACCGACAAGCGGCGTGATTCCCATCAACGTGCCCATGGTAAAGACCATGACGGTAAAAAACAAGGCATTGGAGAAACTGACAGCCGCCAAGTCCGTTGTGCCATAATGCCCGACCATGATTGAGTCCGCCAAACCGACCATTGCCGCGCCAAACTGCGTGAGCATGACGGGCATGGCAACCTTCAGATTGCGTTTGTAGTACGGCCAATATGTCTGAAACGAGTAACTCATCCTCAAATTTTGCGAGTGCAAAATTACAGAAAAAAAATGACATATGCAAATTTAATTGCATAAATCTGATTTTTCTATTTGCCTTTTATATAAATGTTCAATTTTACGGTTCATCGAGGTTTCATCGGTATTATGTCGAGGTTTTGACCTAATTTTTTCTCCGAAAAATGTTCTATATTTTCCTTTTTGCACTAACTATCCAGTATTATATACTATGTATATAATACCAACGAAATCGCATCCAAAAATTAGTGCGTGATAAGTGCGTGATAAGTGCGCTATTAGTGCGCGGTAAGTGCGTTATTCTCGGTGTCAAGTAAATGGCAAAAGGCACGGAAAAGCGTCTGCTGAAAATACAACTTTTTTCTAAAAAATTTGCATATGTGCGTTTTTTGTTGTACCTTTGCAGTCGATTTATGCGGAAAAGAGTATTCATAGTACTTTTGTTGAGTCTCAGCGTGAGTGCGCTGTGGGCGGATGATACGACCAAACCGGCCTACCAGATAGCGGATAACACGTTCTTCGATCCGGATAAGAAAGAGTCGAAAGAAGAACCGTATCAGTTTGCCGTCGAATATCGTATCGAAGCGGGTTATGCGCAACATTGGCAACGCGCGCATGACATCTCTTTCCCTGATATGTATCTGCATGGCATTCGTTTAGGCGCTACGTTTACGTTTGTCCTGCCGTTGCATTTCAGCATGGAAACAGGTGCTTTATACACGCTGTTATACGGCCAGCAAGAGCAACATTGGCGTTCGATGACTGCTCAGACATCGCAAGAGGAATATCTGAAACATCGTGTTTTGGCGCATAACTTCACCATACCTATTCGGATGTTCTATACCATTCCCGTTTGGAAACAGTTGAACCTCTTTTTCTATACCGGTCCGCAGTTGCATATCGGTCTGGCGCAGAATGACTATATGGACAAACATATGAGTCTGGAGGCTATCACATGGCTGCGCGAGGAAGGTATACGGACTGAACCATACGACCGCATGGTAGATGAGTTATGGCGCGCGAACATCCAATGGGGCATTGGCGGTGGTCTGGAATGGGACAAATACCGTGTGCAGTCAGGCTATGATTTCGGACTGAATAACATGATACGGACCAAACGCCTACCCGGACAATATATGTCCGAATGGGGATGGTACGTGAGTTTCTGCTACAAATTGTAAATTGTAGATTGTATATTAATCATTCGGGGTGCATTCGCTGAGATTATACCCGTAGAACTTGGGCAGGTAATGCTGCAAAAGAAAATGAAAAAACTATTTTTATCTTTATTCCTTATTCCATGTTCTTTGCTCGCGCAGATGAGTGAAGATACGATTCTTATCAAGGGTCGTGATATTCAAGAAGTAGAAGTGAGTGCGATACGTGTGCAACAGACGACACTATCGCATAATGTGACAAAAAACGAGGTATTGAACCGCGACAATACGGGTCAGAACTTGCCATATCTGCTATCGACCACTCCCGGTCTGCAAGTGACAAGCGATGACGGTTTGGGTGTAGGCTATACCTATTTCCGCGTGCGTGGCACCGACCATACGCGTATCAACATGACGGTGAACGATGTTCCCTTGAATGACGGCGAGAGTCAGACGGTTTTCTGGGTGAACATGACCGATATGGCTTCTTCGCTCTCACAGATAGATGTGCAACGCGGTGTGGGAACGAGCACAAACGGTTCGGCTTCATTTGGTGCGTCTTTAAACATGCAGACCGGCCATAGAGATACGGTTAGTCATTTCACGCTTGGGTTCAATGGCGGCATGTATAATACTTTCCGTGAGATGGCAAGTGCGCATATCGTTCTGCCTTGTCATTGGCTTGTTAATGCGCGATTCTCGAAAGTGAACTCCGATGGTTTCCTCTATCGCACAAAGAGCGACTTGTACAGTTATTACGGAGACATCGGTTGGTATGGCCGCCAAACACAAATCGTTGCGCGTGTGTTCGGTGGAAACGAAAAAACCGGCATGGGTTGGGAAGGCGTTTCTTATGATGTCGCCTACGGCCGGAATGGCGCAGACAGACGTTATAATCCTGCTGGTGAATATACGATGCCGGATAGTAAGGGCAACGACTCTATTGTCTATTATCCCAATCAAACAGATAACTATGCCCAGCAACATGCGCAAGTAGCGTTAACGCATCGCTTCACGCCTCAATGGAGTCTCAATGCCACATTGCATTATACGCATGGCGGAGGATACTACGAGCAATACAAGAAGAAGAAATACAGTTATTGGGGACTTGCGGATAGCGGAAAGAGTTACGGATTATATCAAAAATGGTTGGAGAATCATTTCTTCGGAGTTGTTGTCTCGGCGAAGTTTATATCCGAAAATACAGATGCGCAATTTGGTGCTGCTGCCAACAACTATATGGGACAGCATTGGGGTATTTTAGACTATCTGGCAAAACCATCTGAGACTATCCTGCCTGTTCATTACGAGTATTATCGCAATAATGCGAATAAGATTGATGCCAACGGATATGCAAAAGCCAATTGGCGTATCATCAATCGCGCTCAAGAGAAACTAAGTCTTTACGGCGATTTGCAGTACCGTTTTATTCGCTATACGATGGCAGGTATAAATGATGAAGACATGTCTGAACTGCCGCTAACGAAAGACTTCCATTTTTTCAATCCAAAAGCCGGTTTGACATACCAAAATCGAGGTCATCTGCTCTCGGCATCCTTTGCTATCGCCAACCGAGAGCCGAGCAGAAGTAACTATACGGAGAACTTGCACTATAGCCCGGAAGAGGATACTTATTATGGCAAAATGCCGGAAGCGGAGACTCTCTATGACTACGAATTAGGCTATCAATACGCACATGCGCGATTTAATATAGGAGTGAACCTCTATTTCATGGACTATGATAATCAGCTGGTGCTGACGGGAGAATATAACGACGTGGGCAAGTATCTGACAACGAACGTTAAAGATTCGTATCGAATGGGAGCAGAATTAACCGCTGCGGTCAAGATTACCGATTGGTTCAAATGGGAAGGAAATATGGTTGTCAGCCGCAACAAGATTCAGCATTACAAGCAGTATATCGATTTATACGACGACCAAAACAACTGGAATTGGATAGGACAAGACTCTATCGTTGGGGATGTAACGATTGCATTCTCGCCAACTATCACCGCCATGAGCCTGTTTACATTCGAATATGCAGGATTCCTGGGTTCGGTTCAGACAAATGTGACAAGCCAACAATTTCTCGACAACACAATGGATATAGCCGCGATGCTAAAAGCCTATACAACGACCAATGTGAATTTGCAATATTCGCTGCCGTTGAAAAAATGGATTTCAGACCGTCAAGGTGTGCCTGATTTGAAACTACTTTGCCAGATAAATAATATCTTTAATGCCAAGTTTGCGAGCAACGGAGGTGCCGAAGCCAGCCGATTTGCAGACGGCAGCCGTTGTGCATGGTATTACGCGCAAGCAGGGATTAACGTACACGCAGGATTTGTCGTGCAATGGTAGAAATAATCCAAGCGAGAAGAGCAGCGCCTGTGGGAATCCAACCCCAGGCGTTTTCTTTTGCGAAAAACATTTCCCAAGGATTGTCAATCCATCCCAACCAGATGAATAATGCCGCCCAGATAGCAACTATCACCAATCCGATGAGTGTCGCCAGGAAAGAACGGAAAGAGAAAAGGTTTTGGTATATCAGGTATGTCCAGATAGGAATAATCACGAAAAGCACCGTAGGCAACCAATAAGATGCGATGCCAAGCAGAAATGCCACTTGCAAACATTCTTCCACGGAAGTAGTATGGCGCTTGATACGTCCGATAATAAAAACAGACAGCATCACCAAAGCAGCAACCAGATAGCCCCAGTAGTAATTAGGTGTAAGGTGTAAGGTGTAAGGTGTAAAGTTCAGAAATACCGGCACAAGCGTACCACCTATTGCCAGCAGCCAAAAGACTACCGGCAACAAGTGATACAGCATATTTTGTGTCGCGCGTCTCATTCGATAAAGCCTTTACGGCGAAGGAGGTTAGCAGGATCTGCTTCCTTTCCGCGGAACTCCAGATATAATTCCTGTGCGTCACGCGTACCGCCTTGCTCCAGCAAATGGCGGAAACGTTTAGCCGTCTCGGCATCAAACAGATTGCCTGTCTCTTTGAATGCAGCAAAAGCATCTGCATCAAGGACAGCTGCCCAAGTATAACTATAATAACCGGCTTCGTAGCCCGTTGTGAAAATATGATTGTAGAAGGTCGGACGATAACGCACGATAATCTCATCAATCATATTCATTTTCTTCAGGCTTTGTTCCTCGAATTCGTTCACATCCAGTCCTTCTGCCGTGGTCAACTCATGAAAATCCATGTCAAGGATAGAAGCAGAAAGCAACTCTGTGGTTACAAAACCCTGGTTGAACTTACCAGCATTATTAATCTTCTCAATCAATTCATCCGGAATCAATTCACCTGTCTGGTAATGGAATGCATAAGTCTTGAGCACCTCCGGTTCATAGCAATAGTTCTCCATGAACTGACTTGGTAACTCGACGAAATCACGCGGAGTATTCGTACCGCTGAGGCTCTTATAATGCGCCTTGCTGAGCAGACCATGCAAAGCATGACCAAACTCATGGAAGAGCGTTTCTACATCATCCATAGAGAGCAAGGACGGATTGCCTGCAGTCGGTTTATTGAAGTTACCTACATTGATGATAACGGGACGATGATCTACACCTTCAGCATCGATGTATTGGGGCAGAATTTGATTCATCCAAGCACCCGGACGTTTACCTGCACGCGGGAAATAATCCGTATAGAGAATGCCGACAAGACTACCATCGGCTTCGGTTACTTTAAATACCTCCACATCAGGATTATAAACCGGCATGTTTTCCAGTTTTTCAAATTGCACACCATACAGTTTGGTAGCAACGCCAAACGCACCTTTGCGGACATTATCCAACTCAAAATACGGTTTCAGTTCCTCTTCGTCAAGGTTATATTTCGCTTTGCGCAGTTTCTCGGCATAATACCACCAATCCCAAGGTTGGAGTTTTTCTCCGGGAAGATCTTTATCAAGCAGTTTTTGTAATTCAGCCGCTTCGCGCTTAGCCGCAGCCAAGGAAGGATCCCAAACAGATTGCAGGAAAGCATCTACTGTCTGATGATTCTTTGCCATGCAGTCAGCAAGGATGTAATCCGCAGGATTATCATAACCAAACAGATTAGCCTTCTCTATTCTTAGCTCCATTTCGCGAATAATGATGGCTTTGTTATCATTCTCGTTGTCATGGTTGGCTCGCGTAGTATAATCCGTCAAAAGTTTCTTACGGAGATCACGGTTCTCGCAGTATTGAAGAACCGGGGTGAAACTGGTACGCTTTGGCGTAAACAACCACTCTCCCGGATGTCCGGCAGCCTCAGCTTCTTCAGCCGCAGCGGCTTTTGCGCCTTCAGGCAGACCTTTCAGTTGTGCCTCGTCCGTTACGAAATACTGGCAAGCATTGGTCTCTGCCACCACGTTATTACCAAAACGCAAAGACAGAAGGCTCAACTCTTGGTTGATTTCCATCAATCGCTCTTTCTTCTCTGGCGGCAAGTTGGCACCATTGTCTGCAAAGTTCTTATAGGTCTCCGTCAAGAGTCTCATCTGTTCTGAGTTAAGACCCAATTGCTCACGCTGGTCATAGACGGCTTTAACGCGTTTGAAGAGTTCCTCGTTAAGAATGATACCGTCGCTCAATTCACTCAAAACCGGTGATACCGTTTCAGCGATAAGGTTCATATCGTCATTGCCATCTGCTTCCAACACATTGAAGAAAACACCAACAACGCGGTCGAGCAAAAGCCCTGAACGATCAAGCGCAACGATGGTATTCTCGAATGTCGGCTCGTCAGGATTATTCACTATGGCATCTACTTCTGCTTTTTGCTCTGCGATTGCCTTGTCAAAAGCAGGAAGATAGTGCTTTAATTCAACTTTGTCAAAAGCCGGTACGCCATAAGGCGTTTTAGGCTGGTCCAACAAGGGATTGGAACTTGTACAAGCAAGCATAGTCATTGCAATTGCTCCTAAAAAGATTGATTTTTTCATACTATTCATTTATTGAATTCGCACATTTTTCTCCATGGATTTCTTTATCCTCTCACGCAGTTCTTTGGATTGCGTGTCGGTTTTTTGATACCAATGCGGTTTGAAATCCTGGGCAAACTTACATTTGGCGAGTTTGATTTTCAAGTCATCGATATTACCACTGACGTTCACACCGAGATAAATAGGACTCAGCACATTGATGTCATAATCGAAAGTCATATCGGTGTTATGCCGTCCGCCAAGTGCCACCATGTAATTATCCATCTGGACGCAAAGCGGGTAAACATCGATCTCGTTCTTATAGACGGTCATTTCAGCATTGATAGAGTCGATTTTGTTCTCTGTCTTCTTCTTGAACTTCAGCAGTTTAGCAATCTTGTCGAATGTTTCTCCGTCTAACACCACAAGATCTTTTGCAGTCAATGAAGCAGCGCCACGAAGGGTGCTCATCTTCGGCTCATACTTGCTATTCAGATAAGTCTCAGCTGCCAAATGGAACTGCGCTGCACCTTTAAACGAGCTGAGCATCGGCACCATTTGTTCGAGATTCGGTATCATCGAGAGCAATTCGTCTATATCCACGTCAATCATATGATAGTCAAGTCCCAGATAGAGATGGTTTTTGCGCGGTGTACGGTACATGGCTGTTAATTGCAGCTTGGCGGCACGGCACACAAATCCCATTTCATCTAGAATGAGCGTTCCATCTTTGATATACAATCCACCCTTTAGGTCTTTTGCCACTTGATTGAACACTACCACTTCTTGCATGTGAGTTGTTAATGCCAAGTTTACATCTGTCGGTACCAAGAATGGATCACTTTCAGACTTAGGAGCTTCTTCTTTGGGTGTCTCTTCTTTCGGTTGAGTCTCCTCTTCGCTTCCCTCATCTGCACTAAACCAATCCATTAACTGGTTAACATCACAATGGTTGGAAACAATGGCCAATTCGCCTTCAAGGATCTCTTTATGGCGGAACCAGTTGCCGATATTACGGACATTTCCTTTGAGATTAAGATCCGAGTTACCCAATTCAATACGGGAGTTATCGATAATCATCTCACGGTTATTGTAACTGAACTCTATTGAAGGAATATGAACCGTTTCCGGCAAACGGTCTGGCATATCCACGTCACCATTCTTCAAGTCGATCTTCAATTGCGGATTCCATTTCAAGAGAGCATTCTCTCCTCTCTTGTTATATCGGGCACTCGCTTCAAGCGCCAACGAACCAAGTTTAGCTTTCAGTTCATCACCCATTCGAGCATTGAGTCCTTTGGTCTTCAGTTTGGCTTTGACAGACCGTCCCGCACTCATTGAGGCTTCCAGTTGCGTGGCACTCAAGTCGGCTTTGATATCCTGGAAGAATCCGTTTAACGCGTTGCATTGAAGGCCTACTTGAGCAATATACAAACCGATGGTATCTTTGGTGTTATACTCGGCATATGCAGTCAGCTTCGGTGCAGCTATTGTTCCTCCCATCGAATCCATCGCCACTTCCAAAGGACGCTCCGTTTGTAAGCCCACCGCCGCATAGATAACCGGATCTTTTGACAATACATTTCCGGCCTCCAGTTGAATGGATGATTTCTTTAACTTAGCCGTTAATGGCGTTGCCATTTCGAAATCCACTTTCTCGGTCTCCAAATCGATGCGCGCCCAGTTAACCTTGGCTTTAGAAGGTTGGCTGTTCGGAATTTGAATAAGCGCATGGGTATATGGAAGGTCAGCTACCATTGAATCCATCGCGTAATGAATATCCGTCAAGTCCAAATCAGCGCTAATCTTACCCTTATGCAAACGCATTTCCGTTAAATCATTCAAACGAATTTTTGCCTCAGCTTTTCCTTTCGTCCGACCATTGAGAATCATTTTTTCAGGCAAGAAATATGCAAAATCCGGCAAGTTGGCAGCAAGGTTCAGTTGCAAATCAATGAGCATGTCGCCTAAGAGATCATTGATTTTTCCTTTTGCACTCAGTTTCGTTTCTTTCGTTTTGGCAGCCAGGCTATTGATTGTGACGTTTGATACCTTTCCTTTGTTAAGATTAAGTACCGCCTCTGCATCCAATTTCAAGTCCTTTAAGGTGTAAGGTAGCGGTTTGTAACTTCCCTCGCCATCCTTCAACGTCAGATGAGCCGTGACAAGCGGCATGGAGTTCTCGCTGTATATTCCGCGAGCTGTTGCATCCAACGATAATTCGCCATCTACATCCAAGTCTTTAAGGCCTTCTGTGAAGGTTTTGGGAACCAAAGCTAACAGCGGTTTGATTTGCCATTTGCCTGTACTTAATGTCACATCAAGATCGATAACCTCTCCCAACGTTACATCACCTTCCAGACGCACCGCAAAGTCATTTATTGCCAAACGTGCACCATCAAAAGCAAAATGCATCGAATCAAGATTCATCGCCATTGGAGCAATCAGTTCCACATGCAGATCTTCCGCATATTTCTCCCCTTTGAGTTCTGCGCATACGTCATTGGCATCCAATGTAATGAGCATGTCTTCCCAATTCTCGGCTTTTGCTGATAGTTCAGTCTTTCCTAACGATGCATTTATTGTATCTTTGTCGTCAACAAAGGTAATGGTTCTTGCATGTACGCGCAACCCATCCACACGCAATTCATCGAAAGGCAAAGAGAATGCCGTTGTATCCTCTTCAACCGTATCGGGCGAAGAGACAAAGACATCCGTCAAATTGGTTGTTCCGTCCGACGCGATATAAAAATTAACTGCTGCGTTCTCCAGAATAGCCTCATGAATATGCAGATTGTTGTTCTTCAAAAACTCCATCACATCCACTGTGGCTACAAAACGCGGCGCGGCAACAACGGTGTCATTCTGTGCTCCGGATTTCGGATTGATAAGCAACAAACCATCTGCACGTAACCCGAAACGCGGAAAAGTAGAGAAGAAGGTCAAGTCCACTTCTCCTATCTCATGTTCACAGGTAATGAATTGTGCCGCTGCTTGACGGGCAATGGGTGTTAGACGTTCAGGGGTAAAAACAACGTAAACGACGATACATACTGCCGCAATAACCGTCAGGACAATCCCTAGCAGCGTCCAACCGATAATTTTAAGTGCTTTTTTCATTTACTCAGCCGTTTCAGGAACTTCAACTACTCGATTGAAATAGAATCTTCTATCCTTTCTATCCTTTTCGTAATACTCCAGTTTTGTGTCTGTGAGAACAGCTACGATATATTCTTTAGGAATCTCTGCTCCGCCATTGTCCATAAAATGGATCTCATGCAAGTCACCTTTGATTTCTAATTGATATTCAAACCAACCATTACCATGAATCAGGCTGTCGTTTCCGGCTGTATCTTTAACATAAACATACAGGTTTTTTTCAAAGACATCTTCCGCTTCATCCCATTCACGGCCAAAGAAATACCCATCATCGTCTGCCTGCTCATCCGTAAAGCGAACATAATGTTCAGTAGGAGCATTCGTCTTTTGCTCCTGCCATAAACCTTGCAGATCGCTTAAATGATACTCAGGCGTTTTACCTCCGAAACCATCACAGCTGCTAAACGCAAATACGACCAGCGTTAAAAGCGCAAATAAATAAATTTTTCTCATTTCTTATACCTTTTGAATGTTAATATTCACATTATATCCGTCCATTTCGATAGGCTGACTATTAGCAACCGTTGTAGAAAGTTCTAATTTGGTTGCCAGGACTTGCGAAGCGATATAATCGCCACAATGCAGCACAGCATTATGAATTTCAGAACGATCTTCCAACGTAACAATAATACGATCCGTGATCTCCAAACCGCTGGATTTACGGAGATTCTGGATGCGGTTGATCAGCTCTCGAGCGATTCCTTCTTCTATCAATTCGTCCGTCAATTCAATATCCAAAGCAATTGTTAAAATGCCGTTATTGCTTACCAACCATCCGGGCATATCTTCTGTTACTATTTCTACATCTTCCGGAACAAGCGTATAGTCAAGTAACGTGAATTGTCCGTCTGCTTCCATTTTGGCGATGTCATCCTGACTCATCTCTGCGATAGCCGCAGCAAGAGCTTTCATTTGACCGCCTACTTTCTTTCCAAGCACTTTGAATTGCGGTTTGATTTTCTTGACAAGACGAATCTCGGATTGCTCGGCAGGAACAATTACCAATTCCTTCACATTCACTTCACTCTTGATAAGATCGGCTACATGCAACAAAGCATCGGTTGTCTCTTTATCCGGAGTAGGAATAACCGCTTTCTGCAATGGTTGGCGAACATTCTTCTCGGCCCGTTTGCGTAGACTCAAGATCATCGAAGTGGCTTGTTGTGCCAGATACATCTGACGCTCAAGATTTGCATCTATGAGTTCTTCATTGGCCTTTGGCCAATTGCTCAAGTGAACGGTCTCTCCAACTAAGTCGCGATATAAACGGTCTGCATAGAATGGCGCATTCGGTGCCATCAGTTGAGCAACGGTCTTCAAACAACTATAAAGTGTCTCGTAAGCCGCTTGCTTATCGGCATTCATTTCTCCGCCCCAGAAACGTTTGCGGTTCAAACGCACGTACCAGTTAGACAAGTCATCTTGTACAAAATCAGAGATAGCACGTCCGGCTTTCGTCGGCTCATAGGCTTCGTACGATTCTGTTACTTCTTTGACAAGGGAATTAAGTTTGGATAGAATCCACTTATCTATTTCTTGATATTCCGCATGCTTGGTTTGCTCCGATTCCAAACCGGTCCAGTTATCCACATTCGCATACAATGCGAAGAATCCGTAGGTGTTATAAAGCGTTCCAAAGAATTTACGGCGCACTTCATCCACACCTTCGGGATCAAACTTCAGATTTTCCCAAGGGCTGGAGTTGGTTAGCATATACCAGCGAACGGGATCTGCGCCATAAGTATCCAAAGCCCCAAACGGATCAACGGCATTTCCCAAACGTTTGGACATCTTATTGCCGTTTTTGTCGAGTACCAGTCCGTTAGAAATGACATTCTTATAAGCCACCGTACCTTCAATCATCGTATGGATAGCATGCAAGGTGAAGAACCATCCGCGCGTTTGGTCAACTCCTTCGGAGATGAAATCGGCAGTACGAGGCAGATCTGCATTCTCAAACGGATAGTGATTTTGGGCATAAGGCATAGCGCCCGAATCGAACCAAACGTCAATCAGATCGAGTTCACGTTTCATCGGCTTGCCGCTTGGCGAAACAAGAACTATCGAATCCACATACGGACGATGCAAATCAATAACCGATGGATCATAGTTTTCCTTGCTATAATCGCCTACTTTGTGATTTGGCCACGGGTTGGCTTTCATGAAACCGGCCTTGACGGATTTGTCAATTTCCGCGAAGAGTTCTGCAATCGAACCGATACATATTTCTTCGGAGCCATCTTCTGTTCGCCAGATAGGTAATGGCGTGCCCCAATAACGCGAGCGGGAGAGATTCCAGTCGTTGAGATTATTCAACCATTGACCGAAACGGCCTGTTCCCGTGGATTCCGGTTGCCAGTTAATCGTCTGATTGAGCGAAATCATCTCATCCCGTGCCATGGTGGATTTGATGAACCAGGAGTCAAGCGGATAATAGATAACCGGCTTGTCTGTACGCCAGCAATGCGGATAAGAGTGCACATGTTTTTCCGTCCTAAGGAGTCGTCCATCGGCTTTCATCTCAAGGCACAAATGCAAATCAAGCGTCTCGTCTTTTTCCGTCAGATTCGGGTCGTAAGCATTCTTCACAAAGCGACCGGCATACTTTCCGTATAAATCCGTATTGACGTTGGTTTTAACCCATTCCGGATCCAAATCTTCTATTTTCCAGTACTTCCCGGTAAAATCGACCATAGGTCGCGGACCATAATTCTTGGTCTGCATATACAATCCCGGCACACCTGCTGCATCACCCACCTTCTTATCATCCGCACCAAAAGTAGGAGCGATATGTACGATACCTGTACCATCTTCCGTCGTCACGTAATCACCCAAAATAACACGGAAAGCACCTTCACCCGGATTAACCCACGGGAAAAGCGGATCGTATTCCAGACCTAAAAGGTCTGTACCCTTGCCACGCCAAACGATTTCCGGTTCACGGACGTTACCTTCTTCGTCCACTCCGCACAAATCTTTCTTATAGGCATCCAAACGAGCCTCAGCAAGAATAACATGATCGCCTGCTGGGGTTTGCACTTCGATATAATCAATCTTCGGACCGACGCAAAGAGCTGTATTGGAAGGAAGCGTCCAAGGTGTTGTGGTCCATGCGATGATATATCTTCCATCTTTTAGATGGAATCGCGCTGTACAGGTAAGATCTTTAACGTCACGATAACAACCTGGCTGGTTCAATTCATGGCTCGACAAACCCGTTCCGGCAGCTGGAGAATATGGCTGAATGGTATATCCCTTGTAAAGATAGCCTTTTTTATAAAGTTCCTTCAGCAAATACCACAGCGTTTCGATATATTTGTTATCGTAAGTGATATACGGATTGTCCAGATCGACCCAATAACCCATTTGCTTGGTAAGGTTGGTCCATTCTTTGGTATATTTCATCACCTCACGACGACAAGCGGCATTGTATTCATCAACCGAAATCTTCTTGCCGATATCCTCTTTGGTAATACCCAGCATTTTCTCCACCCCCAGTTCTACCGGCAGACCGTGCGTATCCCAACCCGCCTTACGGCGAACCTGGAAACCTTGCATCGTCTTGAAACGGCAGAACGTATCTTTTATCGTTCGCGCCATCACATGGTGAATACCTGGCATTCCATTAGCTGAAGGAGGTCCTTCAAAGAACAAAAACTGTGCGTGTCCCTCACGCGTAGAGACACTTTTCTCAAATAATTTTTCCTCTTCCCACTGCGCCAGAACCTCTCGGCTCAACGCAGGCAAATCCAAACGTTTATATTCGTTAAATTTCTTCATTATAATGTATTTATTCGTTATGCCACACAATTTGCGGCTGCAAAATTACTACAAAATAATCAAATATACAAATATTTGACGAAAAAAAATAATTATGCTGGCATATATTGTTTAATTTCGGCAAATAGTTGTTAGTTGCAAAGTATTGCAACTGTAATTTCGAGGTGGGCGAGCGTAGCGAGGTCGGTGCCCTCGAAAGTACTACAATTTGATTAATTTATGGTGTGTCGACGTTACTACAATTTGCATATCTTTTCCCTTTTCATGCAAACTCTCCAGTATTATATACGTAGTATATAATACCAACGAAAACACATGCTAAAATTAGTGCGTGATAAGTGCGCTATTAGTGCGAGATAAGTGCGCGATAAGTGCGTTATTCTCGGTGTCAAAAGACTCTCATCTACAAGATTTCATCTTGTTGTGCCAGTTCGTTGATTTTGCGACGGGCATATTTTTGCAGTTTGATACAGAACCAAATAAGCACCACAAAACTAATAGCACCTGCAATCGGATCGACCTGTCCGCTCATCGCTATCGCATCATATACGCCATGCGCCAAAACCGGAACAAGAAGTATCTTAACCGCCGTTCGCGGAGTATGATCGAAGAACTGATATTTGGAATAATAATACCCCATCAAAATACCGAAAGCATAGTGTCCTGGAACGGCAAGAAGTGCTCTTGTTGCGGCCACAGATACCCATCCTTCTCCACTTCCGAGAACATAGAAAACATTCTCGATCGCGGCAAATCCCAGACTCACAAAAACAGCATAAACAATGCCATCAAAATGCTCATCAAAATACGGGTTTTTACGTAGCACAAACAGCCAGAGAATGAATAGTTTAGCCGCTTCTTCCGGAAGTCCAGCTACAAGGAATGCTTCAGCCGTTGTTCCAAGGAGAGTTGTTGGTCCGCCGGAAGGAAAAAGCAGACCGAGAATAAACCGTTCTGCAAAGGCCACAGGAACGCATATTATGATGCCGGCAATAAAGGCTCTCAAAATCCAGCGCAGAGGTTCCGGCTGCGGGTCTTTTCGCCAAATATAAAGTCCTAAAAGAATAGCAGGCAACAAAGCCGCGATTAGCATTAAATACATAGATAATTCGTATTTTGTAATTAGTAATTGGTCTTATTTCGGGTGCAAAATTAATAAAAATTTCGCAAATATGCAAGAAAATTTGCATAATTCAAAAAAAAGCAGTACTTTTGTCCCCAAATTGCGTGAGTGTGCGCTTGCGCGAATTGTGCGTGCGCAAAATTATAATGTGGAATTAAGAAATGGCCAAATCCGAATTTATCATCGAAGTGAACCACGTCTCTAAACAATTTGAGGACGGAAAGTTTGCTTTGGACGATGTCAGCCTTCAAGTCAAAAAAGGCGAGTTCGTTACTATTTTAGGACCATCAGGTTGCGGAAAAACAACCTTGTTGCGATGCATCGCAGGTTTTCAAGTCGCTTCTTCCGGAGTTATCTTGTTGAAAGGCGAAGATGTAACCAAAACCCCTCCCTACAAGCGTCCCGTTAACACCGTATTCCAAAAATACGCGTTGTTCCCCCATTTGAACGTTTTCAATAATGTTGCGTTTGGTCTGAAGCTGAAGAAAGAAGACCCGGAAACAATAAAGAAGAAAGTGCGCCAAGCGCTAAAAATGGCGAACTTGACGGGATACGAAGAGCGTAAAGTGGATACGTTGAGTGGCGGTCAGCAGCAACGTGTTGCTATTGCGCGCGCGATTGTTAACAAACCGGAAGTACTCTTGCTGGACGAGCCTTTGAGTGCGCTGGATTTGAAGATGCGGCATGACATGCAGATTGAATTGAAAGAGCTGCACGAGAAGTTAGGCATCACTTTTATCTACGTGACACATGATCAGGAAGAAGCGTTGACGCTTAGCGATCGCGTAGTGGTAATGAGCGAAGGTAAAATTCAGCAAATCGGAACTCCTACTGATATCTACAACGAACCGCAAAACTGTTTTGTGGCAGATTTTATCGGCGAGAGTAATATCCTCAGCGGTACGATGATTCGTGATAAACGCGTAGCGTTTTGCGGTAAGGAATTTGACTGTATCGATACCGGTTTTGGTGAAGACAAGCCGGTGGATGTCGTTATTCGTCCCGAGGATATCTATATCTGGCGCAAAGAGGATGAGAAACGCGGAAAAGTAGTGGAAAATGAAGATGATGACTACGAAGATCGCGTGCCGAAAGGACGATTCACAAAATGGTATGGCGAAGTGCAGACCTGTATTTTCAAAGGCGTTCACTATGAAATGCGTGTGCTGACTCCTGATAATTATGAGTTTTTGATTCAGGATTACCACGAATATCTGCCTGGCACGGAAATAGGAATGCTCGTTAAGCCAGAAGATATCCAAATCATGAAAAAAGAGCACTATATCTACAATTATTTTGAAGGGGAAGTGCTTAAGAATGGTAAAGTGTGGTTTTTGGATGCCGAATGGGAGGTAGATGAGAAGCAAATAGAGCCATTCGCAGTAGGAGAAAAAGTGCAGGTGCGCGTAAAATTCCGCGATATTGACCTTCAAGATTACGAGGAAGAAGGTACGCTTTCAGGAGAAGTGCATTTTATCTTGTATAAAGGCAACCACTACCATCTGACCATCCGCACGGATGAAGGACACGACTTGTTTGTAAACACGGATGATGTATGGGATGATGGAGACCGCGTGGGAATCGTTATTCCAAAGAATAAGATTAAATTAGACAAAATTGAATAAATTCATTCAAATAGTATCGTCTCGGAGAACTTGGGCGTGGCCATACATCCTTTTTATGGCTATGTTTGTGATCTTGCCGCTTATTCTGGTTGGTTTCTATGCCTTTACAGATATAGAAGGACAGTTCACCATGCGTAACTTTATGAAGTTTTTCTCGCATAGCGAAGCTATTCAGACTTTCTTATATTCGCTGATGATAGCGGTTTTCAATACTGCGATTTGCTTGTTAATCGGCTATCCCGCAGCGTATATCATGGCACAAGAGGATTTCAAAACGCCCAAAGTGATGGCAATGCTGTTCATCCTGCCGATGTGGATTAACTTCCTTTTGCGTACAGTAGCTACAGTGGAATTATTCAACATGTGCGGTTTGCCATTGGGCGAAGGAGCTTTGCTTTTCGGTCTTTGCTACGATTATTTGCCCTTCATGATTTACCCGATCTATAATACACTCCAGAAAATGGACAATTCGCTCGTTGAGGCGGCTCAAGACTTGGGCGCCAACCGCTGGACTTGTTTCTGGAAGATTATTGTGCCATTGAGCATGCCGGGTGTTTATAGCGGAATCGTGATGGTCTTTATGCCTACTGTTTCAACATTCGCAATAGCAGAGCTATTGACGCATAATAATATCAAATTGTTCGGTTCGTTGATACAGGATTACATCACTACGACGGACCTACTCAATTATGGAGCCGTATTAAGTCTCGTATTGCTGATTATTATCGGTCTGACATCCTTCTTCGGTGATCATAGCGAAGGAGAAGAGAAAGGAGGTGGACTGGTATGAGATTGAAGATTTTGCTTGTTGCTCTTTGCTCGTTGTTCCTTTCTCCCGTTTTTGCGCAATCGAACTTGACGTATGAAATAAAAGTAGGAACAACAGGAGAAGTGGCAGTATTGGCGGACTTCCCGGAAAGCTATGCGGGAGAGAAGATTAATATAACCGTCGAAATTGAGCAATTGGCTAATAGCGATCAATTGAGCAATCTGGATTTCGCTTTGACCAATCGCCCATTGTCCAACATAGCCAATTGGGGAGATAGCATCTATAGTTATACCGATGAGTCTGAAATCCAATGGACAATATGGCGTAACAAGAAAGAGATCAAGAATCGCGGGCAACGGGTGCTTGTCGCAAATGCATATAAGACTTTTGAGCAATATGTTCGCACAAATACCGCCCCAGCAAAACGTCGAACGGGATGGATTTGGTGGGTATTTGCCGGTCTGCTTTTGATAGGCGGAATAGTTTATCTCTGGGTTATTATCGCGCAACGTCGCAAAGAGAAGAGCCTTTCTTCTGTAGAACAAGAGACTCTTCGCCGCAAACGAATGGGACTCCGAAGACATTACGGATCACAATTATACTTATGGTTGTTGCTCATCGTCTTGTATGCTCCAATTGCTTTGATTGCCGTATTCTCTTTTACAAAAAGCAAAATCCTTGGTAACTGGACGGGCTTCTCGATGGATTTGTATGTCAATCTGTTTACAGGCAAAGCGGATGCAGGTTTGAATAGCGCTATATGGTATACAGTAGTTATTGCCCTTGTTGCGGCTATATGCTCTACTATTCTCGGCACCTTGGCCGCTATAGGAATTTATAACATGCGGGCAAGACAGCGAAAAGTAGTTAAGTTCCTGAATTCAGTACCAATGATTAATCCTGATATCATTACCGGTATTTCGCTATTCCTGCTGTTTGTTGCCCTCGGTTTCAGTCAAGGTCTGGCAACAGTCTGTATTGCGCATGTCGTCTTCTGTACGCCATATGTAGTATTGAGTGTATTACCTAGATTGAGCAGAATGAATCCAAACACTTATGAGGCGGCTCTGGATTTGGGTGCAACGCCTGCACAAGCGCTACGCATGGTAATGTTACCGGAATTATGGCCGGGCATGTTAAGCGGTTTTATCTTGGCGCTGACACTATCGGTTGACGATTTTGGTGTGACATTCTTTACCAAAGGAAGTGGAGGACTGGACACCCTTAGTACGTTTATCTATGCGGACGCACGAAAAGGCGGTTTGACACCGGAACTACGCCCGCTCTTTACTATCATCCTTTTAGTGATGCTTGGTGTGCTCATTTATATTAATATTCGCAATAATAAACAACAAAAAAACTAAAATCATGAAGAAATTTTTTATTCCTGTTTTGGCTCTTGCAGCTATCATGTTCATCTCATGTGGTCGGACTGATCGCGCTCATCAACTGAAAGTGCTCAACTGGGCAGACTACATCGATGAAGATGTGAAAGATGGTTTTGAACAATGGTATTTTGAACATACCGGCGAAAAAGTGGAACTGGTTTATGAAACCTTCGACATCAACGAAACCGCTCTAACGAAAATTGAGGTAGGCCATGAAGATTATGATGTATTCTGTCCTTCGGAGTATATCATCGAGCGTATGCTGAAAAAAGACTTGCTTCAACCGATCCAAAAGGAGATTATACCGGATTCCATTTATTATTTCGACAACATCTCTCCTTTTGTGTTGCACAAATTCCAGCAAATGGCTCCGCGGTATGACTTACAGGTAAGCGACTATACGGTCGGTTATATGTGGGGCACAACAGGCTTCATCTTTAATCCGCAGTATGTTAACCGCGAGGAATTGACTTCATGGGGTGCTATTTTGAATCCAAGGTTTGAAAATCGTATTCTCATGAAAGATGCATTCCGTGATGTTTATTCGGTAATCGTACTCTATGCATTCCGCAATGAGATTGCAAATCACACCGTTAACCGTGATGAGTTGGTTCGTAATATTACCAAAGCACGTGTAAACGCTGTTAAAGACATTTTGCTGAAAGCCAAGAAACAGATTTGCGGTTGGGAAGTTGACTTCGGAAAAGAAGAAATGACCAAAGGTAAAGTTTGGATTGACCTCAGTTGGTCTGGTGACGCACAATTTGCTATCGAAGAGGCGGCAGAAATGGGTGTACTGTTGGATTATATCGTTCCCGATGAGGGTTCAAACGTATGGTTCGACGGTTGGGTTATTCCAAAGTTTGCCAAGAATGCCAAAGCTGCTACCTATTTCATCGATTATATGTGTAGAGCTGATAACGCATTGGCAAATATGGACGAAATTGGTTATGTATCCTGTGCCGGAGGAGAGAAAGCCGCAGCTACCATTCTTGCCGAGCAAAATGATCCGGAAGCATGGCCGGAACCTATTGATGCCAGCTACTTCTTCGGAGAAGAGAACCTGATTGTTGGCGATCAATTGCTCAATCCACACGCCCTACACTTAAATCCGGTATACTATGCCGACAAGAGCATCATCGACCGCTGTGCACTTATGCATGATGCCGGTGATAGCCAAGAGATGTTACTTGAGATGTGGAATGAAGTTAAATTGGCACGCTAATAAACTAAAATAACTATTAAGAGTTGAAAAGGAAACATTTTTTCGATGTATCGTCATGTCGTTATGTCGTCATGTCGATGCTAATGATTTTAAGTCTCAGCACCTTGGCGCAGACCACGAAAATGGAAACGCGCTACAAGGCGCTGGAGGCTCGTTTTGACGGTCGGGATAAATTACTGCAAAATGACCTGAAAGCCTACTTACAGGAGTATCCTTACACCACGTATGCCGATGAAGTGAAATTCATGCAGGGGGTTCTGTTAGTAGAAAAAGGGCGTTATAAAAATGGCCTTAAACAACTGGAACAAGTTGAGGCTAATGCATTAAGTCGTCCCCATCAGCAGGATTACTCTTTTTATCGCGGATATGCTTATCTGATGATGCAAGAGTACCAGCGTGCCTCGGTGTATTTTGCTTTGCTGGCTAAAAGCGATAATCATTATACGCAACGCAGTACCTATTACTACGGTTATTGTCAATATAAATTAGGCAATCTTGACAAGGCATTACCTGCTTTCAAAAAATTAGAGGATGAGCCTGCATATGCGAAAAGCGTTCCTTATTATCTGACGCAAATTGAATACGCCCAAGGCAACTACGAAGAGGTTGAAACACGCGCCAATACACTACTTCGCGAGCAGCCCGATAGCCCATATAATGGTGAATTGCATCGCATGTTAGGCGAAATGTATTTCCAGAAAAGCGATTTCCAGCAAGCTGAACAACATCTGCGCCTTTATGTAAAATCGGCAACAGAGCAGAAGGAGGAATTAGTTCGTAATGACCTATTTATGTTGGGTTCCGCTGAATATCAGTTGGCAGAGTACGCAGAAGCCGTGAGCCATCTCAAACTGATCAAGCAAGAGAAAGACACCTTGTCTGAAGCGGCATGTATGACTATGGGTAATGCATATGTGCAACTTGGACAACCCGAGCAGGCAAAACTATCTTATCAAGCCGCAGCAGGATATGGCATCACGCCGGCAATTAAGGAGGAAGCAGCATATAACTATACGCTCTGTACATATCAATCTTCTAGCGCTTTGGGCGAATCTGTTCGGGCGTTCAATGATTTCCTACGCGATTTCCCTGACTCCAAATATGAGAACAGCATCTACCAATTGCTTAGTGACGCGCTGATGCAAAGCAAGAATTATGCAGCGGCTATTGCTACCTTGGATTCAATCGAAAAGCCCACGCCCAAGATGCTGGAAACCAAACAGTATCTGCGATACCAGTTAGGAGCGGATCATTTCCTACAAGGCAAGATGCAGACATCTGTGGATTGGATGACGGAGGTGATTAATCATACTGGTGAGTCTGCCAAATACACGACAGAAGCATATTACGTACGCGCGGAAGCCAAATATCGGCTCCGTGACTACACTGCCTGCGAGCAAGATTTGACTACTTTCTTCGGACGGCCGGATGCAAAACAGTCAAAGAACTATACTATTGCACGTTATTTGCAAGGATATACGTATTTCTCACAGGCAAAATATGATAAAGCTCGTGAGGCTTTCTCGAAATATATCGATGGGGCACAAGCTACCGAACCTACTTATGCTGATGCTCTTAATCGTATCGGTGACTGTTATTTTAATGCCCGTGATTTCCAACCCGCGATAACCTACTACACGCAGGTATCTAATCTCCAGGCTTCAGGTGCGGACTATGCTTTCTTCCAACGCGGTTACGCACTTGGCTTACAGCACAAGTATGCCGAGAAAATCAATGTAATGCGTGAATTGGTGAAACGCTATCCTAAGTCCGATTATGCAGATGATGGTGTGTATGAAACGGCACGTGCGCAACTACAACAAGACGATGAGCAAGGAGCCATCATTACATACGAGCAGCTGCTCAATAATTATCCACACTCGCCACTGGCACGCAAAGCTGCTCTTGAGCGTGCAATGTTGTATCGTAACTTGGGTCAAAACGATCAGGCTATTGCTGCCTATCGCCAGACCATCGAGAAATATCCGGCAACCGAAGAAGCCTATACGGCGCTGGATGCTCTTCAGGCTTTGTATGTAGAGAGTGGTAATGTAAACGAATATCTCGCATACACCAAGCAGTTAGCCAAAATGAACATGAATGTCACAACGCAAGAAGACAGTCTGTTATATGCAGCTGCGGAAATGCAGTATATGCAAGCGGCATATCCGAAAGCAGCGGAGGCACTGAATAACTACATTAATAAATACTGCGCCGGTGGACGCTACTGCACAAACGCAAGATACTATTTGGCGGATTCCTATTATCGCATGGGCAAGAATGACGAGGCGCTCAAGCAATATAAATTGCTTGCAGAACTTAATGCTAATCCTTACCAGGAAGAAGCCTCCATTCGCGTAGCAGAGATTTGCTATGATAAAGCAGATTATAACTGCGCTTTGGATGCATTCTATCGCATGCTCACGCTGGCTTCAAGTCGAGAGAATGCCAACGTGGCACGACTCGGTATATTACGTTGCGCACAGGCACTTGGGAAACATCGCGATGCCATCGATATTGCAGAGCAAATCCTAAGTGATACGCCTGTCAAAGAGGAAACCAAAGCGGAAGCGCTATACGGACGTGCGAAAGCATTTATCGCGCTTAACCAATGGAGTAAGGCGCAACCTGATTTAAAAACGCTCGCCGTGGAAGTGCGTACTGCACAAGGGGCAGAAGCCAAATATCTGTTGGCACAGAGTTATTTCGAGGCTAAAGACTATGATAATGCAGAAGCACAAGTGATGGAGTTTACGCAAATGAATACACAGCAGCAATATTGGTTAGCACGAGCTCTCATTCTGCTTAGCGATATTAATCGGGAGCGTGGAGAACTATTCCAGGCCAGACAGTACTTACTTGTGCTACAACAGAACTATATGATTCAAGGTGATGATATACAATCACTCATTGATGCGCGATTGGCTGCATTGGACCAATTGGAACAACCAGTAGAAAAGGAGGTGTATGATGAAGAAGATTAATAGTTTAGACCTTTTCGGTATCTACAGATACATTTCTGTCTTTATTCTTTATTCCTTATTCTTTACTCCTGCCTTCGCACAAGATGAGGATGACTTGAACCGCAGCGTGACGGTAGAGCGGGATTTTCAGCCGGTTATTGAGGATGCTGGTAAGATTGCAACGAAGCCTGCCGTAGTGGAAACAACTATTGACCCGGCACCGATTGAGTATTCCGAATATACGGCGGATGTAGCACCCGGAAATACCTTCCATTCGCTTCTCTCACAACCTACGCGCTTTGAACCAGCACAGGAGTACCATGGTTATATCCGCGGGGCGGTCGGACATCCAAACTCACTATTCGACTTCGGATATCATCTTGATGACGGAAAGAAATCCATACTCGATATCTATGCGCATCATAAGGCGCAATGGGGATTGGCAACGCTCAGCCGTTCTACTCTCGGCATGAATTTCCAACATCCTTTCTCCACGTGTACGGTTTTCTTCGGCGTGAATGGTGGGAATATTTACTATCATAAATACGGCCATTTCTACGATTATGCTCATTTCTCGACGACTGATCCGCATCGTGATTTCGGCATGTGGGAGAAAAATAGAGTGGCTTATGCCAATCGACAGGACTTCACCGATGAACATCGCACCTCGCTCTGGACTGCAGAGGCATTTGTTGGTGTAAAATCCAATCCTAAAGAGGACGTACAATATCTCGTTCAAACGGGATATATGTTATTTGCTAAAGTGGGAGCGGTAGCAGAGCACCAAATACGTACACGAGCGATGGTCGATTGGACTTCCAGCGAACATCATGTGGGAGCGAACTTCTACTTGCAGAATAACTTTATGCAACTCAATAGTTTGGCGGACGTCATTCCTGATTCGCTCTATAATAGTCGCCATAATTTCCGATTGGAGCCATACTATGAATATAGAGGAAAGCGTGTGCGCGTGCACGTAGGCGTGAATCTCGACATGAATATCGGTCGTGGGCAAAATATGTGTTCTGCTACAGAGAACATCACTTTTGCTCCTTCACCGCATATCAACATGGAGGCGCAAATTGCCAAACAATGGCTCACTATCTATGCTGATGTGCTCGGCTCGCACGGCTTTGGAAGTCTGCAGAACTTCATGGAGAATAACCGTTATCGTATCATACATGCCGGTATTATCTCACATCACCCGTGTTCGTATAAACCAGTGGATGCTGAACTCGGATTCCATATTCGCCCTTATCGTGACTTACTCTTCGAGATTCACGGAGGATACTCATATGAGTTCGACAAACTGACGCTCATTGCCAACACAGTGAATACAACCACTTATAATGCAGTGCCTGGCTCGGTGGCACTCTTGGCGGGTGATTTTGCCTATACCTATAGCAATTATGGTTGCGGAAAGGTGGGTGGACAGATTAATTACCATCTGCAGGATAAGTTACGCATCAATCTGCATGGCGATTATTTCTTCTGGCAGAATTTTGAGCATGAGCAGACCCGTTATACCTTTGTCGGAGAAGATGTGGCTGTGACGAATCTCGCACAGAGCAATAAGGTCTATGACCGGCCGAATTGGAAAGTAGGCTTGCGCATTGACGGACGTATTAACAAGCATTGGTCCGTTTATTCGGATAATTATTTCGTTGGCGATCGGCTGGCATTGGCTACTGATGGCGAGCATGTGCTACGACCCACTATTGACCTCAATGCAGGCGTCGAGTATTGCATGTTGGTAGGTAAGAAAAATAATCGCCAATCACCAATCACAAATGAACTAACGCTACGTCCGGAACCGGAACCAAATCT
The DNA here is from genome assembly GCA_017557345.1 of Paludibacteraceae bacterium. GTDB lineage: Bacteria > Bacteroidota > Bacteroidia > Bacteroidales > Paludibacteraceae > Colicola. The sequence goes on along the minus strand of JAFYZR010000082.1, from coordinate 101,459 downwards.
CTCCTTCTTCTTCCAACTCAATAACTGGTTGCATCGCAAGAATGAGATTTATTATGGTTATCGCTCGCAAGGCATCAATTTCCTCGCTGGAATAACCTTCAGATTCTAAAGAAAAGGCCTGTCTCAATGACAGGCTCTTTCATATTCTACGGCCGCCATCAAAAAGGCGCCTAACACTTTGCCTTCCGTATCATCCTGAATTCGCACATCCTTGCCTATCAGATAATACGCAGCGGTGCCGTTGCGGTCATAGCTCAATCCTGCTGACTGACAACTATGAATTAGATTGTAGTTACCTTTCTCTCCGCGAACGAATTGCTTTAGAATGCCTTCGTATCCTCGTTTTCCTGCATCCATCTGGTCGATAAATCCCAAACGTGAACCTTTCAACAATGCTGCTGTGATTAGACAGGATGCGGAAGATTCTAAGTAATTGCACTGTGTTCCTCCTGCCTCCACATTGCTGTATCTTTCTGAACCTGTATCATCTACTCCTTGTGTGGCACATTTGGTACTGTCGTATGCCAATAACTGGTACCAACAACCTGTCTTAGGGTCTTGGCGTGCGACTAAACCATCTGATAATTGAGTCAAATAATCCCGTAGAATATCAAAATTAGCACCCGGTTCTTCGCCTGGAAGAAGATTGGCCACATATGCCTCCATCACATCAACTAAAGCCAATATATACCATCCCGCTGCACGACCCCAATATTCCTCGGAATGATATACACCGCCCTCCTTACATAAATAGGCATGGCCTTTCTCATAGATAGCACGGGCGTTTTCATTCACTTCCACATCCGTAAACAACACATGATATAGCAATTTCTTCTCTTCATCCCATAGATATGGCCACGAAGCATGAAACTGAGTATAGACATCATTCCATCCTAAACCGGTTCCTTCACATGCTCCCACACGCAATAATTGAGCCAATAAAGCAGGACCCATATACGCGCCATCGCACCACATCTGTCCCCAATAACTTTTTGATGGGTCATCTGTCGCTTTATGCATCCAACCGCCTTCCACCGCTATTCGCTCATTCCCCAACTCCCTAATCGAGTATCTTTCTTTATGTTCCGCTAGTGCTTGTGCGCCCTTGCGCATTTGCTCCATATAAAATTCGGCATGCTCTGCATTCTCGAATCGGCCACCGGGCTTAGCTCCTTCGTATAATCCGAGGAATACCTTTAAGCAGTTCAAATCATCCAGAATCCCTCCTCTAAACTCTAAACTTTCCCCTTTAAACTGTAGCGCCCATTGCTCTAACCCTTTATACCATGCATCTGCCCATGCGGAATCTTGATAATACGCCCATACATCGAGAATGCCCTTGGCTACAACACCAGGGACATAATCCCAGGTAGCAAAATGTTCAGGTTTTGTTATGCCGTTCGTGCTGTTCGCATTTGGAAATCCCACATCAGCATCTTTATTATGCCATGCCGTCATCCTGGCGTTAATCAGTTCTTGACTATAACGCACTTTTTCTCCTTGTGGCTGACAGAACACCATTAAGATACTTGTAAGTGCTATAAATACACATATAATCCCGTTATGAACACGATAGGTTTGCTTCCGTTTTCTATTACGAATGAAGATATACACCATTCCAAATAATAGCAATGGTAATAATGTATCACCAATAGGCGTACCATTCTCCTGGTTATCATCGTCGTCATCATCAGGATTGATAATACGCCTCGGGCTGATCGCACTCCTACTTCCGTTCATATATGCCTCGGCATTCACGGAGCCATCGGTATTGAGCATTGATGGCTGTTCCTGCCATTGACTTGAGTACATACTGGTAGATTGGAACGGGTCTATTGGAAATGCAACTTGATAGTTGACAGATGAAGTTGGACGATAGGTAGCGCCGCTATAAGTGCTCTTATAGGTCACAGCTTGTGCCTGCCAAGCGCCAAAAAGCACCGGCAGCACAATCAATATTCCTGCAACAACTAACCTATGACCTTTTGCCATTATCTAACTACTTTACCTGTTATATCATACAAGATGCCACGCACCAAAATGAATATATGGTCATCTTTGATGAACTTGATGGGTTTAGCATCATCGCTGATACGCTCATTACCGGTGGTGACAGCCGGTGCACCAAACGCTTGTCGGCTGATAATGAAACGTTCCGCCATATCCTCTTCACTATATGTAAAAGTATATGTATTCTCTGCGTCAATCAAAGTTGATACCTCTAATTGCATATCATTTAGATATAATGCTTCGTCGCCTAAATAATAGAATGAGAATGTGTACTCATGACCATCGCGCGAAGGCGCAAAACCGAGAACTGTTCCATCAATATTCGGTTTCGCTATGAATGCCATTCTACCCAATTCACTTTCTGCATACATCTGTGCCGATCGATTGTCACAATCTTGGTATTTGGCTTCCCAACCATTATCAAATTCATCGGTAAACTGCTCATCCTGCAACAACCATACATCGGTATGGGTATATTCTCCGGTTACACGAACACGCATTAATGCCTCTATTTCCGAAACACTTTCTGTTCGGCGCGGAGCGCGGAGCGGATTATTGATATTCGCATTTGTAACGGCATTCTTACGAACCAGCTTATTATAATCCAGCGTGAGGGTTGCCTCGGAAGATGTATTCACCTGAAAAGCATTCATTGCTGGCACAACTTTTAGACCAGTATAACCTGGTAAACCTGCGACATTAACAGGAACACCGACCCACTGACCGGCTGTTGCTGCACCATCATTGTCTTCCGTCGCAGCAACATATGTGGGATTATGATAGACATCATCTCTACCGGTATTATAAACATATACCGTTGCCGTTGCACCGCCAAAATCTGCCGTCTCGAAATTCGCTATCTGAATCGGCGCTATCCATGAGTTACCGATGAGGTTCTCACCATTACCTGCTTCCGCCGTCTTGGTAAGAGAAATTTCTTTAGTCGCCGTAGATGCTAATGTTCCATAGAATGTTTCTTTGTGTCCTGACTGCATCGAAAGGCCGATACCGTCAAACGGTTGCAATACCGAACCATCCCATTTCTTAATCCAACCACTCGTCTCATCATAAAGATAAGTAAAGCCGAGATAGAAATAATTCGGAATATCTACGTTCGTAATGGGCACGCCTACATACGACCACCATTTCTTCTTCTTTCCCTCAACAACTTCCCAATACGAAGCGCTGTACATCTCTACTGTTGCTTGTGCCTTGCCATCCGAGTTATCAAAGATAAGTGCACCTGTATTTAAACTATTAGCCTCTATCTTTAATTCACTTGGCGAAGTCGGAGCTAATTTAGCACTATTGAAATACGGAGCTACAGCACTATAAATTTTTCCATTTACGACAAGAGCTCCGTCTGCTGCAATAACCAGATTGCCATCACAAGTAGCATCCCCGCGGGAGATGTACCTGGTCTTGCTTGAACCGGATGAAGCAATCTCTATCTGTGCCACATACCCGACAGCATTACTTATTTCACATGGAGCGAGAATACGAACTTTGCTTTCGTTACTAGGAAGCGAACCCTTCGACCAGTTAGTCAGTGTGCTCCAGTCTTTCTCATGACCGTCCGTGCCACCTACAAAGAAGTTAGAGCAGTCATCAACATCTTCCATATTTGTCTTCAGCAGATAAGTGATGGCATTCTCAATCACTTTCTTTCCTTCCGGTGTCAGCGCATGGGGAAGAGCCTTCGCATTGATTCCAAGAATCATCATACGCGCTGCTGGCTCATGTTGACGTTCGATTCCGGCTTGCAATGCACCATCTGAGATTACGCCCAGACCTAACAATTCACCCATGGCCTCAAGCGTAAATCCTTGCAGAGCTGGTTTCTCATTGCCACCAGTTTGCACATTATAAGCAATACCTGTGTACGGCGACAACGTACTATCCACCATAATCACATGACGATACTCTTCACCATCAATAATCTCCTCCCATACATTAGATATTCCCGGTCTCGAAGAAGGTGTAGGAAGTCCGCCATATATCTCATGGTTCTTACATTGCAAACGCATCTCGTATTGACGTGGGTTCGGTGAAGTAGGATCGCCTTTCACGCAGTCCCAGTTAGCAAGCGCACTCACATATGCCTCCATCGTCAAAATTGGACGAACGTCTATCAACGCGCCAAAAGCATTTACATAGCCTTTAGTCTTATATGCATCATCGCCACTGATGCCTTTGGGAGTTGCTTTAGTACTCGGATCATCTGTTACCAACACTGCATCAAACTGTGAGTAATGCTCACGAATAAGTTTCTCGTCGGTTGTGCTATAGATATTCTGTCCCGTCAAATCAAAAGCACCGCTCAAATCTTCTCCATAATCCAGGAATTTATATAGTGCTGTTTCCACAGAGTGCTCTTCATTCTCATCAGCAAAATCATCGCCTTTGTCTCCATCTACGACGAATGCAATAGACGGACGTGTGGTTGCGCCTTGACAACGAATTTCAATTTCAACATATGAAGTTCCATCTCCGCATTCCTGATTTACAGTAATCTGAAGGGTTATATTCTCTCCATCCGTCAATCCACTCGGTGCCTCACCATTATCTTGCGTTCCTTTCAGATAGATAATGCCATCATCGCCGAGATAGAAATGGCAACCGCCGATATTGTCTATAGTAGAGCCGTTTACTTTAACCGTGAAAGTTCCGGCACTATTTGTTTGCACCAACTCAATATCCGGCGTACGACGACCATTCTTAATGTACCAATAATCGATGATCTTGGAGATTTCAAATCCACTGCGCTCTTCTACTACAATAGTATTCGTAGAAGCCATAGCACAGTGACGGCTGCCGGTATTGGTTACTACCACATAGTACTCTCCCGGAACATTAGTGGTGAATGTCGAACTATTTGTGCCGACTGTAACATCCGGGCTTCCTACTTTGTACCATTGATAACTTACACTTTCTCCACTGGTGGTATGTCCACTTACCGTCATCTGTATATCACAACCCAAATCAGTAGTTTCGATAGTACCAGCCACATCGTCACAATCTCTGGTTACGTTGATAGTGTACGATATAGTAGCTGACGAATAACAACCTGATGCAGATAACGTAGCGGTTATTACAGCGGAACCTGCCGCACCTACTATGTGAACTTTTCCTGTTGAGGCATTTACTGTCGCAACAGCGGTATTGCTAGAACTATACGTTATTGTACCAAGCGTATTACTTGTGGTACTTGCCGTATGGGTAAAATCCGCATCTCCTGTTTCCTTAGCAACACCACCGGACAAGTCTGTTTCCCACGAAAGAGTCGGTGTAATTTCTGATCCCGACAAATCTACAAAGGTGATTTTTTTGAAATAAACCTTACTTGACTCCATGGTCATATAGTAAGTTTTGTCACTCTTAAATGAATAGGTATTGCTCGCAGGCGCATCTGAGGTGAGAGTAATTACCGGTTCTAATCCATAAATATTGGTAGATGTGGCTTCATATATTTTCAAAGTAGACTTATTTGTTCCGTATGTCACACTTATCTTTCCCTTTCCAGATAATGTAGGGAACTGGAAATACTTTTGAGTTATCTGTTTTTTTGAAGTTCCCGTACTAGTTGCCGTTGTTCCTTGTGTTTGTAATTGAGCGTTCGAAGAACTCCATACATCTCCTCCTCCACCGGCATAATACTTAAGTATCGTTGAACCATCAGTTGCGTAGGCTTTATTTTCGGCTCCAGCTGAAGTAGACCATGAGCCTCCTTTCAAGAATGTGTTAGTAGTGAAATCCCAAACAGTAGCAACTCCTTCACATCGATCTATACTTATCACATGATCACTTGTCTTGGCGGAATAGTCTCCATGTGCTGGAACGTCGATGGTTAACGTAATCGTTGATCCTACTACATCCGCACCGACACTAAAGGTCAATGTCGCTGTCTTGGGCGAACCACTATTATCAACGGTTACATTCGTTATTGTTACCCCTGCAGAAGCACTTAACATGTCTGCCGTAAGCGAACCTGACCAGACTCCCGTATTAACAGTGATGGTATAGTTACCGCCTCCAAGGTTCGGTGTTATTGTAGCACCTGCACCACCGATTTGCACATTACCCCATGTGATAATATAATCCAATTTCCACTGCGCATAGAGCGTCAAGTTAGCAGTCAATTCAATTTCCTCGCCCGCGTCGTAACTGATTCCGGAACCATCGGCTGCAGTGTTCCAACCATTGAAGATATATCCGCTGTTTGTAAAGTTATTATTCGCAATAGTTACATAGTGACCATGAGTGTTAGACATCGAACCCGAACCACCATTACTATCGTAAGTAATGTCATATAAATTCTCTGTCCACTTCGCAAAGGCCTCATACTCTCCATACCAATATCCTTCCACTCCATAACGACGGACATCAGAAAAATCACTTTTATGATACCAACCTTCAAACGTATAACCTACTTTAGTTACATTCGTAGGCAAAGTAGCGGTCATTATTCCGCTGTTATCAATATTATTAGTATAGATATAGTAGGTATCATAGGAAACATCATTAATAGTACCTCCGTTCAAATAATATTCTATCGGGAAAGACCAAACAGCATATAGGGTAACATTAGAAGCTGGCATAGCAAACGTAGAACCTGCCGTATAGTATGGATTGGAATAGCCTAACGAGTTATTTGTCCAGCCGCGGAAAGTAGCTTCTGCACCATCGATAATGAAAGTGAGATCTCCCGTGTTACCAAGTACGGAAACAGTTGCTCCTTCCAGATAAGAATTAGCATCTGTCGGTACTGTACCACCTGCTTCATCTATTACCGGCGCTTCATCGACTCCATCAAGTGATAAACGGTGGTCATTATATGTTACCGAATATGTCGGTGGAGCTTCTGTTGTAAATGAAGAGCCTGTTAATGCTACCCAACTGCTCTTATGACTTGCATCACAAACAGCACGAACCCACGCATAATAGGTAGTCGATGATTCCAAACCCGTGACGGATTTTTCTTTCGTATTGCCTGGCGTAGTTGTTGTCGCGGCTGTGCCTGGCGTAGGAGCAGTACTATTCGTAGAATAATAGATATCGTAACTCTCTGGAGTATTATCATCGGTAATAGTGAATGTCACACTGTTTGTTGTAATAGAACCTGCTGTCAAACCGTCAGGAACGTCAGGAGTGGTACATTCTACCGTTAAGGTTTGGGCCGCGCTGGTCGCTAAAATCTGACTCTTCCATAATATCACGGCTTGTGTAGACCATAACCCAAAATCCTTATCAATAGCTACCGTTGTTGAACCGTCGCTTACCGGATGATCACCATTGAGATAACCGGTTATATGCGCCGGATTTCCCAAGTTATAGATAGCAAAATAATAAGGAGGATCTACTGCAGATGAAGGAGCATTCGTTGTAATGGTAAATGTAACTGGAGTCGAAGAATGCGGGTTAATAGATGCGGGTGAGATAGTCAGCGAAACTGTAAGCGCTGTCCATTTAGCATACAACGTCTTATTTCCATCATAAACCCAATTTCTGCTTGCATCCGTATACCCGGTTGCACTCGCCAGCACATCTCCGGATTCGTTAATAACTTTTACTCCAGCTCCGCCTGTTTCAGTATAATAGCCACCGAAATAATAACCGGACTTAATAGGAGGATCCATTCGTGCTAACAAGTTATCATTATGATTGTAGATCACACTGATGCTTGCAGTTCCGGCAATAAGATCAGCCGATTGGTTGTCCAACGTAATCGTATATGCTTTCTCCCATTGAGCGAACAATGTCAGATCTTCTGTGACAGTTGTACCTACCGCATATGGTGTTCCACTTCCGTCACTTGCTGTATTCCACCCCATGAACGCATATCCGCTTCGTGTGAATGTGTTTTCTGCAATGGTTTTCGCGTCATCATCTACCATATCTTCACCTGTACCTCCATTCGCTTTATAGGTCACTTCATAAACCGGCACAGGACACACTTCTATTCCATATATACGAGTCGTCTGTCCATCTCCAATGGTATCACCGCCATTCTTATAATTACCTACATCTTCATTCAGCTTGCGGTATATGCGGAAATACTTAGTTCCTGCTGGTGCAGTAAATTCATGAATTAATTTAGTATCATTTTGAGCATCTTTATAACTCGGGGCGGCATGCAATTGTCCTGTTACTCCGGAACTAAACGAACTATTGGCGCAGAATAGGACTAAATACTTCTTATCTGTTCCTGCCGTGCCATTGTTATTCGCTGCACTTATAGTAAGTGTATTTATTTCTGAACCATTGCTGAAATGACCTTGAACATAAACTCCATTGCTTTGCAAAGCCATTACCGTTTCTGTATGTCCGCTCCAAACCTGATTATTAGATGAGGTGTTAATATCGGGAGCAGTCGCACTAGCCTCTAGAACCAACGAGTTAATTGTAATTTTCCCCGCTGTCCAAGAACTTGGTGTTCCTGACCATTTGATACAACCAGATTCTTTCGTCCACTTCGCATATAGAGTCGTAGCGCCGGAATGAATCCATTTACCACTACTTACATAGCCGGAATAATCCACTAACACACCCGCATCGGTCATTACTTTATTTGTACAACCAGCCTCAGCATAGTAGCCCTCTACGGAATAACCCGCACGAGTTGGTGCAGAAAGGGATGTTGTTCCTGACTCATTACACCACGCAACCACAGCACCATCTGCATCACCACCGTTCTTATCCAATGTAACTGTTTGATACCAGCGAGCAAGATAAGTCGCACTGCCATGATCAGATGCACTCAATGCTGTTTTTTTACATCCGTCTACAAAACCATTTCCAGAACCGCCTTCTTCAAAAACACACCATGCTAAATACCAAGACTCAAAGGTATAGCCAGATTTAGTGGGAGTTGGAAGAACGGCACCAACGCCATAAGTGTAACTACTTGGACTGAGACCGCCAATGACGGTAGAATTATCATTTTCTTTATACGTGATACTATAAACCTTTCCTGTCCATTTCGCAGTTAAGGTACAATCATCAGCCTTGCTCCATTTACCATCAGTAATATATCCTGTCACGTTGGTTGCCGCAAAAGTTCCATCGATATTGAGCACCTTCGTTTCACCATCATAATATCCCGTTAGATCATAATATTGATGTGGCGAGGACGCAGCTGCAGTGACATGAGTAATGGAAGAAAGTGCTGTGGCATCATAAACCACTGTTGCCGATTGATTAGCTGCTCCATGATCGCCAGCAGCAAGAGTAATCGTATAGGTCGTCGGTGCCCATTGAGCATACAATGTCGCATCAGCAGTAAGATTGTAAGTAGAACCAGCAGCATAAGAAGTTCCACTGCTCGGAGCTGTTTTCCATGTATCAAAGTGGTAACCCGCTGGCGCAGTAAAACCATTAGCCAGAACTGTCACGTTTTTAGATACCGCATCTACTGCAACTCCTTGTTCTTCCATCGTTCCACTCGCTCCCACATCATTTTTATCATATGTCAAAATATAATTAGGAATAAAACGAACGAACCAGTTCTTATCCTTGTAATTTGCATTTATACGGAATTTCCCTTTCTTTTGATAAGCAGACCAAGAACCGGAAGAGAACGATGACATTGTGAAATAGTTCTGAGAACTAGTAACAGATAAGTCACTCGTTTCGTTCCATTTGTCATCCCAACTACCTACAGCTGTTTTTGAACTGCTAAAGCGCACAAACTTCAAATTTGTGTAACTTGCTGGTATCCATCCTTCGTATAAGTTTGTTTCTCCAGGAACAGTTTGTAAGAAACCACACCAACCATTACTATCGCCACTCCAGTAATAGATAGCGAATTTAGCTCCATCTGCACTCCATCCACAATTGTCTTTGAGGAAAATATGACGCATTTCCTGAGTATTGGCAGTACTTACATACTCGTCATTTTCATCCGTCACACCCACACTAACTGCATAGCCGGCCGTTGTACTATTATAAGTAACCAGTGGCGATAAAAATTCGTTTGTAGGACCTTCCGTAAACAATCCATATGAACTGCCAAACTTCAGTACATAACCATCCGGAATAAATGCTGCATTAAGATTATTCCAATCACTATTATCATAAATTCGAATAGTTCCAGTTGCTCCGGTGGCTTGACCAAGTTTAGGACTTCCTGCGGCATCACCCGAATCAAACGACATAGCTAAATACATTTCGTCAGCCCATGTTTGTGCCGACGAGCGAGAATTATTTGAACCTAAATTGTCATTATACCACCAACCACGTTCTCCAACAAAGAATTTTGTATCAGCAGGAATAGTATAATCTGTCAATTGCCATTCATGCGAGGATCCTACTTGTACGAAACAAGACTGCGTATTATTTGTCTTAACATCATTGCCGCCTGTATGGAAAGAATAACTGGGGCAACCTGCTGCATTAAACACAAACGTTCCGGAAGTAGAAGTAACGGCAACATCTCCGCAAGCATTTTTTGCACGGCATAAATAGTAGTATGTACCGGCAGATAATGGGTGTGGGGTAAAGGATGCCGTTGTCGCACCTGATCCGACGGCATCAATCGTATCGCCTATTCCTTGCCCAGACGAATATTGTTTCCACTGATAAGAAGTAATTGTTCCTGTGGTTGCGCTACAAGTTAAAGTTCCGCCATCGTTTCCAACCGTATATGTACCATCAGCCGTTCCTCCGCGACTTACCGTCAACGTCGGACAAGAAGGAGCAGCAAGCGTAATAGAACGATGATAAGTATTACATGTTCCAGCTGTTGAACGAGCATAAACGTAATAATATCCTGCTGATAATGTTGAGCCGTATGTGCCGGAATATTCTTGTTTTGTAGTACTACCCACAACACTAAAAGTGCCAACATCGGAGAATGATGGCGCAGAAACCGTCGTTGAGTTTGCTGTTCCATCTACTAAATTTTGAAAGAATGCAGATGTAATCGATTTAACATAAATAGTTACGGTTTCAGCCGTTTTACTATTTTGATAAATGGTAGCTGATAATGTCATCGGAGAGGTTGTGTAAAATACAAAACCTGATTGATTACCTGATACAGCCTTTATTCCACTATTGCTCGTAGAATAATTATCAGCCCATCTGTATATAAACACAGAATTCGTAGAGATTTCGGCAAATTTATTTGCAGCACCAATATTTGTAGAACCAAAACTATATGTTCCTGCAGTTGTTGCAACAGCAGTCTCTCCCCACATATTTCCAACGCTTAGCACAACCATAACTAAGAGAGTTACGGCGAATTGGGCGCAGCGATGCGCACGGGATTTGAGTAGGTGATTAGTAGGTGATAAGTAGGTTATTAGTAGGTTATTAGTAGGTGATAACCACGTTTTAATACCGTTTAGATAATAACCCTGATTCTTGAGTTGAGTGAGCAAGTGCCTCATAGTATTTGTGTTATCGTCGATATACAGATTTAAAAATTACAAATCAGTGTGCAAAGGTACTACTTTTCGCGCATATGCGTGTGCAATAATTCGCTTTTTATGTCGAATAATTACCAATTTTGCCATATTAACTTAACAAAACAGGCAAAAATATGCATATTTTTTGCAAATATACAAAAAAAGCAGTACCTTTGCAGCGAAAAAATTAAACATGCGTACTTTCGGACGGATATTAATTTGGTTGGGCATCATGGCGGGGCTGACGCTTATCGCCTTGGGTATCTGGTATATAGGTTGGCATGGTAGTCAAACAACGGAATCGCTCAAATGGCTACAGTTCCTGCAGACACTCGCCACTTTCCTCATTCCGCCTATCCTTTGTGCTGCGATATGGGATTCCGAACATAAGCCGTTCAGATGGCTTAATATGGATAAAAACACCAATTGGCGCGTTATTGTCATTTCCGTAATCATGATGATTTGCGCTATTCCGGCCATCAACCTACTCGCAGATCTGAACAGCCGTATTGAATTACCGAAAAGTCTCGATTTTATCGAACAATTCTTCAAACAGCAAGAAGATGCAGCAGCCGCTCTAACCGAGCGATTTTTGAGGGCAGAAAATATTGGGCAGTTACTCATCAATATCGGTCTACTCGCCCTTCTTCCTGCACTCGCAGAAGAACTATCTTTCCGCGGCACCCTACAGCAAATCCTAAGCCCGAAAAAATCGCAAATACATATTGCCGTGTGGCTCACAGCGATCGTATTCTCTGCCATTCACATGCAGTTCTATGGCTTTATACCACGTATGTTAATGGGCGCACTCTTTGGATATATGTTCATATGGACGGGGAGTCTTTGGGTGCCCATTGTGATGCATTTTACCAATAATGGAATTGCCGTTTTAGCCTATTATTTATTCGATGAAATCGAAGAAAACGGCAAAAGTTATGCCGACACAATTGGTGCCGGCACAACATGGTGGTTAGGCGTTATCAGCCTAATTGCCGTAGGAGCATTAATCGCCCTCTTGCTTACATCTCAGGATCTACCAGGATACGTCCGCAGAACTCGCAAACAATAACGCGCTTGCGTGTACGGATATCCAACTGCTGCTGAGCAGGTACTTTCGCGTGGCAACCACCGCACGAATCACGTTCTACTTTCACAACAGCCAAACCATTACGCGCATTTTTACGGATACGCTTGAACGCAGTTAACAAACGCTCGTCAATTTTCTTCTCCAACTCACCTGCTTTAAGCACAAGTGCCTCTGTCTCAGACTTGGTCTCTGCCAAAATCTGATCCAACTCTGCACGCTTCTGATTAAGATCTACCGTACGCTCTTCAATATCCGAGGTCGTCTTGGCTTTGTCGGCTTGACGCAACTCCAATTCTGCCGTGAAATGTTTGATTTTACGTGCAGAAGCCTCAATCTCCAATTCCTGATACTCAATCTCCTTATTCAGGTTATCAAACTCACGATTGTTACGCACGCTATTTTGTTGCTCTTTGTAGCGGGCGATTGACGCATTCGCGTTTTCGGTACGTACACGATGATCAGAAATCTGAGTTTCGCACTCTTTGATGTCATTCTCGATATTAGCCAGACGGGTTTTGAGACCTTCTACTTCGTCTGCCATATCTTTCACTTCCTGTGGCAGTTCACCTGCCAATGTGCGCAAGTTATCAATCTTGGTGTCTACTTGCTGCAACTCGTAGAGGTATTTCAGTTTATCCTCTACTGTCAATTCTTTTGCTCTTGCCATAATTGTATTGGTGTTTTATCAGTTTTACTTACTATGCATTTTACTCCCAGAGGTTCGATAATATCTCGGAATATCTCGCGCGAGTGACGTTCGGAGATCCAATGGTCAATATCGATAAGTCCGATGCGGGTATCGGCATTTTGGAAATCATGATACTTACAATCAGCAGTAAGATATACATCCGCGCCTTGCGCGATAGTTTCTTCTATAAACTCCGCTCCGCTTCCTCCGCAAAGTGCTACTGTTTCTATTTGATTTTTTGCCGCACGCGTATAACGGATATATGTAGTTGCCAATTTTGTACGGATTTGTTCGATGAAATCGGCATAATTTATAGGTTTCGGCAGTTTGCCTATAATTCCCAATCCCACTTCTGGTTTCTCAGGATTAGCAGGCATTAGTATCCGATAATCGATGATGCCCAATTTGTCCGCCAAGCGAGTATTCACACCGCCCATTACGCTATCTAAATTGGTATGCGCGCTATATATGGAAATGTTATTCTTTATCGCTTTCTCTACCACGCAGGCCTGCGGCGTTTGGCCACAAACTTGTTTCAGTCCGTGGAAAAGTAAAGGATGGTGAGAGATAATAAGTTGGCAACCGCACATAATAGCTTCATCGACCACATCTGTCGTAACATCTGTGGTCAAGAGAACGGACTGAATGTCACGTCCTGTGTCACCTACCTGCATTCCCGAGTTATCCCATTCCTCTTGGGCACTCCGTGGCGCTACAGATTCTATGCTATTGATAATCTCCCTAAGGAGCACGTATTAGCTGTTAGTCTTCAGCTATTTGTTTTCTGTTTCTTCCTCTTCCTCAACAGTAAAATCTGTTATACCGGCATTGATGAGGATATTATACCATTGTATAAGTTTGCGAATATCAGATGGATAAACTCGGTCACGATCCCAATTGGGCAATACCCCGTCAAACCATGCCTGCAATTCTGCATTGCTTGCTTTCTTGGGATCAAACGCCACCGGTTTCAGTCCTTCTTTCTTTCCGGCATTCGTCAGCACTTCGCTCAGCGCGATATCATCGGCATCTGTAAACATCGAGACATCGCTCAACGCAACAATCTTATCACGAGCATAAGTCGGCATTCGTTTGCCGTCAACCAAACTCTCCACAATCAGCATATTATTGCCACGACTAAGCAACTTATACAACCCCGGTTTACCGGTAATAGAAAGGATTTTTTTCAACATAATTGATGTTATTTTCTCAAAATCGGCTGCAAAGGTAGTAAAAAATTTGCAAATATGCAAAATAATTCGTAATTTTGCACGATTTTTTGTGTTATGGGACTACTTTTAGTATTTTTATTGGGTGCAATGGGGATCAGTTTCCTGTGTTCCGTGCTGGAATCGGTACTGATGTCCACATCGCTTAGTTATATCAATCTGCGAGAAGAAGAGGGCTATGCGCCAGCGAAGTTGATGAGTGCTTATAAGGAAGACACAGGTCGTCCTTTAGCCGCTATTTTATCACTTAATACAATTGCCAACACGATAGGCGCAGCAGGTGTTGGAATGCAAGCCACAGAGGTTTTCGGTTCAAGATGGTTCGGGCTTGTTTCGGCCATCGTCACTTTGCTGATTCTTATCTTCGGAGAGATTATTCCAAAAGTAATCGGCACCACGTATTGGCGGAATCTGATGGGCTTCACGGCACTTACTATACGCGCACTCATTGTTATTCTCTATCCGTTCGTACTCTTGGTCGAACTCATTACCAGAGCCTTCCCGGATAATGAAGACGAGCCATCCGTTTCACGAGAAGAAGTGCTATCTATGGTGAACGTAGGCGAAGAAGAGGGCGTGGTGGATGAAGACGAAAATAAGATTTTCACCAACTTGATGCGTTTGGATAGCATCCATGCCTATGATGTTATGACACCGCGTGTGGTGGCTAAGATAGCGCCGGAAAATATGACTCTCCGTGCCTATTATGACAACGATGAATACGACCATTTCTCGCGTATCCCGTTGTATAACCCCACGGCACCGGAGTATATCACAGGATATGTATTGCGTAATGATGCATTGGAGGAATTGACGGAAGATCATTTCCGCAAAACACTTGGCGGCATCAAACGTCCTTTACCTGCTTTTGATCAGGATTTAACCCTCGGCACTATCTTTGATAGCATGCTCAAGCAGAAAAGCCAAATCGCACAAATTATCGATGAATACGGCATGTTTGTGGGTATTTTGACACTCGAAGATATCATCGAAACCATCTTTGGACTCGAGATTATTGACGAGAACGATACGGTTATCGACATGCAACAATACGCCCGCGAACGCTGGGAGCAAAGACAGAAAAAATACAAGAAAGTTGAAGTTAAAGAGCAACATACGGATTCTGAACAAGAAAGCGAAGTTTGAGTATATCATACTTGACCGCTTTACAGCCGGTATCCAACTCTTTGGAACCGAGATTAAATCTATCCGTGAAGGCAAAGCTTCGCTGGTGGACTCTTGGTGCGCCATTGCTCACGGAGAGATGTATGTCAAGCAAATGCATATAGCCGAATATCGTTTTGGCAGTTATGCCAACCATGAAGCCAAACGCGACCGCAAACTGCTACTCCAACGCCGAGAGATACGGAAGATAGAGCGATTGACCAAAGAAACCGGCAAGACCATTATTCCGCTTGAACTCTTTATTAATGAGAAAGGACTTGCCAAGCTGGAGATAGCTATCTGCCAAGGCAAGCACACTTATGACAAACGTCAATCGCTACGCGAAGCAGACGATAAACGACAAATAGATCAACTAAAAAAACAAAAATATGAGTAAAGCATTATTAATGATTTTGGATGGCTGGGGCATTGGCAATAAGTCCAAAGCCGATGTGATTAGCGTAACGCCGACACCGCATTGGGACGCTTTGTTGGCGAAATATCCGCACTCACAATTACAAGCCAGCGGCGAAAACGTAGGTCTGCCGGACGGCCAAATGGGAAACTCGGAAGTAGGACACCTTAATATCGGTGCAGGTCGTGTTGTATACCAAGACCTTGTAAAGATCAACCGTTCTATACGCGACAATTCCATTATGCAGAACCCCGAGATTCAGGCGGCATACAAAGCAGCACAAGCAACGGGTAAGAAACTGCATATCATGGGTCTGTGCTCTAATGGCGGTGTGCATAGTTCGCTTGATCATCTCTTCAAACTGGTGGAAATTGCCAAAGAATACGGCGTAGCCGATAAGACTTTCGTGCATTGCTTCATGGATGGCCGTGACACCGATCCGCGAAGCGGTAAAGGTTTCATTGCAGACTTGCAGCAAGTATGCGATACCAATGGCGCACATATAGCTTCTATCATCGGCCGTTTCTATGCAATGGATCGTGACAAACGCTGGGAACGCATCAAAGTGGCCTATGATCAACTCGTGAACGGTATCGGTCGTCAAGAAACCGACATGGTAGCTGCCGTACAAGGATGCTATGATCGGCACACGGAAGAACATAAGGATACGGATGAGTTCATGGAACCGTTAGTAAACAGCACATGCGATGGACGTATCACAGAAGGTGATGTCGTGATTTTCTTCAACTATCGTAACGATCGCGCTAAAGAAATCACCATCGTGCTAACTCAACAAGATATGCCGGAGCAAGGAATGAAAACAATACCTGGCCTGCACTATTGCTGCATGACCCCGTATGATAGTTCATTCCAAGGGTTGCATATCCTTTTCCCGAAAGAAAATGTAGAGAATACTTTAGGCGAAGTTGTTAGTCGTCTGGGCTTAAAACAATTACGTATTGCCGAAACAGAGAAATTCGCACACGTCACATTCTTCTTTAATGGCGGACGTGAAGCGGAATATCCGGGCGAGGAGCGCATCCTTATTCCGAGTCCGAAAGTACCGACATATGACATGAAGCCGGAAATGAGTGCTCCGGAAGTAACGGAAGCTCTTGTTGCTGCCATCAAGACACAGAAATTTGATTATATCACGCTCAACTTTGCTAATGGCGACATGGTAGGTCATACAGGCGTTTATGAGGCTATAGAAAAAGCTGTTCGTACTATTGATGAGTGCTCGCATCGTGTGATTGAAGCAGCATTAGAGAACGGATATGAAATTATTGTGATTGCCGATCATGGCAACGCCGATAATGCTATTAATCCGGATGGTACGCCCAACACTGCCCATTCGCTCAATCCCGTGCCTTTTATTTATATAAGTAAGGATCACACGGACGCACATGTAGAAAATGGTATTCTTGCCGACGTAGCTCCTTCTCTTTGTCATATCATGGGAATTAAGCAACCTGCTGAAATGACCGGCAAGTGTTTGATACACTAAAAAAGAAAGCGGCGCATAAGCGTCGCTTCTTTTTAAGGTTTTGTACCTAATCGAACAACAAGGTCAGATTATTCAGCTACCTCTACAGCCTCAACAACCTCAACGGTGTCTTGTGCGCAGGTGTCCTGGCAGCACTTTTTCTGGCAGCACTTGTTGCCGCAGCTCATTGCAACGAAAGCAACAGCTACGATAAGAAGCATTTTCTTCATAATTAAACGTCTTTTTTTAGTTAATAAAGCTTTATTTTTTACTATTATTCTTCGTGTTTTTACGAAAAACGGTGCAAAAGTACAACATTTTTTGCACATATCCAAAAAAAATTGTAATTTTGCGCAATTAATTTTACATTTTATGGAAAAAAGAGGTATTTTTGACAAATCTGACGCTAAATTTGTGGGTTGGAATGTTGTTTTGGCACTTGTAGCGGGTATTATCATATTAGTCAGTCTTATCGCCTGGCTTCGGACGTATACCGAACATGGTGTAGAAGTAGAAGTGACAGATGTCCGCGGATTAGTGGAAGCCGAAGCACGTCCACTTTTAGAGGCACAAGGATTAATTTTAGTAGTTATTGACTCTACTTATTCCGATAAAGTACCGTTTGGCACGATTGTTGAACAAGATCCTAAACCGAACAGTCACGCAAAGCATGGGCGTGAAGTTTATGTGACGATTAATGCTACAACTAAACGTCAAGTTACGATGCCAAACCTGCAAGATATCAGTTATCGGCAAGCAGAAACAACCTTACGCGGATTAGGTTTGCGCGTCGATAGCACATATGAATACCGGCCATCTGCTTTCAGGGATTTAGTGCTTGATGTGAAAGTAGGCGGTGTCAGCGTTGCTCCCGGCACAAAAGTTCCTGTGGGCACACGCGTTCGATTAGTGGTCGGTTTCGGTAGAGGTACCGAACAGGTGGAAGTGCCATCCGTAATAGGCATGACATTACAAGATGCGCGTAGTCTGCTGCTTAGACACCGTTTGACCGTAGGTGCTGTTTATTATGACGAGGCGAGTGAAGAAGGTGCTACACAATTTATCTATCGCCAAATACCTAATATGGGCGAGAAACTATTGGAAGGAGAGACCGTTACATTATATTTATCAGAGGATATTGAAAAAGCAGCAAGTATCAATACCACGAACAATCCGGATGAAGACGGGTGGTTTTAATGGTATAAGATGTATGGTGTATGGCAAATGAAGTAGAAAGTGATATTGACGAGTTGTGGGAGCGATGGCGATGTGAAGTGGATAAGGGTCAAAGCAAAGAGCGCGTTGACAAATATCTGGCGGAACATATGACCAATACCAGTCGCAACCGCATCCAAGCAGCCGCAGATGCAGGAAATGTTTGGGCAAACGGGAAACCTGTTGCCTCGAATTATCGTGTTAAGCCGGGTGATATCATTCAGGTTCTACTGGATCATGAACCCCATGATTATACCATCACGCCCGAGAATATCCCGTTGAATATAGTTTATGAGGATGATGATTTATTAGTCATTAATAAACCGGCTGGACTAGTGGTTCATCCAGGCCATGGCAATTACGAACATACGTTACTTAACGCGCTTGCGTACTATTTTGGTGATAAAATTGATATGAATGACCCATCCATTGGTCTTGTTCATCGAATTGATAAGGACACAAGCGGGTTATTGCTTATTGCCAAAACGCCGGAAGCAAAGACTATCTTGGGACGGCAGTTCTTCGACCATACAACCGAACGGACATACAATGCCTTGGTTTGGGGCACATTTAAGGAGCAAAGCGGAACGATAGAAGGCGCGTTAGCCCGAGATAATAGAGATAGAACTATTTATCGCGTATGGGATTTAGAAGAATGCCCGCAAGCAAAAGAAGCCATTACACATTGGCGCGTTTTGGAACAGTTTCCATATGTGACACTGGTAGAATGCCGTCTAGAGACAGGACGTACACATCAAATACGCGCGCACATGAAGCATATTGGTCATCCGCTTTTCTGCGACGAGAAATATGGCGGTTGTGAAATACTGAAAGGTCTTCGTACACAAAAGTACCGCCAATATATAGAAAACTGCTTTGCCCTATGTCCCAGGCAAGTACTTCATGCTAAGACTCTTGGTTTTACGCATCCGCGTACGGGAAAACGGCTTTTCTTTGATAGCGAATGGCCGGAAGATATGACAAACCTAATAAACAAATGGAGAAACTATGAACCTAATACTCTGGGTTGATGACGAAATAGATTTGTTACAACCATATATCATTTACCTAAAAGGTAAAAACTACGAGGTAGTAACCGCCAGCAATGGCGAAGATGCAATAGATGCATTGGCTGATGCCGTGCCCGATATCGTTTTTTTAGATGAAAATATGCCCGGTCTGACAGGACTTGAGACGTTACAGGAAATCAAACGTTTGCATCCTGAAGTGCCGGTGGTGATGATTACCAAAAGCGAAGAAGAACATATCATGGAGCAGGCTATAGGAGAAAAGATAGCCGATTATCTCATCAAACCTGTTAATCCAAGTCAAATTCTCTTGTGCCTTAAGAAACATATTCACCAACAAGCGATTGTCACAGAGCAAGTACAACAGAACTATCGTCAAGAATGGAGTGATATCTCCTATATGATTGATACGGCAAGCACGATAGAGGAATGGCAAGCAATTGAGCGCACATTGAGCCGTTGGGATATCGAATTAGAAAATTCTTCGATGCGTTCTTTAATAGACGACCAACGCACGCAAGCCAATGCAGCCTTTGCAAAATGGATTGCAAAGAATTACGAAGGCTGGTTTGGCGCGGAGAACAGGCCTGTTATGTCTCACGATGTAATGAAGCATACTGTCTTTCCTTTGTTGGATAAAGGAGAGAAAGTATTACTTTGTGTGATTGATAATTTCCGTTATGACCAATGGAAAACTATCCAACCGCTCATTAGCGAATTCTACACCATAAGCAACGAGGAGCAATATACAAGTATATTGCCTACGGCTACGCAGTATGCCAGAAATGCTATTTTCTCTGGTCTGCTACCATTACAGATTCAAGAGATGTATCCGCAATATTGGGTTGAAGAAGGTGATGAAGAGAGCAAGAATCAATATGAAAAAGAACTCGTACAAACACTATTGGATCGATATCGCAGACGCGAGAGTTTCAATTATTGGAAAGTAAACGAGAGTGATTTTTGCGAGCGCGTAATTGCTCAATTAAAAGGCGTACAGACTCCACTCAATATTGTTGTTTTCAATTTTATTGATATGCTCTCTCACTCACGCACGGAAAGTAAAATGATGCGTGAGTTGGCTAATGATGAATCGGCATATCGGAGTTTGACGCTTAGTTGGTTTAAGCACTCGCCTACTTATGATTTGCTGCGTCGTGCGTCTGAATTAGGTTTTACCTTGGTGCTGACAACCGATCATGGCACAACGCGTGTGAAGAATGCCGTACAGATTATTGCTGATAAGAATACCAATACCAACATCCGCTATAAAGTGGGTAAAGCGCTTAACTGCAGTTCAAAGAACGTAATGAGTATCGAACAACCGAAACGAATCGGTCTTCCTTGCCCGAATGTAAGCAGCAGTTATGCTTTTTGTACCGGTTCTGATTTCTTTGCCTATCCTAATCAGTTTAATTACTACGCGCAATACTACCGCAATACGTTCCAGCATGGTGGTATTTCGCTCGAAGAAATGATCATTCCGCTGGTAACCTTGGTGCCAAAAGCACGTTAAAATGATAAATTAAAACGATAAAGTGTTAGATTTTATCCTTATAGCAATTTCTATTCTGACGTGGAATACCGCGCGGATGGGACAGTTTGTTAAGCCTGA
This sequence comes from Paludibacteraceae bacterium, assembly GCA_017557345.1. Lineage (GTDB taxonomy): Bacteria > Bacteroidota > Bacteroidia > Bacteroidales > Paludibacteraceae > Colicola. Next base: position 80,118 of record JAFYZR010000082.1, on the reverse strand, counting down.
GCAAAACAAGGTGCTGCAATATCTTGTGGCACAAGATGCGGATGTGATATGTCTGCAGGAAGTGGATGTTTATAAGAACGAACGATTCCTTACTCTTCCGGACGTTAAGAATACTTTAGGGCAAAAATATCCCTATTCTTATTTGGATTTCGTTGTTTATGACAAACGCCATCAATACGGTACGATGGTTTGGTCCAAATATCCGCTTATCAATAAGCAAAGTATTCATTATGAAACGCGTGGCAATATGTCCAACAGATGTGATATCGTGATAGGAAACGATACCATCCGTCTCTTTAATAACCATCTGGAGTCATATAATTTCAAGGCTGAGGATATTGCAGATTTGGATAGTATACATAATTATGAAGGTCTGCTTGCTACTTTTAAGCGTTTAAAGGCAAAATGGGATCGTGCCGTTCCTTTACGAAATGCCCAAGCGAAAGTAGTACGAGCGGAAATAGAAAAAAGTCCTTATCCCGTCATCGTAGTCGGTGATTTAAATGCGACTATTTTCAGTTACGCCTATTGGCATCTTAGCGAAGGCTTACATGACGCATGGTGGTCAACGCATCCTTGGAAATGGGGAACGACCTGTGAGCATCGAGGTTTTGGCGTGAGAATCGATTATATCTTCAGTTCGGAATCGCTACGCCCTGTTAATTGCACCATTCCTCAGACCGGCGGTTCGGATCATAAACCGGTAGTAGCCACCTTGGAGTGGTGAAAAAGCATATCAAATTTTGAGTAAAATCCTATTCATATGTCACGGCAACATATGCCGTTCGGTGATGGCGGAAATGGTGATGAAAGAATTATGCCGTCAAGCCAAAATAGGGAATCTGGAAATCGCTTCTGCTGCCGTTTCAACCGAAGAGATAGGTAATGATATTTATCCTCCGGCAAAACGCAAACTGCGCGAAAAAGGCATTCCGTTTGATTTCCATACTGCACGACAAATAACGCGTGCCGATTATGATTACTTTGATTATATCATTTGCGCCGACCGGTCAAACATCCGCTGGCTGACTCGTCTTATCGGAGAAGATACAGACGGCAAAGTATCGCTGATGATGCAATGGACAGGCGAAAACAGAGATGTGGCAGATCCGTGGTACACAGGCGATTTCGAAGCAGCTTACCAAGATATTGATGTCTCTTGCAGAGCCATCCTCAAACAAATGCGTTCATTCTTTTATATCTCCTGCTCCAACCCGCTCAAACCATAAACCGGTAGTTGCCCTGCTTTTTTATCCCTAAACCCAAAAATTACATTTTTTCTTGCATATCTCACTTTTTTTTACTACCTTTGCACCCGATTCCTAATAATTTGAAATACCATGCCGGTTACGAAGCAAAAACTCATAAGACACTATGCGCTTGACCGCTGTTTTCCATCAGGCTGAGAACAAAAATCCACTTTTGCAAGCCTTGCAAATAAAAAATGTTTGGACATATCCGGAAAATGTACTACTTTTGCACTCGAAAAATGAATTGGCACGTTAAGTTATGTCACTTTTCGACAACATAAAAAGGGTATTCTTCGGTAAACATACGGAAGATTCTAATACCACCACTTCTTCAAACCCAGTAGCGGTTGAGGAAGTCGATTCTCGTGCGCGCCTTCTCCCTCTATATACATTTTATCGCATTGGTCCGGATTTTATCACATGGCAATATCCTGTTGATACGAAGCCACTGAAAGAATTTACCAAGTTCACCGGTATTATTGATGCCGCTTCTTATAAAAAAGATTCGGCATTTTGGGAAGCGCTCACTAACTATGATAATTTGGCTCTCAAAGATGGAGACCCTGAATTATTAGAGATGCTCCAGAGAGATCTTTTGCGCCTGGCTAAAATATATAAGAAATATGGCGCGTACACACTATTAGGCTCGTTGGAAGATAGTAGTCAAGAGCAATTCAATTATTTCCGATTGGCTGCACAACACGGGATTAAAGAGGGAATGGTGGCTTGCGGAGTACTATTATTGTTAAGCGGCAAAACAGAAAAAGGTCGTGAATGGATAGAGAAAGGTGCCGAATTGGGTGAAGAAATAGGCATGATGAATATGGCCATTAGTTATGAGCACGGCACATTTACCCCGATTGATTATAACAAAGCTGCTTATTTCTATCGTCGCTTAATTAAGGAGCACAAGAATTACTTCGCATATAATAATTTAGGTGTAATGTATGTAATGGCGAACTATTTCCATACGGCTCTTTCCCTCTTTGAACAGGCCAAACGTGAGGTTAACCATGACCCGGAATGGAAAAACGCAATCTCTAATATAGGAGCAAAAGAATCATTGGACAACTATGATTCCTGTAAGGCGCTATTAACCCTTTCTTTGGAAGATCGCATCAAACGGGCTGTCGCTCAATATCATGCTCCAGAATTAGATTCTATTTTTTGTGACAACCACGTTTCTCCTGCTACAACCATTCCTTCTAACACCGAACAACCACCACGCTGGTTGCCGGATAATAGCCCCGAGATTTCCCAAAAAGATATCGAAGAACATAAGGCTACTAAAACAAAATCTTTAGTTCCGCTTAAATCTGAAGTAAAGTATCCGCATGATGATTTTGTTTTTCCTATTTATGATGTGCAAATACGCGACCCACGCATCATGGGTAATCAACATGAACTTATCTTCTTGGAGAAGAATGTTCACTCCGAGTTGAACCAATACATTCAGCAACATCTCGGTCAACTCCGTGCTGCTTTCCGTCGCAAGGACTATCTTTTTGTTTATTTGCCTACTCGCGCACAGAGTGCAGAAGATATCATTAGTTCGTATTCCGGGGACTATGAGCCGCAACAAATGATGCGTGTTTGGTTAGATAGAGACAAAAAAACAGAGTTCTATTATTGGTCAGCATTGTTCTCAGAAGAACATCTGCCAGCTGATTGCGCTGGCTTCTTGCGCTTCAAGCCAAACAGGAGTAATCCAGAAGATAACTTTAACTATGAATATATTTTGTTTCCGTTCACACCAGGCACCAATTGGGAGAAGGCATTCTCCTATTTGGTCCAGTTTGTGGGAACATTGCCTTTCGTTAAGATGCGAATGAAGAAATCCCTTCCGCACGACACTATGTTGTTAGTGGACGAGAAATACAAACTATTCCTTATTGATAGTACAGGAAATAAGTTGACAGCGGAAATCAAGATGCCTATATTATCCAAGGCGCTCTATTTTACGCTACTTCATCATACAGAAGGTATTGCTATCAAGTATCTTAGCGATTATAAGGAAGAGTTGCAACAATGGTATAATACCTTGTCTAATCGAATAGATACCACACAAAGTATTGAAACACTGATAGATCCAACGAATAACTCTGCCAATGAGAAACTTTCTCGTATCCGCAAAGCCTTTGAAGCCGCTTTGCAAGACTACGAAGATTCTCCGGAAGATTATATCCCTGTTGGCAAAAAGACTCAACCCTATATCATCCATCTCTCCCGCACTCGCATTCTCTGGCAACCGGAAGGAATGAATGTGTTTGAGTAATTAATGTATGTGCATATTAATCAAAAACTCCAAATAAATGCAAGGACGAAAGAACTTAAGAGTTGGCGTGTTGTTGAGCAACTCAAAAAATGGGATTATTATATGTCTTGATGGAACATTTCGTGTTGCTGACGCTAATTTGCCAGAAAAGTTTCAGCTGCTCGATACTATCTTATTTGAAGATTCCAAATCTGATAGAGCTAGATATATAATTGGTTTGAAAGATTTCGACTACTACGATAATTCCTTGCATAGATATAGTAACTATGACGAGATTCTATATAAGGAAGAAAATGGTATTTGTGTTCCAAAAGAATGTATAGCAAAAAGTTCAAAGTTTATTGTAGATAGTGGTAGCGGATACCAATTTATTATATATTGTAATAACGGAAGTGATGTTTATGTTGATTGGAGATACACAGAGCAAGAAAGAGAACTCATTCGAACATATTTTATAAAACAATCTTTGCCTACCTTAGGAGAGGTAATAGATGACGTTGAAAGTTATATTAATAAACTTGACATAGAACAAATTTTGAACTCATTTACAATTATTAATGAGGAGCATTTTAAAAATTGTCCTGGGAAAGATGATTGGTATTTTGTTCATAAAAAATCAAAGGTTTTCAATGATGGTTATATAAACTCGCTATTCCCGAAAATAGACGAGAAAATATATAGAGATCATGGATTTTGCGCGGCATCTAGCATGAGAATTATAGGTGCAGATAAATCAATGCAAGAAAGAACCTATATTGATGAAGAACAAAAGTATATTAATGCAGCAAAAACAAAATATAATAGAGATAATCATCGACGATTCCTATTAAATGAACGAATATCGTCCCTCATTTCCACTATTGAAAAGGAACATAAAAGAAAGCAAGAATTATATGGGGCTTTCATGAACGAGCCCAAGAAAATATTAGAGAATAACGAGCTCAATGCTGAATATGCACTACAACTAAACCAATTACTTAGAAAATACTACCGTTTAGCTAATAACAATGACGAAATAGATTGGCACAATTTTTTCAGCCACATTACAAGAGAGTAATATTTAAATATATCGACTGCCATCTATACGAGAGAGAGACTTATGAGATAAATTCGAGGCCGTTGCAAGAAAAATCACAAATAATGAAGGATACTCTATACATAATTGGGAATGGATTTGACCTTAAGCATGAGCTTCCGACGAAATATTCAGATTTTAGAGATGCTCATGTACAAGGGAATGCTACTTTAAAATCTTACTTAGTTGATATCTATGGCTATGAGAATATAAAAGATGAAATGTGGTGGTGTAACTTTGAGGAGATGCTCGGAAAGGTAAATTATTTGAATCTTATTCGTTCGCACAATGGTGAAGCTATGGCTCCATATAAAGTCCAAAATTTAGTTAGGAACCTGCCTCTGTTCTTTGGGAATTGGATTAAATCTGTAAATAGTAACATCAACGTTAATTTTCATCCCTTATTAGATATTATCAACAATTCATCTTTGTATTTTACCTTCAACTATACATTACTGTTAGAAAAATCATACAATATCAACGCAGATAACATTTGCCATATACATAACTCTGTCATAGACTTCGCTAAGGATGAACACGCTATTATAGTAGGTCATGGCGCAAATTACGTTAAATTAATGAAACATGCAGAGGATAGTAGGGCTGCGCACGAACTTCTTTATCCAAATATTGATAGTATAAATCAAGAAATAGAAAAAGGAGCTAAAAATGTAACAGGAATTATAGAACTCCACAATGAAACTTTTCAGAAGTACACTAATATCAAGCACTTCATCATTATGGGATTTTCTTTGAACGAGATTGACAAGCCATACATGGAGAAGATAATTGAAGTCAATCATGATATCAATGCTGCGGACTGGACTATATATTATCATGCTGACGGCGAAAATGAAAGTTTGAAGAAAAAACTGATGAATTTAGGTATAATAGAAAAAAATATTAAAGAACCTATATATTGGTAAAATGGCATACATCGATAAATATGGAGTAGAGTTTTCGGATGATCTAAAAACATTAGTTCGATGCCCTAAAGACTTTCAAGGTGAATATACTATCCCAAGCAGCGTTACAAGGATTGGAGAATGCGCCTTCGAAGGTTGTTTTAGGATGACAGATGTGATTATTCCCGACAGCGTCATTTGTATAGAAGATGGAGCTTTTATGGGGTGCAAAGGGCTAAAAAGTATAGTGATACCTGATAGCATAACTAATATAGGAGAGGTTGCGTTCGCATATTGCTACCAGCCGGTTATTATTGTGGCTCACACTCATGCCGTTAACACAGGAGATTATTGCTCCGGTATAACAAGTGTAATTCTTCATAATAGTGTCACACACATTGGAGAAGGCGCCTTTACGGGTTGTAAAGGGCTAAAAGAAATCCGTATACCCAAAGGCCAATATGCTCGTTTTGCAGAGATGGATGGTTTGAAGGATTTTCGTGATATTTTAGTTGAAGAAGATGCGGAGAGCAAAGTCTGGGAGGAAGTCGCAAGAGAAAATATTCCAGAAGACATTCTCGCTATGATTGAATATGTAGAAGTTAGAGTGAAGAAAGATATTCACAATGATGAGAATAATTATGATGACCGGCTTGCATTAGAAGCCCATATAAAAAAAAGACGCGAGCCTATTTATTGGCCGTTATCAACTCGAAGCGAACTTAAAGAAGGAGATAAAGTAGATCCTGCATCTATTGAATTGATTGTTTTTTCGTGTGAAGGAGAGGATGATATCTATTGTTATGACGCGAAGGCATTGAGTAATGAGAAAGTCTCCACCTCTCAACCAAAATACCTTTTCTTTGACACCGAGACAGCTGGGCTTCCTCACAACTACAATGCTCCTATTAAAGACTCGGATAATTGGCCGCGTTTAGTGCAATTAGCATGGTTGCTGGTGGATGAAGATGGAATTGAACTTAAACGTAAATCGGCAATCATATATCCGGAAGGCTTCAATATCCCAGACGAAGCCTCAGAAGTGCATGGGATAACAACCGAACGAGCAAAGCGAGAAGGTTGGCCATTGCGCTTGGTTCTAGAGGAATTCATGAAAGATCTAGAAAGTGCGGAGAAGATCGTGGGGCATAATGTTGATTTTGATCTTCATATTGTATGCGCAGAATTATATCGTTTGGGATTGGACTATGATTCGCTATTTAAAAAATCATCTATCTGCACAATGAAAAATTCCATGAACTTTTGCGCGATCCCCAATCCTAATTCGTACTATGGCGGTTATAAATGGCCCACACTACAAGAACTATATCTTAAATTGTTTAATCGCAATTTTGATGATGCTCACGATGCTCTTTCAGATATCCTTGCGACAAAGGAATGTTACTTTGAATTAGAAAGTAGGAACAAAAATCAAATCTTGTAATGTAAACATTAGATAAATAGTTATGGCATACTTTGATAAATATGAAGTAGCGTTTTGGGATGAACGTAAAACATTAGTAACATATCACGCAAATTTTGTATATATAGGTGCTATATAATTCTTGAAATACGCTTATACTATGGCTGTAAAACTAATAAAAGCATGTAAGGAGTTAAACATTGGGATGTCTACTCTAACGCAGTGGTGTGAGAGCAATGGCTTTGAAGTTGAAAGTGATCCAAATTATAGGCTGTCTGATGATTTGTACTCACGCTTAGAGCAACAGTTTAAAAATATCGATGACAAAGGCGTTGATGGTGTGAGATTCGAAACCGTTACTAACGCTTATGGAAAAATAATTCCAAAAGTTGTCGTGCAATCCAATTCTCAATTGGAAAGTAAGCATCGTGACAAAGATGAGAAAAATAATCCTTGTTTTCGATATGTTAGGGATAGTAATGAGAGCTGGCTTAAAGACGTGCCTTTTTCGTATGGTATCGTTCAACTATTCAGGGATGGACACTATGGTTATCAAGTTTATGGGCTAGTAAAAAACGAGAATGGGGACGAATGCTTTTATCATGTAAATAATTGCCAAGAGGGTGAAACTATAATTGATGGCGACTTGGTATTTTACAAGGCTGCAATTGACAAGAGAAAAGGAAGGATGACAGCCTATATGGTTCGACATCCTAAAGAGGAAGATGGTTTTACATTTATTTTTGAACATTTTTGGAAAGGTGATATCGGCTATAGAAAAATTGCTTCTTCTGCGCTAGTTCGGGCATTGCAATCGTATTCTACCGTTCACTGGGCTAAATCTGGGGATTATGCAGATATTCTGCTCGATACTAAGCCTTATCTACTTGAGTGTGAAGCTGATTATACATTTGAACAATGTTGCAAAACTTTGGTTAAGGTAAAATCTTTAGGACAATCTGACGAAATTAATGCGAATTTCTTGTTATGCCTCTCAAAATATATTTTACCCGATATAGAGTCAAACAAGTTAGTCCATATTTTTCATTCCTTCTTCACGCATAAGGAGATATTGTTAGGTATCATTGAACAGATAGAAGATTTTGTTGTGAAAGCCAAAGCAGTAGAAGCTTTCTTTACTGGTGATTACAGAAATGATGCAGAATTCATAATGGCGATGGAAAGCCATAATGTTGCTGAGATGACATGTTCGCGTTTCCGCGATTGTTATGCTTCTCAGTATGCAGATTTAGAGGACGAGGAAAAAGCTTGGCTTTACATCTCTAATTTTGACTTGTCGCTTAGGGATAGAATTAGTGATGAAGCTATTGTTAAAACGCTAGAAAATTGTGATGATGATACCATTGTTCAATTTTACAACACTCATATAGAGGAAGCAAAACTTGTTGTAAAAGCGTGCGCTGTTATTTTGAGGGAACATTCAGGTTGGGACGGAAGTTCCGCTTGCGCGCATATGAACAGATGGGAAACGAGTATGTCTCAACTAGTAGATGATATTATTCAGGAAACAAAAAAAGTTGTTGATGGGAAATATGTGAAGTTATGGAGATGTGAAATTGTTCCTGCTCCCTCAAAAGATGAGTGGCTTCGCATGATGTTGAACGATAATCAGGATCCTATAAGGGGGCTTAATGAATGGTTCAAATTTGGCTATATAGATAAAAATCTTGCCGAGGAGATTATGCATGATTGGTATATTTCCAAATTAGAATCCACTAAAGACATGTCAGAGGAACGTTTTGCTTTTGATTACTTGCTATTGCGAAAGTTCAAAGAATTAGATATTAAATTTAATGTTCCAAAACATGATAGTGAATATTTATCTGTCATAGAGTGGTATGAAAATTATGTAAAAGTTGATTCGGAAGATAAAAAAATTGAATTTGACCAACTTTCGAAGTATTTCTATTTGTTTTCCGAATATGAACAAGTTAAAATCCTGCGCTACATCTTTTACTTGATGGAGAGTAATTTTATCTCAAAATCACTTGAGCCATTACTAGTCTTGACTTCTAAAAATCAACAGTTGCAGCACAATAACAAGCAAATTCATGTATGTTTTGATGTAGATCTTGTGATTGAAGCGATGCTTAAATTCCAAGTTCGGAAAGAGTTTTTTGTTGAGCGTGATATTTTATCGTTGTTGTTAACTAGTTTAACAAACGAGGATTTTAGAGAACGGTCACATCCTCTTATTTACCAACTCTTTGACGAGTGCGGAGGAATCGAATGGAGAAAATATAAAGATGAATATGATGATAGAGGGAAGTATATAGGAAAAAGAAGAATAGAAAGAAATTATGGAAGACCACATGGGGTAATATTTTGCGAGGGGAGAGAACTAGAGAAAAAAGACGAAATGGGGAATACACGCTATTGGTGTCGTAACACTTATTGCGCTAAAAACAGATTGGTTTTTCACTCAGATTGGAAAGAGTACACTATGTATGACTTCTGTCATATAATGGGGTTCGATATGAGTGAAGTAGACTATGCTGGACATCGGTGCGTTAATGGTAAATATCTTAAATTTGTTACGTTGATTAACCGATTTAATCAATTTGCTAAGCATTTATTCTGTAGAGAGTGCGGTCGGTTAATGATGCCATCAATGGGATTGACGAATCTTGGGGTGTCCGTATCTTCGCATTATGAGTGCATAAACAGTAATTGTATCAAGAAAGGGTTGAAAATTTATTTGAGTCATTGCCTTAATCCTGATTGTCAGGAACCGATAGATGAACGTGATACCAAAAAGTGTCCTAATGGATGGGTAATCTGCGGTCGATGTGCAACATGTTGTTCACATCAAGTTTTTTCTCGTAGGTTGTCATTTTTGCAAGAGCATAGACCAGATTCTATTCCGCTAAGTTTGAAGAGGGCCGTTGAAAATCATATAGGTCATTTGGAAAGAGATGAGATATATTGTCCCCAATGTGGATCTAAATTAGAAATGATTATCGGAAGGTCGGATCTTGATTATGCATGTACAAATAAGGTTTGTGGAGCGACTTTCCTTTTAGAAAAATTACATCGTAATTATAGGCTATCAGCAATGCAGCAAGATGAATAGGTGTATATTTCCAATATTTAATGGAGAGGTAGATTTGTACAACGATTGGCTCTTAAATTAAATACATGTTCCCGAAATCACGCTCATATAATAGTACGTATATGAAATGGCGATATTATCCTTGTTTAGGCGCCCTAATTGGTGACACCGTCGGCTCGATTTATGAGTTTGACAATATCAAATCTCCGGATTTTCAGCCATTGTTTGACAAGCAGGCTAACTATACGGATGATAGTATTATGACTATTGCCGTTGCAGATTGGTTAAGTAGCACAGACCGCTCTCAATCTGCATTGGAAGATAAGCTTGTCTCGTGGGCAAAGAAGTATCCTTGCCCTATGGGGGGCTATGGAGGCGGGTTTTCAAGATGGTTATTTGCTCCGCAGTTGCTCGCCGATTATAGTCGTGAAGATATGACTTATAGTAGGTCATTAGAACGGCATCCATATAATTCTTGGGGCAATGGTTCTGCCATGCGAGCTTCCGCTTGTGGTTGGGCTGCATATACGTTTCGGGATGCAATGGAATTAGGCAAACGGTCTGCTGAAATCACCCACAACCATCCGGAAGGTATTAAAGGCGCGCAGGCTGTTGCTGTTGCAATCTGGATGGCTCATAGAGGCGATTCAAAAGAAACGATTCGAGAAAGTATTGAGGAAACGTTTGGCTACGATTTGCATCACACATGCGATGAGATACGCCCTTCTTATGGTTGGGAGGCGTCGTGTCAAGGCACTGTTCCTCCGGCGCTCATAGCTTTCTTTGATAGCCATGACTTTGAATCTGCTATTCGATTAGCGGTCTCGCTTGGTGGAGATAGTGATACACTTGCTTGCATCACAGGCGGAATAGCACATGCGTTCTATGATGACATTCCTGAATATATCATTGAGGAAATGCGCTTACGTCTTCCACGAGAATTTTGGGAAGTAATGACACAATTAGAATCATTTGTTTTTAAGTAAAAATTTACATTAAATGAAGAAGTGGATACCATCTTTGAATAAGCCCAGGTTATCGATAGAAATTATCGACTAAACCTTAACTCCATTCACGAACTTTTTTACTAACTACAACTATGAATAAGGCAGCCATTATTATTGTTGGCATTGCCACCATCGTATTTAAATACACAAAAAACTCCATGAAACGCTTTTTATTTATCTCATTTGCTATATTCTCGCTTGCTGTATATGGCAATGATTGGGTGCAAGAATTGGCAATTAAAAATCCGCTGCAGAACGACACTCGTTTTATTAGCGTGTACTTCCGTTTTGATACCATCATCAATGATTTTGAGGTGAGCGGGATTCTCTATCCATATCACTCGCAGAAGAATGGTTGGAGTGAATATGAAAATGGCGCACGCATTTTCTTCCGCTCCCAAAAATCTGGCAAGGAATATGTATGGACTGATTGGAATGAAAAGTGCCATTGTTTCAAGAATTTGTTTATGAGCAAAAATGTATACGAAATCGTAAGAGCCAGAGATTTCTCCGGTTTTAAGAACGGCGACTCGTACGTTTTCCATTACAATGCACAGCCGTATGCATATGCGGTCAATCCCCTGCTGCCATATGCCGAATATCAATTCTACGATGCTGACTTCGATGGTGAATTAGAATTGCTTTTAGGATTTTTCATGGGTGGTTCTAAAAGCGGCCCAAGCTATGAAATATATGACATCACTGACTCAGAGTTATCCATAAAAATCCCTGTTAATGATCCCACATATTTTTCGGTAGACGCGAATACACAATTTGACTCATCTCATAAAACCATTACAAATTTCTTGTATGAAGGCAGTTATGCTTGGGGCACCTATGGATATCACGTAGATGAGAATGGTGATTTGTATTTATTATATCAAGCCTCAAGCGAATATGATGACCAGCTCAATACGATTTCTTCTGACACTACATTTTTCTCATTATGAAAACGCAACAAATATATTCTATCGTTGACGCTTACGCAAAGCGAATTGAATCCAACAAGGTTGACTAATCTCTAAAACGAGGTGGTTTTCAGCGCCTCTGTGAAAGTTTAGAGAAAGATTTAACTCTTGTGGGTTCCCACCCCTGTATGGGTGGCACTTCTCTCATGGTATCAATGGCGCTTGAAATGGCTAAAGCTGGTAAGCGAGTTGTGTACTACGCACATCCTCATCATAAAATAGCGGATAAAATCAGTCGGTATGTCGGTCGGACAGAGGGGTGTTCGTGCCCCTTCTTAAAAGATGTGCCACTTTACTTTGCACACTTATTCCATGCTGATGATTTTCACGCTATCAAAACGAAACTATGGGACGATGTAAGCGAGATAAGTCCATATTGTATCTTTATTGATAGCCTTCAAGATATAGTGATTGACGATAGATTGATAAGCACCGGAATGACTCCTGAAGAATATATGTGTCGTGAATTAAGAGATTTAGCCTATATGTTAGATACCCGCATTGTTGTGGCTGATGGTTTGAATCTCAATACGGAAGAACGTTGTGGTATTGAAGGAAAACAACCTCAATTAGGAGACTTCTGGGGAGGAGATCTTGCTTATTATGCTCAGAAAATAATCTTCTCATATCGTCCGGAATATTATCATATATACAATGACGAACGAACGGGTGAAGATATTCGTGGATGTATGTATATATACGGATATAACTTGGGCGATTGCGAGGGGATGAAGCTTCGGTTTGACCACCATACAGCTCGCGTATATGACCCTGAGCACGAACTTTGGGTTGCAGAGGATGGTTCCACCCCGTCTGATCTTCCGTTTTAGTTGACTACGAATATATCATCTTTTAAAACAACACTTCTATGACAGCACATGAATTAAACAATGTTTTCGAGCAAAACAACTGGGATGGTTGGGATACATTTGAAAACGATGAAAAGTATAGCCCTTCTCATAAAATTCGCTATGCGCTCGTTGCGTCATTGCAAGACGAATCTCTTGCGGAGCCTAATAATTTTCGCATTCCGAGTTGGATTCGCGTACAGGTAGAGCACAAAGCCAAAGCAGACCAACGCACTATCCATCAGTTCGACCCCGCACCGCGTAATAAAACAACGGCACAACTGTTGAAGGAATTTGATACGAAAGGAATGCGAATAAAAGCCCGTAAGGCTCTCAAAGAACGTGTGCCATATGTCTCTTTTGAAGAACAGCAAAAAATTCTTCGTACATTCTTTGAGAACGCCTCCGTTGACCGTCTGTTCGCGCTCCGTTATCTGGACACCCATTGGGATGACTATTACACACCTTTTGTCGAAAAAGCATGGCATGAGCACCATGAGATGGAGTCCGCTCGCGTCATCTGTCACCATTTCCCACAATCCTTTGTTCTCGATAACCGTCAGGATTTAGCCAAGGACTATAATTATCTTCAAGTCCGCCTGCGGTTGCCGTCGTCCTTTGAAATTGACCGCGAGCAACTTTCTGATAGTGCCTACCTCTATCTCTGCGCCCGTCAATCAATACCTGTGCGAGATGAAGAAGCAGAAGAATTATTCTATAAAAACGTATTGAATGCTATCGGCTATTATTATATTAGAAACCCTTGGCGTGTCAATCCTCGTTGGTCAAAACAACCTCACATAACTGATAATAGCCTCTGTGACATCCCTATCATTAGTTCTATGGTATGGTCGTTAGGTATGCTTGGCAAGACAGACATTTTACTGCGTTTCGTGGAATTTAACAAAGAAATATATCCATTAGTAAATCAAGGAAAGTGGCAAGAAATTCGAGATGAATTTGAGCGTCGTGGTTTTGATTTTGATTACACTATGTCCGATATGGAGTTCTATACTATTGGTTTGAACGGATAGATAAAACTTAAAGAATGCTATGTTTCGTAATTTAGACAATAATTTAACCTTGTTTGAGGAGTATAAACTCACCAAAGAACAACTAAATTCTTGCCGTAAACGCCTGTTGGCGTTGCAACCTAATTTGTGTATCAATAACAACTTACAGAAGACGATATAAACTTGTTAACATAGAGTGAATATATAGGGAATAAGAATTGTGCATTTTTTTGCAAAAAAATTTGGAAAAAGGCAAATGTTCATCGTATCTTTGTAGCGTTTTTCATTACCGAACGTGCTAACCGAGGGACAAAAATTTGCATATTCCAAAATATTTTTGTATCTTTGTGCTCGATTTTGAAAAACATTCAGTCCGCTCGGGCTGACTAAATAAATATTATTAATCTTAAAAAAACCTTTAACTATGGAGAAATTCTCTTCTTTTGTTTGTGAGGAACAGGCTAACCTCCGCATCGTTGAACATCTCAACTTGCACAACCTGCCAACACCTATTCAACAAATGCTTTCTTTGGCATCCACGCCTGAAGAGCAAGACATCCTTATTATGGCGATGCTAACTGCCTCGAGCGCATGCGTTCCTAATCTCTATTTCCGGTACGGACCAACCGGCAAGCAGTATTATGCCAATCTGCAATGTTTTATCTTAGCGGCTTCGGCATCCGGCAAAGGAATAGCCAATCAAGCGCTTGAGATGCTCCGGGTGATTGATGAGCAATATCCGCTACTCATTCCGGGAGATAGTACACTTGCGGCATGGTACAAATCGCTTGCCGAACGCAACGGATGCGGTTATATGCATGAATCCGAAGGATCGGTCATAACGGATATTTGGCGCACAGCTGCGGCTAACTATAACACAGCTTTGCGCAAAGCGGCAGAACATGAGCCCATCAGCCGTAATCGTTGTAAAAGCTCTTCGGAAATACAAAGTCCGCGACTATCGATGCTCCTTACCGGCACATTCAATCAGTATCGTGCTTTAGTTCCATCCGTTGAAAACGGTTATTTCTCCCGTTTACTGACACTTTGTATACGCGAAACACATCCGTTCAACAAACTTTATGTTTCTGCCAAACCAACACAAAGTACCATTCCGCAACAAGTAGGACGACAACTTTTAAGTATCTATGAATTGCTCTTGCAACATGACGAACATGAATGGACGCTGACGGAGAAACAGAAAGAACGGCTTGGATTGCATTTGGAAACAACCTATACTACACTCATCGGGTTGCTGGGAGATAATTTCCATTCTGCTGTTGTTAGAATGGCTATCCACATTGAACGCATAGCTATGATTCTATCTGCGCTTCGCGGTAATTTCTCTACTTGCGCGGACGTAGATTATGAAACAGCCGAACGAATAGGCAACAAACTGCTCCTTCACATGGCTACGGCTTATCGGATGATTGAAGGCGACAAGCAAGATCTTATCCCGGAAATCAAGCCACTGGACCAACGCCAGATTCTATTTAAACAGTTGCCGACAGAATATCCTCATAGGGTGCTTGTAGAAGAAGCAAGGTCACAAGGGATATCACAAAGAACGGCATTTAGATGGAATGAAAAATGGCTTAATGATGGTCTCATAACTAAAACCCAATACGGTGTATATAAAAAAGTAGGATGACAAAGTGACAAAGTGGCAAAGTTCAAAACAAGATAATTCGCTCATTTTCAGCAAGATTGTCAACTTTGCCACTTTGCCATAGTAAAAAATCAAAGTGTGGTAACTATTATGTACCTATTATGTCAGTATTATATCGAGATTAGCTTGTATAAATTTTATAAGTTTTTTTGATGTGGTTTTGCGGAATTTTTTATACAAGCTATAAGACAAAAAACATTAAAATGTTCAATTTTACGGTTCATCGGGGTCTCATCGGTATTATGTCGGGGTTTTATGCTATGAAATTCGCATAAAATCACCACATTTCCACCCCAAAATGTTCAATTTTTCCCTCAACAAAAAAAAGAGATTACAGGCGTTTTTGGTAATGATATCCGTCGAATTTATCGTCGTCGGAACTATCCAACCGATGATGTCCTGTCAATTTGGCACGAATAGTATGCCATAAGTCTCCTGGTTCACGCCAATTCGTCAGTTTCCAGTAGAGAATCAACAGCCATCCGAAAAGGAGTCCTCCCAAATGTGCGAAATGGGCAACATTATCTGCCGTAAACCCAGCCACAGAGCCTAATCCGGCAAAGAGTTCTATTAACGCGTATATAATAACGAACGTACGCGCACGTATGGGGAAAGGCACGAAAAGGATATACATCGGCACATCGGGGAAAAGCCATCCGAAAGCAAAAAGGATACCGAAGACTGCTCCGGAAGCTCCGATGGTATTCATATAATAGGCATATTGCGATAGTGCCGCAGCTCCATAAGACGAACTCATATTGCTTAACATGGCCATCCACACGAGTTCCTGAATGATAGCAGCTCCCAAGCCGCAGACAAGATAATAAATCAAATATCTTCTTGCTCCCCATTCACGTTCGATGGTAGGGCCAAACATCCATACCGCGAACATATTAAAAAAGATATGTCCGAGATTAGCATGGAGGAACATATAAGTTATCGGCTGCCACCAATGGAACGATGGCGCTAAAACATAATGTAATCCGCCTAGGGTATTCAAATCTATGCCGCTCCGTTGAAGGACGGCCGTCAAAAGATAAATGATAACATTGGCTATCAACAGATAGCGCGTAACAGTAGGAATATTCCGCATAACGAGTGCAAAATTACTAAAAATATATGGAATAAACACACAAAAAGTGCACCAAATTGACAAAAATGATGTTTTTTTTAAAAAAATTGCATTTTTTTTGCCCAAAATATTTGGTATATCAAGAAAAAGTTGTAACTTTGCGGCGTATTCCGGATGGGAAAACTAATAGTTCACTTTATTAATAACTAAAAAACACACAAAGTTATGAACAAATCGCAACTTATTAAGGCTGCTGCAGCAAAGGCTGAGGTTCCTGCAGCATTGGCAGCAAAAGTTCTGGATGCAGCTCTTGAGGCAGCTGTAGAGGCAGTTAAGAAAGGTGAGGGCGTACAGCTCGTAGGTTTCGCAAGTGTAAGCGTAGCTCAAAGAGCAGCTCGCAAAGCTAAAAACCCGCGCACGGGTGCCGTTGTTAACGTTCCTGCACGCAAGGTCGTTAGAATTAAACCGGGTGCAAAATTTGCTCTCTAATTAAGCAACGTAGCTTCATAAACGAGTTGCCCCGGTTTTTGGGCAACTCGTTTTGTGTCTTTTGTTATTATGTTGAATATCATTTTATTTGGTGCTCCGGGTAGCGGAAAAGGAACTCAGTCCGCTTATATCTCAAAAGAGTACGGATTACATCACCTCTCAACAGGAGAAGTATTACGCGCAGAAATAGCCACAGGTAGTGCCCTTGGCAAAAAAATAGACGCCCTTATCTCGAAAGGCAATCTGGTGCCTGATGATATGATGCTTGGCGTTATTGAGAATTATATTGCCAACCTGCCGAAAGAATGCAAAGGGACCATCTTTGACGGTTATCCTCGTACGGTAGCTCAAGCAGAGGCATTCACAAATCTTTTGAAGAAATATCAGATGAGTGCGCTGATGATTGATTTGATGGTAGATGAGCAGTTGCTTATCCAGCGTTTGGTAGATCGCGGAAAAGTGAGTGGCCGTGCCGATGATACGCTCAATACCATTCGTCATCGCATCGCTGTTTATCATACACAAACAGAGCCAGTAGCGGAGTATTACTTGCATCAAGGAAACTACTTTGCTATCAATGGCAATTATTCGGCGGACGATGTATTCCCGCAAATCAAACGCATCGTAGACCGCTTTGCATTGAATAAATAAACTATGTCAGGCAATTTTATCGACTACGTTAAAATCTACTGCCGCTCCGGAAAGGGCGGCGCTGGCTGTATGCACCTTCATCGTGCCAAATATCTGCCGAAAGGCGGACCGGACGGCGGCGACGGAGGAAAAGGCGGGTCGATAATATTGCGTGGCAACCGCAACCTCTGGACTTTGCTCCACCTCAAATACCAAAAGCATATCATGGCCACAGATGGCGGAAGAGGCGGTCAGAGCAGGTCGTTCGGCAAGGACGGCGAGGATAAGATTATTGAAGTTCCTTGCGGCACAGTGGTTTATGACGGTGAAACGGGGGAGTTTCTTTGCGAAGTAAAAGAGCATGATGAGCGTGTGGTATTGCTTAAAGGTGGCCGTGGCGGTTTGGGCAACTGGCATTTCCGCACAGCGACAAATCAAGCCCCGCGCTATGCGCAACCGGGAGAACCGGCACAAGAACGCACAATCATCATGCAGTTAAAAGTGCTGGCGGATGTTGGTCTGGTCGGATTCCCGAATGCAGGTAAATCGACATTATTAAGCGTTGTCTCTGCCGCAAAACCAGAGATAGCCGATTATCCATTTACTACCCTCACTCCGCAGTTAGGAATCGTTTCCTATCGCGACGGCCGCTCTTTCTGCATGGCGGATATACCGGGTATTATCGAAGGAGCCAGTGAAGGAAAAGGACTTGGACTTCGTTTTTTGCGACATATAGAGCGAAATGCTGTATTGCTCTTTATGGTTCCGGCGACCAGCGAGGATGTTATCAAAGAATATAAGATTCTTCTTCACGAATTGGAGCAATATAATCCGGAACTACTGACCAAAGCGCGGATTTTAGCCATCAGCAAATGTGATACGCTGGACGAAAAAGAGTTGGCTAAACTGAAGAAATCAAAAAAACTGACAAGTTTAGATATTCCTATTGTTTTCATTTCTTCCGTTGCAGGCGTTGGTATTGATGAATTGAAAGATGCACTTTGGACAGAATTGAACAAAGAGCAAAATCAAATCATAGAAATATCGCACGCTCCGATTGATGTGACCGTTATTGAACGCGAAGAAGAACCCGAGGCAAAAGAAGAAGAGGAAACGATATATCTAAATGAAGTAGAAGAGGAGTGGGATCTCGACAAATACAAAGGCATCGGTTGGGATGACGGTGTCCCCGATTAACGGGGAAACCCTAGACGGAAGGGGTAAAACAATGACGCAGTTCTACGACAGAATGATTGAATGGCGTGAACGCCATTTAAGCGAGAAGCATCTGGTACTTCTCCTTTCATTCTTTGTAGGCGCCTTCTCTGCCACAGCCGCTGCTCTTCTAAAATCATTCATTCATCTTATCCAGCGTTTCGTAGAAACGCAACTGATTGCCGGCGGCCATACATGGTGGTATCTCATCACGCCGGTTATTGGTATCACTTTAGCGGCCTTATTCGTCAAATATATCGTACGAGACGATATATCGCACGGTATTACCAAAATTCTTTACGCCATATCTCAACGTAAATCGATCATCAAAGCCCATAACATGTGGTCATCGGTGGTTGGTTCTGCTCTAACAATTGGTTTTGGTGGTTCTGTCGGAGCCGAGGCACCTATCGTTTTGACCGGCGCCGCTATCGGTTCGAATTTAGCCAAGGCTTTTCGTCTCGATCAAAAGACGATGATGCTGATGATCGGTTGTGGCGCAGCGGGTGCGATTGGTGGTATATTTAAAGCGCCTATTGCCGGTTTGGTTTTTACGCTGGAAGTGCTGATGATGGATCTGACGATGACTTCCGTAGCTCCGCTACTCATTTCATCCGTAACGGCTACCGCTATTTCTTATATCCTTACCGGCACAGATCCGATGTTCCCGCTTAAAGCGGCTGAACCATTTTTGGTACAACGTATTCCATGGTACTTGGTTTTAGGTGCCATGTGCGGTTTTGTCAGTCTCTATTTCACGCGTGGGATGAATAGACTGGAGCAATGGATGAAACATAATGTGCGGTCTATTGGCCTGAAAATTCTTATCGGAGGTTTAACGCTGAGTGTACTTATTTTCCTCTTTCCTCCGCTTTATGGCGAAGGATATGACGTTATTCATCAGCTGATTAACGGCGATAGTCTAACCGCACTAAAAAATAGTCCGCTGGAGAAATATCTTGCTACTACGGATTTTTATGCGCAACTATCCACCGTTAACACCCAATTGATTATATTGGCCTATTTTATTGCCATCATTCTGGTAAAGATTGTCGCAAGTGTTGCAACCAATGGTGCAGGCGGTGTCGGAGGAATCTTTGCTCCTTCGCTCTTTATGGGTGCTATCGTTGGATTTGTGACAGCACGAATCATGAATCTTTTCGGTCTTGCTGTTCCGGAGACCAGTTTTGCGTTGGTCGGTATGGCCGGTTTGATGTCAGGCGTTATGCACGCTCCCTTGACCGGTATTTTCCTTATCGCCGAACTAACAGGCGGCTATCATCTATTTATGCCGCTAATGATTGTAAGCGTGATTTCATATCTAACCATCATGCTTTTCGAGCCGCACTCTTTGTACGCGATGCGTTTGGCACAAAAAGGCGAATTGCTTACGCATAACAAGGATCGCAACGTACTTACGCTTCTTAAGATGGATCATGTGCTTGAAACGGATTTTATTACCGTTTCCCCGGAAATGACCTTAGGTCAATTGGTAAAAGTTATTTCCGAGAGCAAACGAAATATTTTCCCTGTAATCGACAAAGAAGGCCATCTAAAAGGCATTTTATTGCTGGATGAGGTTCGAAATATCATGTTCCAGCCCCGTTTGTATAATCGTTTTACGGTCGGCCGCTTAATGACTTCTCCTGCGGCTATTCTGCGTTTTGACCAGCCGATGGAAAAAGTAATGGAAACCTTCGAAGATACAGGAGCATGGAATCTGCCGGTTGTTGATCAAGACCGCCGTTATCTGGGATTCGTTTCCAAATCCAAAATCTTCAATTCCTACCGAAACGTTTTGGTTCACTTTAGTGAAGAGTAAACCAAAATAACGTGATAACCAGGTAATGATAAGGTAATGATAAGGTAAAAATAAGGTAATGTTATAAAATCCCAAGTTTTTCCCAAGTACTATATTTGGCGGTTTGTGTAAAAAGCAGTACTTTTGCAGCGTCAAACCATTAAAAATGCAAAAGTTATGAAAAAGATCTTTTATTTATCGCTTGTTATTTTTGGAATGATTATTACAGGCTGTGAGTACAACGCACCTGTACTTACAGTAAGTTCCCGCCACATTGTAATGTCTGTTGGCGAAAGCACACAACTGAACGTGGATGTCCAAAAAAATAGCGCGACCACTGTTCATGTGAATTATGCATATAGCGATTTGCGTGACAGTGAAAAGCCGGTATTTGAGATTTCGGATTTCGAAGGAAAGAGTACAGCCATTCACGCGCTTAATGTTGGTAAAGACACATTATTTGTAGATTATGTTTATGTTGTGGGCATCAGCGCTTTGGGTGAGCCGCTAACTTCTGTAGTGGTTGAAGTAATAGACAAATAAAGAATGATCCATTTTCCCAAGCATAGCATATTTGGTTGCCTCTTTTTGGCAGCAATATTTGCTGTGTCTTGCGGGAAGGGGGATGAATATGCGCAAGAGTATTATCGCTTAGGACGGGAGAAACGGGAAGCGGGAGAACCCGTCCAAGCGATGCAATATTTTATAAACGCCACTCAAAGCCGGACGCATGATTATAAATTGCTTGGGCGCGTTTATAGCAATATGGCAAATATGTGTCGTCAGGCGGAACGGCATGAGATGGCCTATGAAATCTACACGCTTTCCACAGAGCATTTTGCATTAGCGAAGGATACTTTGGCTGTTGCCTATGCGCTCAATAACATGGCATGGGAACAAGCCGTATTGGGTCATAAAGATTCGGCATTGATGCTTATTGATTCCGCTGTTTCAGTGTGTCCATCGGAGATGGTGCAAAGTAAAGTGATTGAATCGCATGCTGCTGCTTGTCTTTATGCGGCCGAATATGATTCGGCTATTTGGTACGCACGAAATGTGGCAGATACGTTATATGGCGAAATGCTTTTGGCTCAAGCCTATGCGTATAGCGAACAATACGATTCGGCAATATTTTACGCAACACACGTAGCAGCAAAGACAACTAATCCGCGTTATTTGGATGATGCTTATTATATCTTGGCACATTGCGATTCTACAGCCGGACGAACGGAGGTGGTAGAATTATCGGAGAAACGAACAGACGTTCAACGTGAGTTGGAGCAATATAAAAGCGAGATGGCGCAAGCGGTTGTATTGCTGCAACAAAGTCGAAATAAGCGTCCTTTCTATCCATGGTGTCTGATTTTGACCATACTTTTGAGCCTCAGCATAGTGACTTGGCTAAGTTATAAATGGTTGCAAATACGCAAAAAGCGGAAAATCAAGCAGATAGCAACTCATTTGCTCCAAAGCAAAGATGCCAAAAGAGAAATTCCTTGGAATCTATATGATTTGCCTTCCAAACTGCAGGAGCGTGGTTTGTCCGAACGAGAGATACGCATCGCCACGCTAGTGATGTTCGGTTTTAGTTATGCACAAATGGCGGATATCTTAAACCGCGCAGAAAACGGAATTGGCAAAGACAAATACTTGATTGCCAAGAAATTAGGCGTTAGCGTCAAAGACTTGCAGAACGCTGTTTTTGATATTGCATGCCGGAATTAAAATGCGAAAGACAGGACTTATCATAATATTGCTGATTTGGTCGGTTTCCCTTTTTGCAGGAAACACTATTGAAATCCCGTTAGAGATGTCCACGGTAAAATTCATGCCAACGGATAATCCTACCGGTTCTACTCCGGATCCAACGGACCCTAATCAGTTCCGCGTGACACTTACCGGCAATATGCTGACCGTTTTCACACAAAAAGACCAGATTTCATATGTCGTTATACGATCGGATTTTAGCGAGAAATATAAGGAAGATTATTTTTACGGACTTTCATTGGATTCCATTTCATGCCCTATTACACAACCAGGCAAATATGGCATTCATATCGGACATTGGGATACCGATTTTTTAGGCATATTGAGCGTTTATTCTATTCATCTATACGATTTCAACGGGAAAAATTATGACTATCTCATATCAAACCCTATGCTTCCGCAAGGGATGTATATTCTACGCGTGGAGACCAATTACGGTTATACAGCAACAAAAATCATAAAACTATGAAAAGAAATATAACCTATATTCTATATGTAGCTTTATTTTTAGGCAGTTTTCTGTTAACCGGATGTGCACAAGGACCTCATCACGGAACATATCCAATATTGCCAACTGACAATCCGCAACGATTAGTAGTTCAAGGTATCGTTACCGGCGAAACATCGAAATCCCTTGAAGGCATTCGTGTGGATATTTATGGCGTGCGTGAAGAGAATGAAGGTGATATTCTCAGTTATAATTATGCCATTACAGATGCTGATGGCCATTATACCATATGCCGTTATCTTGGACGAAATCTTCCAACAGAAGTAATTATTGTTGCTTCTGATCCAAAAGGGAAATATAAAGAAGAGACTCTTTTTGTGTCGCAAGAAGACTTTGGATTATCGAGCCTCGGTATTGAAATTCGCGCTGATTTCGTCCTTACATTGCTTGAGTAACGCAGTAGCTTCAGATGCTAAGCGTTTATACTCATCCATGCTGATAGCTTCGGACTGCTCTAATTGCGCGATAATGGTTTCTGCGCGTTGGATAGCTTCATCGTATGTCATATCACCTACCCTTTCCTTTGATTATCACACCGGCCGTGTAAAGAAGAATCTTCCAATCGAGCATCAATGACATATTTTCTACATAGACAATATCACTATTAAGACGCTCAATCATTTTTTCCATCGTATCAGTATAACCGACGCGAATCGGTCCCCAGCTGGTTAAACCCGGACGTACTTTATAAATCAAGCAATAATAAGGAGCGTCCGCCATGATTTGATTAATAAAATACGGTCGTTCCGGACGAGGTCCGACAATCGACATATCGCCACGAAGGATATTCCACAACTGAGGCAATTCATCCAAACGATATTTGCGCAACCATTTTCCGATAGACGTTATACGCGGGTCATTATCCAAAGTAAGTTGCGGCACACCATCAGCTTCGGCATGATCAACCATTGTTCGGAATTTATAGATTTGGAAAGGTATGCCGTATAACCCTATTCGTTCTTGCGAATAGATAACCGGTCCTTTGGATGATTTCTTCACACGCAGAGCAATAAAGCCCAAAAGAGGCGAAAGTAAGATTAGTCCGAAGAAAGAAACAACCATATCAAACGCTCTTTTGATACATAATTCCGCATCGGACATATGATACTCCGTAATACGAATGAGCGAAGGTCTATCCAATTGTCCAATACGTGCCGCTCCCGTTAACATATCATAAACGCGTGGTACCATACTGATTTGACAAGTAAGAGGATATAAATGCGCAATAAGCGTATATAATTCACGGTCGGAATAACCTTCCGGCAAGTCAATAATCACTTCGTCTTGTTCTCCGGGTTTAAGATTTTGTATATCTTTCATCGACCGGACCACTTGTGATTGAAGCACCCCGCGTCGACGCGAAAGAAGCGTAATCATCAGACGAGGGATATAACTGAGCGTAAATTGCAAGCCGAAAAGTACAGCTAACGATACTATATAACGGCGATAATTCTCGGTAGGATCATCTATGATGATGATGAAGAAAAAGAGCAAAGAGATAATCGCTGCAGACACAAATGTGCAATTAAACTCATGTAAAAGCGGTTTTTGGAATGGCCGCAAATAATAACCCGAGAGATAATAAATGGCTAAACAGATTATAGGATAAACCAATAGGGGAGGCCAAAATCCGAATGCAGGAACCAACACATCATCTAATAATTCGACATGTCCTTCATAAACCATCCATCGAAAACCCAAAAAACACAGCCACACCAATTCGCTACTAATAAGATCGGCTATGATATACCATAATTGCTGCTTACGCCTTAATGTCATGCCCTAATAATCTTAAAACTTCCGTCACTATTAACTTTTATAATCGAACTCGGTTCATGGGGTGTTTCATCATCCCTTCTAAACAGGCAACAATAGTCTGTATTGTCTAGGATTACCTCGTTAATCTCTCGAAAAACACTCGGAGCGGGTTCACCACTTATATTCGCCGAAGTGGAGACAATCGGGTGCCTTAATTGGGCACAAAGTGCTTTCGTAAACGGTTCATTCGTAATACGAATTCCAATTGATCCATCCTCAGCAATAAGATTTGGAGCTAAATTTCTTGCTCCGGGATAAATAATGGTCAGCGGTTTGGAATCTTCGTTCTCGTCAGTTGCTTCCAAAAGCTGCCATGCTGCATCGGGAATATCACTCACATAATATTGCAGTTTAGCCGGCGAATCAAGCAGCACAAGCATCGATTTGGAGTCTTGACGCTGTTTAATAGTGAATATTTTCGCTACTGCTTCGGCATTTGTTGCATCACATCCAATGCCCCAAACGGTATCGGTCGGGTAAACTATCACACCGCCTTCACGCAAAACGCGTAAAGCTTGTTGCAAATCCTCCTTTTCAAACCGCATATTATCCATAATTCGACTGCAAAGGTACAACAAAATATCGAATTTGCCAAACAAAACTAACAATTTTAAGAAATTTTCTTAAAAAAATCGAAATTCATTTGCACAATTGCAAAAAATGTTGTACTTTTGTAGTCGCTTTAGTAGCGTTCAATCGTTGCGGACGCTGCGAAACACTATAATTTGACAATAATCATCTAAATATTTACAAAAATGAAAGAGTTAAATCTTACCAAGTATGGTATTACGGGCGCAACTGTAATCGCCCACAACCCGTCTTACGAGTATCTGTTCGCAGAGGAGACCAAACCTGAGTTGACAGGCTTCGCTAAGGGACAAAACACCGAGCTCAATGCTGTTAACGTCATGACCGGTATCTATACCGGCCGTTCGCCAAAAGACAAATACATCGTGATGGACAAAAACTCGAAAGACACTGTTTGGTGGACCAGCGAGGGTTACAAGAACGACAACCACCCGATGTCGGAGGAAGTTTGGGCTAAGGTAAAAGAATTGGCCATCAAAGAGCTGAGCGGCAAGAACCTCTACGTAGTAGATGCTTTCTGCGGCGCGAACAAAGACACCCGCATGGCCGTTCGTTTCATCATGGAGGTAGCATGGCAGGCACACTTTGTAAAGAACATGTTCATCCAACCAAGCGAAGAGGAACTCGCTAACTTCGAGCCGGACTTCGTCATCTACAACGCTTCGTTGGCTAAAGTTGATAATTACAAAGAACTCGGTCTGAACAGCGAAACCTGCGTAGCTTTCAATACCACCAGCCGTGAGCAAGTTATCCTCAACACCTGGTATGGCGGCGAGATGAAGAAAGGTATGTTCTCGATGATGAACTACTACCTGCCATTGAAGGGCATCGCTTCGATGCACTGTTCCGCTAACACCGACATGGAAGGCAAGAACACCGCTATCTTCTTCGGTCTCTCCGGTACCGGTAAAACCACCCTTTCTACCGACCCGAAACGTCTCCTTATCGGTGACGACGAACATGGATGGGATGATCAAGGCGTGTTCAACTTCGAAGGTGGTTGCTATGCAAAAGTAATCAATTTGGATAAAGAAAGCGAACCTGATATCTACGCAGCTATCCGTCGTAACGCCCTTCTGGAGAACGTAACGGTTGACGCAAACGGTAAGATCGATTTTGCTGACAAGAGCGTGACCGAGAATACCCGCGTTTCGTATCCTATCAACCACATTGAGAAGATCGTTCGTCCGGTTTCTGCAGGTCCTGCTGCTAAGAACGTTATCTTCCTGAGTGCTGATGCTTTCGGCGTTCTGCCTCCTGTTAGCATCCTGACTCCGGAGCAGACCAAGTACTACTTCCTGAGTGGTTTCACCGCAAAACTCGCAGGTACAGAGCGTGGTATTACCGAGCCGACTCCAACCTTCTCCGCTTGCTTTGGACAAGCATTCCTCGAGTTACATCCGACTAAATATGCAGAAGAACTCGTTAAGCGTATGGAGAAATCCGGTGCGAAAGCTTATTTGGTTAACACCGGTTGGAACGGAACGGGCAAACGTATCTCGATCCGCGACACACGTGGTATCATCGATGCTATCCTCGGTGGCGACATCTTGACTGCTCCGACAAAGAAGATTCCGTTCTTCAATTTCGAAGTTCCGACAGCTCTGCCGGGTGTTGATCCTGCTATTCTCGACCCACGCGATACTTACAAGGATGCCGCTGAATGGGAAGCAAAAGCAAAGGATTTGGCAGCGCGCTTCATCAAGAACTTTGACAAATATACGTCGAACGAAGCAGGCAAAGCACTTGTTGCTGCTGGTCCGCAACTATAATGTACCATATTTCCCTATAGGATACCTATAACATACCTATAGGATACCTATAAGATAAAAGGGCGAAATGTGAAATTTCGTCCTTTTACTATATGATACATAGTATTATATACTTTTTATGCAGTCTGTTATCTTTTATGACTCGACAGACTCATCTTCTTGTTCCTCATCCTCATTCTCTGCCATGATTGATTGTGCAAGATTGCGGCGAACCAGTAACATCATATGCAACACTACTGCCGGCAAGAGAGCGACAAAATTAGGATATAAAGTGGAGTAATGATTGCCTGTCATTTCTATCGCATAATATATCATCAATAGATAATACGCACCTGCGAAAAAAGCCGCAGCTACGCATAATATCATTCTCCAGCGATTATTATAAATGCATAGCAGACAAACTAGAGACGTTAATAACATTGCCCACGCACAGTAATATAAACCCGCCACAGACATTGTTGCCGACACTTCCTCTATACCTGTCGCTATTTCTGTTTGCATGACATAGAAAGTCTTTGGTGTCATCGAAAAACTACGCACATACATTATTCCTTTATCGTCTTGAAAGGAAAAAACAGGCAGTTTCAACAATAATCCCGATGCAATAATTGCCACGGATATACAGATTACTTGTTTTGCCCAGGTAGGAATGTTTATTTTTTTCTTCTTTTCCATTTTTCGTCTTACTAAGCGCCATGCTTATAGCGTTTTTCGGCTGCAAAGGTACAATAAATTTTCCAAATACGCAAATTTTTCGCTTTTTTCTTGCGTATGTCATTTTTTTATTGTATATTTGCACTCGCATAAGTTATCATTTACCTTTATGCTGGTGTCAACAGCGCATAAAATAAAGATAACAAATTTTAATAGTAACTACAAAATCTATTAACATGGGAATATGTAAAATTTGCCAGCGTCATCTTGGCTTTTTAAATCGAGATTACACGTGTTGTTTTTGTAATGCCACAATTTGCCATGATTGTGCTACAAAGTTCCACTTTGATCCAGAAGTAGACGCAGAACTTTTCGCGTTTCTTTATTCAATTCAAAACTATTGGTTATATAACGATTATGAATTAAAAGAGAAATCTCACATAGGCTGGTCTAGTAGATATGCATATGCTTGCCCTTCATGCTACCGTTCTTTTAAATCTACAGTACAGACGATGATTCGAAATGCAAAAACCATTGGAATAGATAATGTGAGATTATATAGCTACCGCTATCAAGGTCGTATTCCAAACCACTCGGAAGAAATACATATTAAAACTTTATATTTCAAGGACAGAAACGAGGCAGAACAGATGATGAAGGCTTTTGCTGCTCACTTAGGTTGTCACAATGTTATCAATGTGCGTTTTAATAAAGATACAGATTCTGAAGGTAACTATAAATTTTCAGTTTATAACTATGAGGGAATAGGCATAAAATAGACATAGAGATGAACTATAAAGATTATTACCCACCTGCTAAATTACGAACATTGCTTTCGCTTCTTGAAGTCTATAAAAACAACAACAACAACAATAGTATAGATGAAGCGAAAAGCAAATTATTTGGTTCACGTTCCGCTCTGGCAGAAGAGTTGGGCGAGTATCATTTCGACTCTAAAAACGATCAAACATTGGCAAATAAAATCGACGACCTTGTAATAGATGTTTCAAATAAAAGCGATGAATATTTAGAGAAACTTTGGTTCGAGCAAAAAGAGTATGCGCAATTATGGTGGTCCCTTGTATATTTTGTTAACACATTTCCTCTTCGTCCACCAAAAGAAGGTGATGAGGATATAATGTTAAAAGAAGTTAATCCAGAAGAACTTTTGGTCAGAATAGACAAGCAAGTTATCCCTGCGGTAAAAATTATGTTAGTTATCGTCAAAGATATGAACGAATTGCAGACGATGAACTTCTGCAGAAATGCTATTAACACACCGGATATCTCCCTAAAACAGTACGAAAAAGAAGGTCGTAAGTCAGAAGATATCCAGCAACTTATTGATTTGCGGAACGAAGGCTACCAACTTTATGACGAAGGCAACCCCCTTTATTATCTTGCTTTATCAATTTGTACTGTAAAAAAGTTAAAACTTGCACGAAAGAACGGTATTGACATCGATGAGGTTTATGAGAGGATGCAGGAAGTGGATTTGCTATCCGTTATTTATGGAAATAATGTGGAACAGAAAAAAAATACGCGCGAAAAACTCAAAAAATGGCTGCCTAACATTAAAACGACATGGCATGCATGTGCAATGCTAGCACTTATTATATATACGCAACAATTAATCAAAGGAAAATTTAATCAAAATTAAGATTGATAAGTATGGCAAAGAAACCTGAAAATATTGAGCAATATCAAAAAAACTATGACGAATCCAGTTTCTGGGATAAACTCAAGGAAACAGCAGCAAAGGCCGGACAGATTGTTATCGCAAAAGTTTTATTACTCTATTATGCCAAAGATAGCATGTCAGCCGGCGAAAAGGCATTAGTTATTGGAGCACTGGGTTACTTTATCCTTCCATTAGATCTTATTCCTGATTTCTATCCTGTAGTCGGTTTTAGCGATGACTTAGCTGCTTTGGCCTTTGTTTTTGCAAAAGTGGGTAGTCATATTGGGCCTGATGCGAAACGAAAAGCTAGGGAACAAATGAAAAAATTGTATAAAGATATATCGGATCAAGAATTGACCGACCTCGGAATGTAACAAAAGGAGATTTTTCCAAAAAACGCCTAGTTTTTAGAACTATCTATCTATCGGTTTCCAAACATTGCTGATTTGTTGGAAACCGATATTTTTTTATCTACTTATGCTTGCTCATATTATATAAAAACTATATTTTTGCACCGTCTTTCGAAAATCGAATGACATAATTAAAAATTTTATTAACCGCCGAAAGGCAAAAAAAATTAACTTATGAATAAAAATTTAACCGTAGCCGTTCAAACTGCAGACTATCAAAAGGAGTATTCAGACTCTAAATTTTGGAACAAAGTAAAAGTATTGGCTAATGAAGCCGGTCGTAAAATCGTTTATCAGGCATTGCTCCTGTACTATGTATTAACATCACCGGATGTGCCACATAAACAGAAGCTCGTTATCTTGGGAGCTTTGGGTTACCTGATTTTACCGACTGATTTTATCCCCGATTTCCTTCCTGTAGTCGGTTATACGGATGACTTGGCCGCTTTAACTGCAGCAATTGCAACTGTACGTTCAAGTATCACGCCGGCTATTAAGGAGCAGGCTCAAAACAAATTAAATGACATTTTTAACAAGTAATGTTGATGCAACCCTTTTTCCTACCCCATGTGGGTACAAATTACGCAAAGACAGGACTGCTTGTTCTGGGCGAAAGCCATTATTGCAACAAGTTGTGCCGAAATTGCGGACATTGTGGCGCACATCCAGAATGTGCCAACTTCACGACAAACGTTATCAGGGGCTATCTCAACCCAAATGTCGAACGAGAGGGCTGGATGAATACCTACCTCAAGTTTGAAAGATCACTGGTCGGACATAAGACCAACATTAATGAGAGTAGCCTGATTTGGGATGAAGTTGCTTTTTATAACTATCTTCAAGTGCCGATGAAAGCACCTCGACAAGCAGGAACAAAAGCACAATACAAACAGTCAGAAGATGCATTCTTCTCCGTATTGGAGACCTTACGCCCGCAATTAATGATTGTGTGGGGTAAAAGACTCTGGCATCATCTGCCTTACACATATTGGAGCGATAGCGAGCCTCTTATTATTAATTTTGATTCCAAAGAGCACGAGGAAGTTGGTTATTATACTCTGCCAAGCGGGCATGTTGTCCATGCTCTTGGGGTATACCACCCTTCAGCCGCATATTCTTGGAATGAATGGTATAATGTGATAGAAACTATTAAGAAAAAAATCAATTATGGGTATATTAATTTGTGAAGATCCTTATCCTCAATCAGGGAAAAGTGTACAAGATTTGATTGATATTTTACAAAACAACAGCAATCATGATTTGCGTAACACATGAAATTACGAGCAAGGACTTGCTCCAAATCTATTTTGCTAAGCGAGAAATTAACACCCAAGTGCTGGATTGGGAAGAAAATCTCATGAGAAATACTGAAGAGGCGGAGGCTTTCTGCCGATTCCTCAATAATTATTTCAAGATAAATATTTCGCCCGAAGCAATAACCGAGAGCGAAACAATTAAGGATGTTATATCTGCATTAGCGGCTTGTTTGCCAGAGGATAAGGTACTTTTATATTGTCGCCTCATGAATTTGTACCGACTAATGCTCAATGATTCCAGAGAGGAATTGATACAATGGCACAAAGAGTTCCTACGTCTAACACGTAAATTACAAAAAGATGTCGACGAAATGGAATATTTTGTGGCTGATATATTTGATGATTAAAGATAATCATAAATTAAATAACAGAAAATGGCATATGCATTTGCGTATGTCATTTATTTTTTGTATCTTTGCACTCAAATTCGTACTCAGCCATCAAACAGGTCGTAAAGCTAGTAAAAATCGGGGCTGCATCGGACCGTTATTGGGTGATTATTGAGTGATTATTGCGTGATTATTGTGTGATTCGATAAAAAATCTATACTATGGCAAGAGAAAAACTGGCTAATGCAATCGTAGAAATCAACGGGGCAACGTCGCCCGGACACATCCATCGTGTAAAGCGTTTTAGGGACGCAAGAGGACGTATTATCGGTGTCGGAGTGCAAGAGACATACGATGTCAAGCACCCGCGTAATTATAAGCGCAAACCCGCCAGAGGCGAAGAAAAAGCAAACCAAGACCTCTTTAAGAAAGCCTCTGCTATCATGGATAAAGCACTTAGCGACCCGAAACAGTACGAATATTGGCAACAACGGTTCGAAGCACAACTATACGTGACACGAGGATCTAAACCCGACCCTTTCGCTACTTATGACCCGAAAAGAGGAACCAAAAGAAGATATGTCCGCTTTGATGCTTTTGTTAGAACGATGATCATGCAGGAACTCAAAGCTACCATTCATCGTCGGTCACAGAATTGATGACGTTCTGACGTGTCATAAGCATCATCTGCAGCACAATCGCCGGCAAGATAGCAGTCCAGCTGGGATAGAGCGTTGCATAATGGAGATCGGCCATCCGAACGGCATAGTAAATCATCAGCGCATAATAGATGCCTGCGACAACCGTCACAGCTGTGCATATGGCTATCCGCCAACGACGACGGTAGAAACACAGCAAACATAATATCGTGCCCCATAACATCACTTTATAGCAATAATACAGTCCCTTGACCGACATCGTTGCTGTGATTTGCTCAATCCCTGTTTTCATTTCCGTTTGCGTCACCACAAACTCTTTCTGATCCATGGAAAAACTGCGGACGTAGATGATGCCTTTGTCCTCTTGAAACAAGAACACAGGCTTTACCGGCAACAAGGCTGCTGCCAAGATAGCGATCGCCATGTATATCCAACGGCGATACATCGCTTTGAACGATCTTTTTTCTGCTTATGACTCCATAAACCGACTGCAAAAGTACAATAAAAATTGTAAATACACAAGTTTTTCTGCTTTTTTCTTGCACATGTCAAATATTTTTTGTAATTTTGCGCACTTTTTGTGTATCGCACACGAATGTGCGCGTTATACACATGCAAAAGTGAAACTTTTTAACAATAAAAACAAAATAACAAAAACAATTATGCAAAACAAAGGACTTGTTAGAATTTTGGCGGTGTGCCTTGCGTTGGTATGCGCCTTCTACCTGTCGTTCTCGCTGGTTACGAGCCATTATGACAAGAAAGCCAAAGAGTACGCTGCAGGTGACAATGCAAAAGAGTTCTTGTACCTCGACTCTATTGCTGCTAAGAAAGTTTGGTTTGGTTACACGCTCAAAGAGTGCCGCGAGAAAGAGATCAATCTTGGTCTTGACCTCAAAGGTGGTATGAACGTAACAATGGAAGTGTCTGTTCCTGACATTCTGGATGCTTTGAGCGGACACAACGAAACGCCGAACTACAAAGAGGCTATGGCGTTAGCGCGCCAAAAACAAAAATCGAGCGGTGCTGATTTCGTAACGCTCTTCATTGAGTCGTATCGTGAAATAGATCCTGATGGCCAATTAGCATCTATTTTCTCCACATTCGAGCTCAAAGACAAAATAACGCTTACTTCCACTAACGCAGAAGTTGAGAAAGTTATCCGCGAAGAGGTTGATGGCGCTATTCAAAACTCATTCAACGTACTCCGTACGCGTATTGACCGTTTCGGTGTTGTACAACCGAACATCCAAAAACTGGCTCAACCGGGTCGTATCTTGATTGAGTTACCGGGTATTAAAGAACCGGAACGTGTCCGTAAACTCCTCCAAGGTTCTGCTAACCTTGAATTCTGGGAGACTTATGAGGCTTCTGAGTTGCTGCCGATGCTGGCACAAATCAATCGTGAGTTCGCCGCTTCTGCTCCTGAAACAGCAGAGGAAACTCCGAAAGAGGAAGTAAAAGCAAAAGAAGAGACTCCGAAAGCAGAGGGTGACGAATTGGCTGACCTCGTAGAAAACCTCGGCACAGATAGTGCAGCTTTAGAGGCAGATCAAGCCGCTCAATTGGCTGAGTACAAGAAAAATAATCCGCTCTTCGCTATCCTGAACCCGTCCATCAATCAAGCCGGTCAAGCTTATCGCGGTCCGGTTGTCGGTACGGTTCACTATGTAGATACCGCAAAAGTAAACGCTATGCTGAACTCGCAGATAGCCAAAGCTATCCTGCCGCGTGACGCTCGTTTCTATTGGACAGTTAAGGCTATTGACGAAGCTAACGCTTATTATCAACTCGTTGCATTAAAAGCACAACGTGATGGTCGCGCAAGCCTCGAAGGTGACGTTATTACCGATGCGCGCGCAGACTTCTCGCAATTTAGTGCTTATGCAGAGGTTTCGATGTCAATGAACGCAGAGGGTGCTAAGACCTGGCAGCGTTTGACAAAAGACAACATCGGTAAGTCCGTAGCAGTTGTTCTGGATGGATATGTATATTCCTTCCCAACAGTACAGAATGAAATTGCGGGCGGTAATAGCCGTATCACCGGTAACTTTACTGTTGAAGAAGCAAAAGACTTGGCTAACACATTGAAATCCGGTAAAATGCCGGCTCCTGCTCGCATCATCGAAGAGAGTGTTGTTGGTCCTTCGTTAGGTCGTGAAGCTATTCAATCCGGTCTCTGGTCCTTCGCTCTCGGTTTCATCCTGATCCTCATTTATATGATCTTCTATTATGGATGGATTCCTGGTCTGATTGCCGACGCAGCTTTGGTTTGCAACGTATTCCTGTTGGTTGGTATTCTCGCATCGTTTAGTGCTGTTTTGACCTTACCGGGTATTGCCGGTATCGTCCTTACAATGGGTATGGCTGTCGATGCTAACGTACTTATTTACGAGCGCATTCGTGAAGAATTGCGCGCAGGAAAGGGTATGCGTAAAGCTATCGAAGATGGTTTCAAGGGTGCCATTTCTGCTATCGTTGATGCCAACGTTACTTCATTCCTGACCGGTGCCATCTTGGCTATCTTCGGTACAGGTCCTATCAAAGGTTTCGCTGTTACCTACATGATTGGTATTATTTCTTCGTTCTTAACGGCCGTATTTATTACCCGTCTGTTGCTCGAAGACTATAGCAAGCGCGATGGTGCTAAGGAACTGACTTTCACCACTCGTTTGATGAAGAACTTCCTGCAGAACATTCATTTCGACTTTGTCAAGGCACGTAAGATTGCATACTGTATTTCAGGAGCAATTGTTATCTTCGCTGTTCTTGGATTGGAACCACATATCTTCGGTAAACTGAATCTTGGTATTGATTTCTCCGGAGGTCGTAACTATGTTGTTCGTTTTGATCAAAACATAAACACGCAAGACGTACGAGAGAGTTTGGATGATGTATTCAAAGCTACATTGGAAGAAGGAGAAACCTTTGGCTTAAACGTGATTACCTTTGGTAATGACGCTAACCAAGTTCGTATCTCTACCAACTATCGTATCCACGAGGAGACTGCAGAGGCAGATGAGCAAATCGAAGCTTTGTTGTACGAAGGCTGCAAGCCGTTCTTGGGCGAGAATATTTCTTTCGATGACTTCCGTTCTACCGATTCGAATGCCGAAGTAGGAATTATGTCAAGCCAGAAAGTAGGACCGGCCATTGCAGATGATATCACAACCAGTGCCATCTGGGCTGTATTGGCTGCGCTTGTTGTTATCTTCCTCTATATCTTGCTCCGCTTCCGTAACTTTGCTTACTCAGTAGGTGCATTGACCGCTTTGGCTCACGATACAGTAATCATCCTTGGTTTGTATGCTATTCTTTGGAAGATTATGCCTTTCTCTATGGAGATTGACCAAGCATTTATTGCTGCTATCCTGACCGTTATCGGTTATTCTATCAACGATACCGTGGTTATCTTCGACCGTGTCCGTGAATACAATGGACTCTATCCGAAACGTGAAAGAAAAATCAACATCAACGATGCGTTGAACAACACGCTCAGCCGTACGTTCTCTACGTCTATGTCTACGTTTGTTGTATTGCTGGCTATTTTCACTTTCGGTGGCGAGACTATTCGTGGTTTCGTGTTTGCACTTCTTATGGGTGTCATCGTAGGTACCTACTCTTCTCTGTTTATCGCTTCGCCGATTGCTTATGATATCCAGTTGGCACAAGCTCGTCGCGCTGAGAAAAAAGCAGAGAAAAAATAATCGTTCTTATTAGACGAAAAAACAATAATGAAGAATGATTTCTTAAAATTCGCTGTTTCGCAGGGTTTGAACTCTATGCATGTAGAGAACGTAATGTCTCGCAGCATGGATCAAACCCGCGCGAGCGGTGGATATATTTCGCCGACTATCCTTGAAGAGCGCCAGTTAAATGTGACGCAAATGGATGTATTCAGTCGTTTGATGATGGATCGTGTTATTTTCCTTGGTACAGAGGTAAATGACTACACAGCAAATGTCATTCAGGCTCAACTGCTTTATCTGGATTCTGTGGATAGTGAACGCGATATTAATCTTTATCTCAACACTCCCGGTGGTTCTGTATATGCAGGATTGGGCATCTATGATACCATGCAGTTTGTCAAGGCTCGTGTTGCTACTATTTGTACGGGATTGGCTGCATCGATGGGTGCTGTGTTACTCGTTGCCGGCGAAAAAGGCATGCGTGCTGCGCTGCCCCACAGCCGTGTTATGATTCATCAGCCTCTCGGTGGCATTCAGGGACAAGCAAGTGATATTGAGATAACAGCGAAAGAGATTCTTAAACTCAAAGATGAACTTTATCAGATAATCTCCGATAAATCCGGCAAATCGATGGAGCAAATCCGTCAAGATGCCGATCGTGACCACTGGATGACAGCGGCCGAGGCGTTGGAGTACGGTATGATTGATAAAGTCTATACACGCAAAGAATAATGGTTAAACGGAACAGCCATGCATGTAGTTTTTGTGGGCGCGTCATGCCAGAGATGTTCTCCGGTATGGATGGAGAAGTGCTCATATGTGACGAATGCATCGAAGCAGGACATAAAATTATTGCGGCAAGGCCCAAGACAATAGGGGATAAAAACTCTGGTTTGAGTTTAGAATCCTTACCGACACCGCAAGCCATCAAGGATTTCCTTGATTTATATGTCATCGGCCAGGAAGATGCCAAGCGCTTCCTTTCTGTGGCTGTTTACAACCATTACAAGCGTGTGCTACAAGAGATTAGCAATGATGATGTAGAGATAGAAAAAAGCAATATCCTACTCGTTGGTTCTACAGGAACCGGTAAGACTCTGTTAGCACGCACAATTGCCAAATTGCTAAAAGTGCCTTTTGCTATTGGAGATGCTACTGCTCTCACTCAAGCAGGGTATGTTGGTGAAGATGTAGAATCACTGTTGGTTCGTCTATTACAAGATGCTAATTACGATGTAGCAAAAGCACAAAGAGGCATCGTTTTTATCGATGAAATCGACAAAATTGCCCGTAAATCGGAGAATATGTCTATCACCCGCGATGTGAGTGGAGAAGGAGTTCAACAGAGTTTATTGAAGATGCTGGAGGGCTCAATCGTAAATGTACCGCCACAAGGCGGACGAAAGCATCCGGAACAGGAACTGATTCATGTTGATACGAAAAATATTCTCTTTATATGCGGTGGAGCTTTTGATGGCATCGAACGTAAAATCTCACAGCGATTAAACACACAAGCCGTTGGTTTTGCAGCACAACAACAGTCCGCTTTGGTGGATAAAAACAACTTACTGCAATATATTGCTCCGCAAGATCTCAAATCCTACGGACTTATCCCCGAGATAATCGGCCGTTTGCCTGTTCTAACATACCTGCAACCGCTTTCACGCGAGGCGCTGCGCAATATCCTTACAGAACCCAAAAATGCACTAACAAAGCAATACAAGAAACTACTCGCCATGGATAATGTGACACTCACATTTGATGACGACATGTTGGATTTTATTGTGGATAAGGCTCTGGAATATAAACTTGGCGCACGTGGCTTACGCGGACTAATGGAAACGGTTATGACGGATTTAATGTTCGAATTGCCTAGCCAAAAGAACATGGGCAAAACACAGACATTCACGGTCTCCAAAGCTTACGCTCAAGAGAAATTAGGAAAAGAGAAACTCATACAACTGCAAAATGCAGGATAAAAAAAGCGGCTCATACGAGTCGCTTTTTTTAGAAGCCGCTATAGACCAATTCAAATTTCATTCCGTTCTTGGCCGAATGTATCTTCGTTGCAGATACCGTTTGTTCTTGCCGAACAGATGAAACTGCGGTCGTTGAATAAGATGTGGTACTCATTTCTACCGTTACTGGTACCAAAAGCATATTCAAGATAATATCTTCCGTACGCTTACGTAACTGATTCGTCATGAAATCCGACATATCATACGTATAGTAATAAATAGTATTGCCCAACGAATCGGTACCTTGGGTCAACTGCCCTAATAATGCACAAGTATCGGACGGTAATTCTCGCTTATTGAAGAATCGATCCATACTTTCTTCTCGTACAAGCAACATATAACTTGCCGGTTGCAACCAATCATTACGAGTCACCTTGCTCGATGTGCCTGTGAAGAGATTACTAACCAACACTTGCACTTCCGCCTTATTTACATACGGACGCTTGTCTCCCACCTTACTAAAAATCGTGTCGGCTATTTGTTTCATCGGGAAGCGCAAACGCGTATATATACCCGCGGGCGCGATAATATAATTATAGGTATTGGAATCTTTCTCTAATGCCTCTACCCATTCTTTCTTATCCTGGTACTGCAGATGATTGACCGTGCGCACTTCTGAATTGGCGTAGAATGCTTTCATATCGCTCACCAGCGTATCACGGTCGCCTTTTTTATACGAAAAATGATAGTACACACCTAATGCTACATCAGTTATGTTCAATATAGTAGATGAACCAAAAGATGTCTCAATAAGAATACCATTGAAGAGTTCATTAAAAGCTGCTTGACTCTCAAATGACTGGATGGATGCAAAATACTGCAAGAAATCGTCGTTCGTGCGCATACGAATCATTGGGATATAATCTCCATTCTGATTACGGATAGAGTCCCTCTTTTCGGATGCTACAACGATACGATGGTTGGTGAGAATACTCTTTTCACGTGAGCAGTAATCGTCAATATTCAAATCAGTCGGATAGGTGCCATTATACAAAAATGTACCTTTATCCATTCGATAAGCATTTACTGCCATGGGTGAGTTGGCATCACCTACCCATGTAGAATAATTCACAAATAGGCAAATAGAATCAACTGCTTCAGCAGAGAAACCTTCAGGATAAGAATAACCCTCAGGACAAGCCAATTGCGTGAGTATAGACGCACGCAAAAGTCCATAATCGGTCTCTATCTCACCGAGCAAGAAAGAATCCGCTTGAGAGATGATGGCACGGCAACTATCAATGGAAGAAAGTAAAGAGAAGGTATCCGCGAGCACAACAATTGCATCATCCTCATCTAACACCGACTCTCCAGTGTTAGCGATATCATTCTTGCATGCCGTCCCGCAGCACGCAATAACAGCCAATACTCCTATTATCTGCTTAATCTTCAATAGATAAAGTCCTCCTCTTCAAGCGGTAGCAACGACATGTAGAAATCATATTGACGCTTGCAAGCTTCTACCAAATCCGCACATTCCTGATATGGTAAAATAGGTATTCCTTTCGTCTCTGCATAGTTCATAAGACGCTGGTTGACCTTCGGCATAGCATAAACGACAGCATCCGAATAATCTACTGCAAGCCGCATTAACTCCTCATAGCCAACCGGGAAACCTGCTATTGAACGAACATCGGTATTCGTAATACCATCCAGACGTAGTTTATCCGTAAATTTAGTCGAGAAAGGTTTCCTATACTCATTTTCATCTAACATCACCACTATCTTTGAGTTAGCGAAAAATGGCTCATCATTAAATGCTTTCTTTAAGTATAGTGGAGCCAATGCACTCATCCAACCGGAGCATAATATAACATCCGGTGTCCAACGCAATTTCTTTACTGTCTCTATCACGCCGCGGGCATAGAAAATCACGCGATCGTCATTATCTGCATATTCCTCTCCATTTTCATCACAAACACCTTTACGACGATGGAATAAATCATCATTATCTATGAAATAAATTTGAATGCGAGCGGTCTGGATTGATGCAACCTTTATTAATAGTGGATGATCAGATTCCTCGATTATCAGATTCATTCCGGATAAACGAATCACTTCGTGCAATTGATTGCGACGCTCGTTTATTTCACCGAATTTAGGCATAAACGTACGCGTCTCAAAACCATGCCCCTGAAAATACTCTGGAAGCTGACGATTGAGAAGGCGTATTGGCGTCTCTTCTGCCAAATAAGGGCTGATCTCCTGAGAGATAAATAAGATACGTTTCGGCTCTTTCATAGGCATATGCACATTTTATTCGCAGTGCAAAGGTACGAAAAAAAAATGACATATCGAAAAAAAAACAAAAAAAAGTGACGAAAAATTTTATTTTTCGAGTATTTTTGACTAACTTTGCGCGTTTTTTTGATATTTTGTTAAAAATTTTAATAATTTAGATATGCAAATCATTACAACGAAAAAAGACTTACAGGCAGCCGTTAAGGTATGTAAGAACGAGGGAAAAACGATTGGCTTGGTTCCTACTATGGGTGCTTTGCATCAAGGTCATGCTTCGCTCGTTCAAAAAGCAGTAGAAGAAAATGATGTCTGCTTTGTTTCTGTTTTTGTAAACCCAACTCAATTCAATAACAAAGAAGATCTGGCCAAGTATCCTCGTAACATAGAGCGTGATGCTGAATTACTTAGTTCTATTGGTGCAGATTTTGTTTTTGCTCCTACACCCGAAGAAATGTATTCAGAAGAAGAATTGAATACAACGTTCGCATTTGATTTTGCGGGATTGGACAAAGTGATGGAAGGTAAAATGCGCCCGGGACATTTTAACGGTGTAGTGCAAGTTGTCAGTAGATTATTCTACCTTGTTCAGCCGGATAAAGCTTATTTCGGGGAGAAAGATTTTCAGCAATTGGCTATCATCCATCATATGGTAGAACGTAGTTCTATGGCAGGAACATTCGGTAATTTGCAGATTGTGGATTGTCCTATAATTCGCGAAGATTCGGGATTAGCATTATCCAGTCGTAATGAGAGGCTTTCAGATAGTGAAAAACTAACGGCTCTTGCAATTAGTAAAACGCTATTTGACTCGTTAAAATGGGCTAAATCAGCTTCTGTTTCTGAGGTTCAACAGCGCGTTATTGATACCATCAATGCCGTTCCGGGGTTAGAAGTGGAATACTATGAAATAGTAGATCAATCGACACTGCTTCCCACAAATACCTTCCATCATGCTATCGGTTGCGTCACCGTTTATTGTGGCCCCGTAAGACTGATTGACAATATTAAGTACTGATCAAATTAAATAAGCATTATTGATCGGTGTTTTTACCTTATTATTACCTTATTATTACCTGGTTTAAACGTTAGATGATATATAATCCATGCGGATCATTTGCGACAAACATATTCCTTTTATCGTCGAAGCCGTTCAAAACGTATGGCCAACCGTCGATATTTATCCGATGGAATCGGAAGAAATAGATGCTGCCGCCATACAGAATGCAGATGTCTTGGTCATACGAACTCGCACCAAAGTAAATGAGGCTTTATTAAGCGAATCGCGCGTGCGACTTGTCTGCACAGCCACGATTGGTTACGATCATATAGATACAGCATATTGCGAATGCCATGGTATTCAATGGATGTCTTGTCCTGGTTGTAACGCTCAAGCGGTTTGCGATTATATAGAAGAAGCTCTCCTGGAATATAAAATTGAAAAAATAAAAACTCATAAGTCGCCAATAATCGGAATAGTTGGTGTCGGGCATGTTGGTTCTTTGGTAGCTAAGATGGCTAAGCGGAAAGGATATACTGTGTTGCTTAATGATCCGCCAAAAGGAATCGGTGTTCCACTCGATGAAATCGCCAAAAATTGCGATATTATCACTTTCCACGTGCCGCTTGATACATCCACCTACCATATGTGCGATGAGTCATTTCTAACCCAATGTAAACCCAATGCCTTAATTATTAATGCAGCAAGAGGGGGAGTTATCGATGAGCAAGCACTTTTGCGTAGCGGACATCCGTATATTATAGATACATGGGAAAATGAGCCCAATATCCATCCCGACGTATTGCGACATGCTTTGCTTGCTTCTATGCATATAGCAGGTTATTCTGTAGAAGGCAAACGAAATGCCTCTCAAATGTGTCTTGATGGCATTGCAGAACAATTCGAATTACCGAAAATAGATCTCTCTAAATATCCCTATTCCGGAGTATCCTCAAATTGCAAAAATAGCAACGAACCATGGCTCGCTGCTATT
Organism: Paludibacteraceae bacterium; assembly: GCA_017557345.1. Lineage (GTDB taxonomy): Bacteria > Bacteroidota > Bacteroidia > Bacteroidales > Paludibacteraceae > Colicola. The sequence continues at coordinate 37,964 of JAFYZR010000082.1, read as the reverse complement.
ACACAATCTCTCAAAGCAGATCCTACTCGTTTTGAGTCTTTACGCAAAGCGTATCCACTGCGCGGAGTATAGGCTCAATAGATGGCGCTTCTCCTACAGCCTGAATCATCCACTCTTTTGGCGTCAATCGGCCTAAACGATAAATGCGCTCGTATTCTTGAGCGAATTCTTGTTGCGTTTTACAACCAGCCAAGTGTTCCTCCAATTGATATTGAACAATATGACCTAATGGATAATTCGGTAGATACATCGGGGCGTTAACCATGTGGCTGTATACACCTAATAGAATACAGTTATGTTCGCCTAAAACCGGTTCGTAGTATTGATTCCAAACATCTTTAGCAATCTGTATAGTTGCCTCACAAAGTTCTTTTGCTGTAGCTTTTGGATGCGCATAAATCCATCGCCACATAGCCATATCGACCAAACTAACACCCATAATTTCATACATTGACCAAAATTGATCAAAAACTTCATCCGGATTATGAATTCCGTTGCCCATTTTTGCTCCGGGTAATAACTGCAAATCGCGATGCTGCCATAAGAATGCAGAAGCCTCTGTATATGCCGTATTTGGCACACCGGAAAGCATATAATGATCAATGAAATACATATCCAGAACTTGTTCTACACAATGGCCAAACTCATGTACGGCGATGTTATAACCTTTATAATCCATACCGGTGGAAGCAATGCGGGTGCGCAGACGGGCATCTTCTTTTCTGCCAAGGCATGGCCATGCGTGACCGGAACCGCGAGCAGGTTCTACGGCTATGTGAGAGGCTATTTCTTTCGATTTCATCGAGGAAAATCCCATCTGTTGAAGCAAACGGGATTGGTCTGCAGCAAAAGCCTCAGCATTAGGATATAGTTTCCGAGTTTGTGCGGATAATTCATCTTCGTTCAACGATGCACGCGCTTTAAAACCATCGAACCATATATCATACGGACGCAATTCTCTACCTAAACGTTCTTTTATTATGGCAGCCACTTGCTGTACTTGCTTCGATCCAACTAGGGCACGGAACAAACTATCTAATTCATCGGCGGGAATTTCAACGCCTTCTTCAAAATTACGCATAATACCCGTTGGTGCAGATGGACAATATCTGTCTTCTGCAAAATAGGCATGGGCTATATCTAATATCCTCTCATAGCGCGTATAGGGTTCGCTTTCCGAGGCATCGGAATAGGGTTTCCAAACAAAAGTAGATCCATTGATAGCGGCTTTTGGAATTGTCTGATTAACAATGCGTTGCATCACTTGATAAATCATTTCCTGCTTCTCGCGGTTCTTTCCTCTGGTTTCTAAATTATCCGATTGGTACAAGGCCTTCAATTCGTCACGCAAATTCCAGTGACTGAGTAAAATGACATCGTCCGTCCATAGTTGTCTGCCATCTTCCGTACGCAGATTTCCCATGTAGATATTATAATCGGCTATATAGTTCTCCGCATTGGCAAAGACTTGCGCAAGACGAGTGTTTACTTCGGCAGGGACACGGGTTGTAAATACATCCCCCATACGTGCATACGCCCATTCTTGACGACTCCAATTACGCCCGAGTGTATTCTTTTCCTCTAACGTATAGTGCGGAAAATTGATGATAGTGATAAAGGCAAGTTTATTAGCAAACATATCATCCGAAAAATGCGCCAATGGACTATATCCTGACATAATCCAATCAGGTTCTTGCGGTTCGGAAGCGTTAGTCAATTGCGTTGGTCGCAATAATTCTACCGTTAGCATATCTGCCGATTGATAGATATTCTCAAATATTCGGCTGAGTGACTCAAACAGCGCTTGTTTTTCTTCATCTGTTTGACATAAATAATCTGCCACCAGCTGATCAAACTCTGCTTTAGTACCATCTTGTTCTGTCCAAAGCGCTGCAGCTTGTTGTACACCACGAGACGCATTTTCTTCCGATTCCATCGACATTTTTTGAGTACAGGAGGCTAACATAATGAAGCCTAGAATAAGATATTTAACTTTCATAAGAACGTATTTTAACGCTGCAAAATTAGTAAAAAATTTGCATATATGCAAGAAATTTTGTAATTTTGCACCCGATTTTGAAAAATAGAAAACATATATATGGCAAATTTTCAGAAATTGACTCCTCGTGCAGAGGATTATTCGAAATGGTATAACGAACTGGTAGTAAAAGCTGATTTGGCAGAGCAGAGTGCAGTTCGCGGTTGTATGGTTATAAAACCATACGGTTATGCTATCTGGGAAACGATTCAAGCAGAATTGGATCGACGTTTCAAAGAGAAGGGTGTAAAAAATGCTTATTTCCCTTTGCTCATTCCTAAATCTTTTTTGAGCCGTGAGGCTGAGCATGTAGAAGGCTTTGCTAAAGAATGTGCGGTTGTGACGCACCATCGTTTGATGAACGATCCGAATGGTAAGGGAGTTGTTGTTGACCCACAGGCTAAACTGGAGGAAGAATTGATTATTCGTCCTACTTCGGAGACTATCATCTGGAGCACCTATAAAAACTGGATTTCTTCATATCGTGATCTGCCTATTCTGTGCAATCAATGGTGTAACGTTATGCGCTGGGAAATGCGCACGCGCTTGTTCTTACGTACGGCAGAGTTCCTCTGGCAAGAAGGTCATACAGCACATGCCACGAAAGAGGAAGCTGAGGATTATGCACGTGAGATGCTCGATGTATATGCTGATTTCGCAGAGAACGTAATGGCTATACCGGTTGTGAAGGGTGTTAAATCGCCAAATGAGCGTTTTGCAGGCGCGCTGAATACGTACTGCATCGAAGCGATGATGCAAGATGGCAAAGCACTACAGGCCGGTACAAGTCACTTCCTCGGACAGAACTTCGCCAAGAGTTTTGACGTGCAATTCTTGAGTAAAGAGAACAAATACGAATATGTTTGGGCAACCAGTTGGGGTGTTTCTACACGTCTGATGGGCGCGCTTATCATGACGCACTCGGATGATAACGGACTCGTTCTTCCGCCACATCTGGCTCCGATTCAAGTAGTTATTGTACCTATTTTCAAGGCTCCTGAGCAACTGAATGCACTTTTGGAGAAACTTAATCCAATAGCTGACCAGTTGAAGGCGCTCGGTATTCGTGTCAAAGTGGATGCTGATGAAAAATATACTCCTGGCTATAAGTTTGCAGATTATGAACTGAAAGGTGTGCCTGTTCGTTTGGCAATGGGCGGACGTGATTTAGAAAATAATACGATTGAAATTGCACGCCGTGACACACAAACTAAAGAGACGATTTCTATCGATGGAATCGTAACAATTGTGCAAAATCTGCTAGAAGAAATTCAGAAGAACCTGCTTAAGAAAGCCCTTGATTTCCGTATCGCTAACACGCGTGAAGTGAATAGCTATGATGAGTTCAAAGAGGAACTGAAGAAAGGTGGTTTCATTCTCGCTCATTGGGATGGCACAGCAGAGACCGAACAACGCATCAAAGATGAGACGAAAGCCACAATCCGTTGCATCCCGTTGGCAGATCTTCCGGGTCATCACAGCGAACCGGGAACTTGTATGGTAACGGGTAAACCATCTGCAGGAAGAGTGGTATTTGCTTTGAATTACTAAAGCAAAAATGTTCTAAATTTCCACCTCTCGGTATCTCATCGGTATCATTACCTATGTAACACGTATGCAATAGCTATGTTATACGTGTAAAAATCCATGCGATTTTTGCCAAAAATGTTGCATTTTTCCAAACACCTAACGGTTTGAGTTGGCACGGTTTTTGTCAGTAACATAAAAATGAACCATTACGTTCATCGTGACTGATGAATATGAAGCGATTACTGCACATATGTTTAGTTCTATTGGTGAGCATGCAGATGTTTGCTGCAGAACAGTACCTGGATTCCTGTATGATTCGTATCCAGAACGGAGATACCATGTACTTGGCGTGGTTGCATGAAGTATGGGTTTATCCGCCAATGCAGTTTAAAAGCAAGAAACAGGAGAAGTTTTATTGGCGGACTGTGCGGGATGTGAAAAAATGCCTGCCTTATGCTAAGATGATTACGAAAGACATGGCATATGCTGATGAAGAATTAGCCAAACTGCCGGACACAAAAAGCAGAAAAAAATGGTGGCACTCCTTCGAAAAGCAATTATTCAAAAAATATGAGAAAGATTTTCGGGGTATGTATGCCAGCCAAGGCATGATGCTTATGCTGCTTCTGGATCGCGAAACAGATCGCACGAGTTACGAACTCATCAAACAATACAAAGGCAAAGCCTCAGCCAATTTCTGGCAGTTTGTAGCGAAATTATTCAAAAACGATCTGAAGGAAGAATACGATGCCAATGATAAAGATCGTATCACCGAGCGCGTCATTAATCTTGTGGAAGCGGGGCAGTTGTAGTATGCATATGCAGACTTCTACGCGAGGCTAAAAGTACTATAACAGCCGTGATTGCCGAAAGCGTGTCGCTGGCAGGAATAGCCCACCACACTCCATCCAGCGGATCAGCAAAAACCATAGGCAGAAGAAGGGTCAGCGGAATGAGATAAATAACCTGACGCGTGAGACTCAGGAAAATGGATTTTCCGGCCTTCCCTATCGATGTGAATAAGTTTCCCGTTACCATTTGGAAACCGATGATTAACATGGAAGAACAGATGATACGCATTGGCTTGATTGTCAAGTCAATAAGAACCGGATCGTGTGTAAACATCTTTGTCATCAGCATAGGGAAACATTCACCTAAGATAAACACAATTCCCATTACGCCTGTCGCATAGAGTGCAGTAAGATAGAAAGATTTAAGCATTCTATCGTATTTCTTTGCTCCGTAGTTATATCCTGCAATTGGTTGCATTCCTTGATTCAAGCCCATTACAATCATCGCAAAAACAAATGTCAGGCGGTTTATCACGCCATAAGACGCAATCGCCATATCGCCACCGAAATTCTTAAGTTGATTATTGATGATGATAACCACAAAACAATGAGCAATATTGTATAAGAATGGCGACATTCCAATAGCCAATGCACGACTTGTAATGTGCCTGTTCAATCGCCAAATTCCCCGATGAAATCGAACTAATTCGTTCTTATCCATAAACTTGGTGAACTGCCAAACAACCGCCACTGCTTGACTGATAACCGTTGCCAATGCAGCACCTCGAACACCCATCTTGAGACCGAAGATAAAAATAGGATCAAGGATAATATTGATCACTACCGCTACGATGGTTGCCGTCATCGAGAATCGTGGATGTCCGGCAGAGCGAAGCATAGCATTAAGGCCGAAATAGATATGCGTTAGGATATTTCCATAAAGGATAATCTCCATATATTCATGCGCATATAATAAAGTATCCTCGCTCGCTCCGAAAGCCAATAAAATGGGATCTAACCATATCAAACCTACCGCCATCACGATGGCCGATAGGATAATATTCATCACAATGACATTGCCTAAGACACGATTTGCCCGGTCATAATCTTTTTCTCCCAGATAAATAGCCAGCAACGAAGAAGCACCTACTCCCACCAAACTGCCAAATGCTGCGCAGATATCCATAAATGGTTTGGCTACCGTCAAAGCGCCCAATGCCAATGCACCGCAACCATGGCCGATATATATACTATCGACAATATTATACAACGAAGTCGCTGTCATTGCAATAATGGCAGGCATCGCGTATTTAAAAAGCAGTTTATGTACGGGCGCTGTGCCGAGATCGTTGACCATTGACGATTGAACGATTTACAGTTTATTCAGGCTATTGGCTATTTTTTCAAAAACAGCAGCTGCTGGGTGACCTGTTTGTAAGGCAATTGGCATTCCTTCATCGCCACCCTCACGGATAGATTGCACCAAAGGAATCTGCCCTAACAATGGGATATGCAATTCTTCAGCCAGTGCTTTTCCTCCTTCTTTGCCGAAAATATAATATTTGTTCTGCGGTAATTCTGCCGGAGTGAACCATGCCATGTTTTCGATAAGCCCCAAAATAGGCACGTTGATTTTTTCGTTTTGGAACATCTCCACGCCTTTTCGCGCATCCACAAGTGCCACGGGTTGAGGCGTTGTAACCACAATTACACCTGTCAATTGTATCGATGAAATCAGGGTTAAATGAATATCACTTGTTCCCGGAGGAAGGTCAATCAAGAAATAATCCAGTTCTCCCCAATGGGCATCTTCAATAAGCTGTTTGATAGCATTCGATGCCATACCACCTCTCCATATAACCGCTTGTTCCGGATTTACAAAGAAACCTATCGAGAGCATCTTGACACCATATTGCTCAATGGGTTCGATAAGTGTTCTGCCATCAATTTCCACGGAAACGGGACGACAATCTTCCGTATGAAACATCTTAGGCATAGATGGTCCGTGGATATCTGCATCTAACAGCCCGACCTGATATCCTTTTTGCGCTAACGCCACTGCTAAGTTAGCCGCTACGGTCGATTTACCCACACCGCCTTTTCCACTATGGATAGCGATGATATGCTTGGCCTGTAAGGACGATTGGTGATTGGCTGTTGGCGATTGGCCGTTTTGCTTGATAAACTTAGTATGGATCTTTGCTGTAACGTTCGGGTCTATATAGGTCTGCAAAGCTACTTCGGACGCTTTAATCACCGACTTCATGAAAGGATCGTTATCTTTTTGAAAGATAAGAGAGAACGATACTTCAAAACCAGAGATGCGGATATCGTCTTCTAACATCCCGCTCTCTATCAAATCTTTCCCCGTTCCGGGATAGCGCACGTGGCGCAAAGCATCTATAACTTGCTGCGGATACACAATAAATATTATTTATGATTTATTAATTTTTCCACAAGTTCAGGCACTCCCTCAGTGGCTTTTTTCTTGATATGAGTGATTCGATCTGCCCACATACCGAATTCGGGCTGTCCGGGGTCTACAAAGTAGATAGGAATTCCTGGACGTGTGTAGTGCAGCAACGAAGCAGCAGGATAAACATTGAGACTTGTGCCCACTACAATCATGATATCAGCCGTAGCGGCAATGCGACACGCTTCATCGAAATAAGGCACTCCTTCTCCGAAGAAAACGATGTAAGGCCGTAGCAACGAACCATCCGGATGACGATCTCCGTAATGTTGCTCCCATCCCTTCAAGGGCACAGTAGCCGTTTCGTTGTTCTCGGAGCGTAGTTTGGTTATCTCTCCATGGAGATGAACCACATTTTTTGCTCCGGCACGTTCGTGCAAATCATCGATATTCTGTGTGATGATTTCTGTATCCGGGAACACCTCTTGCAATTTAGCAATAGTTATGTGTGCTGCATTCGGTTTTGCCGCTAAGGTGTCGCGGCGCCGGTCATTATAGAATTTAACACACAACTGCGGATTGCGCAACCATGCCTCATGGGTACATACATCTTCAACGCGATAATGTTCCCAAAGTCCATCACTGTCACGGAATGTGCCTAAACCACTCTCAGCACTTACACCTGCACCGGTGAAAACAACGATTTTTGCCATAATTTAATTTTTACCATTTGTTGTAGTGTATATTCTCCGGGATGTATTTATCCTTAATGGCAGGATGCTCTGCTGGAACACCAACAGGCACAACACATAATGGGATAATATGTTCCGGCAATCCCAGTAACTGCTGTACCATCGTTGCCCGTTTCATATCCGGATGAAGTCCTGTCCATACTGCCCCAAGTCCCATTGCATGTGCGGCCAGTAACAAGTTCTCCGTAGCAGCCGACACATCATTAATCCAAAATGCCCCCATCTCACCTTCAATCGCTTTGCTCAAGTCACCGCAAGGTATGATAGCACATGCCGGATGATTGCTACAACGCGAATAAGGTAACGCCTCACCCAACTGAGCGATAATAGTTTCATCTGTTACAACAATAAATGCCCATGGTTGGCGATTGATGGCCGATGGCGCAGCCATAGCGGCACGCAGAAGAGTGTCAATCTGCTCGGCAGAGATTTTCCCACCCGTAAACTCACGTACAGAAACGCGGGTCATGATGTTGTCAATTGCTTCGTTTTTCATAACTTTAGGTTGTTGGGTACATGCAGCAAACAGCATTGCTGACAATGTAAATAAGATAATCTTTTTCATACGACTTATGAGTTGGTTTTGCCCTCGATATAATTACGCCCATAAGAGCGATAAGTATCTTTCTCTATTTCGATGGTCGGTTCGTCAAAATGCGCAAGAGGAGTAAGTTGCCACTCAATATATTTAATACTTAAACCTCGGTCAAGCCATTGTCTCTCATAATGGGTCTGTAGAGCTCTTGCGTCCGCGAAAGCATCGATGGAATCGAGAGAATCAGCATATAAATCGTCTGTTGAGCATAATACCGGATAAGGATTAAGCCGCAGCATTTCCATAGTATAAGTATAAAGGAACGGGCTATCCGTCTTGAGATGTATCAGTCCATCCTGTTTGACAATCTCTTGATAACGTTGCATAAAATAGGTAGAAGTCAAACGCTTGGTGGCCTTTTTCATTTGAGGATCACAAAAAGTAATCCAAATCTCATCCACTTCATTTTTATCAAAAAAAGAAGTAATGAACTCAATGTTCGTACGCAGAAATGCTACATTTCTCATACCCATTTGCTCTGCCTGCTTGGCGCCTGCCCACATGCGTGCACCCTTGATATCGACTCCTATAAAGTTCTTATCAGGATATTTCTGCGCCAAACCTACCGTATATTCGCCTCGCCCGCATCCCAATTCAAGAACAATGGGATTCGCATTCTGAAAATAAGCCTCGCGCCAGCGGCCTGCCATGGGTTCTATGGGAGGTTGGAAGACATTAGAAAATGTCTCCATTTCTGCGAACTTTTTTAACTTATTCTTCCCCATTCTTGATTATCTCCAGGCCGATGTCTGTTATGCCCCGCAATACACTATCGCGCATACCATGCTGAATAGACAAATGATATTGCCCTGTATCCGGAAAATGTTTCGATTCTTCAAAGAGAACAGGCATCTCAATAAAACCATTGTGTTTATCGCCCAGCCATTGACCACGATCATCCGCCAGATAAAACTCAATCGTATCGCAATGATGGCTATCGCTCACAAACAGCCACATGTTCTGATATGGATATCGCTCCGTATGACGTACATAAATCAGCATACGGTAATCGACAGCTGTATCTATAATCGAATAATCGAATTGTGCCAACTCATCAATGCCCCATTTCTCCGATGGAATCGAGCAAAACTGACTATACACAATACCACGTCTGCAGCCAGAGAATGATAATATAGCACCTACAATAAGCAATATAGAAATAATACGTTTCATCTTCTATCTCTCCTATCTCCATGAGGATGTTTTTTCTTCTTGTCAAATCGCGTCACATCGCCATGACCTGTCTGATAACCGATCTCTGATATTACCGCACGCGTTCCGGCAAGTGTATCGGGTTTTTCTCCGCGATTATTCATCGCTATTATTTCTTGTGCGCGGGCAGCTGTAAGCGTAGTAAGATTAGCCGCCATGTGTGGATCAGAGGAATAAGTAACCGTTCCTGCCAGCGGATCACAAGAGAAGAAATAGAAGGTTGCATCTTTCGTCTCTAATTCAATATGACGTGCCGGTAACAGTTTGGATGCATCTTCATAAACGGGCACTTCGTAATTGAGACAGCATTTTAGCTTAGCGCACATGCCGGCTAGTTTTTGCGGATTAGGAGATATATTCTGCAAACGCGCAGCCCCGGTGCCTACCGATGAGAAATTAATCATCCATGTAGAACAACATAACTCACGTCCGCAAGGTCCTGTTCCTCCGATACGCCCCGCTTCCTGACGCGCTCCAATCTGCTTCATCTCTACACGGATACGGAAAGTCTCTGCATAAACCTTGATCAGTTGACGGAAATCGACACGGCCATCGGCTATATAGAAGAAAATAGCTTTTGAGCCATCACCCTGATATTCCACATCGCCTATCTTCATCTCCAATCCCAGCGACTTTGCCAACTCACGTGCTTTAATCATCGTCTCATGCTCACGCGCGTGCGCTTGGGCGGCATGCTCCAAATCTTCTTCTGTGGCAATACGTATCACCTGACGAATCTCATAACGAGAGGCATCTATCTTATTCTTCTTTATCTGCAGTTCCACCAGTTTGCCTGTAAGAACCACCTCGCCTACATCATACCCGGGATTGGCTTCCACTACCACTTTAACACCTTTCTCCAGCGGCAGATGTTCGCTATTATGGAAATAGCCCTTACGTGTATTTTTAAACTGCACCTCGATGAGATCGGTCAGTTGAGTATTTTCCGGAAGGTCATTCAACCAATCACTCACAGGTAACATATGCGCTGAGTTACGCTTTGTTGCAGCCGCATTCAGTTCCTGATGACCGGCTCCTATGGTATATTTTTTCATATCTTTGGCTTTTTAATTAACACTATCATTTGCAGGCAAAGGTCAAAGAAAATCAACTTTGCATTGCCGTTTTGTTCAATTTGTCGTTCGGCCAGGTCTAATTGATTCATGATAGCCTCCACATTGCCATCGTGAATAAAAGGCGAGAACTTAACAGAAAAATCTCTCTCTGCTTCCAATTGGTAATTCAGGTCGGGTTGACCGAGATTGCGGACATAGTTCTCTCGAACTTGCTGCTGGGCATATTGGAGAAAATATTTCTGGCGTTCTCTTCCCACTTTACTATCTGCCATATCGAGAGCCCATTGGCGAAGCCGTTTGAGACTTTCATATTTTTTGGTCACGTCATTTAGAACGCCTACCGTATAAGCATCTCGGAAAAGTGCGATGAAATCGCGTAGTTCCTGCTGATTTTCCTCGGATTCATCGGCTTTTTTGAGTGCAGCCAGATAGCTTCCATTTGCTATGCGCGCTATATCGTTTGCTTTGGCGGCATGGATACCTTTTTGCTGTAAAGCCGCAACGATCGTCTCTGTCTCCAATTGCGGCACGCGGATGGTCTGCACACGCGATAAAATGGTGGAAAGCAACTGGTCCGGATGTTCTGAGACAAGAAGAAAGACTGTGCGGTCTGCCGGTTCTTCCAATATCTTCAGCAGTTTATTGGATGTAGCGGCATTCATTTTCTCCGGTTGCCAGATAATCATCACTTTATACCCATCGCCAAAAGCCTTGAGGCTCAGTTTGCGCAATATCTCCCCGCTCTCTTTCTCATAGATCATCGATTGCTTGGTTTCCACGCCCAAAGCCTGATGCCAGTCATCGAGATCAAAATAGTGCCGGTCAAGAATAATATTCCGCCAGCTTTCTACGAAATCATCACACCTGTCGCCATCATCTGTTTTAACAATCGGAAAGACAAAATGAAGATCCGGATGTTGTAATTTCTCGAATTGCAAACAGGTTGGACAAGTGCCGCAGCTATCCTCTTCTGTCCGATGCGGACAATTGAGATATTGAGCATAGGCCAGCGCCAGTTGCAATTTGCCGATTCCCGATATTCCCGTGAAGAGCTGGGCATGCGGAATGCGTCCGTCACGCACGGTCTGACGAAGTTGATTCTTCGTGGCCTCTTGTCCTATGATCTCACGGAAAAGCATTACTTACATCCTTCGATAACGGCATTACGAACAACCTCTATAGCCGCATTGGCGTCCGGATTTCCTTCTGCATCTTTGAATTGTTTCAAATCGATCGGTTTCCCTATATGCATATGCACGGGGAAATGACGCACATATAACTGGCCTTTGGGCATCACCTCGTAACATCCGCTAAGGGAAAGAGGAATAACCGGCAAACTTAGATCCATGGCTATTTGGAATGCACCTCTTTTAAATCGTCCCACTTCTCCGTCTAAGGTCCGGGTGCCTTCCGGGAAAATAACCGTACAAACACCGTTACTCAGTTGTTTCTCAATATCATGCAGACTCTCTACAGCTGCTTTGGCGCCACGTCTGTCAACGAAGATATGTCCGGCCGCTTTACAAGCTGTACCCACAAACGGTATGCGGCGTATCTCTGCTTTCATAAGCCATTTGAATACCACCGGCAGCCAACCATAGATAAGCCAAACATCATACATCGATTGATGGTTGGATACAAAAACATAGCTCTGATTGGGCTGAATATTCTCGATTCCATCGACAGAAACCGGGATAAACATCAGCCAATAACAGGCACGTGACCAGAACTGCTGCTCACGATGAACAAACTCTGCATTTCGCCATGGATAGCAGCAAATAGTAAAAACAGCTGTAAAGACGGTTAACAGTCCTATCAACGGAAATGCAATCAGATATTGATATATAATATAAAACGGAAGAAGTATGTTTTTCATAATGTTAAACTCTCCACTTTAAACTTTCACTTTCAGTCTCTATCGTATTTCTGCATGAATCCGCGGTAAAGCGCGCATATACGACGAATCTCTTCCCATTGCTCATCCGGCAGTTTCGTTCCGATCACTTCGACAACCCGTCCGGCAGCTATCGTGCCTATCTCTGCGCAGCGACGGATATCGAATCCATCAGCCAAAGCATGTAAGAATCCGCCCGCAAAATAGTCTCCGGCGCCGGTGGAATCGGTACAACTGGTTGTGATGGCACCTATATGATGACGCTTGCTGCCCTGCTGCACATACGATCCGTTCTTGCCTACTTTGACTACCGCGATATCGCATTGCTCGGCTATCATCTGTACCGATTCTTCCGGATTAAGATGGGTATAAGCAAACGACTCATCCTCATTGGCAAACACAATATCCACATACTGTTTCACCAGATCCTTGAGGAAAGCGTGATTCTCGTTAATCACATTATAGGAAGCCAGGTCAAGGGACACCATACAGCCGGCCTCTTTCGCCAAACGGATCGATTTCTCCAGCAAATCATGATTTTGCACCAGATAACCCTCAATATGAAAGATATCATATCCGCTGAAAGCATCTTTGGATATATCATCGGCACACAGTTTTGACGCAGCACCCAAATATGTAGCAAACGTACGCTCACCATCAGGCGTCACCAGAACGATGGAAAAACCGGACATAGATGTTTGCGAGAGAAGCAATATCGGTTTCACACCATTCTTTATCATGTCCTCGCGGTAAAAATCACCCACTTCATCGTTTCCGATTTTTCCGATGAAAGCGGCTTTTCCGCCAAGAGAGGCGATACAGTTGATGGTGTTTGATGCCGAACCGCCCGCCACCATACGCCTGCGCACAGATAAGAAACGGTACTGAATCCGTTCTGCCTGATCTTTAGAAATAAGGTTCATGCTTCCTTTTGGAAACCCCAGTTCACGCAGATCATCCTCGCTCACCTGGAGCAAAATGTCCGTTAATGCGTTACCTAAACCTAAAATCTTCTTCATTTTTGTGTATTTTTGACCTAAAACAGGGTTAATTTGCTAAAATATTGACGCTTATTCACATTTTTTTCGCAAAAAATTTGCACATGTCAAAAAAAAGCAGTACTTTTGCACCCGCTTTCGAAAAACGGGAGCACAAAACACGCTTCCTTAGCTCAGTCGGTTAGAGCATCTGACTGTTAATCAGGGGGTCCTAGGTTCAAGTCCTAGAGGGAGCGCAGAGCACTTTCGCATAACGAGGGTGCTTCTTTTTTTCTCCTTCATTTCCCCCACTAACCGAAAACCGCTGCAAAGGTACAAAAAAAAAATGACATATGCAAATAATTGCATATTTTTATGAATAAATTGTTCTTCCTCTTGCGTATGTCAAAAAAATGTTGTACCTTTGCCCCGCAAAGGTTTTATAACCGCCGTCGCTTACCGACGTAAAACAGAAGGACATATTGAAAACAAGGTGTTGCAATACAATAATCTTCAAAATAATATGAGCAAAAAACTTCTCTTTTTGCCAATACTGCTCGTTGCAGTATTTACAATGGCAGAAACAAAATTAACCGTTATTGATTTGAATGGAGTAGAACAGCAGTACGCGCTCTCGCAACTCGGCAAAATCACATTCGAAAATGATGTGATGTATCTTTACGATGAAACCGGAACGCTTCTTGGTTTTACGGATGTAGAAAACGTAGGTCAAGTGGTAGTTGAAGAGGAACAAGCAACGGCGCTGGACAATCTGAATGGCCAGTTGTGTGTATTCCCAAATCCGACTCGGGACGCACTTATTATCAAAGGTCTGCCAGAAAACCAAACCGTGCGGGTCTATGACTTGCAGGGCAAACTGATGATGGCTACTCCGGTACAAGCGGAGCGCACAATGATTAACGTTACCGGTTTGCAGAACGGCACATACTTGCTGCAGGCAGGCGCACAGATTGTTAAATTTATAAAGGAATAAAAGATATGAAAAAGATTTTTACTTTAACGCTTGCGGTCTTTGCCGCATTAAGCATGAGTGCGCAAACCCAGATGCGTGTTTGGGTTAATGGTGCCATCGATTACCAGAAAGGCCTTGCAGACATTGACAGTATAACGTTCTATAAACCAGCCGTGACGCCGGATCCCGATCCTCAAGTGCCGGATACCACACCGGCTAATCCGAATTTTCATGCAAAAGCTTTTACTATTAATAGTAATGGCGACCAAATCTTCTTCTCGCAGGGTAATTTGCAGTATCAGGCAAGTACCAATACTTGGCAGTTTGCTACCAACCAGTATGATATTATCGGAACTGATAACAGCAACATCAGTAGTACATATGATGGCTGGATTGATTTGTTTGGTTGGGGAACAAGCGGCTATAATAACACCGCTAATGACCCGTTTGCGGTAAACTATCAACCGTGGGCCACGAGTACTGCGCAACTTAGCCAGTCGATACCGATTAAGGGCGCAGAGATAGACAATATTAACTGCGAGATGCAAGCTATTACCGGCAAGTGTGATACCACATGGAAAGGAGAAGAAACGCTGAATTCTGACAATATTAACTATTACGGTTACGGACCTTCCACGAATCAGACAGATCCGAACCTTGCCGGTACAAGCGCCAATTATGACTGGGGCGTGTTTAATGCCATCTCCAACGGCGGCAACAAGCCTAATATGTGGCGTTCGCTCACACAGGACGAATGGAATTATATCCTTAGAGGTCGTAATTTAGCGCAATACCTTCGCTCGCAAGCGACCGTTTGCGGAGTGCATGGATATGTTCTTCTGCCCGATGACTTTACTTTGCCCGATGGCCTGAGTTGGAGTTACCAGACCAACGATTGGGATACGAATACTTATGGTCCACAAGTTTGGAGTGCTATGGAGACCGTAGGTGCCGTCTTCTTGCCGGCTGCGGGTTACCGCGACGGAACGGATGTGAACAATGTGGGTTCGCACGGCTACTACTGGTCGGCTTCGTACTTCTATCAGAGCTACGCGTGCTGCGTGTACTTCGGTTCGGATGGAGCCGGCATGAGCGGCAACGATCGGGACAAAGGTCACTCCGTTCGTTTAGTTCGTAATGCAGAATAAATCGTGCCCATTAGAGCTTAGAAATAACGAATTAGAGAATTAGGGAGTTAGGGATTAGTGAATTAGTGATTAGGGCGTCTTTGGACGCTCTTTTCATTTTTGTCTGTATTTAATGGAAAAAATAATACAGACTATTTGCGTATGTCAGAAAAAAGTCGTATCTTTGCAAGCGAAATGAGGATACGGTGAAGGTACGATGAGAGTACGTGTATTGTCTAGGATTACCACGTAATTCATACGTAATTACCAGGTATTGACCTCGAGAAAAAGTAGAAGAATTAAATTAAAGAAAGAGTAAATATGGCACAAGTAACATTTTCAGATGGAATAGAATCCTTATGGGGTGCAATAGACCAGACTAAAGAAGGCAAGAAAAACGGTTATCGAGTGGTGGCGCGCCGACATAACTACGGCGAGAAAAATATCGATCAAAACGGGAAAAGATGGCATCAGTTATTCTTATATCATTTCCATGAAGGTTCCTGGTCGGAAGGTGCGACCCGTAATCGCGAGATGATTAAAGCCGCCCAACGCACAGCACATGATATCGAACGAGCAATACTTCATCCAGAACAATGTTCTCCCGAGATGGTAGAAGAAGGGATATTTTGGAAGACCAAGTATGAGGATTATTGTCAATCCGCTCTGTATGAAGACAAACCCTATCACCTCTATCCCTTCATCTATGTTACGATATATCGCGAGATGCGAGAATTGCAATAAAAGTTACGATGAAATCGAGAAAAGTTGGAGTTTATTGACAAACAAAAAGGACCACCGAAAAGGTGATCCTTGTGTATGTGGAGTATAGCGGACTCGAACCGCTCACCTCAACACTGCCAGTGTTGCGCTCTAGCCAGATGAGCTAATACCCCCAAAGCGAGTGCAAAAGTACTGCTTTTTTTTGATATATGCAAGAAAAATCGAAAAAAAGAGCTCAATAGCGCCTTTTTTCGATTAACGAATTAGCGATTAGTGAGTTAGCGAATTAGGGGTTAAGGGGTTAAAAATAGCGAAAAAGTAAAAAAAATTTCGCGCGCGCTTGCATATTTGAAAAAATAGTTGTACCTTTGCACGATATTTCCGGAATAGGCACATTTCGGGAATAGTTTGGACGTGAAAAACGATTAAATAAATGATATAAATATGGGACTTTTTTCTTTTACACAGGAGATTGCCATTGACTTGGGAACAGCGAACACGATCATCATGTGCGATGATAAGATAGTGGTTGACGAGCCTTCGGTAGTGGCTATTTCGATGGCGGACAACAAAATGGTTGCCGTAGGCCGCAAGGCACAACAGATGATTGGTAAAGGCGGTAGTATGATTCGTACGGTTCGCCCATTGCGTGACGGTGTGATCGCTGACTTCTATGCATGCGAGATGATGATTCGCGGAATGATTAAGATGATTCCGAAGCAAGCTCGCCTGTTCACTCCGTCGATTCGTATGGTGGTATGTATTCCTTCGGGTTCAACGGAAGTGGAGATTCGTGCCGTGCGTGACAGTTCAGAGCATGCAGGTGGACGTGATATCTATATGATCTACGAGCCAATGGCCGCAGCTATCGGTATCGGTCTGGACGTGGAGAGTCCGGAAGGATGCATGATCGTAGATATCGGTGGTGGTACCACGGAGATTGCCGTTATTTCTCTCGGTGGCATCGTAAGTAACAAGTCCATCAAGATTGCAGGTGATGACTTCAACCAAGATATCATCGAATACATGGGACGTATGCACAACTTACGTATCGATGAGCCGACAGCAGAGCGCATCAAGATTCAAGTAGGTTCTGCTCTGCCGGAATTGGAGGATGCTCCTGAAGATTTCATCGTAGTAGGCCCGAACAAAGTAACGGCTCTGCCGATGTCTGTTCCTGTTAGCTATCCGGAGATTGCACACTGCCTCGAGAAGAGCGTGAGCAAGATTGAAGGAGCAATCCTTCAGGCTTTGGAAACCACTCCTCCTGAGTTGTACTCAGATATCGTAAAACGCGGTATTTACTTGACCGGTGGTGGTGCTTTACTGCATGGTTTGGCAAGACGTCTGACGGATAAGATCACCATTCAGTTCCATGTAGCAGACGATCCTTTGCACTCCGTAGCTCGCGGTACCGGTATTGCGTTGAAGAACGTCAATAACTTCGGATTCCTGCTGCGCTAATCAGCGATAAAAGCGGCGTATGCAAAATCTGCTGAAAATACTGCTGCGTTATAGCAACTTCCTCGTGTTTATCGCCTTGGAAGTTGCTGCGTTTTTGCTGCTTAATTGGAATAGCGCCTATCCGCGTAGCAGTTTCCTGAGTACAGCGAACGAATTTATCGCCTGGCAACATGAACAGCTGAGCGAGATAGGCGGGTACTTCAGTCTACGCAGTCAAAATGAGAAATTAGCTGCGGAGAATGTAGCCCTGAGGAACTATATTTGTTCGATGGATTCGGCAGAAAATGAACGTTCAAATCATTACCTAAACGCCAAAGTGGTTCAGATGACGACCGATGAGATGCATAATTATCTGACCATCAATCGTGGTGCTAAGGACGGTCTTTGTCGCGGGCAAGGCGTGCGTAATGAAGATGGCGCGGTAGGTATAGTGCGGACGGTAGGCCGTAATTACAGTGTTGTGCTGCCACTTATCAACACGTACACCAATCTCAGTTGCCGTTTTGCCAAAAACGACTATGTCGGCACGCTTCAATGGGACGGAAAAGATATCCGTTTTGCACAACTGGCCGATGTGGCAGCCCACATGGTTGTTAATCCAGGCGACACGATTGTTACGAGCGGTTTAAGTCCTGTTTTCCCAGAAGGAATTCCCGTTGGAATCGTAGAAAGTAGCATATTAAAAGAAGGCGAGTCGTATCACACCATACGCGTGCGCCTGCACACTAATTTCAAGCGATTGAAATATGTGGAAGTGGTTCAGAATGCAGATCAAAACGAATTGGAGGAGTTGATAGATGGATTGGACTAAACAATTGGGACGATATGTTATCGTGATGCTGCTGCAAGTGCTGCTTTTTGACCAGTTGCAGTTATGGGGCGTATGTCATCCATACATCTATATCTTGTGCCTGCTGATGCTGCCGATTACGTTGCCTCATAGCGTAGATATGGTGATTGGCGCCATAATAGGTCTCATTATGGATGTATTCTGTAATTCATTAGGTGTTCATACCGCCAGTTGCATCCTCATCATGTTCATTCGTCCGTATCTGATCGGCGCCATCGTGAATGACAAAGACCGTCTGAACGAGCAAATCAGTTTGCGCTCCATCGGCATGGAAGCCATGATAAAATATGTGGTCATTCTGGTTGTTATTCATCATCTGGTAGTCTTCAGTTTGGCTGCATGGAGTTGGCATCACATCGGATTTATTCTATTGGAAACACTGGTAAGTAGTATAGTAACCATTTCTATCATCATTGGCTATAACGCATTGAGATACAGATGATTAATGACCAATACTATAGACGCCGATATATCATCAGTGGCATAGCCATTGTGGTTGTTTTGGTGTATATAGCCCGACTATTCTATTTGCAGGTCATTGATCAATCAACCAAAGGTCAAGCGGATAATAATGCGTTAGTCAAGCAGACCGTTTACCCTTCCCGTGGACTTATTTATGACCGTCACGGCGAGCTGCTGGTTTTCAATCAGCCGATTTATGAAATCACGATGACGATGCGTGACATGGGTGATGATTGGGATACCACCTCTTTTTGCCGATGCCTTCATATAAGCAGAGAAGAGTTTAATGACCGCGTGAAAGAGATAAAAGATAAGCGGAAAAACAAAGGCTATTCCCGCTGGACGCCACAGGTCTTCATGAGCCAACTGAAGAAAGAAGATATAGCAACCCTTCAAGAGGCTATGTTTCTCTTCCCGGGTATTCAGATTCAGAAACGCACCCTCCGCGATTATACCTACAAAGCCGCAGCACATGTATTAGGCAGTGTTGGCGAAGTGAATCAGAATGATATCGATCGTGATGACTATTACACACGAGGCGATTATTCCGGCCGTGACGGCTTGGAGCGTACGTATGAGAAGCAGTTACGTGGAGATAAGGGCGTAGAAGTGCTTATGCGTGACTCTCACGGGCGCATGCAAGGCAGTTACCAAGACGGGGAATTGGATCAAAAAGCCAAAGCCGGAACAGATATCTATACCACGCTGGATATCCAATTGCAACTGCTGGCAGAGGAATTATTGGAAGGAAAAATAGGAAGCGCTGTAGCCATTGAACCGAAGACAGGCGAGATATTGGCGTTAGCGTCTAATCCCGGATGGAATCCGAAAGTATTGGTCGGCAAAGAACGTAGCAAGAACTACGATATTCTTCTTAATGATCCCACCAAACCGCTTTACAACCGCGCTACTCAAGCCACCTACTCTCCCGGATCGACATTCAAAACGATTCAGGCCCTGGTTTGTCTGCATGAAAAAGGAATAACTCCCGACACGAAATACCCATGTTCCGGTCCAAGCAGTTCCCCTATCAAATGTACTCACCATCACGGTTCGCCTGTTTCTCTGGAAAATGCTATTGAGCAGAGTTGTAACCCGTATTTCTGGGCTGCTTTCCGTGATATGCTGCAGAAAAACGGATACGGAAAAGAGAATGAGGATTTCAAGAAGCGATATGAGTTATGGCGGAATGATGTGATGAGTTTTGGCTTGGGTCAGAAATTTACAGACACGGATCTGGGCGACCAATCCACGGGAAACATTCCTACTATCCAATTCTACGACCGATATTTCGGTAAAACCGGATGGAAAGCGATTACTATCCGATCACTAAGTATCGGTCAAGGCGAGATATTGGTAACGCCATTACAATTGGCCAACCAGGCAACCATCATCGCCAACGGCGGATATTATATCTCGCCGCATTTGAATAAAAACGATTCTATGCTGACCCATGTTCATCAATTGGATATCGAGCCGGAATATTTTGATATTCTCAAAAACGGCATGCATCGCGTGATGGTACATGGAACGGGACGGCATTTTGCTATAGACAGTTTGCACATGGCCGGTAAAACCGGAACAGTACAAAATCCCCATGGTAAAGATCACGCTATCTTTATTGGTTTTGCACCTGTTGAGGATCCGCAGATAGCAGTTGCAGTAGTGGTAGAAAATGCCGGTTTTGGAGCCACATGGGCTTGTCCGGTAGCCACTATGATGATGGAACAATATCTGACAGGAGAAGTAAAACGCACATGGTTGCGGAAACGAATAGCTGAAAGTGTATTGAATGAGAGCGTCAAGAAGTGGTAACATATGGCAAAACGTAGATTGGATCACCATCGGTCTATTTTTAGTTTTAGTCATCTTCGGTTGGCTGAATATCTATGGTGCAAGTTACACGTTTGACCAAACGAGTATCTTTGATTTCTCCAACCGCGCAGGTAAACAATTTGCGTGGATGATTGGTTCCGTAGTATTAGGAATAATTCTGCTTCTTATTGACTGGAAGACATACGATATTTTGGCTTATATCGCTTATGGCGTGATGTTGCTGTTGCTGTTAGTTACGCCATTCCTAGCACATGATATCAAAGGTTCCTTGAGTTGGATCTCTTTGGGTCCAATCAGTCTGCAACCGGCGGAATTTGCTAAATGTATCGTCGCTTTGGCCGTTGCCAAATACATGGGACGCTATGAATACAAATTACGAGGTTGGCGCGATCTCATCGTACCTTTTGCGTTGATTGGCATACCGGCTCTCATCATCATGGTACTTCAAAAAGAGACCGGCTCGGCACTCGTTTTTGCAGCATTCCTCTTTGTTTTTTACCGTCAGGGCATGAGCGGATATGTACTATGGATGGTGGTTGCCGCGGTAGCGCTTTTCATCATCAGTATCCGCTGGGGAGGAGTGGCTTTACCTTTTGGTAGCGGAAGTGTAGGTATCTTAGCCTGCATGCTACTACTGACGGCCGTAGAGATATATTTCATCTGTAAAGAGCACAAAATGAAATGGCAAGCATTGATATTGATTGGCAGTGTAATAGTAGTATATGGCATCAGCCTGCTTGTCAATATCTGGGTGCGCGTCCCATTTGATTGGATATCGATGGGAGTGGTAGTTGCTTTAGTGCTATATATGATTTTCGTTAGCCTCTATTGGCGCAAGTATATGCTGCTGATTGTTGCAGTAGTTAGTTTGCTATGTATTGGTTATACCCAGGCATGTGATTTTGTATTCACCAAAGTACTTCAACCGCACCAACGTATCCGTATTGAGGTGCTGTTAGGAATGAAAGAAGATCCGGCGGGTGCAGGATATAACGTCAATCAAGCCCGTATCGCCATCGGTTCAGGACGATTCATGGGAAAAGGCTACCTGAAAGGAACACAAACCAAGCTGCAATTTGTACCGGAACAGGATACTGATTTCATTTTCTGCACCGTTGGTGAAGAGTGGGGTTTTGTCGGTTCCATCGGAGTTTTATTGGTTTATTTGCTCTTTATTTTGCGATTGATAGAGATTGCCGAACGACAACGGAATAACTTCACGCAGATTTATGCATATGCAGTAGCCAGCATCTTCCTATTCCATCTGATGATTAACGTAGGTATGGTGTTGGGAGTACTGCCGGTAATAGGTATCCCATTACCTTTCTTCAGTTATGGTGGTAGTTCGTTATGGGGATTTACGCTGTTATTGTTTGTCTTACTACGATTAGATGCAGCCCGCACTGAGCAATTAAGATAATGTCATTTGTTACCGATCCCATAGGAATTCTCGGCGAGGAAGAAGCCACTAAAATGCTGAAGAAGAAAGGTTTCCGCGTTACAGAACATAACTGGCGTATGGGACACCTGGAAGTAGATTTGATAGCGGAAAGCAGAAAAGAGATTGTTTTCGCGGAAGTAAAAGCAAGAACCACCACTTTCGGAAATATGCTGCCGGAAGAATATGTAGATGAGAATAAAAAGAGAAGAATGATAGCTGCGGCTAACGCATATATCAAACACAAACAGATAACAAAGACTCCGCGTTTTGACATCATTGGAATATTAGTTGATGCCAAAACAAATGAAATAACTTACCGCAATCATCTGGAAAATGCCTTTCAACCCCAAGTCAGAACAGTGAGTTCCGGTAGTTATAACGGACAATGGAAATGGAGTCATCGCAATAAAACGATAGGAAGAAAACGATAATATGGATTTCAAATATGATGTGATAGTAGTAGGAGCAGGCCATGCAGGCTGTGAAGCCGCAAGTGCTGCTGCCCGGATGGGCAGTAAGACGCTGCTTATCACAATGGATATGAATAAGATTGCGCAGATGAGTTGCAATCCTGCCGTAGGTGGTATCGCCAAGGGACAGATTGTGCGAGAGATTGATGCGTTAGGCGGACAGATGGGTATTGTGACAGATAGAAGTGCCATTCAATTCCGGATGCTTAACCAAAGTAAAGGTCCGGCAATGTGGAGTCCGCGCAGTCAAAGCGATCGCAAACGATTTATAGAGGAATGGATACGAGTACTTTCCCATACCGATAACTTATATCTCTGGCAAGATATTGTAACAAGTCTTATTATCAAAGATAATAAGGTATGCGGTGTAAAGACGTTATTAGGTATCGAAATGGAGGCACAAGCCGTAGTACTTACCAATGGCACATTCCTTAATGGATTGATGCATTGCGGCAAGACGCAGATAGCAGGAGGACGTATATCCGAACCGGCATCCTACGGATTAACAGAGCAGTTGGTAGAATTAGGTTTCCGCACAGACCGAATGAAAACCGGCACTCCTGCGCGTGTAGATGCCAGGTCCATTCATTTTGATGAATTGGTTCGACAGGATGGTGATAATGACTGGAGAAAGTTCTCTTATCTTGACTCTGTCAAAAGAGAACTAAAGCAGATGCCATGCTGGATTACTTACACCAATCCTAACACCCACGAAGCATTACGCGCAGGATTAGCAGATTCTCCCCTTTTCAACGGACAAATCAAGAGTATCGGTCCGCGTTATTGCCCGAGCATAGAAACCAAGATTGTAACCTTTGCAGACAAAGAAGCACATCAATTATTCCTCGAGCCGGAAGGAGTTGACAGCAATGAATATTATGTGAATGGCTTCTCCAGCAGTTTGCCATGGCAAATACAATTAGCCGGATTAAGAACCATAAAAGGACTGGAAGATGTAGTATTATATCGTCCCGGATATGCTATTGAATATGACTTCTTCGATCCAACACAACTGCACCATACCTTAGAAACAAAACAGATTAAAAATCTGTTTTTTGCCGGACAAATTAACGGAACGACAGGTTATGAAGAGGCAGCAGGACAAGGACTGGTAGCCGGAGCAAATGCACATATCAACACTCATGGCGGCAATCCATTTACCATGAGTAGAGACGAAAGTTATATTGGTGTATTAATTGATGATTTGGTCAATAAAGGAGTAGATGAGCCATACCGAATGTTCACTTCCAGAGCGGAGTACCGAATATTACTGCGCCAAGATAATGCAGATGAACGATTGACCAAACGCAGCTATGAGATGGGGTTAGCAGATAAGGAGCGGTATGATTTATGGTGCGGTAAACAAACAAGTTGTTCCGATTTCATCGGATATATGCAGAACACTATTGTGCATAGAGGAGATATTGACGGCTGGCTGGAGCAGATTGGCAGCACTCCATTGCACGAGGGATGCAAAATAAGTGATCTTATTCTGCGTCCACAAGTTGGAATCAAAGAACTTGCCGATATTCTCCCGAGCCTGAAAGCAAAAACAGAGAATTTATCCGATGAAATCATAGAGAGTTGTGAGATTCAGATCAAATACGCAGGATATATAAAACGCGAGCAGAATGAAGCTGCCAAACTACAACGACTGGATCAAATACGCATACCCGATGGCTTTAATTATGATGAGGTACAAAGTTTGAGTACTGAAGCCAGACAAAAACTGGACAGGATTCGTCCAAAATCCATTGGAGAAGCCCAGCGTATACCCGGTGTCAGCCCCAATGATATAAGCGTATTATTAGTATTAATGGGGAGATAAATTTGCATTTTAGTTTGCAAAGCAAACTACTTTAAATGTTTCACGTGGAACAAATCAAAAAATATTATACAATATGACTGCAGAAGAAGTAAAAAATGCTATTCGAAACGTGCCTGATTTTCCCATTCCAGGCATACAGTTCAAGGACATCACAACTGCCCTACTGAAGGCAGAGTACATGGAATGGATGCGTGATGAGATCGTAAAATTATATCGAGACAAGGGGATAACCAAAGTAGTAGGCATAGAGTCTCGCGGTTTCATTATGGCCCCAGCTGTTGCAATGGAGTTAGGTGCAGGTTTTGTCCCTATACGCAAGCCCAACAAATTGCCGGCAGAAACCATCTCTGTTACATATAAAAAAGAGTATGGAGAGGATACTATTCAGATGCATAAGGATGCGCTGAATGAGAACGATGTTGTTCTGATTCATGATGATATACTGGCGACAGGTGGTTCAATGGAAGCAGCAATCAATCTGGTAAAGAAACTGGGGGTAAAGAAGATTTATGTCAACTGTCTCATTGAACTCGAAGGCTTGAATGGCCGAAAGCATCTGGAAGGCAAGTCAGATGGTTTAGATTGCTTATTCGGTATAGAAGTTGACGAATAAAGATAATCATATTACACTCTTATTGAAGCGCATTCCTGAACAACCGGGAGTGTACCAGTACTTTGATAAGGAAGGGCAGATTATCTATGTGGGTAAAGCAAAGAATCTTCATCGACGCGTAAACAGCTATTTCTCAAAAGATCACCAGTCATCAAAAACTCGTCAGTTGGTATCCCATATAGCCGATATCAAATATGTAGTAGTAGAGAACGAGCAGGATGCATTCTTATTAGAGAACAATCTAATTAAACAATACCAACCGAGGTATAACATCCTATTGAAAGACGGGAAATCTTATCCAAGTATCTGCATTACACGCGAAACCTACCCTCGCATATTCAAGACTCGTACAATAAACAAGAAAACAGGAGAGTATTACGGTCCATACAGTTTTGGTAATACTGTAGATATGGTATTGGAGTTGATCCATAAACTCTATCCTATCAGGACCTGCAACATACCAATAACTAACGATTCCATCGAGAAAAAGAAAGTTAGAGTATGCCTAAAATACCACCTAAAGAATTGTTGCGGTATTTGTGAAGGAATTGGCAAAGAACAATACCAGAAATGGGTAGAGCAGGCACGCAAACTGATTAAGGGAGATGCACACGAGATTGGCAGACAACTAGAAGATGAGATGATGTCCTTAGAGGCACAGATGAAATATGAAGTAGCTGCCACAATTAAGCATAAGATAGAACTACTAGAGCAATTCAAAAGCAAGACAATTATCACGAATTCATCGGCAAAAGATGTGGATGTATTTGGATATGATGAGCAAGATGATAAAGTCTATATTTCTATGCTACATGTGCACAACGGATCTATTGTACAGGGGCAAACAATAGAATATCGGCGGAAGATGGAAGAGGAGAAAGAGGAGATTTTGGCACTTGGTATGATGGAGTTAAGAACCCAATTGGAGAGTAGTACAAAAGACGTAATTGTTCCGTTCATTCCGGAGATTTTTGATGATTCGCTACATATTTTTATTGCCGTAAACGGGGATAGAAAGAAACTACTGGATTTAGCTATGCAAAATGTGCGGCAATATAAACTCGACCGAATGAAGCAAGAAGATAAGCTAAATTCTGAACAACGGGGCATAAGAATCTTAACAGAACTACAAAAAATGATGGCTCTCCCTACCCTGCCACGATGGATTGACTGCTTTGATAACTCAAACATACAAGGTACAAGTGCCGTAGCAGGATGTGTAGTTTATCGAATGGCTAAACCGAGCAAGAGTGATTATAAACGATTTGAGATCAAAAGTGTCGATGGAATCGATGATTATTCGAGTATGCGTGAAGTGGTAAGAAGAAGATACCAACACATGATAGATGAAGGTGGTCAAATGCCAGACTTGATTATTGCCGATGGAGGTTTGGGTCAGATGCATGCTATTCGAGAAGCATTGGAAGATCAGTTGGGTTTGCATATTCCGATAGCAGGATTGAAGAAAAATGACAAACATAGAACACAGACATTGTTATTTGGTTTTCCTCCAAAAGAGATCAGTATGCCTGTGACAAGTGAAGTTTTTCGATTGTTGACGAACATTCAGGATGAAGTTCACCGCTTTGCAATAACGTATCACAAGCAAAAACGTAGTAAATCATTGATACACAGTCAGTTAGACGAAATTGACGGCATCGGACCAAGCTTAAAACAGAAAATTTTGAATCATTTTGGGTCTGTGAAACAAGCTAGAGCAGCCAAAAAAGAAGAATGGATAGAATTACTCGGAAAACACAGAGGATCAATGATTTATGAACGATTACAAGCAAAAATAAGTCTCTGAGAATTGAATGAAAAGCAAGAACATGCGTATTTATACACTAAAAAAATATGAAAAATCAGGCCTTTTGGTGCTAAATGAGCAAGGAGAGGAAGTAAGTGCCTTGGATATTCTCCGTCAGACCGAACCACATCGTGTGTTTGCCTTTGACGGGCAGATGGGGGCCGGCAAGACGACGTTCATCAAAAAGTTGTGTGAAGAGATGGGGACAACCGATGTGGTGAACAGTCCGACTTTTGCAATTGTAAATGTGTATGACGTGGAACAACCTTACAAAGGCGAGGCATATCATTTTGATTGCTATCGACTGAAAGATATTCGTGAGGCGATGGATTTCGGAGCGGAAGAATATCTATATTCGGGCAACTACTGTTTCATTGAATGGCCGGAAAAGATAGAAGCCCTGTTGCCGGAAGATACGGTATGGGTGAAGATTGTACCTCAGGAGAATGAAGACAGGAAATTGGAGATAGGTGATTTATAATTGGTAATTGGTGATTTTATGATTGAAGTTAAGAATATTTGGAAATCGTTTGGCGATTTGGAAGTGCTGAAAGGCGTGAACCTGGAAGTAAAGAAAGGCGAGATTGTAGCGATTGTCGGCAAGTCAGGAGCAGGTAAGACTACCCTACTCCAAATCATCGGTACACTCGATCGACCGACAAAAGGCCAAGTGCTGATTGAAGGCACGGATGTATTTAAAATGAAAGATAACGAGTTAGCTGCTTTCCGCAATAAACATATTGGTTTTATCTTCCAGTTCCATCAGTTGTTGCCAGAGTTCACAGCTTTGGAGAATGTATGTATTCCTGCGATGATTGCACGGCAGAAAGAGAGTGAATACAAGCCAAGAGCGGAAAAATTGTTAACGGATTTGGGGTTATCGGATCGTTTGAACCATAAGCCGAATGAGTTATCCGGAGGAGAGAAACAGCGGGTAGCCGCAGCGCGTGCGCTAATGATGAATCCTGATATTATTCTTGCGGACGAACCGACAGGCAGTTTGGATACCCAGAATAAGAAAGAACTGAGCGACTTATTACTGCAGTTACGGAAAGAATACGGCCAGACTATTTTGCTAGTAACGCATGATAAGGATTTAGCCAAAATGGCGGATCGGGTCATTGAAATAGTTGATGGAGTGATCAAATGATGAAGAAGTTATTATACATAGCACTTTGCTTCTTGACGCTTACGGCTTGTCAGAAAGGACGAACATATTTTCCGAAAGCGAGTGAGATGGAGGCGCAAGAAGTAGAGATTGTGCGGTTTGACAAGGCGCTATTGAATGTGCATGAAACAACTGTGGCACAAGACATCCGTGTGTTATATGATGAATATCCGGAGTTTATGCCTTTATGGGTAGAAGATATATTAGGCATTCCTTCGGCGGATACAGCATACTTAGAGCAACAATTGCCACTCTTTTTGAAGGATACATTATATGGTTTCAAGCAAACCAACGAACGGGAACGAGAGATTTTTGCGGACATAGCCGATTTGCAACAATCGTTCGATAAGGCTTTTACACGCGTCCATTATCTTTATCCGGAAATGGAAATCCCTACTCTGTATTTATTTATTTCGGGTTTTAATGCTTCTATCTTCTTTGGAGATGATTTCATTGGAATCGGAGCGGATATGTATCTCGGAAGCGATTATGAATATTATAACCGTGTGGTTTATGATTATCAAAAACGAACCATGCGGAAAGAGTGTATCCCGGTGGATGTGATAAGTGCTTTCCTGTTCCGGAATCTACCCTACACCAGCACTAAAAGCCGGCTGCTAGACCAAATGATGTATCGGGGCAAAGTGATGTATCTCACGGCACAAATTTTTAACGAATTGCCGGCATATGAAGTGATGGGCTGGAGCAAAGAGCAATGGGATTGGTGCGTGAAGAATGAGCGAGGAATATGGCATTTGGTGATGGACAAACGGGATCTATTTAAGACCGAGAGTCTGGTGCTGACCAGTTATCTGAATGATGGTCCTTTTACTTCTGAGATATCTCAAGATGCGCCGGGAAGATTAGGAATCTGGCTGGGCTGGCGAATTGCAGAGAGTTATATGGAGCATAATGAAAATGTATCGTTGCAAGAGCTGATGGCCGAACCGGATGCTCAATGGATTTTAGAAAACAGTTATTACAAGCCATGAATAGAGAAGATTTTGCGATATTGAAAGAACAGGTACACGGACGGAATTTGGTGTACTTGGATAATGCAGCAACGAGTCAAAAGCCGAAACAGGTTCTTGATGCTATTATGGAAGCTTATACCTCGTGGAACAGCAATATCCATCGTGGTGTGCATCATCTAAGCCAAGTGGCAACGATGAAGCATGAGGAGGCCAGGCAAAAAGTAGCAGAGTTTATCGGGGCGCAGAGTAGTGATGAGATTATTTTCACCAAAGGAACGACAGATAGTATAAACGCTTTAGCGTTTAGTTTCGGCGAAATGCTGCTTAAAGAGGGAGATGAGATTATCGTAAGTGGATTGGAGCATCATTCGAATATCGTGCCATGGCAAATGCTCTGTGAGCGTAAGAAAGCCGTGCTGCGGCATATTCCTTTGCGCGAAGATTTATCGTTGGATTTAGAGGCTTTTAAGGGGATGCTGAACGAGAAAACGAGGTTGGTAAGTATAGCGCATGTAAGTAATGTACTTGGCACTATTCAACCCGTGGAACAGATTATCCGTATGGCTCATGAAAAGGGTATTCCTGTTTGCATCGATGGCGCGCAGAGTGTTCCACATATGAAAATAGACGTTCAAGCGATGGATTGTGATTTTATGGCATTCTCTGGGCATAAGATGTACGGTCCAACGGGAATTGGCGTATTGTACGGCAAGCGAGAATGGTTAGAGAAACTGCCGCCGCATGAAGGTGGAGGAGAGATGATTAATCATGTTCGCTGGAACGGAACGACCTTTAATGAGTTACCCTATAAGTTTGAAGCCGGAACTCCGAATTTCATTGGAAGCTGGGCATTAAAAGCGGCTATTGATTATATGCAATCGATTGGTTTAGAGGCAATTGAGAAGCATGAACAGGAACTGACGGAATATTGCGAGAAGCAGTTGAAAGGATTAGCGGATGAGGGGATGAGTGGATTAGTGGATATTCACATATATGCAGAAGGCCAAACGAAAGAAGGAGTAATCAGTTTTAATGTATATAATGGCAAACAATTGATTCATCCGTTTGATATAGGAACGTTGCTGGATCAACAAGGTGTGGCGGTAAGAACCGGCCATCATTGCGCCGAGCCGCTGATTGATGAGATGAAAGTTCCGGGAACGGTGAGAGTTTCGTTCGGTCTTTATAACGACAAAAGTGATGTAGATGCATTTATTGCGGCGCTAAAAAAAGCATTAAGCATATTAATATAAATTCAAAATCACGGGATAAGATACGTGATGACCAGGTATTACATAGTACATAACATCGTAACTATTCTGATGGGATTGTTGGTCACCGGCATCATGTATGGCGAACCTTTACGGATCGTGAGTTATAACGTTGAGAATCTTTTTCATCCGAAACATGATACAGTTGCGGGAATAGAAAAAGATGATTGGGAATGGACGCCGGAAGGTGAGCGAAAATGGAGTTATACACGGTATTATAAAAAAGAAGAGAATATTGCGCGGGTATTGACGAATATCGGCGAGTGGGATGGAGTAGATGTAGTTGGTATGCAAGAAGTTGAGAATGCACTGGTTGTCAAGCGATTATGCTATACATTACGACGCGGAGAGTATGATTTTGTGCATTATGAGAGTCCGGATGAGCGAGGAATAGATGTGGCGCTGATTTATAAGAAGAGCAGAGTAGATACAATTCGAACAAGAAGTATTCGAATTAGCGAATTAGGGAATGAGCGAATTAGTAATTTAATCACCCGCGATATTCTGTATGTCTGCGCTAAAGTGGATAAAACAGATACGATTCATTTCTTTGTATGCCATATGCCGAGTCAAAGAGGAGGAATGGCAGAGAGTGAGTGGAAAAGAGAAATAACTAAACGGGTATTGCAAGAGGCTGTAGATTCCGTTTTTAGTGTACATCCGGAGGCAAAGATTGTGGTGATGGGAGATATGAATAGTGAACCGAAAGAAGATCTTGCCGGCATGAGAAATAAAATGAAAAATGAAAGGATGAAGGATAAGGGGACGCATAAATACCAGGGACAATGGACATGTCTGGATCAATTTTATGTCTCTGCGGCAATGGATAGTATTTCTACTGTGCGGATTTATGATGAGGAATGGATTCAAGAGACGGATGAGAGATATATGGGTTTGAAACCTAAAAGGACATATAACGGATTTACGTATCAAAACGGCTATTCGGACCATCTGCCAATTATTTTAGAATGCCAGAGATAGTTTTACATTATATTTGGGAGAAATGCCTGTGGGCAGGCTTTGAACAAAAGACTACGGACGGAAAGTCCGTTGAGATTTTGTCGGTTGGTGAGCATAACAAAGATGCAGGTCCGGATTACAGCCATGCGCGCGTTCGGATTGACGGAAAAGAGTGGGTAGGAAATATTGAGATTCATGTTTGCTCGAGCGATTGGACGAAACATCACCATCATCTGGATAAGGCTTATGATAATGTGATTTTGCATGTCGTTCGGACCGCAGACAAGCCTGTTTGGAATGCGCAAGGAGAACTGGTGCCGCAATGTGAATTGAATTATCCTTCGGATAAGGATTATCTGAGTGAATTGTTTGCTGCGGCTCAGCAGATGGATAGTGCGGTTGGCAGGATCGGATGTGCGGAACAGTTATTGCGTGAACCCGGATTGCTGACAGAAGGATGGCGCAAAACGCTGTTATTGAAGCGATTAGAATGCAAGCGAGCTTCTATTTTGAGATTATTGGAAATCACAAAAGGCAGTTGGGAACATGCGTTGTATATTTCGTTAGCGCGCAATTTCGGCTTCCATACCAATAGTTTACCCTTTGAACAACTGGCTATCAATACACCTCTTTCGTATCTGCAGAAACATCGGAATAGTCTGTTTCAGTTAACGGCATTATTATTAGGCCAATCCGGCCTAATAGGGGTTAGTGGATTAGAGGATGAAGGGATTAGTGGATTGCAGAAGGAATATGAATTCTTGCGGACAAAATTTGGGTTGAGTCCGATGGACGGAAGTGTTTGGAAGCATGGCAAATTAAGGCCGCAAAATAGTCCGGAATTACGGATTCGCCAGTTTGCACAACTGATGCATCAATCGGAAAGTTTGCTGAGTAAGATATTGGATACCAATGATTTGAAAGAATTAGTGCGGTTGTTTGAATTAAATGCAACGTCCAATATTCCTCAGTTGGGCAAAGCGAGTATCGAAATACTGCTGATTAATACCGTTTTGCCGTATAAATATGCGTACGCCAAGCATCTGAACCAAGAAACGGATATTATCGCGCTGATGGAAAAGATTCCGGCAGAGAATAACACAATTATCCGCCAATGGCGCGTATTAGGCCAAGAGATAAAAAATGCAGCCGATACGCAGGCACTTTTGCATCTTTATCAAAATTACTGTCAGCACCATGAATGTATCAACTGCGAAGTGGGATATAAGATTTTCCAAGAACGGCAATTAAAGCTTTTCTAAGAAATCCGACAAGCATTTTCTCCACATTTTCCAGTTATGATGTCCCGGTAAAACTATCCATTGATGCGGATAGTTTTCTTTTTCTAACCGTCTATGAAATCGCGCTCCGCTTGCGAAGAACATATCATCTTGTCCGACATAAATGCAATAGCTTTGCGTTGAGTCTTTTGGTAACTGATCTTTGCGCAAAACAGGCGAGAAAAGCCCGATTGTCTGTAAGCGGTCAGGTCGTTTATTCGCAACATTTGCAGCCATTCTGGCGCCATCGCTAAGTCCGGCAATAGCGCAAGACGAGACATTATACGTAGTGTCGATCATATCGATCAAGTCACTTATGGCATATTCGATTTCATGTTCCCGGCTTAGTTTGCGATAATGGAGAACGCATTTCCAAAGATTACTATGATGCGAAGGACGCTCTTTGTACGGCCATTTATTGCAGTCCGGCATGACAAGAATCATGGGCTGGCAACGTCCGGAAGCCATAAGTGCCTGCAAGGTATCGATTGCAAATCCTTGATCTTGCCATGAGCCTTCGTAGCCATTTATGCCATGCAATAAATACAAAACGGGGTATTTATCATTGGAGATTGGAGATTGGACATTGGATATTATTGGCGGCACATAAATATCTACTCGGCGATATTGGTTCTCTTTATGGCTAAACCATTGTGTATGAATGATATTATGCGATACGCTTGTAGAGTCTGACGACCCGGCGCTTAATGGCAGAAAGCATAGTAATATTAGGAAATATTTTTTCATTTTCGTTTTCTTCTATCGCTTTTTGGAACATTTCTATGAGTTTTTGGGCACAATAAGCAATTTTATATTGCTTCATGGATTCGGCATATTTGAATCCCATTTCCCAACGTTCCTGCGGATGATCAAACCAATAATCGATTCGTTGCGCTAAAGCTCTGGCATCTTTTGCAGGGAACTTACTGCAGCTATCCAAGGCATATGTATCCGTTCCGGAATAACGTGCGGTAGCAATAACGGGAACAACAGCTTGCTGGAGTGCCTCGGTAATGCTCATTCCTTCCACCTCCACGATGGCACAATGAACGGCCAGATCGGCTGTAGCAGCCAATTTGCGGAGCTGGTCACGATTATAAAAACCGACAGTAGGTTTGTATGAAACAACACCATCTTTGTATAGTTTATTTGCCATGCGGGTATAAGCTTTCAGTTTCGGTCCGCGACCGGCTATATGCAAACGGATACGCTTTGCGTATTTGCTGAGACGAATAGCCTTGTAAAGAGTCGGCTGGTCTTTTTCTATGGCCGTACGGCCGATATAAATGAGATCTAATGGACGGTTTTCGTCGAAATAGTCAGCCGGAGGAGTGGTTGGACGAATACATTCATCGGGAATCACTCCGTTAGAAAGCGTGAAACATTTGGCTTTAACGCGATGGCGAATCAATCGGTCACGCACATTATCCGTAGGACATTGGAGATATTTGTAATTATCGTAGAACACGCGGCACCAATAGCGATAGAGTATTTGGCAGATAAGATTTCCTCCTGTGAAGCCCAGACAGTTATACACTATGTTTTCCGGGTGTACATGATAAGTGCCTGTAATGGGTTTGCCGAGTTTTTTAGCCCAGTTCATAACAGCATGATGGAGGAAAAACGTCTCTTCCAGATGAATGACATCCGCCCAACGAACGGCTTCTTCTACCATCGGGCCGTGCCAATCTGCATAAGCGTAACCGAAGGAATCCAACATAGGTTGCATCAAAGGAAAATGGAATTTTTCCATGGGATATTCCGGTTGAGGTCCGTTCGGATCTTCAAAGTTCTTTCCTGACAAAACTCTTACTTCTTGCCCTGCCTCGCGTAACGCTTGTACGGTTCTTCTTGCTGACTCGTCAAGGCCGTTTCCTTGACTGAAGTAACTATTTACCACAAATAGAATTCGCATACTTTTACCTGTTTTTATTGTTAAACATAGTGCAAAAGTACTATTTTTCTATATTATATGCAACCTTTTTCAAATAATCGTAAATAAAAACAAAAAATCCGTCGCAGAATATGACGGATAGTAATATTTATATTAAAAAATGGCAATTTTAAATAGATAATTAGACAATTATAAATAGATAATTAAAAAATTATATATAGATAATTAAAAATTCCTCCTACATTTCTCTACATTATTTGAGTAGGTGATTAGTAGGTTATTAGTAGGTTATTTGTAGGTGATTTGTAGGTGATTTATAGATTATTCAAACTATTATGCATAATAATCTGATTTCATAAAAAACGCAGCCATCAATGATGACTGCGAATTGTAAAAAATATTTATTTTTTAGGGATTACTTGCAGAAAATATAGTTACGATATAATGCCATACTCCGTTAATTGAGGAAGTAATTTCGCGCGGAGAGCGCGATGTAACTCTTTTAAGTCTGACAACAAGTCTGCTGCAAGATCAGCGTTCTTAAGTGCCATGCGAATTTGATACCAACCGGCATCCCATGTTTCAATTTTGAATTTGGAAGTGCGCAACTTATTCAGATTCTCAAAATAGAAACGATAAATCTCTTTACCTTTATTCAATAAGTCTTGTGCTTCTGGAGAAAGGGTGTGTGCTTCAAGCCATTTACAAACGAATGTATCGTCTGCAGAAAGAAGTGTTTGTCGAATATCAGAGTCTGTTATGTGCCATTTCTTGAGTTCAGCAACCGCAAATGGAAAGAAATGGTTGTGTATCTGGTACGTATTGCCTTCATAAACTACATCCTTTAATGCCGCAGTCTGGTTGCCATCACTAAACATATTCCACAACAAACAATCCCCAATAAATTCTTCAGTTAACTCATTATTTGGTTGAAGTAATTGGTCATTGATGTTTATCCAAGTACAAGGCGGCATTCTTCTGGCTGTGTGTACAATCATGGATTGCTCAAAATTAGCCGGAGTGATGGATAGTGCGCCAGCACTGACATACGGCCCGGAAAATATGGCGGTATACATTTGATGCTGAATATCATTACCACAACACATTAAAGAACCGATAAACCCATCGGCTATTCTATCTCTACGGTCTTTATTCTCGGATCTAACTTCTATTGCATTTCCAAAAGGAGGAAATTTCTGAATGGCAGAAGGTCGTTCTATCCACTTGCTTAGAAATAGTTCTTTATCAATAGACGGTATATGCTTTTCACCTATTTTATCTGTCTTGTTATTAAGTACATCTACCACAATTGTTTGTTCAGAAAGATGTTTCTTTTGTGATAAATTCCAAATAAGCATTCCAACAGGAAACTGAGTCGCCTTTGATGTACCTGCAAAGTTACCAGAGGCAAATATGAATCCTCTTTCATACTCACATTGGAAACATTTTTCTCGCAATTTATGGTCATTAGTGGCATTTAAATATATAATCTTTGAGAATAGAGCAAGATGAGCCTCTTTGTCCGAGAACTCATATTTTACGCGATACATAAACTGAGCAAAAAGTTCTCTACTCACTTCGCCTAAATCATCTTTATGCATTAGTTGACGTAT
The DNA here is from genome assembly GCA_017557345.1 of Paludibacteraceae bacterium. GTDB lineage: Bacteria > Bacteroidota > Bacteroidia > Bacteroidales > Paludibacteraceae > Colicola. The sequence goes on along the minus strand of JAFYZR010000082.1, from coordinate 1,932 downwards.
TCGCGTGCTTGAAACACCTTCTTTACCACCACCAGTTCTATTAGAAGATTGTGCTGTTGCAAATGGAGGATTGATAAGTATTATCCATTTGATATTAGGATTGTCGAGATCTGCGACTAAATTAGCCGGTAGTTTTTGATAAGAAGCAAAGACTTCTTTAGACGCTAATTTGTCTTTCTCCATTTTTACTTTAGCGGTGATATAATCAATATCATCGTCAAGATAATTATACTGAAAAACATTGGCATCAGGGAATAAGCGTGTAAGGTGTTCTACATCAGTTTCTTCAAGCGTTGATAAATAGCAGTATTTCCAAGCAGCCGCAGGGAGATTGTATTCAAGGTTTCCGGTTCCGGCAGCCATATCCCACAAGCGATATTCGCCTGTTTTCCACCATTCCTGTCCTACTGTTTCTGCAATATAATCCAAGGCTTTTGTCGCAAAAGGTATCGGAGTGAAAAACTCTCCATGGAAACGGCGCAGCGAATCATCTGTAAGACGGTCAACTTTTGCAAGAATACCGCGAATGGTATCTATGTCCTTTACTTTATCAAATTGCGACCAGAACCAATTATAATCGCTTGCGAGAATCTTCTTAGGAATAAACTTATTATCAACATTGAATAAAGCTTTGCCATCAGATGGAGAGAATAACGTGTTACCTTCTTGAATATCACTTACAAAATAGCGGCTTGGTTTGTAGCCGTTTTGTACAGCTTCGCCGAAAAGATGATTCCAGTAGGCATAAACACGTTCAAAATTTTTCTCTGTAATTTGCTTTTTTACATGCAATCCTTTAAAGGTCAATTGTGAATCCAAACATTTTGTCAAAGACTCATTGAATAGGCTTAATTCTTGAGGGTTGTCAAACTCATATGTATGAAGTGTCTGTAATTCGGAAGTAGAAGCAAGATCTTTGATGAGTTGCTCATCAGGACTACTTGGAGAAAGAGTCCAGTCATATTTGCATTCTTTATCTTCGAAAAATGGCAGCCAATCAGCCGTTTGTGTAATTACAGCCTCATTAACATCAGCCAAACAAAGCGTAGGAGGAACAGGACGTAAACCTTGAAGCAATTCTTGCATTTGGTCCTGCGAGAAAAGTGTTTTACCTTTGGTTATATTTAATTCGTCAATATCTCCATAACGCAGCCGCCGTACATAATAAAGAGCTTGTGCTAAAACACGTGCCTTCTCTTGAGTGCGCGAAAGATTCTTGTCGTATTTAAACTCAAAGAGAACTTGCGGAGTATATAAATCTATATATTCCGAAGCATCAAATGGGATATCAAAAAACTTAGAATAAGCCGCACGAACATCATCTTCCACTTTGCAGCGGGAGAGTAATTGACGGAATTGACTGAGATTAGCGTTTTTCGCCATGGATTGATAGTCGATTGCGCATACTATCAATCCACAAACGGATACAAAAAGTGCAAGCACTTATCCGTTCGCCAAGGTATGTAGGAAAACCCGATTCCCGCAATAAATGCTCACACTAATATGGTATGAGCATTGCTATTATATACGGGAATGGGTATCCTATACAGAATACCTTTACTTATTATTCCGTGGTTCTTATTGAAACTTCCTACATTTCTGGCGAACGTGAAATAATAGTAATGCTAATTATTTAAATATGTTATTGCGCAACGCTTTGCGCTAATTTATTTCAATTTTGTGTGCAAAATTAATAAAAATTTATTAAATATGCAAATATTTAGATATTATACTTCTTTTTATCAGCTCATTTGGAGCATTCTTTGGATAGAAGAGATGGCTTTTTCGGCTGTCTCTTTTGGTACTATCATCTCCGGCGATTCGTTAAGCAAACAGTTATACACTTTCTCAAGCGTATTCATGCGCATATACTCGCACTCGTTACATGAACATCCTACGCCTTCTGTCATTTCCGGCGGAACAGGAATAAAT
>JAFYZR010000081.1 GCA_017557345.1 Paludibacteraceae bacterium | reverse complement strand
GGTGATACCCTCAGCCTTAGCGGCCTTCTCGAAAAGGTTACGGAACTGGCGCTCCAGCACACCATAGGTGTACTTGGCCTTCTGCTTCTCTGCCAGCATGATTGCATATTCCGACTGCTTGCGGCGACGGTTGTTACCATGCTGTCCCGGGGGGAAGTTCCTACGGGACAAAACTTTGTCCGGGCCGAAGATGGCTTCTCCAAATCGGCGGGCAATTTTTGATTTCGGTCCAATATATCTTGCCATAATTCTAAAATAAATTCGTTATTACGATATTTCGAAATGTCGATATTCCGAAAAATTATACACGACGACGCTTCGGGGGACGGCAGCCATTGTGTGGCAGCGGCGTAACGTCAATAATCTCAACAACCTCGATACCGGCACCATGACAGGCACGGATGGCAGACTCACGTCCGTTACCAGGACCCTTCACATAGGCCTTCACCTTGCGCAGACCCAGGTCAAAAGCAACCTTGGCACAATCCTCAGCGGCCATCTGGGCAGCATACGGAGTGTTCTTCTTAGAACCACGGAAGCCCATCTTACCGGCTGAAGACCAAGAAATAACCTGACCCTCGTCGTTGGCGAGTGATACGATAATATTATTAAAAGAGCTGTGCACGTGAAGCTGACCGATTGCGGTAACCTTCACATTGCGTTTCTTCGAAGTGACTGTTTTCTTTGCCATAACTTTAAACTTTAATCTTTAAACTTTAAACTTACTTCGTGGCCTTCTTCTTGTTAGCAACAGTCTTCTTCTTACCCTTACGAGTACGAGCATTGTTCTTAGTGCTCTGACCACGTACGGGAAGACCGTTACGATGACGGACTCCACGATAGCAACCAATATCCATCAGTCGCTTGATGTTCAACTGGATCTCACTGCGGAGATCACCTTCTACCTTGAATTCAGCGCCGATAATTTCACGGATCTTAGCTGCCTGATCGTCACTCCATTCGTTGACCTTCAGGTCGCGGCTCACGCCGGCCTTGTCCAAAATCTTTGCTGAACTACTTCGACCAATACCATAGATATAGGTCAATGCGATTTCGCCACGCTTCTCCTGGGGCAAATCTACTCCAACAATTCTTATTGCCATTTGTTAAAACTAAAAAATAATGATGTAAAAAAATTCGAATTTCTGCCAAAAAGCATGCAAAGGTACGCAGAATTTCTGAGACTCCGCTACCTTTTTATGCTTATTTAACATAAATCTTTAACCCTGACGCATCTTATACTTGGGGTTTTTCTTGTTGATTACGAACAGGCGACCCTTACGACGTACGATTTTGCACTCGGGGGTACGCTTCTTCAATGATGCTCTTGTCTTCATTTTATTGTTCTCCTTATATTATTTGTATCTGAATACAATTCGTCCTTTTGTCAGGTCGTACGGACTCATCTCTACCTTCACCTTGTCACCGGGCAGAATCTTGATGTAGTGCATACGCATCTTACCAGAGATGTGCGCAATGATGGGCACACCATTTTCCAACTCTACTCGGAACATGGCATTCGAGAGTGCCTCTACGATGGTTCCGTCTTGCTCTATAGCGCCTTGCTTTGCCATATATACTTAATATAGTTTACCTTCTATGTTCTCAACCTCTTCGAATGAGGATAAAATCTCTGCCTTGCCCTTACGGACTACCAGCGTATGCTCAAAATGAGCAGCAGGCTTACCGTCTTGCGTGCGGATGGTCCAACGGTCTTTGTCGAGCCAGATATCGCGCTTGCCCATGGTAATCATCGGTTCGATGGCAATACACATGGAGGCTTTCAGCATCACACCATTTCCGCGGCGTCCGTAGTTAGGCACCTGGGGGTCCTCATGCATCTCGCGGCCGATACCGTGTCCTGTGAGGTCACGGACG
>JAFYZR010000080.1 GCA_017557345.1 Paludibacteraceae bacterium | reverse complement strand
CAGGTATCTGGGAGGCCGATTGCTCCGCTGCTCGCTCTCGGTTGTCTCCTCCATTTTTCGTACCTTTGTAGGAGAAACTTAACCTTTGCTCGACTATGCCGCGCTTCGTACCGTCCATATTGATTTCTGATTGTTGGGGCTCCGTTGGAGACCTGACTTTCTATCATCAGAATGGCCGGTGCTACTACAAGAAGAAAAATCAATGTGCATTCCGCGGGACTGATTCGCAGATGGCGCAGGTCGATGTCCATACGCGAGCGCTGGCAGCTTGGCGGGAAGTTCCCTGGGAGACGCAGAAGGTCTGGAATGAGTACGGAAAGGGCGCAATCAGTCACCGGCCCCCATTCGACAATACGACGCATATCAGCGGCTATAATCTCTTTGTATCGGCTTATCACGGCTTCGCTACTCTGGGCGATGAACACGTGCCTTCTCCGCAGCCATACGATAAGTTTCCTGTTGATGCGCTTGAATTCCTTTCATCCGCCCGCGAAGGAGCCGGCGACCTGCGGCTGCGTTTCTCTCTGACTTTTGAGAACTGCCCTACTCCAGAACGGTATCATCTTTTGCTGAAGATCCAGCTGACCCGCCCGGGCGGAGGCAAGAACCAGGGCAAGATGCGGAACTTTCTCGCGACCGCTCCCTGCAGCGCCGGGGATTCGACCGTCGAGATTCTTATTCGGGATTATCGGGACATCTGGGGCCTTGATTTGGATGAATACCAGGTACACTGTCACTACATTCTTTTGGACCGGCAGAATGGCTACAGGAACATTTATACACCTCTGTCATTCCCCATCTCAATCTGAGATTTGACACTTGATCGTGCGAGCTGGCGGCAAACGTATGCGCTGGCTCGATTTTTCTTTGTCCCCGGCACACACTCTAAAATACCCTCGTAAACTCTATTCTATTTCAAGCGTAACTTGAATTAAAATAGTGTAATTTATTGTTTTGCAGATAAATAATAAATTCTTATATTTGTCACAGCACGAGGGGTTGTGCTGCCAAACTTAACCTAAACTTTCGCAAATGCAAGCTCTTCCTTCCATCGCTTTCGGGGGCTTCTCCGGTTCGGCAAAGGGTGTTACGGCTCGTCAAGTTGATGGCCGTACCATCCTTTCCGTCCGGTCTTGGCCGACAGGTCCGACCACCTCGGCGCAGGTGGTTCGCAGGACTTCTATGCGCAAAATCACCAAATCCTATAAGAATCTTACCGACGACCAGATGAGGGCGTGGGAACGCCTGGCGGAACACACTTCCGGACAATCTGTCTTTGGCCAGGCTGCCCAGCTCACTGGCATCAATCTGTATGTCCGCCTCAACGTCAACAGGACAATGGCTGGCGAAAGCATCCTTGAAGATGCTCCGGAACAGATCATTGCCCTCCCCAACGTGGTGTATGACAAACTCTGGATTACTCCCAAGACGGCCGTCATTAAGGGCATCACCCACGAAGCCGGTCTCAAGCTGGTTGTGAAGATGTCCGCAGGCCAGTCTGCCGGCGTCTCCAGCGGATGGGACAAGACGGTCATCATCACTCCTGGAATGGAGGATGACTGGGGCGATGCGGATATGACCTACCTCTACTTTAAGACCATCGGTGTGAAGCCGGTTGTTGGCGAGAAGATTTTCGTTGAGATGTACTGGCTCGATCCGGTCTCCGGTTTCACTGGCCAGACCACTTACGACAGCAAGGTATGCGAGAGCGAAGAAGATGCAGAACAGGAAGGCTATGTGAAACGAAACAAAGTGACTATGGCTGACGTCAAGGAAGACAGCCACGTCTCCGAATGCGACGTAGATTTCTCCACCGGTGCTCCGGTCATTTCCTTCGATACCGTCTGTCTTGGCCATAGCAATGTGGCCTCTTCTTACGCGTATCTGGAAGATGAAATGCCTGCTGAGTGCATAGGAACCAGCATGGCCCTTGGCCGAGGTATGGGCGATGGACATTCTGCGCTCGCCGCACAGTCCTACATCATTTGGCTGACGAACTCCAGATGGGACGGTCCCAATATCTGCTTCGCCCACCGTGGCGGATACTATGTGAAACCTACCGAGGTCTTTGGCCCGGGCATTCTCTACTAATACGGCTATGTTCAACTCTACCGGAAATAACTTTGGTGCAGGCACCATTCAATTCAAGGACTATCAGGCGGAAAACTACGTAGTCCTGAACGCCAAATTCACCTACGATCCGAGCAATGCTGACTATAGAGCGGCCAATGTTCTGGAGATTTACGTTCCTGACCTCAGCATCAACCGCAGCGCGGTTACTGGCGTCATATTGACGTTCCAAGACCGCTATGTGTATTCTTCCTATACCTGGAACAATGACGGCGGGACTGCCGTTAAGTCGTGGATCAAAGACAAGAACACCATCTGCATCGAGAAGCTGACCAACTTCGATGAAAAGGTGGAGCACACAATCTTCATCCAGGCGTTTTACCCGACTCTCAACCAGGGCGGGAGCACCACCAAGGGAACCAGGACACGCATCGATATGACGCAGGAGACAAGATACCTATACTGGAGTTCCGAAACCTTCTGTGTCATTTTCGAGCATTGGGTGTTCCTGCACATGCAGTTCTCCAGCTGCTCGTATTCCTACCGAAACCAGCCCTGGGAGGCAAATATGGGCAACTTCCCGACTGACGTGAATGCAGACGTTCCTTTCCTCGGAGGCTCCAACCAGTACAATCCATCCGTGAACGGATACTCGCTGGCTCACATTGAGAACGGGGTGTTCACCTGCCAAGAAAGAATGAGCGGCTTTGAGAGTACCGGCTACGACCCGTTCATCTTCGCCTTCCTTGTCAGAGATGGAGAACAAGCGCAGTCCGGAGGGAATGTTGATGACGATGAACCAGAAGGTGATTTACATTAAACGCTGTGACCTATGACCGAGAAAAAGCGCATAGAACTCACCAAGCTGCAGGGCGTGATTGCCATTGCCAGTTTCAGCAGCGGGGTCATCATCGCCGCCGTCTGTCTGTTCTGGATTCCGCCGCTGGGTGAGATTGCCAGTTCTGCCATCTCCATTGTGAGTGAGCTGCTGGTCCTGTGCGGAGCCATTCTCGGAGTGAAGGCCTCCTACGATGTCAAATTTCGAAAGTTCGAAGCCGAACTCAGACAAGTAATTGATAACGAAAACCAGCATACTGCCTAAACCTTATGAACCGCTTCCTTCTCATTGCTCTCGCACTTCTTGCCACGGCCTGTGGAGCGACTCGGAGCCTGCAAAACTCCGAGTCCTCCCGGGTTGAGGTGAGGACGGAAACGGTCATTAAACACGACACAGCCTACGTAGAATTGCCAGTCATCGTTGAGCGAGTTGCCACCCTCGATACAACCTCAACACTGGAAAACACCTATGCCAAGAGCGAGGCCATCGTGGCAGCCGGCGTCCTCCACCACAGCCTGGAGACCAAGCCGGTATCCGTTCCTGTCAAGATTGAGACAAAGGAAGTCGTACGGGATTCCATCATCTTCCGCGATAGAATCGAGACGCAGACCGTCGAAGTGGAGAAGAAACTCACTGCCTGGCAGAGGACCAAGATGAAGACCGGCGAAGTGACAATGGGCATTTGCCTGCTCTCTTTGATAATTCTTATTACCTACTTTTTACTTAACCTTCTAAAACTTAAACGCTTATGAAGTACATTTCTTCTAATCTACGGCTATAATGGTGATTATCAGCGATTTAGTTGCTGATTTTCAGCCCTTTTCGGGGTGCGGGTAACAAACTGGTAACAGGAAAGAGTGAAATAACCGTCTGCAAGTAGTGCTTTCAATCTTGAAGCTGGGGGCGGAAAATGACGGATATTTGGTTTAATTTAGGTTCGTAACTTGCATTTTCACTTTGGCCGGCTTACAGATTTTTTCTGCAAACAATCTCACTTTTCTGGCGGATTCTTCCAAAGTGGCCCCTATTTCAATGCGAATATACGCATAATTTGGTGTTTCTACAAGTCAGAGGCCCCGACATCTGAGATGCCAGGGCCAGCTGCTTGAGAGAGACCGGTTCCCCGGCCCGGAGGATTAGTCGCCTTCGACGACGGTGTACTTGGCCTCGGCCAGCATCGAGACGGAGCGCTCTCCGGTCGAGCTGTTGACCAGGAAGTAACGGAAGAACACCTTCGGGGCGGCTGCGCTGAGCGCACCGTTCTTGGCCTCGTACTCCGCCTTGATGTTGATGGCGGCGTTGGTGGGTTCCTCCTCCATGTGGATCTGTGCGGCCTTTGCGTGAGCGCGGGACACACCGTTGGACTGGCCTTCGGAAGCCTCGATGACGAGGAAGATGCCGCCGTTGTCAGCGGGTGCCTGGTCCAGCTTGAAGGTGAAAGCCTGGTTGGTGCACACGACAGTTGCCGTGGAGGGAGATTCTACGCCCACGAGGGACGGAGGGGTCACCATTACCTGGCCGCCGCAGGTGACGACCCAGTAATTGAGGCGGGTGAACAGGTTCGACCCGGAGATCTTGGCCTTGGTTCCGAGGACGGAACGGCCTTCCTGAGAGAGGGCGAGTTTGTTCCAGGCGAGGATCTGCTCGCTGGTCAGACTCTTCCACTTGGTGGTGAGCATCTTGAAGACGCCCTTGACTTTGGCCTGGTCACTGGTGCGGATGCCGCTGCCGTAACCACGATTCTTGATGTACTTACGGCCTTTCATCTTGGCCGCGGTAACGCCCTTGGCGCTGCCGGACATCTCTTCAAACGCGATACTAGGAATGTATTTCACGGTTTTAGATGGTTAAGTAGGTTGAACAAAAAATATACTATTGCAATAGTTATCAATATGATAGCGATACCGCCGAGTTTCATCTTGAAGGACTGCCACCAGTTCAATTTGCGCTCGACCTCGACGGTCTGAGTCTGGATGCGGTCCCGGTACACGATGGAATCCCGTACGGTCTCTTTTCTTTCGACCCTCACGGGCTCCCTGACGGGCTTTGTCTGTAGGGAGTGAGTGAGAATACCTCCGGATACGGACGCCTCTGATTTGGCGTATTTGTTCTCCAGAACAGAAGCCGTATCCAGAGTGGCCACCTTCTCCACGATGACGGGAATCTCCACCCAGGAGGTGTCGTGGACGTATCTGGTTTCGGTACGGACCTCCACCCTGGTACTGTCCACACCCGTCACGGGCCGGACAGTACCGCAGGCTACGACCCCAAAAGCCAGAATGATGAAGATGGAGGATTTCATAGGTTAGGTTTAGGCAGTAGGTTTTTCAGTGTGTTCTCCTTGATGGTCAACTTTCATTTCCAGGTTCTTGAATCGGACGTCTGTGCTGGCCTTGACTCCGAGAATACCGCCGCAGAGAACCAGAAAGTTGCCAACGATAATGATGGCGCTGCTGGTAATCTCGCCCAGGGGCCTGATAAAGAAAAGGCACACGCAGGATATGAGGGCTCCCATCACAAAACTTGCGATGGCGATTCCTCCCTGCAGGCGGGTCAGTTCTACGCGGGTTTTCTCGGACATGATTCAGTCATTTATTCTTCGTTGTCACGCACCAGGAAGGCGAAGATGAACGGATCGTGAGCAGTGTCCTCGAAGCCGGCAGTCCTTGTCTCACAAGTGAACACACCGTTCTCGATGTGAGCCTCGCTCATACCGTCAACGGAAGGATTGTACTGGTTACCACCTCCGCAGAAAGGAAGATCTGCAGTAATGCCGGAGGGCAAATTAGTGAGGTTGCACTCCCAGGGAGAATCCCTGTAGGCGTAGGTGCAGCTGGAGAATTGCATGTGCAGGAAGATCCAATTCTCAAATTCGACGAAGAACGTATCAGAGCCCCAACGCAGGTAGGTTGTCTCCTGGCTTGTCGTCAGCCTGACCTTGGTGCCCTTGATGGGGTTGCCTCCTCGGGCAAGCATCGTGTACAGTGCATAGATGTAAACTGTAATCTCACCCTTCTCGTCGAAGTTGGTCAGTTTCTCTATACAGAGCGTGTTCTTATCCTTGACCCAGCTCTTGAGCACGGTACCGCCACTGTTGTCCCAGGTGTAGCCGTAGCTATCATACACGTCGCGGAATCGCATAATGACACCGGCGATGGCGCTGCGGTCTATCGAAAGATCCGGCACATAGATCTCCAGCACGTCTGCGGCCTGGTAATCCGCATTCTCCGGATTATAGGTGAACTTCGCATTGAGGACCACGAAGTTCTCCTCCTGATGGGACTTGAAGGCAATCTGCCCAGCTCCGAAATTATTACCTGTAGAGTTGAAAAGCGTAGCCATATTAGTAGAGTATTCCAGGCCCGAAGACCTCGGTAGGTTTGACATAATAACCGCCACGGTGGGCAAAGACGATGCGGGCCGGATCGCCATAAGAAGCGCCATACAGCCACATCACATAAGACTGGGCCACCAACTTGCCGTCTTCACCGTTCCCGCGACCAAGCGCCCAAGAAGTGCCCCTCAGTTCAGTCGGGAGGTCATCTTCCAGATAGACCTCGGAGCTGGCCACGTTACTATGGCCAAGGCACATCGCATCAAACTGGATAACCGGTGAACCGGTACTGAAGTCCACGTCGATAGCGCTTACATGCTGCTCGTGGTCCGGAGCCAGGCGATCCATGGTCACTCGCTTGCGAGGAGTGAACGAAGACTCACCGGTGACGATGACGGAATCCTTGAAGACCTGGCCGGCGAAACCGGTACTGGTATCAAGCCAGTAGATTTCGATGAAGACCTTCTGGCCGGGCGTAGGCTCCACGCCGATGGTCTTCAGGTAAAGCCGGGTGACGTCAGCCTCACCCCAGTCATCTTCTACATCAGAAGAAATAATGACGGTCTTGCTCCAGCCGTTGGAAACACCGGCACTCTGGGAGCCCGACATCTTTACCACTAATTTATAAGGAGAGGACTCGTGAACAATGCCGCCGAATACAATCAGCTGAGGCGTGATGGCCACTTGGGAATAGGAAACATTGGGCACTGCCACCTGGGATGCGGGGGCGTCACTGATAATAGCCTCTCCCGCCATAACACGGTTTGCGTTAAGGCGGACGTACAGATTGGCACCTGTGAGTTGCGCTTTCTGGCCGAATACGGAGGCACCTGAGCAGTGTTCTGCGAGGCGCTCCCATTCGCGCATCTGGGAATCAGAAAGAAGTTTGTAGGATTTGGAGATCTTTGTCAGCGACGCTCTCCTGACCACCTGGGCAACGGTGGTTTGGCCGGTGGGGAAACTCTTTACGGAAAGGATGGTACGGCCGCCTACTTGGCGAGCCGTAACACCCTTTGCCGACCCAGAGAAGCCCCCGAAAGCGATGGAAGGAAGAGCTTGCATAAAAGTTTAAGTATAGGTTAAGTTTCAGGTCGAATTTTCATTCTTCCTGTAACAAATATACGAAAACTTTTTCAATGATTTACAACTATTTACGCGCTTTTATCTAAAGTGTAAATAACTGTAAACAACTATAAATAACCGTAAGAAAATTGGAAAGATTTTTCCTTAAACCGGCAGCGAAAACCGGTCTCCGAGTCAAGAAGAAGGTACCGGCAATGAGCCTGAAAAGTCGGCAGGTCGAAGCCCCAGATCTGGCGGTAATCCCGGACGAAAAACTCGATGATTTCTCCATTGGCGGAGGAGCCTGGAAGAGCCAGAAAGTTCCGCAGCAGGCCGGAATTCTTCCCACGCCCCGGACGTTCCAACTGGAGCTTCAGAAGATACCGGTAGCGCCTGCCATCACCATCCAGGCTGAAAGTAGAGCGGAAGCGCAGAAGAAGATGCGCATCATCCAAGACGGAAGCCGACAGGAAGTCCAAGGCGAATACCGGGAAATGTCCCTTGCGCCTGGGAGATGGAACATGCTCGTTCCCCAGTTGCGCAAAGCCGTGGTAAGCTGACACGAAGAGATTGTACCCGGATATGCTTGTCTTGGGGTCATACGGAGGCCGCTGGCTGGGAACCTCCAGCGCGTACTTGTTCCAGAGGCGCTGCACCTCGGGCTCCTGCTGCCGCCAGGCCTCCATGGCACGATGATGGAGTGAAGCCTGATCCAGCTGCCCATCAGTCCTCGGGAATGCCGGAGAGGATTTGGTTCTATAATAGCATCGTCCCTTGCGGTGGTAGAAGGTCTTGTCACCGATGGAACCCCAGCAGTCTGAAAACAGTATATCCGGATAGAAACGTGGCATAGTTCAAATATAGGTTAAGGGCTGGGATCGGAGGGCGGGTTACAAGTCTTAAGCAGGGCCTTAGCTTCCTAAGGGATTCTGAGGTAAGCGTCTTGCAGTACCGTCCATCCCGATTCCGACTACAAGTTACGAAAAATCCTTGAGAATAACAATATAATTCTCAGCGAGTTAAAGCGCAAATAAGCCATATTATCAGTACCCACAGCGGCGTCAGCCGCTGCCTCCTTGAGTATATATTTATACCCTTTTCCCGGCCTTAGAGCGGGTGATGCCGGTCGATGTCGCACAGACGTTCGGGCGTGTGTCTCCTGGGTGGCCTATGGTGCTGTCCAGTCTCTTAGACGCCTGGCCGTTGTGCGAGGGTTGTGCGTGTGGCGGCTAAGAGTCTGGCAGTGCCATAGGGCGCGGAACGAAGTGGAGCGTGGCCGCGGAGGCGGTCTTGTGTGTGGGGGTTGGCGGGCTTTGGCGGCGCAAGGGCTGGGAGACCTCAGGCTCCCAGACCCCGACAAAGACCGACAACGTGGGTGGAAAGACGGCCTACGCGGCCTGGGCCGGGACGGCCCAAAGGAGTGAGCGACGCACAGACGTTGATGCGGGAGATGACGGTCTTCGCGAACAGGCACTGATCTTCGAATTGGGGTACGACGCCACGACGCTGATGCGGAGCGTAGACCGGCGCAGTCTAAGGCCGGTTTATCCGGACTTTGTCTGCGCCAGCGGGCCGAAGGACCGCACTCTGGCTGCCCGGAAGGCTTTGCGGCGTTTTTGCCGAGGACGGACCGCAGCGATGCGGAACGCACGCGAGGACCGCCCGCAGAGCAAAAATGACGCAAGGCCTGAAGGAATAGCAGCCAGAGACAACCAAGCCGCAGGCTTACCTTGGAGGAACGGCTTCAAAAGCGAGCTGGCCGGCCTGACGGACTGCTGGCTTTTGATGACGGGCCGACCCGCAGCTTCGCTGCACGACCCGCCAGGCTGCTCGCATAGCACTGAGGCTGAAAGCGAGTGATGTCGGTCGAGACTTGATGACGGTGTTCGTGCCTGCACTTTGCGCCCTCGAACTTGCAGTTTATTCCCCTACGAGCCACAAAGCGGAAGTCGCGGGCGGCATTGCCGACCGCGGGTGAAGCGCTCCACGAATCTTGATGCCGTTTCCACGAAGGTTGCGCAAAGTGCTGAGCCCCCCGACGGGCCTGGAGGCCGGAGGTCCTTGAGGGGGGCTCATTGCCTGGCGGGGCGTCGCCCGGGAGTTCGAAGGGAAAACCCTCGCACTGCTCCAACAGAGCACAGTTAACATAATCCGTATTGTGTTCACCCGCAGCGGGCAGGACGTTCTTGCGGGCTTCTGTCCCTCGAAAATTAAGGTTGTTGTTGCGGAGTACAGACCTTGGCGCGAGGAGTGACACAATACCGATGGGATTATGTTAACTTTGCGGATTTCAGGCACTTACGGTCGCACCGGCACTCCGTCTCCCGGGCGTTTGTCTTCCCCCTCGGGGGCCAGGGGGGATTCCAGGGCGAGTCTCTTGCCGGCTTCGGGTGTGCGATGGAAAGAGCAGCGGCAAGCAGCCGCTGCGCGGGGCCGGCAAGAGTCTCGCAACCGCTTTTCCTTTATTGGGCGGGAAGGCGCAAGCTGCGCCGGGTGGGGATAAACCAGCCGCAGGCTGACCGCTTTCTGGCACCGGCCTTGGAACTGGTACTCACTTCAATTGAAGTACGGACGCTCGCATACGGAACCGGCGGAGCCGGGGCGCGGAACGACCGCGAGTCTGTGACTGGAGTGGCGGAGCCCGGAAGGAACAGTCTCGCAGTGAAGCTGCCATAAGTGTAGTTCGGAGGGGCGCATCGTGCCCCGGAGGACGGAACCACAGTGAGTGAGCGCAGCTTTAGCGTAGCGAACTGACTGTGACCGCTTTTTTCTTGAACGGGCGCGGAGCGGCCGGGGACATCGGCCCGAAGAACATCGACACTGTTCTCCCAATACTATCGAATGAGGGAAGCGAGGGAAATGAGGGATGTGAGGGTGATAAAAAACCGATAATGCTTGATTAGTATGTTTAGACAACTAATTCCCGTTCTGCCATAGTGATGATTATCAGCTTTTTAATTGATGTCTGAGTTAAATGTCTTTTATAACATGGGCTCCTGTTGTACTCGTACTATCTTTGCCTTCAGATGATAGCAAGACCTACAAAGCTGTAAGAGTAGGGTATAAATAAAAATACCATGGCACAATCAAGCGCAATTCGTGACATCCAGGAGATCTCCCGTGAGGATGGCTACACCGACATCATCGTAACAACAGAACAGGGGCACACCGCCGTCGAGAGTTATTTCCTCGACTGTGACCGTGAGAACCGCCTGCAGAGCGCCATCGACTCGGCGTTCGACAAAGATTCAGATGATTAGTCGGCCGTAATCCAAGAAGAGGTCCATAGCGTGATTCTATGGGCCTCTTCTTAGATATCTTTTCAATGGGCATTGAGATTAGATATCACACTATCTGCATCTTTCATAGATGTACCACCATGAGGGGTTATCTTAATTAAATTAGCCTTTGGGGCAACAAGTACGTTATTGTCGAAATGATGAACTATAGTGCTTGACCGCAGACAGGGCATATCCTAAAATCATCAGGTAACTCTTGGCCACAAATAGGACAACGCTTCTTCCCATTATTTTGCGTCTGGGAAAGATCCTTCATTGCTTCTAAAAGTTCCTTCTTCCTCTCAACATCGGGCATTATTTCCCCCATTTCCCTTTCGTCTGGCACCACTTTTCCTCTAAGTTCTCTTTCTTCTGCCAATCTTTCCATCTCATGCTTCAATCTTTCCTCCTCCAGTTGGAGTGGGCGATAAAGTTCCTCTCGACTTTCCCAGTGGTCTTCCGTAAATTTCCCTTTCACGCGACCAGGGTCTTCTCGTTCAATCTCCTCAAGAAGTATTCTATGGGATAAGTCCCTTTCCGGGGGGCTGAAATATCCATCAACATGCTCAATAGACCTCCTCTCTTCAGTTTTCACTCCGGCAACAGAGTCTGAATTACTATTGATTCTACTTGAGATTATATATGATTCATAGATCTCTTTGATGCCGCTATAATTTATCTCTTCGCCAGATTTTCGCTTGAGGGCCAGATAGTCATTAATTCTATTCAGCCAATAATCACACGCCGGGCAGGTGCCAATGCATTTTTTGTCCGGATTCGGGCATTCTTCTTCTATAAAAGGGATACCATTATTCTCGCAGAGACGTTTCCTTATGGCCCTAAACATTTCACATCTTTTGATACCATCCATAACTTAATAATGATCTATTGTGTTATTTTGTATTTAAAATTTTGTTCTGACGACAAACCCAATAAATGTATTCGTTTTTGTGATTTATCCACATCACCTAATGTATTGTACCCGGGAATTAAAGGGATACGAACCATTATTTTATCTTTTACACCTGCCTGTACAAGGTACTCCAGGTTTTTTTTGACTTGTAGATTAGAAACTCCGGTATATTTCTGATATATCTCTTCGTTCATATCCTTAATATCAATATACCAGTAATCTATTAACCCAGAGAGCCGCTCAACATGTTCAATTGGCACATTTAATGATGTTTCTATATAAAGAGTCCACTCGTTAGGACATATCTTTCTAAATTCCTCAATAAAAACGCTTTGAAGGGCAGGCTCTCCACCGCCAAAAGTTATTCCGCCGGCTGGCGATACCCTAAAAAAGATGTCATCAATCAAAAGGACATCAAGAAGGGACGCTGGAGTATAAGAAATAGGTAGTCTGCGCATTTGCTCCTTATTAATGCAGTATTTACACTTCAAAGGGCAGTTACTAAAACACACAAGAGACCGTACTCCGTCACCATCTGTTTCAATGCGCAGTCGCGAAATTCCAAATATGTCAGCGGTTGTACTCACAATAAAAAAATAGCGATTATCCGAGATACACTTGATAAGACTCTAATAGAGCAGTGCTTCAAACCAAGATTTCATAACATCCCTCTCACAAATACCGATGTGTTTTTGTATGATTTGTCCATTCTTATAGAACAAAAACGTAGGCATGGCTGTCACATTCAAACTTTCTCTAACGGTCTCATTACCATCCCCATACACATCATACTTGCCTACCACAACTCTATCTTTATAATCCTCTGCATATTCGGACAGAAGGTTTAGCATCAATTTGCTTGGTCCCCGATACGTGTCATAAAAACACACTACTGCATAGTTGTGATTTGCGATAAAACTCTCATAGTTATCGTCTTTAAGATCTGTCATTATTTCAAGATCCGATACAGAGAATTCTTTTCTGCCACCGCCAAAATCGGTATAATTAACGACCGATGATTTACTCTTAGCTAGACGCCATCCATTAAATGAGTTTGGATCAATCTTCAAAATACCACAGATTTCTCTAAAGAATTCTTTCTTGGACATATCGCCTTTCTCACCATAATTGAGGTGATCCTCGTTGCTAAACGAACACAGCATATAGCCTCTGGCCGATTTTTCCAGGGTAAAGTAGCTGTAAATCTGTTTATCCTTATTTACGTATATAGCACCATATTTGGCTAGGGGACTTTCGAAAGGCGTCGGGAAATCATAAAAGAAGACATACTCGGTTTTCCAATCACCCAAGACTTCACATGATATCTCGTCCCATTCGATATACACCGGATTCGCTACGGATTCAATATCCTTCTTCCAAATTGATGCGCTAATTAATCTGACTTCTTGGTCTGGATCTTTCTTCAAGAGATCCACATATGTTGGTAAAAGAGAATACTCAAAACGAAGTAATCCCTCTTTCCTCAGTTGGTACTCACTCTGTTGTGGTTGTTGAGTTGTAACGCTGACTGATGCTTCTGCTTCCCGCTTTTTGCTGGATTTGTTGTTGGCAAATACGGCGATAGAAATCACTAGCATTACAACAATAGCTATGACTTTAACTGTTAGATAGGACGACATAGATTTATGACTTTGTAATTTTGTTTTACGGTTATTGTCTTGGCTAATGTATGCAACAAAGATACAATTAATTCTAGAACCAAGCCACTGATATGAATAGGATTATACACCGATTATTTAATTGGGAAGGTCTGATGCCGGGAATTGAGACATAAGATGTAGATTATCTTTTGAGTTGATTCCCGACGGGATTCCAGTCAGTTTATATAGTTGCTCGTTCTGCTTATGCGCGATTTCCGGTTCAAGATGATTATGTAGCTCATAAGCGGATTTGATAAACTCAAGCATCTCGTCATTATGAATTCCTTTTGATAACCTGACAAATGTACTATCGTAGATTGCCGAAGAAACGTGCAAACAATACAAATTTGATGGGTTATAACCTCCCTTCTCCCTGGCTTTCAAATGGTATCTTATGCCCTCGGATAGCAGAATCTCTTCTTCTGTGCATGAATATCCGAGGCATTTGTACCATAAACGCCCACACACAATGAACAGGAGCGCGATGCAGGCATCATCATTAATAGATTTACTCATGGCGGCATGGTGGGCTGCATCAAAAATACGTTGCGCTTCAGGCAGCTTTCCATCCAGGGCAAAAATGGCCTCCAGGATCTCTATACATATCTCGCACAATTCTGGACTCTGCTCATTATTGCCTTGAGCCACTTTGGCACAGATGCAGCAGAACTGATCGGCCTTTGATGATGAGACGTCTTCCCACATTTTATCAAGATCATCCATCAGCGGCTGAGTTCTTTTCTGAGTGGTTTCTGGCATAAAGTAGAAGAATTCTCTAGCTTCAACGAATTCGTTAAACGCCACAAATGGTGCTTGTTCTTCCTTAAAAGCACCGTATAGTTTGACTATTGCCGTTGAAACCAGCATTACGAACCCCTCAGTATAAGGATCGTCCCAGTCAAGTTTGTATTCGGGGAACAAGTCCTTGATGTCACTACTATCCATTTCACGCTTTAGTATTTACCGAATATGTCCGATAATTTTTCTTCCAACTCAGATCCGCGAAGGTCACGGGCGACGATAATTCCGTCTGGATTGATGAGAATGTTGTCAGGAATCCCATGAATGCCATAGATACGTCCGGCTTCGCTCTGCCACCCTTTGAGGTCTGAGAGATGAATCCAAGGCATATCCCAGGATTTGATGGCGTTTTCCCAGTCATCTTTGTCAACATCAAAAGAGAAGCCTACGATTTCAAAGCCTTTGTCATGGTATTTCTTGTAGGCAGCGACAACATTCGGCATCTCTGCCCGGCAGGGACCACACCAAGAGGCCCAAAAATCGACAAGAACCCATTTCCCCTTGCCTGCATACTTGCTAAGCCGATGGGCTTTTCCGCTGGGATCGGCTTCTTTTACGTCCAGGAAATGCTTCCCGATCAGGGATTCAGGTTCATCTTGAATCTGGGAGTCAAGTTGCGTCTCTGCCATGGCAAAATCTGGAGAAACTTTGGCTTTCGCATTGCCGCTGAATAAGGCAAGCAGGACAGATAAGAAAAGAGATGTAATGATACGCATAGTGGTTGTTTTTAATAGATAATATTTGAAAATGAGTCGTTTACAAAAGAAAGGATAAGTTCGCCTGCGGCTACGTCCAGATTGCCTGTCTCGGGATTCAATCGGATTCTGTTTTCCACCTGTACATCCATGATTACGTGATCAATCCAATACTCATAATAAGCCGGATGACACGTGAAATCAAAGTCTATACTTGCAGGGTTTATGATAAGAATATCGCTATACGGCCTGGCCAATTCCATCATTCCCTGAAAAATGGGATATTTACGGATTGCACCCTCTTTGATGCAGAGAGCAGTGTAAGAATAGTAATAGTCATGATAACTCGAGTCTGCATAGGTTAATGCATATACGAAATAGATTGGTGTGCCATCAGATAGTGCAATCTGATCAATTCTGATGGGTTGTATTCCCGTCTCTAATTCGCTCCTCTCCTCTTGATGCAGAGTCTTATAGTATTGGTTAAGTGAGTCATCTTCACAATAATAATCAAATGCCAGTGACCTTGAGGTGTCGTTTATCCGACTGCCTTCTGACACAAACTGATACTCGTTAGTCCACTCCGTAATCCCCGTGTGGGCCCATATGGATTCGTCCTTTATGCAAGTGATTCTGAACATTCCATCTGGAGAGGTAACTATGTGTCCTCCAACTGAGCGACAACCTGTCATTATTATGACAGTAAATAGTATTTGAATCGTGCTTTTCATTGAATTAGAACTTCAGAATTGCGATTAATGCAATCATATGTGGCGCAGCCATACTATCCACCACTTTTACGCCCTTCAGAACATGACAACTGTACTGAGAATAGAGCCGCCGGGCAATATTGTCTATTGCCATCATATCGCATGTGTCGTAGGCGTAATACGGCAGTCCAAAGTATGCAACCACATAGCCAGGGACTCCATTCAGGAAAAGTTCAACCTCTTTAGAGATAGTGTCATAAATACCTCCGTCTTTTATCAGAGGTATCAGGCGTGTTGATTTACTCTGTCTCCAAACTGTACGGATATCATTCCAATCTATATGTCCGTTCCACATTGTATTCCAACCCCAGGGGCAATCATACGATTGCATGAGAGATAAGTAGAATAGAGAACGTGCTGGTTCTTCAATGCTCACTGGCGATATCGTGTCCAAAACTACCGTGGCCATAGAATCCCGAATTGCTTTAACTGAGAAGATGAAATCGGCAAGTTCATCGGGGATGCTTTTTAAAAAGCCGGATTCGCTCATTATGTTCAGTGGCTTAACTGCCATGATGCACTTTGAGATTGGATCATCAAGGAATTCAATGCCCGGGTATTGAGGTGCCTTACTATTACATATACTGAGAAAAATGCTTGCCTGATCTGCCTTCTCATACAGAATTGCGGGATGCTTTAACAAGCAGTTTGATTCGCCATACAAACTGAGTGTCGAATGTATTCCATCTAAACCATACGTGTTGGGTATTATCAGCTTTTCGTCACTGATTTGTATGACGCCTATCCCTGGCATTGATTCTTCAATCTTTTCTTTGATGTCTTTCAGATTCATATTCGCGAGCTTTTGTCTGGGAGCAAAGATATAGGGTTGATTCTGCTTCGCCATGTTAAGGATTGCTTTTAACACGGGCGCTTTCCTGATGCGATTTATCACCGCTTCACGCATGTTTGACGAAGCGTAGTCTGTCGCTCCCTTTTCTGTTGTTATTCAGCCACTTATAGACCCTCCGTGTTAAAAAAAACTCTTAACATGGCCAGGCGGAACGCTGTACCTATTTTTGCACCAGAAACCAAAACAAAACGCAATACCATGGGAACATTGATCAATTATTTCAAGAGGAATCTGTTTGGGAACGACATGTTTACCAGACAGGATTTGTCGGACCACATCTTCAAGATATTCTATGACAGCTTGAAGAAGAACACCACTCACGAGGGACTTCTTTTCGACACAAAGTATGTCATCTATCTCCCTGCGGATATATATAAGGAACAGGAGGATAGTTTCGCTCACACTACCAGAGAAGTGGTCAATCGTTGCCACAATGTCCTCCGTAAGGCAGTACACAGTTACCCTAATTACAAGCCCCATTCTCGGTG
The DNA here is from genome assembly GCA_017557345.1 of Paludibacteraceae bacterium. Taxonomy (GTDB): domain Bacteria; phylum Bacteroidota; class Bacteroidia; order Bacteroidales; family Paludibacteraceae; genus Colicola. Next base: position 28,645 of record JAFYZR010000080.1, on the reverse strand, counting down.
CTGGCGCTTCTGTTTCATAAAAGCTGTTGACGACATTGACCTGGGAGAAAAGAACAAAGCGCTCAAGGACGACAAAATCGTCATCTTCTCCTACTTGTATGTGGACAGAAAGAAAGGCGGCGGTGCCGGCAAACAGGAAAAGACCTCTTGCGTGATGACCATCCTCCCCACAAAAGGCGACCGCAAGAAGATCGAGCGGGAACGGACAGAGAACATTTCGGTAGAAGGAGTAACTGTCCTCGATAAGGATTGCTTCGAAGTAAAGTTCGACCGTTTTGAGAAGGTGGTAGAGACCCCCGTAAGTGATCTCGAAAAGACGATGGACCAGTTTGTCGCTCATGCTATCCTGAAGTTGAAGTCTGGCAGTTTTACTGACGAATCCCAGTTCTTCTACATGACAAAAGAATCCCTTTACGTAACTGGTCCAAAGTTCAACCAGTCCACGCTGGATTCTTCGCATGAGGTTGCCGTCATTGATGATGACCTTCCCGAAGACTTCACCCTTCACATCACAGTCGAGAAGGGTGGGAAATTCTTCATTACCGGCGATGCTGAAACGCTCTTGAACGAATCCATCCACCTTTCTCCAGACAAGCCCAAGCCCATTCAGGACAACAGTAGCCTGATGCTCTTCAACGGTTTTCAAATCAATTTTTCCATCATCAAGTGAAAGGTAATCTATCATATTTCGGTGCCACAGATATCGGTCTTGTCCGCAAAAACAATGAGGACACCTTTTCTATCTCCCAGGTTTGGGATGGCAATTATCTTCTTCTGGTTGTCGTGGACGGCTGCGGAGGATATGAAGGAGGAGAGGTAGCCAGCGCAATTGCACGTGACGCAATCGTTGAATACCTGACGGGATTCAATAAAGATGCTTCCAGGCTTTCCCTTTTAGAGGAGGCGGTATGTGTGGCTAATAACAAGATTGTGAGACGGAGAGCCGAGCGCAAGAAGTTATCCTCTATGGGATGCGTTCTGACTGCCGCAGTGATTGACAAGGCTAATGGTCTTTTGTTGTTATCTCATGTGGGCGACACCAGATGCTACCTATATTCTGGCGGCACTCTACGAAAATTAACTCGTGATCACAGCCTTGTCGGCGAGTTGGAAGACACTGGCGCCATGACGGAGAAGGAAGCCATGAACCACCCACGCAGATCGATTATTGACAGGATGGTCGGTGAAGAATACCATCGGCTTGATGACGGATTTGTCGATTCGACAATTATCCCTCTTCCTGACGATTACTCACTCCTTCTTTGCTCTGACGGCTTGACGGACATGGTTTCTTCTTCTGAGATCAAAGCAATTCTCAATACGGTTTACTCCACTGAAGAGAAGACTAAATGCCTTATTGAATATGCCAACAAAAAAGGCGGCAAAGACAATATTACAATAGTTATTGCAGAAACTATTTCAACTGAATAACAATGGACATGAATAGCAAACCTAATTTCGGGAAAGCAGCCGTGTGGATGCTTGTGGCCACCTTTCTCATCATTTGTGGTTTTGTACGACTTTACAATAACCAAAAGCCCTATCTGGATGAAGTCGAGAGACTACAGGATAATGGGCAGTCTATGAACCTTGACGTAGAATGCAAGGTCCAGGAACTTGCCACTTTGCTCATGAGGCAAAACATCCTTACAGACCAGAGGGATGCCAATGCGACAGCATCTCATATCGTATCCCTCTTGGCCAACTCTCGAAGAAAAGCATTCAAGAACCTTGGCTCCCTCAATATAGCTGTGAATTCCATACCAGCCGCTTATGCCGACACCGCTGGAGGAATGAATCTAAAAGCCCGGGTAAAAGCCTCCAAAGCTCTCTTGGGTATAAATGACGAATATCTGGACTGGCTGGAAATGAATGATGTGAGTTCCTTCTTTCATGAGACTGATTCCTCATCTTGCCATATCATTGCAACTGTGAGGGACGAGCAGACCCATAATGGACTGCAAGGCGTCCCGGTAAGACTTAAAAGGCATTTCTACATTAATGTAGAAGAGGACCAGATGGCCGCTGATTCCACTGTCGCATATCTAATGACCGATTCTGAAGGACGAGTGGAGTTCGTTGTTCAAGATGGATACTATAGCATTGTTCCTATCTGCGAAGGGTTCGAATATGGCGCCTCAAAAGGTTCTGTTTCTGATATGCTGCAGGGCGGGAAACACGTTTATGGTTTCTTCCAAAAAGAGCATCGTATTCCCATTTTTGCACCGGCTGATTACAAGGAAATCAAAAAGGGGCCAGTGATTACCGTTCGTACGCCAGGGAGTTATCTCAACAATTTAAGACTCTACGCTATCTTGTTGCTCTCTGCCTGGTGGGTAGTCTTCTTTCTAACAGGCATCATTGGTAGAAGGAGAAATGTATGCGGCGATATGTTGCTCTTCCCCCTGATTATGGTACTGAACAGTATTGGTGTACTTGCCCTGATCGGTGCCTCTAATCCTGTGCTTGACCGTCCACTTGGATTTGAAATGGTGCAGGCATCGCTCCTTGGTCTTTCACTGATGTGTGTGTTTTCCAATATCCATATCGCAAAAATCTATGCTTCAGGATATTCGGCTATGGGGCGCAATATTCCCTTTGAACCCTTTGCGCCCAAGTACAAAGGTGTTACGTACCTTATTGTTGCTTTGCTCCTGATACTGCTACTGGCTTTATTTGGAACAGCCCCGGTCGGTTCTACCGCCAAGATTAACTTATTCTTCCTTCAACCGTCAGAGCTTTGCAAATTTTTGATCGTCATCTTTATGGCTTCCTATTTTGCAGAGAACGCCACGGCGCTCAGAAAATTCTCGGACAAAGCGGATAAAGTGTCGGTGCCTATCCAGATACGAAAAGTGGCTATTATAGCGACTGGAATCATCGTTGTGTCTCTGCTATATATGGGCGCACTCTCCGATATGGGCCCGGCCCTGGTACTTCTTGTCTCCTTTGTATTCATGTATTCTCTTGCTCGTGGCGATTTCGGCCATTTACTGATAGGTGTATTCACCTTCGTAGCTCTGACATTGCTTGCCAATACTATCTGGGGTACAAACCTGTCGGTGATACTTGCTGCGGTCCTGTGGCTCATTCTCTGGCTGGGTATTTATTTACTGGCAAAAAAGCGGGTGTATGAAAGCGCCATTTTCATGAATCTGTTGTTTGTCCTGTTTGTGGCCGGTGGTCCCATACTTGGGGCGATGGGCTTTACTCACCAGGCTGAACGTTTAGAATCACGGCTGGCCATGACTGGCTCCGGAGTTTGGGATAATACCAACGTTCTTGGCGGAGACCAGGTAGCAGAAGCGATTTGGGCTTATAGCACTGGAGGATACAGCGGACAAGGCGTAGGTTTAGGAAATGAGAACTTAATTCCTGCCTATCACACAGATCTGATAATGGCCACCATTGGAGAGCAGATGGGCTGGCGCATGCTCTTTCTTGTGATTGTCTTGATGGGACTATTGCTTTTCAGAGCCATTCGTGCCGGAAAGAAGTCTGGTCATCCTTTCTCTTTCTATCTGGCTTTCGGAATCGGAATTGTGACGGTGGTTCAGTTCCTTATTGTCGGCTTGGGCTCCACGGGCCTTATTCCACTTACCGGCATTGCTGTCCCATTCTTGAGCTACGCGAAAACAAGTGTCGTTCTTAATATGGTGGCATTTGGAATCATCGTTGCCATATCTCGCGAAAAAGCCGGGCAATACCAGGAGGAAGATGTAAAGAAATACAAAACGTCGTTAGCGTCCAGTTGCCTTTCATATGCAACCGTGGGTGGTATATTGGCAATAGTCCTTTCCGGGTATATGATGTTCAACAGGGACGCGACACTTGTGCGCCCCGGGCTGTTCACCAACAACGCCGGTATACGAACATATGTATATAACCCAAGAATTCAAGTGCTTATCGACAAACTACAAATGGAGACCATCTACGATAGGAATGGTTACATCCTGGCCACCAGCGATATTGATAAAGCTCGTTATGCAGAAGACTCTTTATCTATCGTGCTTGGAGGAAAAATGATTGGAGAGAACACAACGGACACGAGAGCGAAACGTTATTATCCTTTTGGGATGCATACGTTCTTTATGACCGGAGATTATAACGATAAACTGCAGTGGAATTCTTCTGTTTCCAATCCTTATGGCCTCAATGCAGAGAACCGTTATCTCGCACGGCTACGAGGATTCGATAATCTGAAAAGGGATGCAAAGGGACGGGCTATCATTCAAGAGATTCCGATTCTTGCCTATAAGCCGAGCCGTTTCTTGCCGGCATTCAAGCGAAATGACGATTACAGGGTGGCCGAATATGATTACAGTGAGCTTCGGGGAATGCTTAAGGGAGGTATTGCTGGTCACCGGGAGATAAAGGATCTCACTCGTGAAGAGGCGTCCCCAGTCAATCTTACTGTTGACGCCATTCTCCAGGCAAAACTACAGAATAAACTATCAGAGTATGTATCTCAGTCTGATGTTCTTAACCGTAATCTGAAACTCAGGATATCTGTTGTGGTCCTCAAGGCAAATAACGGAGATTTGCTCTGTTCTTCTAATTACCCTCTACCGCAGAAAGAAATCCTGGATTCCCTGGAGAGAAACAATGTTTATGTGTACAATGAAAGGAATCCGTATCAAAAGGCATACACAGACCGAGATCTGGGCCTGACTTATCAGACACACCCTGGGAGCACGGCAAAGATCATGACTTCGCTTTCTGCATATCATAATATGGGGAATGCCGCATCTAAAGCCACATACGACGTCGATTATTCAGAAATAATTGAAAACGGAAGAGTAAAAGAGCCATTCTCTTCCATCAATGGCCGAAGGGTGAGCAATAATGTAACGATGACGGACGCAATTGTTAAATCATCGAACTGTTACTTCGTCAATCTCTTGAACGACAAGAAGCTTTATGAGTCGCTTGGCTATATCTACGGTGTCGTAGGGGCCAGACTCGATGGGCATGAAGGCAGGAGCAATATAACTCCTTATTTCTTTTACGATTCGGAGTTTACCAGCAGAGCTCAGTTCTTTGATGAAGTCAACTATCTGGCTGCTGAAGGTCTCGGGTTGTATTCTGATTACGAAACTAACTATAGGCCCAAAGGAGACAGAAGAAAACTGAGCCGATTCAAAGGCTCGGCTGATTATTGGGGAATTGCATACGGACAGGGGCATCTTTATGCGTCGCCCTTGAATATGGCACGCGTTGCTTCCATCGTTGCTAATGACGGCCGCTTTTTCCCGACGAGGTATGATCTTAATGAAGATGCCAGGAACGAATGGATTGTCAAATCCGGCACCGCCAACCTTAAGTCAGATATGCAAGCGGAGGCTGATAAGCATCGGCGGAATGGCATCAACCTCCCCGGTAAGGATGAGCCGGAAAGGATGTTTTCAAAAACTGGAACTCCAGAAAGGACCTGGATATATGTTACTGAAGACGGGACCGTGGTAGAGAGCAAACCTAATGATGGATGGTATATATGCTCCATTTATTCGAAGAACGAGAAATCACCGCTGGCCATTGCCGTTAGAATGGAGCGACTCGGAGCACTCGGGTCCAGTGCTGCTGTAAAGTTGACGGCGGAAACCGTACTGCCGGTATTGCAGGAATGTGGTTATGAAATCTATTAAGACTATAATAAAATGAGCAGACTGATTCTCGGCCAGTATGAGTTGCTGGCAAATCTAGGCGCCGGTTCAAATGGTACAGTATACAAGGTGAAGCACCATGAACAGGGATATATCCGTGCAGTCAAGATCCTCAATGGATATGTAGAAAGCAAGGATACCAAGAAGTACCAATCCTTCCTCAAAGAGTATCGCCGCTTAACCCTTTTGGGTAATTGTTCACATCCCAACATCGTAAGCGTGCACAAGGCTGATTTGCTGGAGAACCAGGCTTTCTACGAAATGGATTATATTGACGGTACGCCTCTGGCGGATTATGTTGCATCGACAAAGTTTCTTCCTCTCAACGAGGTGTTGAACTGCTGCCGTGACCTTCTTAGTGCAATGGAATACTGCCATGTCGGTGTTACCGATTACCTTTATGACAGAGAGAAGGATAACATCCCCACAGATCCCAACGACGGTTCTAAGGTTATTATTGATGAGCATACCAGGGAACGGCTCATCAATGAGTATGGAATAGTTCATAATGATATCCATTCAAGTAATATTATTCGCAACCGGTACGACGGCCGATATATCCTTCTGGACTTTGGCATATCCATGCAGGGCGGGACTGCTGTGCGCGAGAGTGGACTGGGTGAAGGCGCACTGGCATATTCTGCTCCCGAAAAAATACTAGACAAGAAAGTCTCGTTTCGCTCCGATGTGTACTCAATCGGCATCGTTCTGTTTGAAGTATTGGCTGGAAGAGTCCCGTTCCCTTCCAAAGATGCTAATGAAAATGACTACTCCTCTAAGTACATGTACGACTTTCACTCGTCCAGCCCGGTCCCGTCTATTTTAGAACTAAGAAAGGCGGCTTTTGAGAGTGTTTATGGAACGGATAAAGAATACCAAAAAGATTACCCCGACTGGCTGGAAAGGATGATTGACAAATGCCTGGCAAAGAATCCTGAAGATCGCTTCGCCAACGCAAAAGAGATTAACAGTTTCTTCCTCAAGGAAGTCTCGAGTTATGCCCAACCGGGCTCCACGAGTGTTGAGGCAAATGTCATAATGGTGAAAGAACTCACAGTGGCAGTAGAGCAAAAAAGCCAACTGATAAAGCAGCAAGAGCTAGCCATCAAAGGCTGGGAACGCAGATTCGCAAAACTCCGTTGCCTTAAAAAGACCAGGAAGTTTTTCTCTACCATTAACCCGTTGTGGGTTATGGTTGTCATATTGGCTGTCGTAGCGGGAGTGTTGTTTTTCTTTCCGGAGGTAATTCTTTCACAATTGTAAGGTATTTATTTTCAAGAAGATATCTCAACTGCTCGTTAAATACTATTTCTAACATGGCCAAGCCTTGTCTGCCAACTATCTTTGCTTTGGATTTGAATACAATGACCGAAGAAAATAAATACGAATCAGCTTTCAGCTATGCCGCAACCGCACATCGAATGGTGGTTAAGTACGAGGCGCTCATTTCGGAATCACTCAATTCTGAAACGGGGATTGATACAGACTTGCTGACTGATTACGCAAAGGTGATAAACAGTTACTGTGATGCTTTGGATCTTATGGACAATTACCCCCAGGAACAGACACAATACGAGAAGGTGATAAAGCTGTTGACGAGCTATGGAGAAGAGCATCCAGAACAGTTTAACATTGCTATTACCACTTACATCAAATACGCTGATGTTTTATTCAAACAAAAGAAATACAAAAAGTCATGTGAAGCGCTAAAGTCGGCAATGTCGATATTGGTCGGGAACATGGACAGTATTACATTCACTGATGTAGATATAAACTTTATTAACAATCAATTAAACAAGGCATAGTCATGAAAATCGGTAATTTATTCGGCCGGAAACCAGACGCTTCTCAGATAGACAATGCTGTAGATGCAAAGAAGAGCATCATCAATGCGCTACTGTCCAGATTCAAGCAACTCCGCTTCAATGAAGGGACTGGCAACATCAGACAGGTAACAATCTGGGTCGCCGATCCTGTGTATATCCGGCTTATCAAAAATGATGAGTTTGTAACGGGGCTTCACACCGAAATCGAAAATCACCTTATTACAGCTCTTACGAAAGCCGAAATCATTGTCAGGATGGGTAAGCCATCATCCAAAATCCAATCTTCCTGTATCCTGGAAGACGCCATTTGGTTTTCTTTCCTGATTGAGGAAGATGTAAGGAAGAAGATGAACGGCAAAGCTCGAGTATCGGTTGCAGGAGGACGCGGTAGCATGATGAAGAAATCATATGACCTTTTTGTTACAGAAAGGATGGTCTTCCACATTGGACGTGGGGAATTCGAAGCCAACAAGGAACGCCCATTCCGTGAGAACCAGATTGCAATCAACGATCAAGAGAAAGACAAAACCATCCGAGAACTCAATTACCACGTCAGTGGCACCCATGCTGATTTGATTTATGACAATGACGCATTTTACTTGAAGGCCACGCCTTACGGATGCCGCCCGGACGGCAGCAAAACTGCCGTTATCCGCGAGGGAACAAACGGCAGCGAAGAGTTTGAACTCCGGGATTCAGAGTCCAGATTCCGCCTCCGGGACGGAGACAAGATTGAACTGGGCGGCGCTGTTATGCTCTTATTTGAGTGCAAAGAATAGACTTCCTAATCATGAAACTGCGAAAACTATACTCCATTTTGGACATAGGTGCCATCAAAAGCAAGGCGGTGCTAAAGAAACTGTCGGGTATTGAGCATATCCGGGCAGTCCTTGCGTTCCGGATTCTCGCAGTGTTAAAGAAGCATTATGAGCGATACGCCTTTAGTGAAGTCATCAGGACGGAAAACGGACAAACCACCATCATCTATGATTATCGAGACGCGGAGTTTGAGGCAGAGGTCAAACGACATGGAATGGAAGTAGAAATCAGGCCTGCGATGCATCCCAGGAAGGACTTGTACATGAGCCCCTACACCAACATGAGACGCAAACCTTTCTTCCGTGAATTCGAATTTACAAGCCACTTGATGCTTCGCGAAGTGAAAAAAGAATCCACAGGAGCAAAACGTTCTCCTACCCCCCAAAAGAATGAGGTAGAAGGCCGACGAAAGGTTATTATCAACGAGACTACACAAAAAGAAAGCATCCCCCAGGCACGTATCGTCATACATATTGAGGGTGCAGAAGTAGATAATTCATTCTAAAGTCATTACATATGGATATCAGCGACAAAATCAAGCAAACGTTTCCGGATTTGGCGGTTTATAAGTCCGGAAATATGGATAGTCTTTTCGGAGGCAGGAATCTCCCTTCGTTCGTGAAAGACTATATTGTGAAACGGTTCTCAGATACAGCCGGCGTGGTTGACCGCGAAGCTGTCAGGGACTACTTGGACACAAAGATGACAAATGACGGAGGCCAGATAAGGCAACGCCTCTTGCGCGGAGAGAAAGTGAATCTTACCTGCCGATTCATAGTACAAAGTGACTTGAAGGCCGGCAAGACAGCCTTCAATATTGCAGACGTAGACCTCCAAAGCGATGCGTACATCCTTCCTTCCGTTATCGAAAGCCACGTCGATGATCTCATTGACGGTGAAAACTGGGGTAACATTTCTCTGGAATACTTTGAGCCTCAGGGCCGGAAGAAAGGATATGTCAATATGACATCCTTCCGACCGTTCCGTCCCTATTCTGTTGACTACGACTACTTCCTGAAGGCCCGCGAACACTTTACGGTGGAGGAATGGATGGATGTTCTCATTGCCACGATGGAGTACAATCCGGACAGTTTCATTGGAGAAACGGAGGAAGATACCATCATGCGCAAGCATGAATTCCTATCCCGCCTCCTGATTGCCGTTGAGCCCCGTCTTAACACCATAGAACTCGGTCCTAAGGGCACGGGCAAGTCCTATGTCTATAACAATCTGAGCAAGTATCTTTGGCTCGTTGGTAATGGTGGCACAACCCGTGCCCGCATGTTCTACAACAGGGCCACCAAGCAGTTTGGCTTTATGAAGACGCACGATGCTGTCCTGATTGACGAGGTAACCACATTTGACATCAAGGATGACGAAGTGAGATCTATGCTCAAGGGCTATCTGGAGTCTGGCAAAGCGGCCATTGACAATGTCCAGTTCCAGTCCGAGTGCGGGCTTGGGCTCATTGGAAACATCGGCCTGAATGATGACATGAAGCCTTTGGGGAACGACTATTACCGCTATCTTCCCGGTGTGTTCCGTGATTCCGCAACTCTTGATCGATTCCACGGGTTCATCCAGGGCTGGCAAATGCCCCGACTTGGAATCGGCAGCATTGTGGACGGTTGGGCACTGAACACTGAGTATATTTCGGAAATCTTCCATACTATGCGATTCCGTCCCGAGTATGCAGGCATATTTGAGGATATCGTATCTTACGATCTCTCGTCTGATTTGAGGGACCTCAAGGCCGTCAAGAAGATTGCAACAGCATATGCAAAACTCCTTTTCCCTCATATCCTGAATGTTAACACTCTTGAACAGGATGCGTTGGAGCAATACAAAGCCGACTATACGAAGTATTGTCTTGTTCCCGCCATCAAAAAGAGACAAATCATTCGTGATCAGTGCCATCTTTTGGATAAAGAATACAAGAGCGAGATGCCAGATTTCTTTATTTAGTTACGCTTTTTAAGCGTAAAATGCTTGATAATAGTATCGTTTTGGGCCATTTTATGTCTTTTCTGCTAAATATTTATTAAATTTGCTTGATTATGGCGATTAAGTATGTCGATTATTTGTTGTTACTGCGGAAAGACCGGACTGCTTCCGACCTATAAAATTTGCCCGTACTGTGGGCATTCTCTTTCCGTTTCAACTATGAATAATGATACTACGTCTCAAGAATCAGGTGGAATTGATAATACTAAAATTAAAACAAATATGTCAATCTTCAGTTCAAAGGGAATGGCTCCGGATCTCGATGTTGTAAAAAACGTTATTATTTGGAGTTTACATCCGGGTGAAATAGCCCGTCGTATTGATGTCAAAGAGTTTGAAAGTCTCTCCAACGCAAAGGGTGTGTATGTACAGGATGGCGTTATAGCAGTCTTGATGGTTAATGGAATTATCAAGACCAAGCTTTCCAGTGGAGTTTATTATTTTGAATCAAAGATTGAGACATTCGGAGATGCCCTTCGCCACGTGTGGCGCTTTTTCACTGGTAGAAAACGAGAAGGGAGCGGTAGCACCTCAGCGACCGATTCGGGAAGACTTGGTTCAGAACTTCAGAATCTTGGAAAAGGGTCTCTTATTGATGTCATTCTAGTACAAGAAGCTATTATACCTGTTGTTTTCGGCGGGATGCCAGTGGATGGGCATTTCGCATTTAAGCCTTATACAATTCCTGCAGCTAATACAGATCTTGTAATCGGCGTTTCTCTACAGCTACAGATAGACGATATAGTTGTCTTTTCTAGAAACAATTTGACAAAGATTAATACCGATACCGATAATCATTCTTGCCGAATTGTTGATATCCAGATAAAGCTTAAGGATGCAATTGAAAACGTGCTTAAAACGGAATTGGCATATGAGAACGTTGAGTCAACGGTTCTCTCTCCTTCGCTTACAGCCCGATTGAAGACAGCTATTATAAATAAATCGAACAGCGTCCTCTTTGGAATATCTGTTAAGCAAGTGATTGATATCACTATGCAAAACGAAGACTTTGAGCGATTTCGCTCCCTGGAGAGGAAGATATCTATCTCAAAAAAAGAGCTAGATTATCTCATCCGGACCAATGATTTCAAGAACAGGCTCACAGCCGAACAGAACAGTCAGGTTGTCCGCGAAGCTCGCTCGGAGGAAGAGTTGCGTTATGCCCTCCAACAACTTAATAAGGATAAACTCCTTCATGATGATGAGATGGAGGCTTTCTCTCAACTTCTCGCAAGCCAGAAAATACTGCGCGAGGCAAAGAGTGAAGAGGAACTTAACGCGGCTCTCCAGGAAATTGAGAAGTCAAAGCTAATTCGTGATGATGATTTCGAAGATTTGAAGCAAGAGATAAAAAAGCATGGCCTGGCGAGACAAGAGGAATTTGATATTCTTGAGTATCAGTCCCTTCGAAGGACAGAGAGAGAGAGAATTTCAGTAATGAGTGATATTCGAGTGATGCTCGCTAAAGCCGAAAAGGAGGGAGAGCAAGCAGAATACGAAACGGCTAAACAAGAACAGGAACACAAGCACGATATTCAAGAATCTGAGGCCGAGCATGATATCAGGATGGCAGGTCTTGATGTAGAATCTGAGAGAGTTTACGATAAATTTGATGATGAAAAAGAACGTCGAGAGCACCAGCGTGGTGTTGATTTCAAAAGAGATGACATCAATCTTGAAGATGAGGAAGAGAGAAAGGCTCTTGAACGTGCCAAGATAGCTCAGGACATAGGGCTTGCTGGTCTATCCGCGATACGTGAAGAGGACCGCAAGGATAAGGCACAGGACAATGCGCATGAAATCGAGATTACTAAACTGGGCATTGAGAAAGAAAGAATTGTCGCAGAGAGATTCCGTGGCATGTCAGCAGAGCAGATTGCAGCAATTAATTTAGATAAACTATCTGCAGAAGCTCAAAAGGCCTTTGCCGATGCACTCTCTTCGCAAAGGGAGATAGACTGGCTTAAGATATCCGCAGAAGAAAGGGTAAAGATTTATAAAGAGTTAGCTGAAAGATCTTCAGCAATGGAAAAAGAGAGTCGAGAGCAGCAGGAGCGCACTTTGGATAAGATGATGTCGTTTGCTGCTGAAGCCATGAAGACCAATGCTAGTCTGGTATCTTCGGCAGTCGCAGGCCAGAAAGCTCAAGCAGAGCAGATTCTTTCCACTGTCAAAGATGTTGCAACTCACAGAATTGAAGAAGTAGAGTCTGACAAGAAAGAAGCTAAAGAGGGAGAAAGATATGCCCAGTCAAGGATGGATCATGCTCAGGATACGGCACTTGACTACACTACGAGGGTTACCCAGGCAGAAATTGCCGGCGAAGCATTTAAGGAGGCATCAGGTCCTATCTCATATCTTATAGTTTCAATGGGAATAACCGTCTCGCTTGCTGACATCTTAGGCCTCATTAACGCCGGAACTATTACTCCAGACACAGAACTTTCTGTTAATGGCGCTATCTTTAAGGCTTCTGAACGCCCCGAGTTGGCTCCCAGCATTGATCAAAAATATAAGGTTGAATGCCATAATTGTGGGGCTTACGGATACAGGGGGCACACTTGTCCCGAGTGCGGTACGCTTTTATAACCAACTAGTCCATGTCCGATTTTAAATCACGCTACAAGGATTTACTCTCTACCTTCGATCTGGTTGGAAGTAATGTTCAGACGCCCAAAGAGGAAGCGCCCTTGGCAACCGTATTCGAAGAATCCGGCCTCGTTCTCAATGCGAGTGCGGGCGATGGCGTAGTATTTACAGACATCGATGCGCTTGCAGTTAAGTTCTCTATACCTCGCTCCTCAGTCAGTCAGTCTATCGCCAGGTTTATAGCAGAGGCTTCGTCTCGTGGTTTTGAGTGGAGGCTTCTTGACATGTCTGAAGATAGGTGGAGGAATTTTTTGATGACGGATAAATCTCCTCATGCGTACCACAAGGCACTTGATGCCTTTACAGCTCAGTACAACTGGAAAACAACGTCAGACAATAGCCTCTTTATTATCGGAGGAAATGATGTCATTGCCATTCCCCAGCATGTGGATTCCTTCGGATATGAGGAGTATATGACTGACGAAGATTATTATTACGGATTTCCTCTAGGTTTTGACCTTTTTGAACAAACCTCTAGGATTCTTGTCAATAATGATGGCATTGAACCTTTTGAACTTGTAGATCACCTACTTTCACTTGCGACTTTCAATGTATCAAGGCTTCCTCTTGATGCCGGAACAATCTCTCAATCGTTTGGCAATACAGTTGACGGTTATTTCGCTCGGGTGAAAGAATGTGATGGGAAAATACAATTAAACAATGTTTTGATGACAACCGCGCGACAGTGGACTAAAGCTTCGCATCAACTCTCGCGTGGTTTGCCGTTAGTTGCAGCTCCGGATAAAGCAGGAGAGATTCAAGGCGGTGTTTATCAATCGCCGATAATTAATTTAGATAGACCGGAGACTCTTATTAATTACACCACCTCTCTGGGGGAAGCGAATCTTTTGTTATTTAACCTTCATGGTGCTCCTGATTATAATGTCTCTGCGTATTTTGGTGATAACGGAGATCCTTATCATCACGAGCAACCCAGGGCATTTGATATAGCCTTGTTGGATACAGGCCGGCATACTGTCATCAACAGTATGGCTTGTTTTGGCGCCAAGTATACGCATCAAGGGAGAACAATGCTTCTCTCTTCAATTTACCGAGACACATTGTTGTTTGCTGGCTCCAGTAACATTTCTTTAGGATGCCAAGGATGCGATTCCGCTGAAAATACACCTAAATACGGCTGCTCAGAAGCGTTCCTCCGCATTTATACCGAATGCTTGATGGAAGGGATCCCGGCTGGAAAAGCTTTCCTAGTTGCAAAGCTATATTATTTCGCTGATTTCCTTGGCACGGATGGGAAAGGTCCCACTGATTTAACTTTCCGTGAATTTAATCTTTTTGGAGATCCTACAATTATATGCAATAGTTATTCTAAAGCCACAAAAATACCGCGTAATAAATACACTGCGCCCAGTAAGTATAATCCCAAAGGCGCAATCCATAATGCATACGGTATTACGGCACTATCTGTCTTGGACTCTTTGCTTGAAGAAGTTCGGGCCGAAGTCGACAATAATCTTTCAGAGATTTCCAGCAGACTTAGTCATTACTTGCACAATGACTTGGGGTATAATGATGTCAAGTTTAACAAGGTGGAATCGATGATAAGTAATAGTAAGACACTTGGTTATCGTTTTTATTATTCTTTCGCTTACTCGTTTTCCTACTCTTTTAGAGGCGTAGCTATTGTTGAGACAAATTTAGACGGTCGTGTTGAATCAGTAATTTATTCGAAGTAGTATGAAATATTGCCCGAAATGTAAGTGTAAAGTTGAAAATTCAGAAATGAATTTCTGCCCAGAATGCGCAAAAAAAGGAGATCGTGTTGAACTGAAGATAATACATCAAAAAGAGGCTAAAGAAGAGACGAATGCTGGCAACACAGGCGGATTCAAGATGGGCATGGGCTCTGTCGTTGGCGGTGGTGTCATATACACAGACAAATCTAAGCATGAAATTAAAGAATTAAGCGAAGCAGAGCGCATTGCAAAGAACAAAGCCGCTTTCAGAGCGGAATGCGAAAAGCGCTGCAAAGACGGTTTTATAAGCCAGGAAGATAGACTATTTCTTGACAAGTATTGCGATGACTTAGGGCTCGAGAAGCATTTTGCGGACGAGATCCTGAGAAAGGCTAAAGCACAATCTGTTCGTCGAGTTACTTCCTTGCCTGAGCCGGCTAGACTTCAAATCAGCCAGACCCGTTTGGCTATAGAGGCTAATAATGTTGTCTCAGTTAAGAAAGATTTGGAAGCGCTGGAAAAATACAAATCAAGAATTGATATTGATGAATTGGATCAGTTGTATTACCAACTCAAATCTATCTTGGAACCTGGAAAGTATGAGGTAAAAGATGAGGAGTATTGGAGCATTTTCTGGTCGTATGTTGTATTTCGGCGCCAGGACTCACCCCAAGCTGATGAAGTTATTGCTTCTTTGCATAGCTGGGATAACTATTATCCCGTGCAGAATCAGACTCTTCTATTTACTTTGGGGCTCCTAATGCAGAATCGCATTGATGAAGCGAAGGTCTCTTTTAAAAATTTAACACAGGGGTATTTGCTTGACCTTCAACCGATATATGACACCATCGACAATCTAATTGGAAGAGAATGGTATGGAGAGACAGCAGATGTTCCGGCGAGACTCAAATTCTATGCGGAGAGTTTGTTTAAACAATCATACGAAACACTAAAGGAAAACGCCAAGATTAATACCGCTAAAAAACTTGAAGAAGAAGCTGCGGAAAGGCAAAAGCGCGAAGCTGAAAAACACAAGAGAGACGTTTTTCTTCAGGCACTGGCCTCTAACGATGGTGATGTGGGTGCCGCGTGTTCGGCTTCGGGTATCTCAAAGACACTGTTGGCTGAGTGGCGCGACATCATTCCTGATTTTGATCAGTCAGTCCAGGATACTATAGATGACATCACTCGCAAAAAGGACATTGAAAAACAGGAAGTTCTCCGACAGGCCCAGATTGCCAGGGAAATATCTGCTAAAAAAGAGCAATTTAAGAAACTGTATGAGACTAATAACTGTGACGCATTGAAAACTTGCGCAGAATTGGATTTGGATTCCGGCACAGTTCAACAGTGGCGCCGCGAGGACAGCACTTTTGATGAAGCACTAAAGTATATTGAAAAACTTCATGCCGACAAAGTTCATGAAGAAGAGTTATATAAAAGGAGAAAGTTATTCAAAAAGATACTCCCATGGCTATTGATAGTAATTCTTTCCTTTGTTTGCATTCTTGGCATTATTAATATAAGGCACAAGAAAGATCTCATAAAAGCAGAACAAAGCCGGATTGAATTACAGCAACAAGCTGTGGCTAAATATGAAAGCCGCATAATAGACTTTAAACAAGCACTGGAGACAGCGAACAACTCCAATGTTGATGCTCTTGGTGTAGCCAGCGAGATTTTCGTCGAGATTCGGACAATGGAGAATACAGAAGCCCTTTTCGGGAGGAATGAATCGACAAAACTGCGGATAGATTTTAATGCCAAAGCTGATGCTATTATGCGTGATTTACAGATTTTTATCGCAGAATCTGAGCGTATTAGTTCTTCTGATACAGAAGGGGCACGACTTTTGGCTGAGGAGGAAGATAACTTCAGAAAAGTAAAAGAGTATAAAAACATAGTCGCTAAATAAATATGCAACAATTGGCAGTTTTCATTTTGCTCCCATTAACCATGTTTTTTTTATAGCGTTTATTTATTAGACTCTTAAAAGCAATTGTTTTTCAATATGAATAATCACAAAGTCAGAAACACTCTTTTATTATTACTAGCTCTCTTTACGTTCCGTTTCCAAACGTTATGTGTATCTGCTCAGGAGACGAAACAATTAGCAATCTTTGTTTATTCAGATAATGAGACATCTTCAATTGCTGCACTTCGCTCTCAGTTAACCTTATCCTTTCTTGAAGGAAGAAATAGTAATTATAGCGTGGTAGATAGGACCGACGAGATAATGAAGGCACTAATAGAAGAGTATCAGTATCAAGGAACTGGAATGGTTAGAGATGATCAACTTATATCTATTGGTAATCAACTTGCTGCATATTATATATGCGTGGTTGCAGTAACTTACTATCCTCAAGACAATCAATATTTCTTTGATGGGAGAATTATAGATATTTCAACTCGGCAAATCATAAAGAACACTTTCTATCCCAGCGGAGATAAGACTAAGATTCATAATTTGAGCCCTCAAATGCAAGTCCAAGTTGCAAAAGAATTGGCAAAACAACTTGATTTATATTCTTCTGATCAATTAAAAACACTTCAGCCCACGACAAACCTCTATGTGAAAGGAGATAACGTTTATCATAACGAAGAGAAGCTCCCAGATGCAGAAATCAGGATGATGTTTGCTGGGACGCCTTCTTATGATTTATATGACAAAGGTATGGGACTCATTAATTGTGGTTATGATAATGCACTTATTCTTTTCGGTGGTGGTCTGGCTTCTGTTTCTATACCACTTTTTTTCATTCTGGGAGTCGGCGAGAAGAATAACGCGTGGATGGTGGGGACTGCAATTACCGGGGTATGTGGTTTAGGGATGCTTGCTTTTGGTATAACACGATATCCTGTAGGAAAAGCAAAAATACGTAAGTCGGTGGATCTATATAATAAAAGAAATAGTAGTTACCCTCATTATGGTTCTATTGAATATGGTATTTCTGGTTCCGGTGTTGCCTTGACCTTCACTTTTTGACTCGTTTTAATCTTTTTACTGCTTTTTCAAGGTAATCCGATTGGTTTCTTAGATTTTATGAGTGCCACCAACAAATAACAATAAATATAGAATTATTTGAAATTGTGCAATAATATTTAATAAGAACGAAAGAAATGAACAGCATCATAAAAAGGTTAACCACATTTGCCGTATGCTTAATATTGGCTACACCCTTATTTGCTGATGGGTTGCATTATTTTAACCACTGCAAAAGTCTGTACAGTAATGGACGTTACGAAGAAGCCAAACAAGGTTTTACTCTTTGTAAAGTTTATGACGATGTTAATAGCGCTGACATGGATGCCTGGATTGCAAAATGTGACCAAGCAATCGAGGCAAAAAAGAATAAAGCATTTGCTGTGGCAAAAAAACTTGCGGCAGAGCGGCAAGCAGCATATGAGGAAAGGCAAAGGGAAAGAGAAGAAAGGAATCTTGTCTTCATCTCAACCAATGCACGAACGCTTTCTGCTAATTACTCATCCATGCAAAGCGCGATTAAAGGGAATCTGCAACAGTACCATTTTGCAAAATCAGAGGAAGATGCTAAGTGGGGCGTTTATGTCACAGCAAATGCAAGAGAGTATAGTACCCCGGACACCAACCCGGCCGGAGTTTTCATTGTCTACGTCGATGCTGTTTGCCAGATAATTGATTTGCTCACAGGTGAAATAGTATTTGAACAAGAGTATTTTCAAAAACGTGGCTTTGCCAATCTGGCCATGGCTGTTGAATTGGCATACAAAGATCTTGTAAAAGCAGTATCAAATGATATTAACGACCATTTATCATAATTTCAGCAAATAGCGTGATGCATATGCATTTTTTAGTTTTCTGATTATAATTCTTATCAATAATACGTTTATGGACATTAAGAATAATATGCTTCGTATTGTTTTGGCTTTGCTATTCAGTCTGGGGCTAAGCATTAACGTTACTGGCCAAACTAAAGACCGTCAGATTGCAATTTTTGTTTATTGCGACAAGTCTGTTAGTACCCCTGTCAGTGCATTAAGTTCGCGTCTCTCATCCTCGTTAATAGATGGAAATAATAGTTCATATATTGTTGTAGATCGTTCAGAAGAAATAATTGAAACTCTAAGAAAAGAGTATCAGTATCAAGGTACGGGGCTGGTCCGTGACGATCAGTTATCTGCAGTTGGGGAGCAAATGGGTGTTGATATGATATGTGCAATTAATATCACTTACTATTCGGATTATAATCAGTATTTTTTTGACTGTAAGTTAGTCAATATAGAAACGACACAAATTGAGAAGCATGTATTTTTCCCAAACAATGCTACTGGGCAACATGCAATAACAGATTTATCCCCCCAAACGCAGTTAAGTGTTGCACAAGAATTAGCATCCGCAATTGGATTATTATCCTCTGCGCAACTAATTGAACGAGAATACTCTATAGGTGACATTTACTACGACAATAATAATAAGCCGGTAGGAGCCGGAGATTATCGCATTGGCTTTATTGATGGAACTAAGAAACACGGAATCGCATTTAGGGTACATAGTAAATCAAAATGGCCCCACAGAGTTGACGCAAATCTAGGTGCTACAGTACCTACAATTCGCCAACTCCAACTATTACAAAATAATAAAACTATTTTAGGCTTATATGGTGAGTATTGGTCTTGTGATAAGGGACCGAAAAACTCAAACGGGGAATATACTTTTAGGGCATTAGACTTTTATACTGGGCGTGTCAATAATAGGGTTTCAGCATCATCAGAAGTATTTCAGTCTTATTCTAGAAAAAACGAAGATGGAAGTTTTACGGTTGTTGTTTCCCCCCGGTATAAAGTCTATTACGACGGATATGATGAACTAGAAAACATATCAGTGATTGTCTTTTAATCAAGGAAGAGATGATATAACTTTTATTATGTCGGTTTTGGCACAAGAACTCCCTACTTCTTTGAGTCAATTCTTTTGTTGGATAGTTTA
Organism: Paludibacteraceae bacterium; assembly: GCA_017557345.1. Lineage (GTDB taxonomy): Bacteria > Bacteroidota > Bacteroidia > Bacteroidales > Paludibacteraceae > Colicola. The sequence continues at coordinate 9,021 of JAFYZR010000080.1, read as the reverse complement.
TCGACGCCTTGTGTTTAAACATTTATTGATTGATTAAATGTACCCACCCCAAAGACTTGAGGTAATTGATCGTCTATTACAAAAAGGCTGGCAATCTTTTTACGATTTCGCCAAAGAAATCTATTGCAAGCCAGGACAAAAGTACCTTTATGACGGGGATTTCAAGGCTATCAGGTCTTCAATTGTTCAAGATTTTAGGCTTATTCAGGACATTTGGTATTGCGCTCATCATGGTGAATTAATACCTCAGGGAAAGAGCACAAGTGACAAAAGCCCTTTGAGAGCCGAGCTTATAAAAGAGATTTTCGAGAGCAAGTCTCAAAAGCAGTTTTCTGCAGAGCGAGTCCCGGAGCTTCTTAAGGAAAAAGAACAGTACTTTGCAAACCCCAAGGTAACGTTCTATCGATACAAGAACCGCAAGTATTCCGTTTTCTCCTCAGGAGATTACGATAAATACATCGCTTTTAAGACCAAGAAAAAGACTAAAAAATCGCTTGAGAATACTCTCAACAAGTCTGTGACTGATTCTGAGGTAAACCAGGCCCAATTTGACCAAGGATTCGTTCCTGAGCCTGTTGTTTCTGAGCAGATAAAACGTTCCATTCGGCTTCAAGAGGAACTCCGGGACTTTGCCCAAGGCAGCAAAAAGATAGTCGATTCACTCCTGCAGAGCATTTCTGCAGAGAGCGATCAGAAAAAACGTCGCTGGGTTCAGAAAACAGTCAACTACTATCGGAACATTCTTGAGCTGGTTAAGAATCCACTGTCCAGTTACAATGTCCGAGAGATTGCCAACCAGATTCATGACTTTGCCTTCTTCCTCGCAACCGAGAATCAGTATCATCTTTTGGGCAATCGATTTGACGAAGCCTTGTCCATTTATCAGAGGCTAAGGCGCGAACAACGGCATCTTGTCGAGGATATAGAGCAAGGGCTTATTACAGGCGAGGAAGCGAACATAGATGTTTTACAGCTAAAGGAACAGATGGCTAAAGACGATGAGTCGATAGCAGCTATTCTTCTAAGTATTGCCCGTGTGCGCCTAGATTCTGTAGACAAGGATAAAGCAAAAGAAGCACTTGATCAGGCAAAAGGCCTCGCTGGAAAGCAGACGCTGGTACGTGGACAGATTTGCCACCTTGAATCGATCTTGGCTTGTCTGAATTGTGATACAGATGCTGCAATCAGTTTAATCAACGAGGCATGCGGAATTGTCTCAGCCCTCAAGCTTGAAGAAAGTGGAGAAGGTCTTGCCATTATGGCTTCAAAAGCCGACCTGTTGCAGAGAACGGGTGATACTGAAGGTGCAGTAACTTTGTATGAGACCCTATTGAGTACAAGTTGTGACAATGAAGAGGCCTGCGAGGTTCAAACATCGGCCCATTTAAACCTCGCCATCTTGAATCTCTCAGCCGGGCAAATCGATGAAGCTGACAAGAATGTTTCTGAGGCTCTCGATGGCTTTGAGAAACTCTATACGAAAGAGCCGGATAGGATCCTTCCATCTCTTTTGAATGCCAAGTATATCAAAGGTCTGGTTCTGGCCCATAGAGGAGACATCAATGAGAGCATCTCCATGATGGAATCCGCTACTGATTTAGTGCCAGATAACCGCCCTGATCTTTATGCTCTTTGTGGTACGGAGTTGTTGGAGATTTATGTTACTTTGAGAGATATTCTATCGACTATTGGAGAAAACCATAAGTCCACTTTATATTCAACAAAGGCGAAAGATTTGCTCCCCAAAATAGAATCTTTCTTGCCAGAAAACGCATTAGATGGTATTAAGAATAGGCTATAAGAGTGTTCAAAAAATTAAAGCATATGAGGAAGTATTATTCGTTAAGTTGTCTTTCCCTTTTATTATTTTGTCTCTTTAGTTGCGGAAACACAACATCGAAAGTAAAATGTACGGCAATAGATTTAGGCCTCCCGTCCGGTAATCTTTGGGCGGACATGAATTTGGGAGCATCAGCACCTGAAGAAAACGGAGATTTCTTCTTCTGGGGAGATGTGACTCCATGCTCTGCGGGTAGTAGATATAGGTATATTGAGGACTCATATTATACTGGCGGAAGAGAGGTAAAATACTTGAAGTATATCACCAGTAATGAATACGGAGTTGTGGATAATCGTCTTATACTTGAAACAACCGATGATGCAGCAACCGCGATGCTAGGAGACGGATGGACGGTACCCACGTTAGAGGATATTGATGAGTTGCTTTCATGCTGCACCTGGAAGGAAGTCGAAAGAGATGGTATCAAAGGAATTGCCCTTCTTGGCCCCAATGGAAACTCTATTTTTCTGCCACGTCCAGGAGATTATGATCCGTTGTATTTTAATATCAACGATAACGGATATGCGCACTATTGGTCAAATTCCCTTGCCCCCAAGCTAAGTGATGAATTTGCTTATACTCTTGCAGTAACAAATACCTGGAAAGGGACACAACTGGAAAAGGACGAAAAATACAGAGTCCATCCCGCAATGATTCGGCCTGTTAAGCATAAGTAACTCGTCGCTCACAGAAAAACAACCGTTCAAAAATGAGCTATAAACAATTATTGACTCATAAAAGAGCATATTCCGTCTACATGAAGGTCAACAAGCGATTGTTGGCCTTCTGGCGTCATAAGGAAGTCACAGTCGGCCTGATTGTCCATGAATAATGATTCGGACAATACTGCCGGCGCAGCTGTATGTAGGAGAATGTAGAAGTTCTTTTCCAGGTCGGGATCACCGTCGGTGTAGTCGGTGCGGAGGCGCATGCCGGGGAGATGGCAGGCAGCGGAATCGTAGAGGCAGGTGGCCAGTCGGTCGGCGCGGGTGTTGCCACGGGTGGTGTAGGCGCACCAGCCGCGTGCGTTCATCCAGCGGTCGCCGTGGCCGGCGGCATTGATGTGGATGGAGATGAGGATGACGTTGTCTTTGCCGAGGCGGCGGCACCAGTCGTTGACGCGGCGGCAGCGCTCGGGCAGGGAGATGTCTTCCTGCTCGGGAACGAGGAGTTCGGCATCATAGCCCTGGGCGGTCAAGGTTGAAACGATGCGGCGGGCAATGCTGCGAGTATAGGCGTATTCGAGAAGGCGGCCGTCGGGGCTGCGCTTGCCGGGAGTTTCACGGCCGTGGCCGTTATCGATGAGGATTTTCATAGCTGGTCTTGTGTTTAGGTTTACACCTTTAAGTTACACAAAATCAGCGAGAAAAGCAAGAATTATGAGCGCTATTTTGTGAGCTCCTGGTACATCTTGAAGAGGCGGGCGACAATGTCGGACTCGGTGGCGTCTTTGGGGAAGCCGTAGGCCTCCAGGACGGCGGCGTCGTTGGCACGGTGGGCTTTACGGAGCTCGGGAGGCATCAATGTCTCATCGTAAAGATCAGCAAGGCTTTCGGTTGGATAGAGCGCCCTGGCATCTAATATGGATTGAGCAGTCAGTTCAATCTTTTGCTTTGTGGAATTAGACAACGAAGGATCTGGCCAAGGAAAATTGTTGTATACAATTTTCTTCGAGTAATCATAGCGCATTTCCAGACGCCCACAAACAACCCTCATCCAAGCCATATGGACGGATGACTCCAAGATACCGAATTCATATAGATTGGCCTCCGGAATAATCTGGAGTTTATTACTGCAGATCACGTCCTTGCCGATAAAGCTCATTGGAACATATCTGCGACGCTCTGAAGAAACTTCTGGAATTACAATGGCGTGTTCAGGATTGTTTGTCTCGCGGAAAACGGTTGGTGTCTCGGCCAAACGGTGAGTGCCGGGGTCAGAACTAGCAAGTCTCATTTCCCTAACCTTGGACACGCGATCCATAACAGCCGGCATAGCCTTGATTTGGGAAGGAGGCACATTTACCAGCCATAGACAGTACCTTGGGATGCTGTTCAAGTACTCCTTCGCACCGAAGAAGCGCTTGATATAAGGCAGCGACGCAGGTTCTTTCTTGATGAAATCATCGTAGTCCTCTTTTTCTATGATTAGGTTGCCACCATCTGTTGGCTGGTTTCCTTTACGGATTTCCGGGACATCACAGAGAGGTTTCACCCTGCTTTCGATAAAAACATTAGGCGCGTCCAGAAGATAGCCGTTAATGTTCTTGGCTACAGACATATTACCAGCCTCATAGATTTTTCGCTGACGCTCAGAATGACAGGTGCTGAAACCTAGGATTACGCAATGAACGTGTGCCTTTTCAGACGCTTCACTGTCCCAGATAAAAGTCCGGTGGGCAAAGTCGAAGTGGAAGCCCATTTCGAACAAGGGCTTCCAGATGGCAGCGACATGTTCTCCTTGAGTGATAGAGTTGGTTGAGACAAGAGCAGCATGGCAAGTGGTACCACTCATATAATCAAATGCTTTCTTGTACCAGCAACATACATAATCAAGAATGCCGGAATTCTTCCATTTTGGCCCAAATACATTCTTAATATCCTCTCGCTGCTCGGTATTCAACCATCGTGCTCCCACGAAAGGAGGATTGCCCATGATATAGTTCAACTCGTTGGACGGAACCACATCATCCCAATCCATCATGAGGGCGTTGCCCTCGTGGATGTTGGTGTAGGTCTTCAGCGGCAAAGGATCAAGGTTAAAGCCCACGATTTCATCGGTCTCTTGCATCATCTGGCTCTCTGCAATCCAGAGCGCAGTCTGGGCGACGGAGCAGGCGAAATCGTTGATTTCGATGCCGTAGAACTGGTTGATGGAGACCTTGATGGGTTCTGCAATCTCACCAATGACACGATTTCCACCGTAGATAATCCGTAGGGCCTCATTTTCAAGCCTTCTTAGGCTCGTATAGGACTCCGTAAGGAAATTACCCGAGCCGCAAGCAGGATCGAAGAATTTGAGCCCAGCAAGCTTATCCTGGAAGGCAATTGCGCGGTCCTTCTTGGTCTTGGCCACGGAAGTAGCCTTGATATCGGCTAATTCGGCCTTCAAATCGTCCAGGAAGAGCGGGTCTATGACCTTATGGATATTCTCGATGCTGGTGTAGTGCATACCGCCAGCACGTCGAGTTTCCGGGTTCAGCGTGGATTCAAACACGGCACCGAAGATGGTCGGTGAAATCAAGCTCCAGTCGAAATCATCTGACGCCCGCTGCAAAATGAGTGTGCGGATCTCGTCGTTTATTCTGGGTATCTCAATGTCGCCAGCAAACATACCGCCGTTCACATACGGGAAGGCAAGCAACTTCTCGTCCTCGTAAGGGTCACGGTCTTCCGGTTTCTGGTCCAGGATGCGGAACAACTTGATAAGCTGCTCTCGGAACATCGCTGCCGGGAACTGCTCCATATAGTCGTGGAACATGTTCTTGGTGCCGAAAATGCCGGCATCCTCAGCATAGAGGCAGAATACCAGGCGGACGCAGAGTTTATTGAGAGACTTCTGAGAGTCGGGATTATTCGGGTCTTTATACTGAGACAGAATCTTGTCATACAGTACGCCGACGATTTCACCGGCCTGGATGGAGACCTCCAACTCTTTTTTCAGGTGGACGTTGGTATTATCGACGAGGAAGCTGAGACGGGTGTACTCCTTCTCCAGATCCTGGAGTTCGATTATTTCCGGTTCGTCGTTGGGGCGCTCCATATCGTGGACCTCGAAGGTGGAGAAGTTGCAGGCAACAATCCAGCGGGGCGCCATTGAAAGAGGCAGGCCGGCAGCGTATCTCCTGGCCTGCTGGTAGGGTGTAAGCTCCTGACCGTCGGACTGGCGTTCTTTAACGTTCAGTTTAATATGAGAAGCTTTCTGCTCGATGAGAACCTTTGTAGCCGGGATATAAGCATCAATGAAGTTGGAGCCCTTTTCCTTGGTAATCGTCTTAACCGGAAACTCGAATTCCATCATTTTCATCGGGTCGTCGATACCGAAGACATTGTGCAGCAGGGAGAGCCAGAAACGCTGTGTCTCGCCTTTTTCGTAGCCCTTACCGGACCAGTCCTGAACGAATTGCTTTGCTGCCTGTTTTTGGGTATTTATGGAGGCCATAGGGGTCGTTGTTAGTCAAGACTCCAAATTTACGAAAAAGTTGCGGGATTGCCGCAAAGAACGGGAAGAAAGCCGCAGATCCTACACCAGGCAACGGAACAAGGAACTCGCTTTCAGATTGCGAGATGCATCGCCTTTACGGACATCGACAAGTCCGCTGAGATTGCAGGAGAAACTGAGGTCGGAGATTTGTGCGGGGATGCAATTCCGGTCTATTGCCGGCACATCATCCCCATCATAGAATTCCAGATAGTCCACTGCTGACGGGTAGTCAAAGAAAAGGCCCTCGTACTGCGCCACGTCGGTTCCGACAACCTGGGAGATTATCTGGTAGAGCCGCAGCATGGAGTCAGCCGCGGAGACGTGGCTGCGGATGCGGGCATAGAGGTCCTTCAGGGAAAGACCGCCTGTGCAGGGGTCGGACTCCCGGATTACAGTAGACGCGACCAATATGTTGGATTTTACGGACGGCCGGAGCTGGTCCAGCGAGAAACCGTGAATACGGTCTTCCGTCGGGGTGCATTTCACTACGATCTTGTCCCTGCCGAGGGAGAAGTCGTATTTGGAAGAAGGCGTCGATTGCCAGGCGTTTATCAGAATCTCAGGCTGCGGGCTCTGCTCGATTACCAGAAGGTCTGCCCAAAGGGATTGAATCTTGGTGTTCGGTGGATTTTCAAGCGGTTTGAATAGGGGTGCAGAATGTCCGAATTCAGTGTAAGTGTCCTTGCTCGTTTGATACTGATTACGCCTCATAGTGGGGGTCATCAGATCATACATATCGGTAAGATTTTGGGGGTGGTTTTACCCACCCCGACAGAGCGGGGATATTGCTGAAAACGGAGCATGGCCGTGTAGCGTTCTATGTGGTGAAGGTATTAGTAATTTGCGCCCGAGAGGCGAAAAAATCCCAAAAAATATTGGGATTCCTTGCTTGTATTTCCTCTCGATTACAAAGTTACAATTCTTTTCTGACATTCGTATAAGTATTTATAACTATTTATCAACAGGTATGAATATCAATCACTTACGGGCCTTACGATATTTTCCGAGATCCAGCCGCTCAAGTAGTTTTTCTTCCACCCATTTCTTAATATTGCGTTCTGCGGTGCTCAGTGGCATCTGGAGTCCTTTGGCAACGTCAATGAAGGTCTGGCGGTCGAATTCTTCGCCCAGAGAGTCCCAGAAAAGCTGGCGGCGAACAGTCTTCTGCGTGACGGTTTTTGACTTGACTACGGAGGCCTTCGGCAGACCGTCATAAATGTATGCTGAATGCTGCAGGAGTGCCCGGGAAATTGTCATTGCTGTATCGAAATCCCGCTGGTCACAGACAATGTGTTTGCTGTAATCTCCATCGTCCATCACGCGGACGGCGGACAAGATCATCATCATCCTGAAGGTCATCAGTCCCAGGCGGGCCACCGTTGCCCTGAAATCCTTGCCCAGCATCTGCGGGAACCGGTTGAAGACGTAACTGAACCAGGCGTTGAAAGCGTCGTGCTGGGGCTCCGTAAGGTCGTATTCCACGTCGCCAAGTTCGATGAAGACCTTGTGAAAGTCGAAGAAGCGTTTACCCAGATTCTTGAAATAGGCATCGGCCGTGTCCGGACCTTTGCGGGCGAAGACATTCTTCCAGGTGTCATCTCCGACAAGGTGGTAGAAAAGGAAGCGGCTGAACAGACCGTTCTCGGCATCCGGGATGAGGCTGCTGACCTGTTTGGGCGTGCCGGAGAGGACACAACTGACGCAGGGCTGGTCGACGCAGACGAATTCGCGGTCTTTGCGGCGGACGTAAGAGACCGTCTCGTGGTGGGTGAATTTGCGGAAGTGGTCTGAGTAGTTGCCGTAGTCGGAGCTGAAGGTGTTGGCCAGGGTGTCGCCTTCGGTCTCGAACATGATGCCGCGGCCGTCATTCTCGTTGAGCACCTGGATGAAGGCGGTGGAGCTGGCGTTTGCCGGCAGGAAGAGCATTCGGAGCGGCGGTTCCTCGGGCTTGTCCATGTTGAGTTTCTTCTTGTTGATCTCGTACTCCCGCATCTTCTGCTTGTAGTCCATGACCTCGGCTTCGTTAATCTCGCGCATACGGTCGTGGATGGGCTGGATGATGTGCTTGCAGAGCGTCAGGCGGCCTTTGCCGGAGGATGCCTGGGCAGTGACAAAGAGGTAGAGGTTGGGCCAGTAGGAACGGTTGTCGTAGACGCCGGACAGGTTGGGGAGGCAGGCGGAGATGCAAACGATGGAGCCGATCAGGAGGATGTCGGCATCGAATTCGTTGTCGGCATGGTCCACTACTTCCTGAAAGAAGCCCGGGAGGGCGTCACGAACCTGGAGTGCGAAGGTGGGCAGGGGCTCGTCTTCGTCTCCCTCACTTCCGCCGTTTCCCTCACTTCCCTCAATTGAAGAATTCGAGGGGGCACCGGAAGTGACGTTTTTCCTTTGCTCGTGTGAGGGAGTTGAGGGAAATGATGTATGTGAGGGAACGGAAACGCTTATGCCAGCGTCTTTTGCGGCCTGAAAGAAGGTCTTGATGGTGACGCCGGTGCCGTGGGCACGCATGCAGCGGTCGTACTGCTGGTCGCATTCCTGCTCGGTGTAGCCCGGATAGAAGCGGGAAATGCGGTGGTAGTAGTCGCGGCCGTTCTCGCCCAGCTGATCAGAGAGGGCGAAGCCGATGTCGCGCCAGGTGGCGTAATCGCCGGTAATGTCCACCCGGGCGGCTTCGATGCGCTGGGTGACGACTTCAATGTCATCAGAGGCATCAGTGGCCGGAGTCTGGACTGGCTGTGTATTCTGGGGAGTCTGCTGCTTTGCGGGCTCTTCCCATTCTTCTGGATTGAAGGGCTTTTTCATTATCTGAGGGCGTAATTAGGGTTGATGTAAGCTTCTGGGTCGTAAGGCAGGAAGCAGGCGCGGGAAAGGTCTTTGCCGGACTTGTCCACCTCGACTCCGTAGGTTTGTTTGATGTAGAAGGCCACGCGGCGGAAGTAGTCGGCGTGCGTCATCCGGTTCTCGGCAATGGGAAT
>JAFYZR010000079.1 GCA_017557345.1 Paludibacteraceae bacterium | reverse complement strand
TATCGAACAACGTGATTGTCGGAAACGGAGTTAAGGTTCAAAACAACGTCTCTCTCTATGAAGGCGTGGAGCTTCAGGACTACGTTTTTTGCGGCCCGTCCTGTGTCTTTACAAATGATTTGACACCGCGCGCGAAGTATCCGAAAGGTCATGTGGGATACAAGAAGACAGTTGTTGAGGAAGGTGCGTCCATTGGCGCAAATGCGACGATTGTATGCGGCCACAGAATCGGACGGTGGGCGTTAATCGGAGCCGGCGCGGTGGTTACCTCGAATGTGCCTGCATATGCCCTGATGCTCGGAGTTCCAGCAAGAAGAAAAGGATGGGCGTGTGAATGCGGCGCATTATTGCCGGAGGCACTTGTATGCGCAAAATGCGGAAGAGAATACCAGATAGCGGAAGACGGTCTGAGGGAGGTTTAACAAAAGATGCAATTTAGAGATTTAGGGGCGCAATACCGGGCGCTGAAACCGGAAATCGACGCAGGGATTCAGGCAGTGATTGACAGCACATCGTTTATCCTCGGAAAACCGGTGACGGAGCTGGAAAATGCACTGGCGGAGTATGTTGGCAGAAAGCATTGCGTTGCATGCGGAAATGGAACGGACGCATTGCAGCTTGCCCTGATGGTGTGGGGAATCGGTCCGGGTGATGCGGTATTTACCTCAGATTTTACGTATTTTGCATCTGCAGGTTCATCCTCTATTCTTGGGGCGACGCCGGTGCTCGTGGATATTGATCTTGCTACGTTTAATATGGAACCGGAAAATCTTGAAAAGCAGATTCAGAGAGTTCTTGCGGAAGGCAAGTTGATGCCGAAGGTTATTGTTCCTGTTGATTTGTTTGGGCAGCCGGCAAATTATGATAAGATTCTTCCGATTGCAGCAAAGTATGGCTTGAAAGTACTAGAAGACGGTGCACAGGGATTTGGCGGAAACATCCGCGGAAAACTTGCCTGTTCCTTTGGAAATATGTCCACCACGTCGTTCTTCCCAGCGAAACCCTTGGGTTGTTATGGCGACGGTGGAGCCGTCTTCACGGATGACGATGAGGAGGATGCACGCCTTCGCAGTCTGCGCGCCCAGGGAAAGAGCCCGGTTGATAAATACGATAACAGAGAGATTGGGATGAACAGCCGTCTGGACACGATTCAGGCTGCCATTCTGATGCCGAAGCTTAAAGCGTTTGTTGCGCATGAGATTGCAGACGTGAACCGAGTCGCAGTATGGTACACGAAGCGTCTTGCCGGACGTTTTGTCACACCGTTAGTTCCGGAGGGCTTCCTGTCATCTTGGGCACAGTACACAATCCTGTTGGAGAATAAAGAGGCTCGTGACGCTATGCAGGCGAAACTTAAAGAGAGAGGTATTCCGTCAATGATTTACTATCCGCGCGGACTTCATCAACAGGAGGCCTACCGCTGGATGAATCTTGATGATTCGATGTATCCGAATACAATTGAAGCTACAAAACGTTGCCTCAGCCTTCCGATGCACCCGTACTTGAAGGAGGAGGAAGTGAACGCAATTTGCGATGTTCTTTTGGAAGCGTAGTAAAGATTATGACAAAAGCGAAAACGTTTATTACACAAAAGGAGTAAAAGAATAAAATGGAATTTAATAACATTTATCAGGGCCTTATTTCCGGAAAAGAAAAGTTAGCTCTTGTAGGACTCGGGTATGTCGGTATGCCGATTGCGGTTGAGTTTGCGAAGCATATCAATGTAATCGGTTTTGATATCAACGAAAAGAGGGTCAACGAGTACAAAAACGGAATCGATGCCACCAACGAAGTCGGCGAGGCAATCAAAGACACGAGGGTGGACTTTACGGCGGATCCGACAAAACTGAGGGAGGCAAGATTTATTGTTGTAGCGGTTCCTACTCCCGTAAATGAGGACAACACGCCGGATCTTCGTCCCGTAGAGGGTGCATCCCGGACAGTCGGCCAAAACCTCTCGGCCGGGGCAATCGTTGTTTTTGAGTCAACGGTATATCCCGGTGTTACGGAAGATATTTGTGTTCCGATCATTGAGAAAGAGTCCGGACTTAAGTGTGGCGTTGACTGGAAGATTGGATACAGCCCGGAACGTATTAATCCAGGTGACCGTATTCACACTCTTACGAATATCCGAAAGGTAGTCTCTGGTATGGATGCGGAATCTGCCGCAGAGATTAAGAAGGTATATGACATTGTAATTAAGGCGGGCACGTTCCCCGTTTCCAATATCAAAACCGCTGAGGCTGTGAAGGTTGTCGAAAATAGCCAGCGAGATATTAATATTGCATTCATGAATGAGATTGCAATTATTTGTGATAAATTGAAGATTGATACCGATGAAGTATTGGCCGGCATGAATACGAAATGGAACGCGCTTGGGTTCAAACCAGGGCTGGTTGGTGGTCATTGTATCGGCGTTGATCCGTATTATCTTACCAATGTTGCAGAAAAGCTTGGTTATCACAGCCAAATCATTCTGAACGGACGTCAGGTCAACGACTCCATGGGTGCATTTGTCGCTGATGCCGCTATCAAAGAAATGATTGAAGCCGGCATGGCACCCAAGAAGGCAACCGTGCTAATCCTTGGCTTGACGTTCAAGGAGAATTGCCCTGACACGAGAAACAGTAAGGTTGTTGACATCATCAACCGTTTGAAGGAATATGATATTATTCCGGTTGTTACAGATTCATGGGCGGACGCAGTTGTGGCGAAGCACGAGTATGGTGTTGAGCTGACCGCGTGGGAGGATGTTCCGAAGGCGGACTGCGTTATCGTTGCAGTGGGACACAAAGAGTTCCGTTCCATGTCGATGATGCAGTTGAAGGGATTGTTTAAGAGCGAATTGACAGATGAAGAAAAAGTTCTGATTGATGTAAAATCGTTGTACCGCATGGATGAGCTGAAGGCTTCGGGGATGAGATTCTGGAGACTGTAAACAGTGACTAGAAAAGCAGGAAGGATTCATGATGGGAATCGCTGTTAGTTTTTGTATCACCGTATATAATCAAAGTGAATTGGTAAAAAGATGTATTGATAGTATTGTTGCCTACAAAGGAAACAATATTGAGATTGTTATTTCAGATGATGGATCTACAGAGGATATTAAAACGCTAATCGAGGAGTATCATGACGAGCGGATTAAGTACTATGTAAATAGTGTGAATTTAGGGCATGATCGCAATATTGTGAATGCGCTTTCAAAGGCAAATGGGAAATATGCCTTTCTCTTGCGAACGAGAGATATGATTATTCCAAGTGCTATTCCACTCATCATAGGTGCTGCTGAAAAGGGACAGGCATCATATATCACGGGAGAAGCTGTTAATCAAGAAGGTGATATCAAGATTCGGTACTCGAAATCTATGTTCAAGAAAGGTGATGAAGCACTTGAAGCAAATTTCAAATTGTTTATTCACCCAAGTGGGAACATGTATCGGGTATCGGATTTAGAATTATCTGCCATTAGTAGTTTTTTGGACGAGAATAACGTGCCGAAAGATGGTTTCATTGTACACAGCTTGTTAAGAATGCAGTTAGCACTAAAAGGGAATTTTCGACTGATTTCCCCGGCCATATGGATTTATGCTGATACAGAAACATCAACAGACAAAGCGGTAAATCGTTCCGCAAATGGAAAGAGTGTATATGATCCTTGCCTGGTAGAGAAAAGATTCTTGTAT
>JAFYZR010000078.1 GCA_017557345.1 Paludibacteraceae bacterium | reverse complement strand
CGGAGAGTTGCGTGCAACTCCTCCTACCGTGCTTTGTAGTGTGTCTCTCCCAAGTACATTATACCATGAAACGGAAAAATCTGCGGCTTCCGTTTTCATTCCTATTTGTGCCGGTGCCGCACCGGCATGGTGATTTATATGTATATCACTCATCCTTGTATAATTCCAGCGTGTTCAACAGCTTCTGATAACAGTCTTCAAAGGACGCCCTTCCTTCGATGTACGGGATCATATTGTCCCCGACATATCTTTGCAGGAGTTTGGACCACATGATTCCATGCTGAATATCCCCGAGGCACGCGGCAGCTTGCTCCAGCTCATCCTCCTCAAGATAATCGCCGTACGAAAGATACTCGCGCAGAATGGTTTTCTTGACGGGAAACTGTCCCATAATCGCGCTGGGGTTACTCTGCAATTCATCCGAAAGAAGGATTTTCAAAAAACGCCACGCGTTGAGTTTGTTCCCGGCTCCCTTTGGAATTGCGCTGATGCGCTGAATCATCGCAGTCTTTCCGTCGTATATATCCGGCGTAATCAGCATAACGGGCGTTTCGGAATACAGACGGATCTGCCAAAACGCGTTGGATATCAGAATCGGAGAATCGAGCCCGTCATGTAAGAGGCATTTTCTTTCCGTCAGCTTCCTGTAATCCATTCCCTTGATGTCTTCCACATTTGGCTTGTTTCCATGATACAGCCTGCACAAGTCGATCATACTCCGAAACAAATCCTCATCCAAATCGATCACCCCGTTTTCATAGTCGATGTACCGAAAGCCGCAGCACTGACACAAAAACGAGAGATTGTCCTTATCCAGACTTTGATAGGCATAATTGGCCATGTAATTGTTTCCCGGATATTGATCGTGATACTGCGTGCATACACGGAGATAGCCTTCAAAGGTGGACAGGTCATCGAGCGTACAGCCTGCCTCCGCAAGCCCTTCTTCGGTAGCAGCAACCGGTTGAACACGGTGTGTGAGAGGCATCACATAGCGGGAACCGCGAAACACCCCTTCGTCCATGATTCCGGTCAAAAAGTCATTGATGTCAAAATCCGTATCGTTTGCAATATAAGGATTCAAATCTTCAAACACGCCGGTGGACATCGTTTTGTAAATGTCGGGAAGCGTATAGGAATCCGCGACGAAAACGTCCGGTCCTCGACCGGCTGGGATTTCGGCTCTGATTTTGTTTTCAAATTCCTCTTCGCCGAGCTTATACCACTCGATATGAACATCGGGATATTGTTCCTCGAACAGCTCGACCGCATACGTTATCGTGGTCGTCAGCATTCCGGCAGAATAGAGCACAAGACTGTCCGTTTCTTCCGGCATTTCAAACCATGAGTAATCCGACTCATTTACAATCTCCCCATTTGCTGTGCCTTCTATATAAGACTGGTTCCCCAATCCTGATGTGTCAATAGAGTCTTCCTTGATTGGCACATTTGAATCTATCGCGTCACATGAAAACAATACAAATGCTACTATGATATAGATAAATACAATAGTGAGGTTGTGTTTTTTATCCATCCTAATCCTCCTTCTAAAAAGAAGTTTCAATGAAGTAATTGCTTCAAACATCAAGGGGAACTCCCTTATACTCACCTTTTGTTGTCAAATCATTATAAACATGGTCATAAATATTTCTATTTTATCTTATCTACATGTCGTCTTGTAATACAAGAGAAAGGCTGATACACAAACAGCATACCAGCCTTGTCACCGGCCTTCTCATCAGTATTCAAGCTGTGCTGACTTCTTAAGATTCTTTCTAGCACACATATCTGCAGAAAGATTCCCAGATGGAGTCCCCGTTGTTTCTTCTCCCGCGTCTCTTGTTGGTGAACACCCACACGGGCAAGATACATAACCACAATCACAGACCATCTTCACTTTGACCTTTTTGATAGGCTCGGTATCCTTCTTTTTGAACAGGATTCCCATTGTTTACGCCTCCTTCCGTTTGAAATCTATTTCCATCACCCAAATATAAAGTGAATGGACTAAGATGATAGGTGAATGAATAGTCATTATTTTAATAACGCATTATAATACTCATCAAATCCTATCCTGAACACCATGTTATTCTCTACCATAGACTGGATCGTCGAGCTATGGTAGAATTCTTGCGTAAGGTGCTCTAATGTAAGTTTGTTTCTAACTTCATTCGGAATGATATTGATATAATTCTTAACCTGTTTGGTATAGCGCTCCTTAATCGATAATGGCAGGTCGAAAACCACAGTATCATTATAATACTTATAGAAGGTGAGAATATAGATCGTTGCAATACTGAGAATCCCATCTGTATCAATGTTGCGCTTTATCAGTTCTTCCATCACGTACTCAGCATTCGCAATGAAATTATCCATTCCATATGTGAAGGTATGCTCCGACGAACGGGTTAATGATTCCGGATTCCGTTTCCAGACGTATGTCTTGTAGTCAATATAGAGGTTCTTCCCTCCGCACATCTGAGCAAGGATATTGAAGGCGTGATCCTCATGGAGCCGCGTATGGCTGAACCGGATATCATTCTGCTGGATGTATTCCGTCCGGAACATCTTCCCGTGCATCCACACGCCGCTGTTCTGGCGGAGATAGTATTCCTCATCGTTCAGTTCTTCAAGAAAATCCGTATAGAGAAAGTCAAGCTGTTCTTTCTCGATGTAAGAATACATCATCCTGACCGCGTCATGAGTGTACAGGCAATCATCCGTATCAAGGAACATGAAGTACTTGCACTTGCAGCGGTCGATTCCATACTGCCGTGACTGACCGCAACCGGTGTTCTCCGGTTTACGGAGAATCTCAATGTTCATGTAGTGGAAGTCATCGAGAAGATAGTCATACGGCTCGTCTGAACAGTCATCCACGATCGTAAGCAGAATGTTATCAAGATCATCCTGCATGACGACCGAACCGATCGCCTTACGGATCGTCTTGTGTGCGTTGTAGGTCGGCATGATGATATTCACAGCCGGTCTTTTGGCTTCATTTACCATGTTCTCGCTCCTTCTTATTTCTATGCTTCATATATCCCGAGTACTCATATTTCTTCTTTTAGGAGAGCCAACCTGATCAGGCATTCAACTCAGGTATCATCTGGCTGGTGTTAAACTCTGATGTTTTCTGCTTCCATTACTGTAATGTCACAAAATCCGGAAAATATTAAGATCGGAGTGAAATTTTTTCCTTCCTTATCTTATTATACCACGGCCGATCCCCCTTGTCAACAGCATCATTGACTTTTCTACGCAAACTCGCTGTCCGTTCATCGACCAGCCCGGCCTACCCAACGCTAAACCTCTTTGCCGCATTTACACCGTCTTGTTGTTGTTTTTACACAACGATGAGAATTATAATTTGCTCTGATTTGGTGTATAATACAACAAGATAACATCCGGCGATTTCCCGCTTATTGTCCAGGAGGAACGATGGCCAGTGCAGCTACTACCGCGACAAAGGAATTCAGGAGTTTTCTGAAAGAGATTGGGCAGCGGATCACAAAAACTCGGACTGAACTTGGCTTGAGTCAATACCAACTTGCAGATCTTGCTCATCTGACCCAGCAGCAGGTATCATACGCCGAACGGGGTGACAGAGGTCTGAGATGTGATAATCTATTAAGCATTGCTAAGGCATTAAATGTAAGTACTGATTATCTTTTGACCGGCCAAGTCAGTGATAAAGAACTAAATAATATACTTTCTGAAATCCAAGACGGCATTGACGAATTGGACGCTGAACAATGCGCTGTTATAAGCGAACTCGTCAAACTGTTTATAAAAGGGAATAAGAATAATCCTTCAACCTCACCATAAGTCAATCTTCATCAATTCGAGGTTCTTATGTCTGAAAATG
>JAFYZR010000077.1 GCA_017557345.1 Paludibacteraceae bacterium | reverse complement strand
CCTCGTTTAATTGTATAATGTTATCAGACATGGTTCTGGATCCTCCTCGGATTGTATTGTGTGTGGTAACTCAATAATACCGAGTGGAGATAGTCCATGTCTATCTTTTTATAAATTTGCGAAACTTATTTTACCTTATCGGACGCCTTTGCGGCAGCGGAAGAGGTTGCCGCAATGTTTCAGAAATACAACGTCAACAACCGTCTGGACGGCTATAAGGTATCCCTTGCGCATGATTACGAGTGGTTCAAGAGCGTCTACGGCGTCTATAATCCCGGGCATGACGCCTATCCGGACGAGGTCTATTCCTCTTACGGCATGAGCCAGGCCTGTTATGTCGGCTCTGTCGAGCTTCCAGGGTGCAAGTTTGAGAAAAGAACGGGCGAGTAGCCCGGTGTTAAGCAGGGATCCTATCATGCTCGGCATCCGCGGCGACGCGAACCGGGGCGACGAGATGGAAGGCATGAACGCGATGACGGATGACTGAGGGGGTATAAAAGGAACCAAGTAAGGGGAAAGTGTAAAACAAAATGTCATGTTTTTTTGTATTTTACTTGACACAATGCGCTATCAAAGCCTATACTTGTTTCAGACTATAGGAAAGGAGGGCGAAGAAATGAAATGCCGCGAGCAGATACTCGAAGAGTTTCGAAAGGTTCCCGAGAATACGTTGATTATGACCGGGAAACTCTATCGAGATAAGTTTTCCGGAATGATGGGCGAGGCGGCTTTCTCACAGGCAATCTGTCGGCTTTGTAAAAGCAATGAGATCAAGCGGATTTCAAAAGGAATTTATTGCAAGCCGAAGAAAACAAGATTTGGCGTGGTTCTGCCCTCCGATAAAGAGATAGTGGACTGGTTTACGGATCAGGGTAACGGAATCATTGTCGGTTACGACTTGTATAATTCTCTGGGCATTACTACGCAGGTATCAAGACGGGTTACAGCTTATTCCTCACTTGCGGATGAGCAGTTAAAGCAAATCCGAAATGTAACCGTGCACAGACATGATCTAAAATATACGAATGAAGTGAAGACTATAATCTGCATGATGGAACTGTTGCAGCATTATGAGGAGATTCAGGATCTTAACTATGCAGCCTTCCTGAAAAATATGGAATCTCTTTCAAAACAATATTCTGAAAAGGCATTTGCTATAGTGCGAAAAGAGATTACATATCCCAAACGTACGATAGCATTTTTGAAAAAAGTATTAGACTTTTATCATGTTGCGAATAGTTTGAGCAGATATCTTTCTTCCCTTTCCGATTACCGCATTCCCGAAATGGAGGATTTGTATGAAGCTGCACAGCAACATGGCTGAATTTCAAGATTTGATAACAATCACGGCGAGGGATAAGCATATTCCGGAATCCGCAGTGGAACGTGATTATCATATTGTTCGGGCGCTGATGATCTTGTCTAAAAGCCGGTATGCTGACAGATGTGTCTTTAAGGGCGGGACTTCGCTTAGTAAGTGTTATCCCGGCTCGATTGAACGTTTTTCGGAGGATATTGATCTGACATTCATTCCGGATGAGGGAATGACGGATAAGCAGATAGAACGGGCTCTGAAAGCAATTGAGAAACTGATGACGACCGGTTTTGAAACGGAAATCATTCCGGAAGAAAGAAATGAACGAAATAAAAGCATATTCTTCTGGGACGGCAATCGTGACAGCAAAATCAAACTTGAAATCGGTTCTTCTGTCCGCCCGGAACCATATGGAAGCAAGACATTGGTAACGTATATTCAGGAGTACCTTGAAACACACGGCTTTCAGAGTATTGTCTCCGAATATGAGCTGGAGCCGGTTGTAATTAACGTCTTAAACATCGAAAGGACGCTGATTGATAAAATTCTATCTGTCAAACGTCATGCGATTTGTGGTACAATTGCAGAAAAGGCGAGGCATATTTATGATGTTACAAGACTATTGCAAATGCCGGAAGTTCAGAACTTTCTCCATAATCGTTCGGAACTGAAGAACCTTGTTGCTGTGACCAAACAGACAGATTCCGAGTATCTGGGAAAACGAAACATCCCAAAGGATTATAATCCGACAGATGCGTATGATTTTCCGAAATGGGAGGCACAGTTTATGAAGGCGAAGGATGTTTACGAGAAGCTGCATGAAGAACTTTTATATACAGACGAGAAGCAGCACTTTGACGATGCAGTGAAAACGTTTGAGTTGGTTAATCAAATTCTGACGGAAATAGGAGAATAGCGGGATAACACCTTGTTTTTTATAAAAATTCCTTAATTTTCAAAAAACACTTGACTGTAAACCTTGTTGATAGTTTACGGTGGGCTCAGAAGGGCACGAAAAGCCCGCGTAAACGATCAAAGGAGGCACACATTATGACGATTAAAGAAGTTGAAGAGAAACTCGGGATTCCGAGAGCGTCAATCCGTTTTTACGAGAAGGAACGGCTGATCAATCCGAAGCGCGAGGAGAACGGCTACCGCGAGTACAGTGAGCAGGACGTGGCGACACTCAAAAAGGTCGTACTGTTCCGAAAACTCGGCCTTGCGGTTTCCGAAATTGAGGACATCCTGGACGGAACGCTTCCGCTTACGGATGCGCTCACGGCCAATGTGCAGAAGCTCGAGGAGCAGCTTGCCGAGCTGAACGGCGCCATCGAGATGAGCAGGGCCATCCTCAAGGCGCAACCGGACATCAATACGCTGGACGGCGAATTCTACTATGAAGAGGTTGAGCGCGAGGAGGCTCGCGGCAGCCGCTTCATGGATATAGCGAAGGACATCGTAGGCTATCAGAAGTCCGTATTCTTAGATTATTACGGACTTGCGGACGCCGAGGGCGGCCTGCGGGTAAGCCCCGTTGCGGCAGTTTTTACGGTAATTGCCTTCAGTCTGATCTGGGGAACAATGAACTGGCTCTTTAGGGAGCGGGCGCTCAATAACTTCCTGATCGGCCTAGCAACGCCGTTACTCACTGTACTTGTGCTGTTCATAGTCGGCTACCCGATCCACTGCCTCGCGAAGAAGCATCCGAAGCTTAAGAAACACGAGAAGGCCACCGGCCTTGTGGTACTGATCATTGCAATATTCCTGGTGCTGGCGTTTCTGGATCTTTGCAAGAGGTTCGGGTGGTAAGAGTAGCCATCATTAAGTCCTGTAAGGCCGGCCCTGCGGTCCCTGAAAGCAGATGGCAGGCGGCCGACCTGAAATAATAACTAGGGGGAAAGAAGAGTGGGAGAACCGAATAAGAAGCATAAGTTACGGATCGGACGGAAACAATTCGTTATTGTGATTGTTTCCGTCTGCCTCGTTGCGCTCATTGCGGAGGCGGTGCTGCTGATTCATACGTTTGCGAATAAAAAGGCAGAGTCCGCGAAGAACAATAAAGCTCAGAAGACCACGGGAGACGTGATCTGGCGGGTGAAGGAAGCAAGGGTTCAGACGGGCACAGACGTTGCAATTTTTTATTTCGAGTATGATGAGAAAGGACGGGAGATTCGCCGGAGCATTCATCACGAAAACTATAACGGCAAGACATTTGACGCAACCCCGAGAGAGATAAAGTATCTTGCGGGCGGGTGCGCGTTGAGCTGGTATACGGATTTTCAGGACAGCACAACGGAGTTCTTCACGGAAGATCCGATGATCCTTTCCGGGTATGAATTGGTCATCAATTATGAGGTGGACGAGGCGGGCCGGTTGACAGCCCTTACAACCTACGACAGTATTCAGAACAGGAAATGGTCCTTCGATTCGGAAGGCCGGCCGACGGAAGTTCAAAGCGATAACGGGGACAAAGTGCAGTACGATTATGATAATCAGGGCAGGCTTGTGCAGATCAAGTATACCTATATTGAGCAGGAATCCTCTCCGGACGGCAGCGGATATGGTGCGGTGAGCGTCAGCGGTGAATCCTCAATTACCGTTTCAAAGGATATTTCCTATGATGGTGACCGAAGGATCGTGAAGACGAAAAATGTGAACGGGGAGGTTACCGGCGAAGATGAGTACAAGGGACAGTATTGGGTCGGAAGTGAGGTCATTGCTCATAACGGGCTGACGCACTCCGTGAAAACAATATACTATCCGAAAGGCAATTTTATCCTTACCGGTACGGAAGGCCGGGATAAATATCTGCTGATGGGAGATATGCCCGAAAACCTTTTTGCTTTGGCCTATGTAGACTACGATAATGACTCAATGGACAGAATCGTAGAGCTGAACAAGGATGGTCAGCCTGCGCGCAGATATTCAGCAGGCTCCAAGGCAGTAATAGAAAACCACTATGATAAGAACGGAATGCTTTTCGAACGGGTATATTACAATGAGGACGGAACAAGTTATCGTACCTATCTCTTTGAGTTCGACGAGTACGGCAATCTGACCCGTTATGCGAACGAAGACGAATTAATAGATATACACTATGAATGGATGAAGATTGAGCCGGCGAAGTAGGAAGGAACCGTCGGCGGTACGCGGCGCCGATGCAACTGTGTAAATAGTAGCAGCAGGATATTATAGTAAATCTCCTTGACATTTTCCTTCATGACCTTTATACTATGTATAGTGGTTAGAGCCTTTTCAGAAGGGCAACAGGATTGTAACCACAATAAACATTGCATCCGAAGAGGATGCGTGGAAGGAGATTTTATGAAGAGACCTGTTGCATTAATGACGGCATTGCTGCTCATCTTGTGCTTTGCCCTCACCGGTTGCGGGAAGGACTCGGATAGTAAAGAAAGTACCCCGACCCCGACGACTGCTCCTACGGAAGCACCTACGACTAAGCCCACGGAAACGCCTACGCCTACGGCTACGGCTACGCCGGCTCCGACGGGAACGGACATCGTTGTTCCTCCGTCCTCCTTTGAGAACGGCAAAGCAACCATCGGTCTTACCAGCGGCCGTACCTGCACTTGTGATATTTCGGGATTGTGGGAAGTTCTCAGCTACGGCGAAGACTCGATCATTTTGATTGGCTACCGTTCCGGCGTGGAGCCTGAGGTGTTTACGGAGTATGACCAGCTTGTTGTTGCATGCATCGACAATAAGACCGAAAAGGACGTAGAGGAAATGTTGGGTTCAAGAGTAAAGCTCGGCGAGTACAAGGGCTGGACGATCTATTCCCCGAAGGATGATAAGGAAGAGCAGTGCCTCGGCTACAAGATCATTGACAACGCCCTGATCCTGATCACCCCTTACAGCGGTTACGACCTGGTAGCGCCGTCCATTGACTGTGTTTCCAATATCAAGGTTCAGTAAGAGCGGAACGGAATCGAACATCAAGATATAGTAAAACCGGAGCGGGCCGGATCCCGCAATGAATATGAGACGACAAAGGACAGGCTTGCGGGCCTGTCCTTTTTATCTTTTGAATAAAAAACCTCTTGTTTATATTTTTTTGAATATGTTATGCTGTACGCAGGTATTTAAATATCTAAATAACGGCAAATCTGCGGAAACACAGAGACGCAAAACCTGGAGTCTAACGTGACAGGAAGAATGGTAGGCTTTTTGTCACTATGATAGTTCGGTTGCGATAAATCTTTTTATCGCAGCCGTTTTGTTTTTTTATCCGTTATTATTGATGATTTTTATACCGAAGTACTGGTACATTTTCAATTTATTGAGTGGGGAAAGTACGAATATCATTTATCTGAAAGGAGAAATTTATGATGAGAAAGAACTATATGAAACGTGTGATTATGACTGCACTGATGATTGCTGTGGTTCTTATTACAACAGCGATTCCTTCGTCCAATAAGAAGAGTAAGTCGGAAATCGCAAATCTGCGTGAATGGTATTTGGAATACAAAACGAACGAATCTATTTCGAGTGAAATTATGAACGTCAACGGAATTGTCAGGACACAGGCCACAAGATATCTGGGCAGCGCGTTTTGGTTTGTCTATAAAAATTCTAAAGGGGAAATAAAGACTACCGATGCAAGCGTAGGGTATCGTGTAAGAAGAAACTCTGATAAGAAAGTGGGGTTCGTCACTTGTGGTCATGGTTTGATGCTTTCTGTTGACAAATATGTGTATACAAATTCATGGGCATCATCGTCGGCTGTTTTTGGAAAAATCGAAAAATCAATCAGAAATTCGAGTTGCGATGCTTCATTTGTTTCTGTATATTCTGGAACGACACTTTCAAATCAAACACATGGAAGAGGTGGCAGCAAAGTTCGCATAAGCACCGATGTAGTTACTGTTAAAAAAGGAGATATAGTTACTAAATGCGGTGCTAAAACGGGAGTCTTGAGTGGAGAGGTTGCTTGGACTGATGAGTCGCAATATTTTCCTGATAAGTTAGCAGGCGATGAGTATACTGTGAACAAAGTTATCTGCACAACATATATGTCAAAAGGCGGCGACAGCGGTGCCCCGGTATACAAAAATGTCAATGGTACATATAAGCTGGTTGGAATAGTGATCGGAGGAGACGATTTGTATTCGACGATTGTTATGGACGCCAAGACGATTAACAAAAAACTCGGCGTTACTCCCTATTAGTTAGTAAGTTTGCTTAGCATTTGAGAGGAATTGAAGAAATGAAAAGAAAACGACTGGTTGCCGGTTTTCTCGTAATGGTCTGTCTGATCATAAGTACTGCATGCGGAAAGAAAGACCACCTACAGCTTAACGGAATCGTTACAAAAATGCTGGCTGAAGAGAAGGTTCAGCATAGTTTTGTGGTTTCGTTGGGAGAATATGATTCGTTTATGGTAAGACTTCAGACTCCGCAGGTTACGGCGGAAGAGTATGACGCGAATTATGCCGAGGAGTCGGAAGGCTGTGACGAATTGACGGACGAATTTGTCAAAAACGAATTCGGATTTGACTCCGTGGCAGAATACAGAAAGGACGTTGACGAGAAATACCTGGAGCATTTGAAAATCCTCCGTATCCTTTCGGCAAGGAAGGAGATCATCAATCATCTTCTGGACATTGCGGAATTCGACTTAAACGAGGATGACATCACGGAATTCGCAAAGCAAATGGTCTTTAAAGAACAGAATTATTCGGTACTGTACGGATATGTAAACTTTAATGATTATCTGACGGAAGAATTGCAGATCACGGAAGATCAATTCCTGCAAAAATGTTATGACGAGGCCAGAGAACAGATAAAAGTATATCTTCTTATCGGAACGATCGCCGAACAAAACCATATAGACATTCCTGAAACCGAGGATATTCGCGAGGCATACCAGGAACTGGAGAACAAAGTATATGGACTGTTCATGGAGATCGATCCGGACTTTTGAACCCGGGCGCTGATCCGGAACCCTACCATTCCGGAGCGGTGCGGTTGAAAGGATAATAGAAGGGACTAAGAAATGAGAAAGCCACTTTCCTAACCCGGTGAGTTGGGAGAGTGTCTTTTTGTGTGCGCAAAAAAGGGTGCCGCAGCGCAACACCCTTGGGAGCGGAATATGATGTAACTATATTTAAAGGCCTATATCCCATAGAATGAAAATGGTACCGTTTCCTCTGACTTTCTGATATTTTGAGACTGTTCCGGAAGTCCTGGAATAACCGTTCCATCCATTGAAAGTAATTGTAGAAGTTAACCGGGGATCGGAAAGAAATGCATCGCCCCAGCCCATCATTGCAAGAACCTCTTGGAAATTGTATTTCCCAAAATCAACTTTTACCGAATCATAATCATGATCGGTCGTAACCCCGTTGATACGAATAACATATTCAAGCTTTACCGTGACTTTCCAAATGGCTTTGATGGTGGTATCATTATAAATTTTTATTGTGTCTCCCGGGCGATATGGAGTTCCATTGTATAACCAACCGCCAAATTCCTTGCCCTGCTTTACTTTGATGTGACGAAAGTACAAGGATACAATATGGAAGTGTGTTAGTTTGTCCTTTCAAGTGGCGGGGGTTCCCGCCCTTTTTGATCCTTCATTCCCTCCACATTCCTTATGTCCCATATTGACATAACCCCCCAATAATCATAAAATAGCATGGTAAGATGAGAACAATCACGAGGTAGATTATGGAATACGTTAAAGAACCCAGGAAGCGCCCGACATTTCCCAAGCGCGCAATTGTGACCGCAGGCATGCCCTACGGAAATAAGGAACTTCATTTCGGCCATATCGGCGGCGTGTTCGTGCATGCGGACACATTTGCCCGATTCCTGAGAGACCGGATCGGCGAGGACAATGTGATCTTCGTGTCCGGTACCGACTGCTACGGCTCCCCGATTCTTGAGGGATACCGGAAGGCAAAGGAGGCAGGGACCTTTACCGGAACGATAGAAGATTACGTGCGCAAGAATCATGAGGCGCAGAAGGATACGCTCAATAAATACGAGATCAGCCTGAATCTGTTCGCAGCGTCCGCGCTCGGCAGAGCCGGCGAGATTCATAAAGAGGTTTCAAAGGAGATTTTTGAGGGACTCTATGAGAAGGGGACGCTTGAGAAGCTGAGCTCCCCGCAGTTCTATGATCCTAAGTTCAAATGCCTCCTGAACGGCCGTCAGGTTATCGGCCGCTGCCCGATCCAGGGCTGCCAGTCCGAGAAGGCTTATGCCGACGAATGCGACCTCGGCCATCAGTACATGCCGACCGAGCTCATCGACCCGCACAGCACGCTTTCGGGACTTACGCCCGAGCTCGTGGACGTGACCAACTGGTATTATAAGCTTGAGGACTGCATTCCGATGATGCAGGCTTACGTGGACGACCTTCGCAAGAATTCGAATGCGCGTAAGTTCATGCTCACGACGATCGAGGAGTTCCTGAAGCCTCCGTACATCTATGTTCAGAAGAAGTTCGTGGAGGACCTTGACGCCCTCAGAGCGAAGTTCCCGGAGCATGAGGTTATCGACGATAACAAGAATTCGTACACATTTGTCTTCAAGAACCTGGACGACCGTGACGCGGCGAGAAACGTGCTCGACAGCATGGAAATCAACTACCGTACCGGTAAGACGCTCGTTCCGTTCCGGCTTTCCGGAAACATCGAGTGGGGTGTTCCGTTCCCCGAGAAGGAAGGCCTTAAGGACCTGACTTTCTGGGTATGGCCGGAGTCGCTCTGGGCGCCGATTTCGTTCTCGAGAACGTATCTTGAGAGCAAGGGCGCAGATGCCGACGAATGGAAGAAATACTGGAATTCCGACGACGCGACCGTGTACCAGTTCATCGGCCAGGACAACATTTCCTTCTACGGAATCGCGCAGCAGGCGATGTGGGAGACGCTCGGACTTAAGAAGACGTTCCTTGTGCCCAACAACCACATCCTGTTCATGAATAAGAAGGCCTCGAGCTCCGGCTCGATCAAGCCGCCGATGGCCAAGGATCTGCTCGAGTTCTACACGGCAGAACAGATGCGTATGCATTTCCTGAGCCTCGGACTGGCCAATAAGAGCGTTAGCTTCGATCCGCAGGTTTATCTGCCGGAGGAAGAGCGCCAGGGCGCAGACCCCGTTCTGAAGGACGGCAACCTGCTCACGAACGTGTTCAACCGGATTGTACGTTCCTGCTTCTACACGCTGCAGAAGCATTTCGACGGACATTATAAGGACGTGCCCGTTACCGAGAGCTTTGTCGAGGAGTGCAAGGAAGCAATCCTCACCTACGAGCAGAACATGTACGATCATCAGTTCCACAAGATCACCTACGTGCTCGACACCCTGATCCGCAACATCAACAAGAACTGGGTAAATTCGATGCGTACCGCCGATGCGAACGACGACAACGAGCTTCGCGCACAGGTGCTTGCAGACACATTTTACGGCGTAAGAGTAGCAACGGCGCTCCTTCATCCGATCGCTCCTTCGGGCTGCGAGAAGGTTCGCGACTACCTCAACGTGGACAAGAGACTGTATAGCTGGGATCACATCTTTGAGCCGCTCACCGCGCTCATGGACGACCCCGCGACGCACACGTTCAAGTTCCTTGAGCCCCGCGTGGACTTCTTTGAACTGCATCCGTCGCAGCTGGCAGCGAAAGAGCAGAATCAGTAAATAAGCGAAATTAAGAAGGGAATCCGACCGGATGGTTGGATTCCCTTTTTGTATTGAAGCTTATTTCCGCCAAATACGACGCCTTTCAGTTGACGGCCTCCAGAACCCAAAGCTGGGATTCGTCATACTGCCCGCCGTAAGTGTTTACATACACATTTCCGTTTGAATCAATGTCGAGTACGCAACTTGGATTGCCGGCACAATGGATAACATATAAGGTTAAGTTCCCATAGGCGTACTTAACAGCCTCAAAAGTCCATCTCTGCGTAGGATCATTCGTGTTGTCCCATAGGCAGACATTGTGCCCGGAGACAACATAGTCTCCCCACTGATTCAGAACGCGGCTGGCGGTGTTCTTAGGCTTAACCTTGTAACTCGTAGGGCTACCCGTGATCTGCCATTTGGCTGCGTTGATGTTTCCGTTTGTGCCGAGATTGACATTACAGTTGTTGTAATCTCCGGAACCGGAAACCTGCATGTATCGGTCGTCGATAAAGGGACGAATCCGGTAAGTTCCGCTTGCAATGGTAACTTCGGCACTCGTCAGATACCACCACTGTGAGCGACGTCCTTCCACATAATTGTTGACATAGACATTTCCGTTCGAATCCACATCGAGTACGCAATTGGCATCTGCTACGCACCGGATAATAAAACGGTTGCCGTACTGCTTCTGGAACACCCATCTTTGCGTGGAATCGTTTACATCGTCATATAAGGTGACGTTGTGTCCGGGAGCGATGGAGTTACCCCATTGGTTCAGGATTCGGCCGGAACCGCATCCGGGCTGGACCTTGTAGCAGAGCCAGTTTCCGGTGATCGTCCAAATCTGGGCACTGCATCCGTTGAAATACCATGTGTCAACATTACAGCCGTTCCAATTGCCGCCATTGGTGACATTCAGATACTGGCCGTTAGCGTCATTGCGGATATAGTATTTTCCGGTGGGAATGGTTGTCAGGGAATAAGCATCGGCTTTCCCGGGCATCATCGGCAGCAGACATACAAGCAGAACAGCTGCCAACAGTAACGATTTTAACCTTCTTCGCATAATTGCACCTCGCGTTAGTTTTTGTAATTATCTGATTCTTCCGGTGAAGCGGTGATAGGAGATTTTCAGATAATCCACTCTACATTGTAGCGGGGCAGGAGATGAAAAGCAAGCGGTTATAGATGAAATTTGTAAATAATTAAACTATAAAGCATGGAAAAGTGAAGAAAAATAAAGAGTGTGCGATTATAGAATTTAGAAATAAGAATGTAAGCAGCATGGACGATTATAGAAACAATGGAAACAATTCTGCAGCGGGGGCTGGAAAATGCATAGATGCTTCGGATGACTGTAAACAGAATGCCCCCCATGTTGCTTCGTATATCGGATTTTTAAGAAATTAAAATATAAAGCACGGATATTCAACCATCCGTTGAATATCCATCATCTTTCTCAACCATTCAATTCGGTGATGCTTGAATTGACACGTCCATCAGACAGCGATATATTGGATATAGTATTTTACTACAACTAAAGGGGTATTCTTATGGGAAGGACAATGAGAAGGTTAACGGCATTTGTTTTGGGCATTATGATGGCGGCTGCAGTCATCATGACGGTTCCCGGGACGCGGGATGCGGCTCTTGCGGCGCCGGCGCAGGAAGACGAGTCCGACAATACCGGAAAGCTGGAAATCCGGGTGACAATCTCACGCGATGTTATTTTTGATGAAGCAACAGATGCAATCACTGTTCTCGTGAAGAAAGTGAATGCAGACGGGAGTGTTTCAGCTTTTCTTTCCGAAACCGGAGCTGAGCGTGAAGACGAACTGGCAGTAAGCCTCGATTCCTTCAACTACGCCGGTAGTGACGAGTATGGCAACAAGGTTTTTACGATAACCTATTCGAGATTACAGGCTGACGGAGTTTATTACGAGGTTGTGATGCAAGACCGCGATATCCCCGGATACTTATTTGTGGAATCACAGTCTAAAACCAAGATGTCGAACTCTATCGGAAACTCGGGAAAAGCAGAAATCAATCTGAAAGGTGTATACAAACCCTGCGGGAATCTCACGATTACGAAGAAGATCTCCGGAAAGATTACGCCTGAGGAAGCGGAAGGCGTAATTGAGATGGCTGTTCAGAAATTGGACGACTACAATGAGCCGGAAGGATATCTTGATGAAGAAGGCCGCATTGTGGACCATGCGGTCAGACTGACGCTTGCGGATTTTGACGATCTGCAGACCGATGATGAAGGTTATCTTACTGCTGCAGTGAAACGATACAGCGGTATCCCGGCCGGTACTTACCGTGTATACGAAACTTCTTATGATATTACAGGTCATATTTTTGAGGCAGCGCAGTCCGTGATCAAAGTGAAGGTCGAATTGTACGGACATGACGACGTTAACGCGGAAATTCTCAATGTATATGAAGAACCCCCGGACGAAGGCGTGATTTACTTTTTCAAGTATGTCTATACTTCCGAAACCTGTTCTGCCGACGCACAGCAGACAAAACCTTTAAAGGGAGCGGCATTTACTGCCGTAAACACGCAGGACGAAACGATTTCCAAAACGGCGGTCAGCGGCGAGAACGGACTGGTCGAATTTGAGACGCTGCCCGCCGGAACCTACAAAATCCGGGAGACCACGGCGCCGGACGGAGCCGTTCCTGACGAAAATGTATACATTGCCGTGATCAGGTACGGAACATGCGAAGGCATTCTGAATGAGCAGGAAAATGCAATCGCCGGTAACCGCATTGTCAACGACGTATTCCGTGCAGACATTGTGATTGAAACCGTCAACAAAGACGATGCCGGTGAAAAGGTTGACGGCGCCAAATACACGCTGTACCGCCTCACAGACGGAGATCCGGTTAAGATTGCAACAAAGGAAGCGGGATCGGACGGCAAAGTCGTATTTGACGGCCTTCTCGCATACGCATCCTACCGGATTGAAGAGGCATCGACGCCGGAAGGTTATGAGCAGTCCGCAAGCCCGATCGAAGTCGGGTTCAAGACGACCGAGGACACATCGGGCAACCTGAAGACCGTTATCGATCCCGCCAAGTTTAACGACGGCGAGGGAACGGCTTCGCTTAAGGAGGACGGTACGATCAGCTGGCTGAAGACCAAGACGCCGACGACTCCCGACCAGGACGAGACTACGACCACCGATTCGACTGAGGAGAATACAACCCCCGACGAGAATCAGGAGAACACGACTCCCGACGAGAATCAGGAGCAGCATCAGACCCTCGACCCGAGCACTCCTCAGACCGGCGACAAGCTGCCGCTTGGATGGCTGATCGCGCTGCTTGTTATTTCGGTAGTCGGAGTAGGAGTAGTAATCTTTCTGAAGAAAAAGAACACACGCTAGATTCACAATTGTACAGGATTACGGAAAAGACCGATTGCAATCGGTCTTTTTTGTATGATAAGCAATCGGAAAAGGCGTACAGTAAAACTGTAAGGAAACAATTGTTGTAATATGAAATTTGTAAAATTCCAGCTGCAGATTCACGCCTGTGCGGGTAATCGGAGGTGGGTATGAAGAAGAATCAGTCCATGATCGATATGACGCAGGGAAGCCCGGTTGCGCTGACCGGGATCGCCGCCTTCGGATTGTGGGGCATATGGTGGTCGGTCGGAATCGTATGGGCGATGAGCGGTCTTGCCGCATGGATGCGGTACATGGTCGTTAAAAAGAAATACTTCATATAAGTTCTTCACGAATCTTACGCAATATATAATGAAAATCCAGTGACAGCCCGCCCCGGATATGGTATAATACTATGCAACACAGGCGGGGACAAGGTATTTCCCCGTAAGTTCAAAAGATTAAAATGTCTTTTTCAAGCATCTGCAGGGGGAGAGAACATGTATTGCAGCAAATGCGGATCCTTGCTGCCGGAAGGCAGTACGATCTGTCCGGAGTGCGGGACGAAGCAGTCCGCGGCGCCCGAAATCCTGGACGATTCTTATTTTGCGGGCCCGAACGGCGTCGTTAAGGCGTCGGGGAGCTACTGCGGCGTAAAGCCGGAGCCCGGCAGCGACGCGTATTTCGCGGACACGCAGCCGGACACTGACGCGTATTTTGCGTCCGCACAGTCAGAGCCGGACGCGGACGCGTATTTTGCCGGTGCTCAGTCAGAGACGGACGCGGACGCGCGGCAGGGCAGTATTCCGCAATCTTTCGGTGCGGCCGATATCGCATCACCCGCCACGTATTATAACAAACTGAATGAAGGCTTCCATTCCGGAGGCGAGCTTTACACGCCTGATTTTCAAAATATCGTGATGCTTTCGCACCGTAACGATAACTTGATCCAGGCCGATAACCTGACGGAACCGGCGGCGGGCAGGAATGCGATCGCGCAGGTTATCGTGGTAATGCTTATCGGAATTATCATGGTTTTATACATGCTGGGTCCGATCAGAAATATGCCGGATGACGGGGAGCCCGGAAAGCCGTTCGCGGATTTCGGTCGGATGCTGTCGAATTATCTGACCGATGCCGACCTGTTCGAAGGACAATCCTTAATGACGATGCTGGTGAAGCAGTACGACCCGATGGTTCGAATGGAAAGAATCTGGACGACCGACGCGTACGGGGATTTCCTCATTGACGAAACCGGAAAGACGCATTGGGAGGGAGAATATGTACCCCTGCCGGAAGGACTCAACTTTTACGAAGACGATGCTCTGAGTACGTTGACTTATGATAACGGCATTCTCCATGTGGATGATAAGCTTTGGGGAAAGAAATATGAAGAACTGAAGAATTATTTCTACACTCCCGAGCTTTCCAGCCCTTTGACCTTGCCGGGGCAGTATGAACGTTCGGAGGGAATCGTTTATTGTTCGCTGCTTAGGGTGTATTATCCGGACGGGGTACGGAGTTATAACCTGTTCTTTGAGGACGACCGGCTCGTTGCGGTCCGTATGACGGATATTACCATGCGTTTTAAGATTCCGGACGAGGTATTTGATCTTCTCGAGAACCTGTACGGCACGGCTCCGTACAAGCGCATGAATATATATTCCACCATGGATGTGAAGATTGATCCGACCGAGAGCGGATATACGGATTGCCGCTGGGTTTATCCGGTCGGAGAACGGGAAGGAATCTATTCGCTTTACATTGAGATTATCGACGGAACTTGTTACTTTATCCATCAGATTACTTCGCCGGATTATTATCTGGAGTATAATCCGCTGTTCTTCTCGCAGGAAGATTACGGTCCCGGCATAATCATTTACCCCGGGGATACCTTGCCGGAAGGACTGGATCTCTCGGATCTTCCGATAGATTATTACTATCGCTTCCAGGGGGGAGGTGGCTACATTGAATAATCCGAACACCGAACCTGCGGACAGGGAGATCTTCGCAAATCACACCGAACCGGCGGCATATGAGGACGAGACCCCCGGGAGGGATACTGCCGCCGAGAGTGCGAAACCGGGCAAAACCCCTTCAATCTTAGCAATCGCATCGGTCCTCATCGGAATCGCTCTGAACACCGTTTATGTCGTAATCGAGCTTCTGATGCAGTCGACCGCGAAGTGGGATTTGTATACATTTTCCCAATATCAGGAAGCAATGGGACGCGGCGTAATTTCATGCGCCGTCATTTCGATACTCGCGTACGTCGTGCTTTTCATTACGAGAAAGGCAAAGTATACGCTGTTCTTTCCGGGACTTCTGATCGCGCTCGGTCTGATTTTCATGTACATAGCGAACGCGGAGAGCAAGCAGGCGGTTACCTTCAAGGTCCCTACGGAAATGCGCGGATTTACGGACGACGAGTGGGGCGAAAAAGATGTCTGCTATGATAATATTTCGGACACGTATTTCATATACGGTTACGACGACTACGGCCACTACGTCTACGAGGATCTCGGAAGCAACCCGGATCCGGACAAAATCCGTGCGGTCAATCCGAAGTATGTTTCGGACGACCCGATCTTGACCGGAACGATGCCGTGGGCAATCTCCCTGATCATTCCGGCGGCGATCATGCTCGGATGCATGGCGATCTTTGCGGGACGGTATTACCGCGCGACGCTTTTCGTAAACGCCGCGGCAGGCGTCGGCGCATCGGTTATCACGTTCCGGATATTCGGCAAAGCGATGACGCTCGTGAAGTGCGCACCGTTTATCGGGCTGAACTGCGCCTGGTATGCGGCAGCGGTCATTCTTTATGTAACCGCGTTTAAGGAACTTAACAGTAAGCCGAAGCCGAAGAAGACCGGCTTTGAAAGAGAAGCGGAAGAGGGCACCGAGGCGACCGCGACCGAACCCGGCGACACTCAATTCGCGGCAGCAGGCCCGGTATATACCTCAGCTGACGACTCGATGTTTGCCCCGCCCGGAGACGGAGCATCGGCCTCAGCCGGCGACGCCATGTTCGCCCCGCCCGGGGACGAAGTATCGGTCCCGCCCGGAGACGGCGATTCGCAATTCGCCCCGCCCGCTGACAGGGGCTGAGAATTGCGCCGAAATAAAGGAAAAATGTTACACATTTGCCTCAATTCCTATTGATTTTTCTACGGGAAAATGGTAAAATTTATTTACGGTGCCGGGGAGACATAATCGCCGCACTGAATAACAGTATTTTGGAGGGTTTACTATGTATTGTCCGAATTGTGGTAATACTGTCGCCGACGGAACCAAGTTCTGTCCGATCTGCGGCAAGCCTTTGAACAACTCCGGCAACAGCGAATTCACGAACAATGCAAATCGTGCCTTCGGCGGGATCGAGCAGGAACTCGGCAATGAATTCAATAATATCCGGAACAGCTTCGGTTTCGCGGCGGAGCACCGCGCGGACCGAGACTTCAGACCGACCGTTCGCTTGCAATGTATATCATTCTGACGATCATTACATGCGGAATCTACGGCTTCTGGTTCATCTACACGATGGCACAGGATGTCAACACCGCCTGCGAAGGCGACGGAGACAGCACGACCGGTCTCGTTCTTTACATTATTCTTTGCTACATCACCTGCGGAATCTATGGTTATTACTGGCAGTACAAGCTCGGAAACCGTCTGCAGAGCAACGCGTACCGTTACGGATTGTCCTTCTCGGAAAATGGTACCACGATCCTTATGTGGGCTATTTTCGGTTCTCTCCTTTGCGGTATCGGTCCCTTTGTCGCACTGCATATCCTGATTAAGAATACCAATGCGATCTGTATGGCATATAACCAGGTTAACGGTTATGGCGCATAAGGACAGCGGAACAAAGAAACGATTTAAGGATGCGGTTGTCGCGGTTGCGGCAATCGCTTTCCTTTATTTGGTCTTTCATCTGACCGGAGTCGGCTGCCCGGTCAAATTCGTCACAGGCATATCGTGCCCCGGCTGCGGGATGACGCGTGCATGGGGAGCGGTGCTGCGGGGTGACTTCGCGGCGGCGTTTCGGTATCATCCGCTCTGGATCCTTCCGATCCCGGGCGTAGCGCTTTTAATCTTTCAAAAGAGGATACCGAAGAAGGTGTTCAAGATATCAATCATCGTTATCGCGGCATGCTTCTTCGTAATTTACGAAATCCGGATGGCGGACTCCGGCAACACGATCGTCGTGTTCCGTCCGTCGGAAGGACTGATCGGCAGGACAATCCTGCGGATCAAGAATTTGTTCTAGGAGAGTACCATGTGGGATGAAATGAGAGCATTGTTCGTCGAGCGCGGTTTTCAAAGCGTTGAACTGAACAATCCGGGAATGGCAATGTATTATCAGACGGACGCGGCGCTGCAGCTTGTGAACGCCGTGTGGATGATCAGCGACGCGGAGATGCGCAACATGAAGCGCATGCAGTATCAGGAGTATCTGTCGGCAATGCTTCGGCAGCTTCGGGACCGCGCACCGAGGATCCGGGTTACGTCCGTCTTCCTGACCAATGACATAGACTACGTGAATCTGCTTGCGAGCCGTATGGACCCCCGCATGTTCGGATTCTATATTATAAACCCGATGAATAACGCGATCCACGTCGATCCGTACCAGGAGTGTAACACCTTAAGCTGGCTCACGCCGCTGTTCTCGCAGCTGATGCAGGACGACCAGGCAAAGACCATGGCGGGGCTTATCTACCCCGACTGGCAGAACCCGGTACTGTGGAAGCAGAACGTGCAGCGGAGCGAGAAGGAGACGCTTGAGTGGTACAGCGGCCGGGGACACCGCCTCAAATGTAAGGCAACTCTCTGGCTGATCGGAATTAACACGGTTATATTCTTCATCACGTTAGTCACGATCTTCACGGGGGGAGCCCAGGAACTTATTGAAGCCGGCGGGGCAAGCGGCGAAACCGTCTTCGGAAACGGACAGATCTACCGCCTGGTGACCGCTGCGTTCCTGCATGGAGGCATTGACCACCTTATCGGAAACATGGTGTTCCTGTTCGCATTCGGCGACGTCGTGGAGAATTACTTAAAGGTTAAGAAATACCTGATTCTTTATGCAATCGCGGGCGTCGGCTCGAACCTGGTCGCAGTCCTGTGGCGTACCGTGACCGGCAACTACGAGCTGCTCGGAATCGGCGCATCGGGAGCCATATTCGGCATTATGGGAGCCATGACGATGCTGATGTACCGTTACCCCGAGCTCAGAAAGACCTCCAAGGGCGTTCCGCTCTGGGCAATTCCCGCTTACGTGGTCTACAGCGTCGGTTATCCGCTTGTCCTCGGTGCAATCACCGATACGCAGACCAACATCGACCTTGCAGCGCATATCGGCGGCTTCATTATCGGTGCGATTGTCTTCTATATCCTCGATTCGAAGTATAAGACGGCAAATGCATAGGAATATACAAATATTCCGACTTGATGTGACATCCTCTGACGGCTTCAGGTG
This sequence comes from Paludibacteraceae bacterium, assembly GCA_017557345.1. Lineage (GTDB taxonomy): Bacteria > Bacteroidota > Bacteroidia > Bacteroidales > Paludibacteraceae > Colicola. Next base: position 9,594 of record JAFYZR010000077.1, on the reverse strand, counting down.
TGATATGATGGGAACTGAGGGACGGCGGGCAGGCATTTTCCGTAAGTGACGGATTGCTGAGGAACGGTATATGCCGCAGCCGCCGCAATTGACGCCGCAGTGGGAAAATGCCGCGGCCGAAGCGCATTCAAGGAGGACGACATGGTAGACGTTAAAGGCAGATGGGCGCTGATCACAGGCGCCAGCAGAGGCATCGGTTACGGTGCGGCACTTTTCATGGCAGGCAAAGGATGCAATCTGATCCTGCAGGGCAGGACCGAAGAGCATCTTTCAAAAGTAGTAAAAGAGGCACAGGCACTCGGCGTGCAGGCGGTTCCGATGGCATGCGAACTTTCGGACCGGGCATCGGTTGAGGATATGCTTGGGCGCATCGACGCGCTCAACGTGCCGGTTGACATTGTACTCAATAACGCGGGCATCCAGATTGCGTACCGGACCGAATATCTGAAGACGCCGGTCGAGGACTATACCGCAAGCTTTATGATCAATACGATCGCTCCGATGATGATCTGTTATCATTTTCTGCCGAAGATGGAGGCAAGAGGCTTCGGACGGATCGTCAATACGACGAGCGGCATACGCCGCGAGCCGCAGCAGGCGGGCTACTCCGCCAGCAAGGCGGCACTTGATAAAGTAACGATGGACCTGGCGTCGGTCTATGACGGAACCGATGTCATGATTAACCTGACCGATCCCGGCTGGTGCCGTACGGACCTCGGCGGCCCGCACGCGCCCAACGCACCCGAGAGCTCGCTTCCGGGCGTGGTAGTAGGTGCATTTGCCGACGATAAGGTTTCCGGACGCTGCCTGAGCGCAGGCGCGTTCCACGGAATGACGCTTGAGGAGGCAGTCGCCAAAGCGGAGAACGGCTTCCCGAAATATGAGGGTTCGTTAGGTTAGAAAGCGCACAGCAGAGCTGAACAGGATATAAACTCAGGACCGGCAGTTTGGTCCTTGCAGAACATGAAACCGCAAAAAACGCAGGTCCCCTTACGAGGACCTGCGAGCTGTTTACAGGAGGAAAATATGGTCGTTCATCCGATTGAACCGGTATATGATGAGCATTCCGAGGTATTGATACTCGGCAGCTTCCCTTCGGTCAAGTCGCGGGAGGAGGGGTTCTTCTACGGCCATCCGCAGAACCGCTTCTGGAAGGTTATCGCCGCCGTCTGCGGCGAGCCCGTGCCGGGCACCGTAGAAGAGAAGCGGAGCCTGCTCCTTCGGAATCACATCGCCGTCTGGGACGTGATCAGGTCCTGCGACATCACCGGCTCCTCGGATGCAAGCATCCGGAACGTCACGCCCAATGATCTTCGAAGAATCCTCGACGCGGCGCCCATTCGGGCTATCTACGTGAACGGCAAGACCGCAGAGCGGTACTATAAGAAGTACATCGAAAAGACCCTAGGCATCCCCGCCGCGTGCCTTCCCTCCACAAGCCCCGCTAACGCGGCGTGGAGCGCGGAGAAGCTGGTTGGGGAGTGGGGGAAAGTGCTTCACAATGTGTTATAATATATCTGGATCAGAATACTTCAAAGGAGGAATGAACATGTTACCCATCGGCACAAAAGCACCTGACTTTACCCTTCCGGATCAGAACGGAAAGATGCATTCACTTAAGGATTACAGGGGCAGAAAACTAATTCTGTACTTCTACCCGAAGGACAACACCTCAAGCTGCACCAAGCAGGCTTGCGGCTTCTCGGACCGCTATCCGCAGTTCCGCGAGAAGGGGGTGGAGGTGCTCGGCGTCAGCAAGGACAGCGTGGAGTCTCACAAGAAGTTCGAGGAGAAATACGGTCTCGCATTCACGATACTGTCAGATGTTGAGAAGAAGGTCCTTCAGGCTTACGATGTATGGAAAGAGAAGACGAATTACGGCAAGGTTTCCATGGGCGTTGTGCGTACAACATATCTGATTGATGAGAATGGTGTAATCATCAAAGCTTCCGATAAGGTCAAGGCAGCGGAAGATCCGGAAAAGATGCTGAATGAGGTCTCGGACTGAGAAATCGTTCGTACCAGTCTTGGAGGTGCGCTTCAAATGAAGAGAAAAGAGATTTGGCTTATTCTATTTCAGATTCTTGTCCTTGTAATTCTCGCCGGGGCGCTTATCGGAATATGTGCGAACAGTTATTTCATTACAAACCGCAAAGAGAATTCAATTATGCAATTCGATTCCGCTGAAGAGTTTGAATCTGCGTTAAGAGACGGATATGATTTAAAGAATACGCAGGTTACATTTCAGGTTGAAGAAATAAAGAGTAAGACACTGTTGGGCTATAATGTCTGGGCTGGAGAGCATCTCAACTTCTATCCGTCGGAGAAACCACAGGAACTAAATTGCGGTGATTATGTCACTGTCAAGGTTAAGAAGATAAAGAATTTTCTGTTCGGAAGTTACAGAGTCTTCTGTGAAATACAGCATATTGAGCCCGGTAAAGAATAGAATAATAGTGATACTGGAACAAATAATCCGGTTGTAAAAGGTTGTCTTGGTATAAGGCGAAGAATGAAATCGTTCTTCGCTTTATTTTTTTCACATTTTAGGTAGAAGAATCGTTAGTAATTTGGTATAATATTTCAAATATTTATTCTTTTTGCATTCTGCTATGAGGAGACATAAAATGACCGACGAACAGAAAAACATGCTTAGGTCCGGATTTGAAAGAGCCTTTATAGACGGATCTCTGGCGGCAGATGTGGCATATACGCCGGCTTTCATTTCTAACAATCGAAACGAAGGTAGAAAAGTTCTGCCATATATTCAAGATGAGCTGTTAAAGTGCGATAGTTATCGTATTAGTGTTGCATTTATCACGGATAGCGGTGTAAGCAAGCTCCTTATGATTTTGAAAGAACTGGATGATAAGGGTGTTAGGGGCGAAATCCTTACAACGGATTACCTTTGTTTTAGTGAACCTAAAGCATTGGAGAAGCTTCATACGCTGAAGAATGTAAAGATAAAAATGTATGATACTGAGGCAGCGGACAAGGGATTTCATACAAAGGGATATATCTTTAAGAAGGACGAAATATACCGAATTATCATAGGAAGTTCCAACCTTACCGGCGGTGCTTTAACCGCTAATAAGGAATGGAATACTAGACTGATTTCTACCGGAAATGGGGAGATAGGAGACAGTGTAGTCAAGGAATTTGAAGATCTTTGGAATAGCAAATATGCAATCGATTACGATTATTTCATAGATTACTATAAGGTTAGATATAATGCGGTAAGAAAGCAGCGCGAGATTGCCAAACAACAAACGCCGGTTTCATTAACGCAGTATAAACTTATGCCGAATTCCATGCAGGAGCGGTTTATTGTTGAACTGAAGAAGACCCTTGCAAAAGGCGAGAACAGGGCTCTTCTGATTAGTGCTACAGGAACGGGAAAAACTTACGCCTCTGCTTTCGCTATGAGAGAATTGGGCTATAAAAGAGTGCTTTTTATCGCCCACAGAATGGCGCTGATTAAACAAGCAAAGCAGTCTTATAAGAATGTATTTGGTGATTCAATTACTATGGGAATTGTTGGCGGTGGCTGTTATGAATATGACGCCAACTACGTATTTGCCATGGTTGAGACAATAAACAAAGAAGCAAATCTTGGTCAATTTCATAAAGATGAGTTCGACTGCATTATACTGGATGAGGCTCATCATAGTCCAGCGAATACATATCAGAGGGTAATGGAGTATTTTACTCCAAAGCTTTTTCTGGGCATGACTGCGACACCGGATAGAAGAGAAACAAAGGATGAAGAGAAAAATGTCTATGAATTGTTTGATCATCAGATAGCGTATGAGATTAGACTTCAGAAAGCGATGGAAGAAAACCTTTTATGTCCGTTCAACTATTATGGCATTAGCGATATTGTCATACTGGATGAAAAACAGCAGAAAAAAGAAAAGCTTCCGGAAGAAAGTTTTAACCTGTTAACAAGTGATAAGCGAGTGGATTATATACTTGAGCAAGCAAATTACTATGGATATAGCGGTGACAGGGTCAAAGGATTAATCTTCTGCAGCCGGAATAAAGAATGTGAAGTCTTGTCAAAGATGTTTAATGAGAGAGGCTATCGTACAATTGCTCTTTCTGGGGAAGATAAAGATGAGAAGAGAATAGAGGCTTTTGAACGATTGGCGATGAATGAGGAGGATGCTAGCGAAAAGAGGCAACCGTTAGACTACATTTTTTCAGTGGATATTCTCAATGAGGGTATTGATATCGTTGAGGTTAACCAAGTTATAATGCTCAGACCGACAAAATCTCCGATAGTATTCATTCAACAGCTCGGCCGTGGATTAAGAAAAGCAGAAGGCAAAGAATATGTTGTTGTATTAGATTTCATAGGGAATTATGATAATAATTTCATGATTCCAATCGCTTTGTCAGGCGATAGGACTTACAACAAGGATACGATTCGAAGATATATGATTTCCGGGAATAACACGATTCCTGGTGAATCAACTATATATTTTGATGAGATAGCCCGAGAGCGGATATTTAGCGCCATAGATCATATTAAGGGAATGAAAGCTATAATAGGGGAAAGCTATCGTGCCCTAAAAAACCGAATAGGGCGTGAACCTCTGCTACTGGATTTTTATGAAAATGGCGAGATCGATCCTCTTGTCATAATAAAAGAAGACAAAACATATTGGCAGTTTATGGAGAAAGTTGCCAAGATAGATTATTCGAATAAGCTGAGCGAGCAAGAAAAAATAGTTATAGAGTATTTGTCGAGAACTGTGATAAGTGGCGTAAGACCGAATGAGTTGTTTTTGCTGCAATTGTTCTTGACTAAAGCTTCCATCACAAAAAAAGATTTTCAAGAAAAGCTGTATAAGCAATATGATTATTGGATTCCAGATATAGAAGTTGAAGATACAATAAAGGTCCTTCAGGGATGTTTCACCAGTAAGGATGAAGAATACCAACGATATAAAGTGATGGAGATTCTTCAGTGTGATAGGGATAACATCATTCGTAGATTAGTCAATTTTTCCAAATCCCTTCTTAACGAAGTATTTGTATCACAAGTGGAAGATATCATCAATGTTGGACTGAGACGTTATCAGGATGTGTATGCATCAGAGAAGATAGAAGGAACACCCTTCGTTTTATATGAAAAATATACAAGAAGAGATATATGTCTTCTTATGAATCGTGGTAAAGATACTTCATCAACGATGTATGGAATGAATCGCATGGAGAATGATGTGTTTATATTCATAACATATCATAAGGCTGAAGCTGAAGACGGAAAGAACTATGTAGAAGGCAAACCGGATTATGCAGATGCTTTCGAAGATAATAGCATTTTCCGTTGGGATTCGCAGATCGGCAAAAACAGTACCAGTTCATACATGGAAAAGGTTATTTCTGCACCAAGAAAGCATCTGTTTGTGAAAAAGAGCGATGCAGAGATCAATTTCTATTACATGGGACAGTTTGATGTTATTGAGGCTATAGACAGTCAAAAACTTGATAATAATGGAAAATTGAAGCCGATCACCAAGGTGAAAATGAGGATGCATCATCCGGTGAGAGATGATATTTTGAGGTATTTGCAGAGCTACATTCTTGAGAAAACAAAGAATTAGATGGAGGGGAAAACTAATGTTTAAAAAATCAGCTAAAAATGGTTTGAAGAGTAATGGGGGGGTGAAAAGAAATGGAAGGTTTATATTCCATTAGTTGTTATTGCGATTGTTTTTGTTGGAACTGCGTTTTTAGATTATGGAGGAAAAACGTTTACCCTTACTTTTTTTAATATACCGGGTATTCTTTTTTCTGCATTGGCAACAATTTCTGCAATTTGGACAGCTTTTTATTTGCTTTTTTATCAACTATTTAAGGACAAATACCCGTTGCGTCTTGCAAGTAGGAGTACTCAACCAAGAATGAAATTAATGTTTCTTTACATTATTGTTTCTATCATAATGGGAACTATTGTTCTTATGATTAAGGAATCCTTTTGGATGACGTTATTGTTTATCTTTTTTTCAACGTTTACGATTGTTCGTATCTTTAGAGAAGTGTACTTTGTTAACAAATATATTATGGTGAATACGTACGTTGATGAGGATTGTCAGGAAATCAAAAATAGAATTGAATCAGGGGAATTTCCTGATGATAAAATGTGGCATGACATTACGTATGTTTTGGACGAAAGCATTACAAAAGAGGACTATATGGTTGCTCGGAATATTACCGACAATCTAGGAGATATTTTCCGAGAGTTTATGAAGGCTAGTATTACTCTTATCAGTCGGGGATGTGATAAAGAACAAATCGATGAGCAGTTTTTTAGAATTGTGGAGATAATTATATCCCAATTAGCCATGTGTAAAAGTGTTGATTCTGATGTGCTTATAAGCCATGTAGTAGCGCAGAATTACAAGAATTTAAAGTTTTGTATTGAAACAAATCAATACGAATGGTTCAAACAGTATGTTGATAGACTTAACGAACAAGTATTTGATCTTTTAAAAGATAATCAAGGAAATCTGTGTGATGCCATTATTCCTTGTTATTGTAAAACATTAGTTAAACTGATTCAGCAAGATAAAATAGAGTGGAGAGGATACTTAATTACTCAGTTTTTCTCTATGGTGAAAGCGCACTTTTTTATGAGTGGAAACAACAATTTGAAGTATTTTTTCCGTATTTTGACAAGCGGGATTCATTATTCTATCGAAAAAGATAAGGAAGAAGCATTTGATTATTTGATGGGCGTTTTTTCTGAATTATCAATTAGCATCAGTCAAATTCCGCAGGCGTTTACAGACGTTAAGATGTATTATGCCATGATTTTTAACAAAATTATGAGTGATAAGGCCAGTAAAATTCTGACCATGACGGAGATTATTTTTTCAAATGAGATTTCAATGTTAGAAGACTGTAATTGGATAGAGTTTAAGTTTTATTGTATTGAAGAATTGAAAAAACTAAAAAACAATTCAGAACTCATTAAGAATGTCGAGCAATATCATATTCAGACAGTTTTATGCGCAGTTGATTTTAGAGACAAGTATCATGGATATTTGTGCGTCCCGGGATTTGTTGATAGAATAAAAGAAAACATCAATTCTCCTGATGAAGTATCCAGAGTAGTTGAAGATATGATGAAAATCCTGTTGCGATGTATATTTAGGGATAATATTCCTGCATTTACTCTGATGCTTGGAGAAATATACAACTGTTTTGATATTACTACTCCGTCTAATAAGCTGGCACAAAAAGAACTGTTTAATTCATTCTTACGGTTGCTTCGTCGAACGTCTACACTGATTAATCAACAGTATCTTGAACTTACATTTGAACAGATTAAAGAAACAATTGTGAGCTTGGATAAGCGGAAGGCGGTTTCTTCAGACTTTGCAGCAACAATAATCAAGGGGCTTGCAAATGTCATTCATTTAGAAAAACGAAGCAACGGTGTTATTTATGAAGTAGTAGACTTACTGTATAGTTTTTCGGCGGGAGATACGGCAGTGAGTTTTATCGTGACTTCAAGTGAGAATAAAAAACTTATTTGCAGAAGCCTTTTTAATATTGGAACTGATTGCATAGAGTCTAATGATGAAGAAGGTCTGCGACGTGTGTCGAATTCTTTAGGATGGCTTGCTATTTCTAGTTTGAAGCAAGGAACGGGAGGACTTACAAAATATATACTTGAAAGAGCAGAAGAGTTATATCAAATTGCTTCTGAGATGGAAGTCTCTCAAAAGACGATGACGTTTCTTCTTACATTGTTCACTACAATTGGAACATATTGTTGTAAAGATCCTCTGTTGTATATATACCGCGATATGATAATTCGATCGTTGCATGGCGCAGATGCTCAAAACATAAATACTGCTATCAGACTGAGAACAAGTGAAAATGATATGTGGAATAATCTGTTTGAGAATAAGACAACAGAGCTGACTTCGGCATTTGAGAAAGAATACACTAAGCAGACTAAAATAGAAGAATCATGATAAAACTAATTTTTCAGTTGTTTCTCACTACACGGAGGCATCATGACCCGTTCAATCAACATCTACACCCTCTCGCGGATTCATGACCGGGAGGCATTCAACATATTGGAGCGGCATGGGTCGCGCTACATGGAGCCGAAGCAGACGCAGGAGCATGAGATCGAGTCCCTTAGGTTTCTTGCCGATGAGTTTATGCGGAACGGGCTGACGGTTGCGGACATGGACGGGTTCTTCTTCTCCTTCCACATCCCGCACATCGGCAAGGAGTTCGACCTGCTGAAACTGACGGACAAGACGTGCCTCAACATTGAATTAAAATCCTCGGCGGTTTCCGAGGAGCAGATCGTCGACCAGCTCCGTAAGAACCGCTATTACCTCGGACATCTCGGAAAGCGGATCCTACTCTATACGGTTGTGACTAGCTCCATCCGGTGCTACAAACTTTCCCTCAACGATGAGCTCGTCGCAGTCGATGTTTCGGAGGTTGTCAAGGCAGTCCGGATGGTGTCGGAGGGGTATCTCGAGTCCATCGATAACTTGTTCCGTGCATCCGATTACCTTGTGTCGCGTTCGCGAGATCCACGAGGAGCTGGCTACAACAATCAAGGTTGGGGATTTGATTACGACCGTTGAGTATGATTACGAGAAGTTTCACCTGTCGATGGACTGCTTCTATGCGGAAGTGGCAGCAGGGAAGCTGAAGCTTAAGGAGGCGGCCGATGCGAGATGGCTTGCGCCGGAGGAACTCGACGAGGTCAACTGGCTGCCGGCGGATCGGGTGGTTGTGGAAGTTATTAAATCATATTGATTGTATAGGGAGGTTCTCATGAAGCATTTCTGTAATACTATGGCTTATCTTGTTCTACTTGTTGGAACAATCCTTTCGGGTGTTATTGCTTCCGAGTATGGAAAGAGCCTGAAAACTGTGGGGGACTATTGGGGCATAGAACGCGACTGGGGAGCCACGACGATTCTTTTCCTCCTATGCATGTTTCTTACTCTGATTTTGTTTACCATTTTGAAAGCCCAAGGGACTATTCTTGGTCTCCTGGAACGGTCGCCTATCAATACAGAATCTTATCCTCTGCTTTCTCAAAAAAAGACTTATGAGGAAAGGAAGGAAGTGCTCTCAAAAGGTGGCTGGATATGCCCTGCTTGCGGGAAGAGCAACCAATCCTATGTTTCCACTTGCTCCTGTGGAGAAACGAAAGGGAAATAGCTTTAGGATTTGCATTTTGTGTACTTTTCGCGTGTTTCCATACTATAACTGGAAGGCGCGATTAAAATCATAGCCGAGCATTGATTTGATTGCAAAAATGTGCTGGGCCGGTCTCAATCAATGGGACCGGCCCTTTGCGTGGTTTTAGGGCGGTGCCTTTATGGGAGTAAAGCAATTAAACCACAGGTTCAATGACGAACCGGAGACTCAGGAATATAATAAGGTCACAACAGCGAAAACGGATAAGGTAAAATAAGTTTCGCAAATTTATAAAAAGATAGACATGGACTATCTCCACTCGGTATTATTGAGTTACCACACACAATACAATCCGAGGAGGATCCAGAACCATGTCTGATAACATTATACAATTAAACGAGG
>JAFYZR010000076.1 GCA_017557345.1 Paludibacteraceae bacterium | reverse complement strand
CCCAGAATAAGCACAGTAGGTGTCTTCATCGATTCAAGGGCATACCAGCAAGAATTGACATTTGTTGCCTTACTGTCATTTATCCATCGTATGCCTTTGACGGTCGCTACATACTGCAAGCGGTGTTCTACGCCTTGAAAGGTCTTCAGACTCTCGCGAATAATATCTTTTTTGATACCTACTACATTCGCTGCGATAGTGGCTGCCATCGAGTTGAGCACATTGTGTCGGCCTTTGAGCGCCAATTCATCTTCGCCGATAGGTAATGGATTAGGCATATTGAAACCGTATGGATAAAGTGTCGCGCCCAATTGTAAGCGTTTCATCTCACGGTCAATAATCGGATCTTCTGCCCAGTAAATGAACGAATCTTCTTTCGTCTGATTACGCGTAATGCGGAATTTGGCGTCAATATAATTCTGGAACTTAAAATCGTAACGGTCGAGATGATCAGGAGTGATGTTCAATAAGATGGCAATATCTGCCTTGAAATCATACATATTATCCAACTGGAATGAACTCAGTTCAATCACATAATAGTCATGATCTTCATGGGCCACTTGAAGCGCCAGAGAATTACCGATGTTTCCCGCCAAACCGACATTTAGACCTGCCTGTTTGAGAATATAAAAGATTAACGACGTAGTCGTTGTTTTGCCGTTGGATCCCGTAATACAAATCATCTTGGCATTTGTATAACGCGCCGCAAACTCAATTTCCGAAATGATCGGCGTACCTTGCGCTTGCAGTTTTTGTATAAGCGGAGCATTCAATGGAATACCGGGCGACTTTACTACCTCATCGGCATTGAGAATCAATTCTTCCGAGTGTTTGCCGTCTTCCCATTTAACCCCATTCTGGTCAAGTAAAGCACGGTATGGATCCGTGATTGTTCCGTAATCCGAAACAAAAACATCAAAGCCTTTCTCTTTAGCAAGGATAGCGGCTCCTGTGCCTGATTCGCCTGCTCCGAGGACAACAATTCTTTTGTTCATTTTTTTAACGTATTTTAAGGGTTAGGATTGTTATGGCTGCTAAAATAAGCGTGACGATGCAGAAACGGAGCACAATTTTCGACTCATGATGTAGATTCTTGCTGCCTTTGAATCGAATGACACACGTTGGATCAATCTTTAGTACTTGATCAACGGAAGTGCGGAAATGATCGTGTAGCGGAGCACGCTTCCATACACGCACATGTTGCCCGCGTTTCTTGTAAAATTTATACACTTGTGTTTGTAGAATAACACTGATACTCTCCATCAGGAAAACGCCGCAAAGAACTGGAATCATCAACTCTTTATGAATAACCATCGCGCAAACACCAATGATTCCTCCAACTGCTAAACTGCCGGTGTCTCCCATAAATACTTGTGCTGGAAAACAGTTAAACCATAAATAGCCGACGAGTGCACCGACGAATGATGCTAAAAAGACAACCAATTCCTCACTGCCGGGGATATACATCACATCGAAATATTCTGCCCATACAACGCTACCGCTTGTATAGGCTAGAACAAGCAAGGCAATACCCACAATGGCCGAGTTTCCTGCACACATGCCATCCATTCCATCGTTCAGGTTGGCGCCATTGCTTACAGCGGCTACAACGAAAACCGTCAAAAGAACGAAGAAAATCCATCCAAAGCGGTATTTGTTGTTCTCCCCTGTCCAAGTGAATAGGTCGGCGTAATTGAAGTTATGATGCTTTACGAAGGGAATAGTGGTTTGTGTGGACTTAATCTCGGGAGTTTTTTCTACCACCACAACATTGTTTTCTATATGACTTGTCACCACTTCGTTCATCGATACTGCAGGACAGAAACGGAGTGTCAGACCTACAATGAGACCCAATGCCACTTGGCCGCCGATCTTTACCCATCCGTTCAGGCCCTCTTTGTTTTTCTTGAAGGTCTTGATATAATCGTCAGCAAAGCCCAGAGCACCCATTAAAAGGGTGGTGACAAGCATTAGAATCATATAGACATTGGTCAACTTGCCGAGAAGCAGACAGGGAATCAAGATGGCTGCAATAACAATCAAACCACCCATTGTTGGCACACCTTTTTTTGCTACATTAAAGGGATCAATGGCGGCATCCCGTTGAGTTTCGGAGATGTTATGACGCTTCATGAAATCAATGAACCAGTTTCCGAACCATATGCTGACAAGCAGGGCAATTATGCCGGCTGTGATGGCGCGGAACGAGATGTAAGTGAATAGACGTGCACCTACAAAATGACCGTAAGTGCTTTGTAACCAGTCAAATAGATGATATAACATAGAACTAAAATCTTAAATCTCAAATTTTAAATGTTTGCAAACTTACGAACTACTTCATGATCGTCAAAATGATGCTTAACGCCCTTGATGATCTGGTAGTTCTCATGACCTTTTCCGGCAACTAAAATCACATCGCCGCTTTGTGCAAGGGTACATGCTGTTTGAATAGCAGCAGCGCGGTCTTCGATGACGAGCGTGCTTTTTAACTCCTCTTCGGTCAAACCATCGGTCATGTCTTTTAAGATATCCATTGGTTCTTCATCACGAGGATTATCGGATGTGAGGATGAGCTGTTCGCTACCATGTTTGGCTATTTGTGCCATCATCGGTCGTTTGCCTTTATCTCTGTTTCCTCCGCAACCTACAACAGTAATCAGTTTGGCATTTTCGCACTTGATCTCACGAATCGTTTGGATGACATTATCTACCGCATCTGGCGTGTGAGCGTAGTCGACAATCGCCGTCCATCCTTTTGGACTGTGAATAGTCTCAAATCGGCCGTTAACAGGCTTCAGCGTACTCAAAACACGCAGAACATCCAATTCATCAAACCCTAAGTTGAGAGCTGCGCCATAGATACATAGCAAGTTACTAACATTAAACCGTCCTACAAGTGGAACAAACACCTCTTTGCCGTTGATGTTCAACAGCATGCCATCAAATCCTTCTTCCAATATCTGTGCTTTATAATCTGCCAGCGAACGAGTGGAGTAGGTGTGTACTGCTGCCTTGCAATTCTGGGTCATCACAAGACCGTTTTTGTCGTCTTTGTTGGTTACCGCAAAAGCAGTTTTCTTCAATCCGTCAAAAAGACGTTTTTTGGTGTCGCGGTAGTTGTCAAAAGTCTTGTGATAATCGATATGATCGCGTGTGAGGTTAGTGAAAAGTGCTCCATCAAAATCCAGTCCTGCTATTCTCTCTTGAGCAATAGCATGGCTGCTGACTTCCATAAACGCATATTCACATCCGGCATCAACCATCCTACGCAAAAGACCGTTTAACTCAATCGCATCGGGTGTGGTATGGGTGGCTTCTACGGATTCGTCTTCGATATAATTAACGACGGTCGATAGAAGTCCCGCTTTATGACCTAACGCGCGCACGAGTTTATATAATAAGGTGGCAATAGTGGTCTTCCCGTTTGTTCCCGTAACACCTACTAAAGTCAGTTGTTTACTCGGTTCGCCGAACCATTTGCTGGCTAGCAGACCCAAGGCTTTGTCTGTGTTTTCAACGAGCACAAATGTGGTTTCGCTTGCTTTTTGCGGCAGATAGCTCCTGTCGCTCAATACTACCGCACTTGCGCCTTTGTCGATACAACCATCAATGAATGTGTGGCCATCTACTGAAGTACCGACTTGCGCAACAAATAGATCTCCTTTGCCTATTCTGCGGCTGTCAAAATGCATACCATTAATCTCGCGGTCTGTGGAACCGACTACCTCAATAGGCTTAATGACACTTAATAATTCGCTTAATATCATAGCATTTATAATTTAGCGTTTTTCTAGATGCATGTCTCCATCTTCATAAAGGTAGCATCCTGTATAAGCCATCGTCTTTTCGGCGATGACGCGTACTGTGCTACCGCAGTCCATTCCTGCATCGTATGGATATTGCGGGTCTTCAATCATACAAATACATGTGTAGCGCGGGTTTTCTTCGGGGAAATAGCCCACAAAGGTTATCCTGTGCCTTCTTGCCGAATAGCCATGCCCACGCACAAACAATTGTGCAGTTCCTGTTTTTCCGGCTATGCTGACTAAGTTCGATTGCGCTTTTTTGCTCCATTGTTTCTTGGCAGCTGTACCAAGATGATCGTCCCAGACTACATCGTGCAACGCACTTTGAATGTCCCGTAATGTGCGATTTCCGCAAATGGAGGACTTGACCACTTCTGGATGGAAAGACTTCACAATCTCGCCGTTTTGTTGAATGGAACTGACTAACATCGGGCGAACCATTCGACCGTCATTCGCTATCGCGTTGTAGAACATCAACAGTTGTATCGGACTCAACTCAACCGAGTAGCCATATGACATTTTACTGAGCGTTACGGTGTCTTTTGGCACGTCAATGCGTACTTTGTCTGCACCGGGAATCTCGCAATAAACGCTATCCATAAGTCCCATTTTCTCTATTCGGCGGACGAATTTCTTTGCTGAACCTTCGTAACTCCGTGTGATGAGTTTGGCTAAAGCAATGTTACTGGAAACCGCCAAAGCTGAACGCACAGTTAAAACGGTATCCATCGGGTGAGCATCGGTATGTTGAACCGTGAAATATTTCCAGGGATGCCGTGTAACACTAACGGTATCGTTGATACCGATTTTGCCATCATCAAGTGCTGCTGTCAAAGCGATGGTCTTAAACGTCGAACCTGGCTCTACACGCTGAACAGCATGGTTTTGTGCTTCATAATACTTGCCGTCTTCCCCGCGATCAATGTTTGCAATCGCACGGATAGCGCCTGTCTGTGTTTCCATCAAAATACAGCAGCCCCATTTGGCTTGTCGCTCTGCGGTTTTGGTCAATAAGGCATTTTCAACAATATCCTGCAGATTGGCATCGATGGTTGTCATAACGTCCAAGCCATCTTGCGCCTCTTCTATGGTCACGGACTCATACCGGCCGCCGATTTTCTGAATGCTACTCATGCCGTCTATGCCACGCAGTTCTTTGTCAAAACGCTTCTCTAAACCGGAGTTTCCGCCTCCGCCTTCGCCGTAAATACCTCCGATTGTACGGCTGGCAAGAATGCCATAAGGCTTAATGCGGCGATGCTGATCTTCGAAGAAAATGCCGCTTTTATACTTGCCTTTTTTGATAAGCATATTTTTCTCCAGTTCTTGCCGCTGAAGATAATTGATGCGATGGTCGCATACTTTGAGACGTTTCTCGCCGCGACGGTATGCATTAACGATGCGCGCTTTGTAATCCGCCTGGCTTTTGTCGCCTACAATATTCGCCAAATCAAGCGCCAATGTGTCAATGTTTGCAGTAAAGAGTGCTCCGTTTTTCTCGTGTAGCGCAGGCACACGCGTATCCATATATACATAATATTGAGGCATACTGGATGCGAGAAGACGACCGTTGCAGTCAAGGATATTTCCGCGAGAGGCAGCAATTGGCTTGTTGGTCGGTACTTGTTTTTCTGCCACTTTGAGCCAGTTGTCACGTTCTACAGTTTGAATGTAAATAATCTTTCCTAATACAGCCCCAAAGCCGAGTAGGATAATGATAAAGATGATGGCAAATCGCCATACAGTGTTTCTTTGCTCGTCGCTCATTTCAAGTTAAGGATTTTGGTTGGTGGTTTAGTATTTTCTTGCAATGCGCTGCCATTGGCACGCAAGGCTTCTATAATCTGCGATTGGCGCGTAGTGTTTGTCAGTTGGGCGCTAATCGTCATGTAGCGGAATTTGGCATCCAGCATCTCTTTCTTTGTGTCAGTCAGACGGTGTTGTTGCTTGGCGGACTGGTAACCGGTCAGGATATAGAGAAAAACGAGCACAACAATTAAGCCGATCAGCGGATATTGTTCTCTGATCTTCTTGCTGCGAAGTTTGTCTCCGTTCAGCCAGCTTTGTATGGTATGTGCGTCTGCCATCTTTTAACTTTCCACTTTCCTCTTTCTGCTTTTATCTTTCGACTTTCTACTTTCGACTATCTACTTCTTCTCCGCTACACGTAACTTGGCGCTGCGGCTGCGAGGATTGCGCTCTATTTCTTCTTCACTCGCCTCGCGGCCTTTCTCTATCAGCAAGAAAGGTGTTAGGATGTTCCCGTAAAAATCTTTCTCTATTGTCCCTTCAAGATTCCCGCTACGCAAGAAATTCTTCACTAATCGGTCTTCAAGCGAATGATACGTTAGAATGGCAATTCTGCCGCCTGGCTTCAATAGATCACGTGCTGCAACTAACATCTCACGCAACGCCCCTAATTCATCATTCACTTCAATTCGCAGAGCTTGGAACATCCGCGCCAGATCTTTCTTGTATTGTGGAGGCACATCAATTTCGTCTTTCCCTTCAAGAAACGGGATAGGGTAGACTGCTTGTACTAAATCCTCCGTGCTCTCAATAGGCTTTGCTGTACGCGCTTTGCAGATGGCTTTGGCTGCTGCACGGCTATTCTTCATCTCGCCGTAAAGCCACAGCACTCGCGCCAGTTCTTCCTCGCTATATGAATTGATAATATCTGCTGCGGTTCGTTTTGCCGATTGATTCATGCGCATATCCAATGGTGCGCTAAAGCGGAAACTGAAACCGCGTTCAGGACAATCGAAATGATGAAAACTAACACCCAAATCGGCTAACACACCATCAATCTGCTCAACGCCATAATAATCCATCCAATTCCGCAGATACCGAAAATTGCTATGCACAAATGTCCAACTTCCTTCCTCTTGCGCATTATGCCAGAAATCCTCATTCAATGCATTCTTCAATGCGTCGGCATCTTGATCGAAAGAATAAAGACATCCGTTATCTTCTTTTTTCTGTGCCGTTTTTCCATTCCCGGATGAGGCTAATCCTTCAAGAATGGCGCGACTGTGTCCGCCGCCACCGAATGTCACATCCACATAAATACCACCGGGCTTGATAGCCAAGCCTTCGATAGTCTCTCGCAGCATTGCCGGAATGTGATAAACAGCATCCATCTTTTTTATTAGTTTTTTACCTTACTCTAGTAGGTGATTAGTAGGTGATTAGTAGGTTATTAGTAGGTTATTCGTAGGTGATTAGTAAGTTATATTAGTACTCTTTAGGACCTCCTTTAGCCATTTTTGCCCGCAATCTTGCCGCCAGTTCCGTTTGACTTAACCGTTTTGCAGCAAAAGTCTCTGGTGCCCAGAGAGCAAAACGATTGAGCATACCAACAAATAAAACATCTTGTTGGGCATTAATCGTCTCTAAATTCTTGCGTTGAAGTAAGATGCGTCCCTGACCATCCATCTCCAAATACTCAGCATCTGCCATAAATTGCATAAGGATTAACTGATCTTCCGGATCCCATTCGTCTAAGGTCTGACGCAACTGCTCTACTTTCTCATTCCACACATGCTCTGGATAGAACATCAGACATTCGTTATCCGTATCACGGCGCATAACCATGAATTTAGAACCCGTCTCTGCAAGAATCTTACGATAATTGGCAGGAACGAAGATTCGTCCTTTTTCATCCAAACGTCCCTCTATATTACCTACAAATGTTCCCATATAATTCTGAATTTTAATCCCTAAATTCTGAATACTTTTAAAATCGGGTGCAAAGATACAAAAAAAAATTGATATTCACCACATTTCCCCACAAAAAAAATTATTAATTGTTTTGTTAACATGTTTTCGACAAGAATTGACATAAAGAAACCCGCACAATTTCAATGAATTATACGGGTTTTTAACAATTTTGCAAAAAGTGGGGCAAAATGGAGGATTCCCTATCTGAATAGAATTTTAATCCATGGATTCTTACGTCTCAGTCTATTTCCTGGCATATATTTAATAATATAAACCATACCGCGACGAAGTTCATTCTCGGGCAAAATAACAACATTTTGGGTCGGATCAACAGGAATGGTCTTTACCAATTCACCCTCTACGCTATAAATCGCAACACTACCGGTGGATAACGATTGAGGAATATAAACCACATGTGTTTTGTAATCATAGGATAAAGAATCGCAATCTATCGTCAAGCGCTTAGAATCGGCATCTTCTCCTTTCTTGGTAAAAATAACCATCGGCATGCTCAAATCACTCAAATGTTCCTGACAGCCTTTGTCTTCTGAACATTGTAATTGCAGGTAATAAGCTGTTTCCGGAATCAAATCGTATGCATAGAATGCGGTATAATGTGCCGCTTGTTTGCCTTCTTGCGCCTCAATGGTACGCTCGCGACCTTTATATGTATATACCGTTTTTTGATTGAAAGTGGTTGTGAATGCATCTACACAAACGCCTTCGCCGCCAAACGATGCATATCGAATCTCAAAGCGTCTTATACCCATATTCTCGTCCAGCGAGCGTTGATAGGTATATTTTTTGGTGCTCTTTTTGATTTCTATTGTATCTAATACATATGTCGAGTTTTCTCCTATGCCGGATAAAATAATCCAACCCACTTCATTGTCGGTTGTTGCGGGAGCGTTTAGCCACATAGAAACCTCGATTACTGGCATATTATATATTGGACTGAGCATTCGTTCTCCGTCTTCTTTAAACCACATAGATACTAATCCTTCCTCTTTCGCCTTGGTTGTCGTTCGGAAGAAAGAACTGTACCAGCCGGCTTCATGAACGATTGCCTCGTCATCAAAACCTTCGAAGCTTTCCATGGTCGTCTCGCTGCCATCTTCCATGTGATAAAGAGTCACATAGTAAAACTCTGCATCTTTCTCTGGCTCCCAATGTACCTTAAATGATGTGGGAGTCACTTCATAGAGCGAATCTACAGAAGGAGCATCGATAAGAATAGGCCGTGGACTTGTGCCAAGAACAATGTATGATCCAACAGCTTTCGTTTGGCGCATGGTGATAGTTCCGCGTTGTACATCGCATATTTGTTTCTTTGGAGCATAATGTACATACAACACTTGTTCCATCGTCGAATCGGCTTCTACGGAAACGCTTATACTGTTTTTCCATGCAGAACTATCCACAGAGAGATAAAATCCGTTACCGGATATGCTGATAGTGACTTGTTCATTCGGATCAAGATGACTGCCAATGATTTTCAACTTCTCTGCCGGAGTTTCTGCTTCTTTGTTGGACGAATTATAGGTGCTTTGAAGTATAGGCAATTCTGTCGGTAGAATCATGAAATTGTCCGTTCCGCTGGATTTGAAGATAAAGGTAATATTTTCCCCGTCTTGACCGATGTTTAATAATGGTTGCTCAACAATGGTATTATTGTGCAAAACAGGAGTAAATTGCATTACATTGAATGTGCCCGGAAAAGGATCGCTGGCTGCAGCATAGCCTTTCTTGCCTCCGGCTTCTTCTATATCATAGCGTAAAGGAAGACTGTTGTTGGGCTGATTCCTGCCCCAAGCAGCGGCATTATAATCGATATGCCAGATTAACATACCGGTTCCTGGCAATGCTTCGCTTGCGGCATCCCAGCCAAGAGCCTGACGATTTTCCAAAAGCCAGTACTCGCTTGGTGAAGCATCCTCCCAACTTAAATTATGGTCGGTTGTTGCTATAAGATATGCTTTATTGCTTGTCTCCAAGGGCTCCAATGTATAGGGACCAGCCTCTTTCAGTTGAATAGGAGTCAGCCATCCTAATTGAAAACGTTCGCCGGCAGAATAACTTGGTGGCATCTTGCCGTTTCCGTTGTAACTGCCTGAACACATTATATCCCATGCGCCAACGGTATAATAATTATAACCTGTGTCATAATAATCCGGTAAACCTAACACATGACCAAATTCATGGCAGAAAGTACCGATACCGCACATTGCATTACCGCTCGGACCACGCAATTCCGACGAACATGCATAGTCATAAATCAACTTACCGCTCACACGATCCCCGCTGGTAATATAGCTGCGATGTGGCCAAATCGTATTTTCTCCGCCATGCTCTGCCTCGTTATGTCCGGCATAATAGATGAATACATTGTCCAAACGGCCATCATTGTTCGTGTCATATTGAGACATATCAACACCCAGTTCATCTGCCACTAAGGTACAAGCCTCAATAACCATTTGTGATGCATGAACACTGCTGTTGTCGCCACTATTACCTCCGTAGTAGGCATAACCTTTACTTAACGTTACAGGACCGTAACAATCAAATATAGGAGAGAAAACGCTATCCGAACATGCAATAAAATAATCGCGAGCAGAACCCACACCGCCATTTGCGCTATAACCCGACTCATTGAGCATCTTTTGGAAATCATCCAATGTGTGATTGAATTCCAAATCAGCAAAATTAACAAGAATCACAACGCTTTTGGGCGAACCGGTCAAAGGGAAGGTGGAGGATACTTGTTTTTCTTGGAAACCGCGACGCACTTTCTGAATACTTGCAGACTCTTTAGTTACAGAGAAATCAGTTATCCATTCGCCTTTACCGTTTTGGCAAATAGGCGTACCATCTAACAATGTATAGTAATTGTGAAACTCATCACCCACTAATCGAACATGCAAAATACTGCCATCCGGTTGAGTGACCTCAATCGGTTCTGGAGATGCCATTACTGCAAACAAATTCAGACTAACAAGGCATCCCAATATAACGGAAAGTATCTTATTCATAACCAGTGCATTTCCAAAATCGATTGCAAAGGTACAAATAAAAAATGACATATGCAAATGCACATGCCATTTTTTGTCGAAAAACTAAAGTTTATTTTTTAACAAGAACTTTAGTGTCTTTGAGTTCACGCTTCGGCATTTGAATCGGTTTCGCAAATTCGCGAACTTCGTTGCCAAATCTGCTTGCATCGTTTGCAGGAGCCAAGGTGTAGTGCTTTTTGATAGTCGGAGCCCATGCATGTGGAACTGCAAGATCCCAACCGCTTTCTTCTTCAGTTGCACCTTCAACCCATGTCAGGGCCAAACCGCAGTAGCTCGGATGCTCTTCGTTAAATGGACCGTCAAACCATGTTGCATCTACGTCATATTCTTTGCAGAATGTCTCGTCACCAACGAACAAACCTTCACCCATGAAACCTACGAGAGGATCTTCGTATGAAGGACCTTCCTCGTCATCCCAGTTGATGATGCAGATTTCAGTTCCATAAGTTGCGCCGTCACCTACACCCTTGAACCAGTACTGGTAGTTTGCCTCAGCCTCGCCAGTGATCAAACCTGCAGGAGCGGAGTATGCAAACTCTGCGCTGTAAGGATTCCATTTCTCAGGAGCCACGAAGCGAATCGAGTCACGGCCGAGATAGTAGTAGTTAGGACCATTCTGATCAAGGGAGTCGGTGATCAAAAGAACACAACCGGTACCCATTGCGATGAAACCTACACCGGTCAGACCTTCATCGTAAACAACATTGGTGTCCCAAATACGGAAGGTTGCCAGAATTGGAACACAGTGGAAGAAGTTGCCAGGATTGCTTGTAGACTCACGAACTACGGTGTCGTTGCTAAGCGGAGTTTTGCTGATGCTCCACCATGTTGCTGCACCCCATTCGATCATGTCATACATGTCTTTTACGTTAACTTTGCAAACGGCTTTCTTCTCGCCGATTTGTGCAGTTACGTTTGCCTCACCAAGAGCAATACCGGTTACGTTACCGTTCTGGTCAACTTTAACCTTGGTGGAGTCGCTGGAAGACCACTCGCATACAGGAGCCGGCAATTCGGTTGGTGCGTAAACAAGATTCAGTTTTGCTGTCTCACCTACCTCGATAGAAATTTCGGGAGCTTGTTTGATCTCAAGCTTGGTATAAGCACTACCTGGATCTTTTTTGCAGCCTACCAATGCTACAAGGGCAGCTGCCAATACAATCAGAGATTTTTTCATAATGATTGTTTTTGTTTTTAATTGATTAATAAAGTGTTTATATAAACAGACTTATTCCTTTCGGAAACTGTCGTTTTTTCTTATTTTTATTTGTGTGTTAAATTGCGGTTGTTGAGATATGGGTTGTAGCGAGTCTCGGTGGATGGAATCTCACATTGGTATGCTACTTTTTCAGAAGCGATACTGATTTCTGCATCAGCACGACTCAAGTGATTTGAACCCAAAGTCATTGTCTTGCTCAAACGACGCAAGGTCTGCAAACCGTAACCTTCGCCCCACATCTCTACACGCCAGTTGTAGATAAGCGCTTGTTTGAGAGCATCGCCCGACAAACCTGCTAACCATGTTGCATAAGCTGCTTCTTTGCCTGGGATAACGCGCTCGTCGCATAGTTGTTTTAGATAAAGTACAGCGGTCGTCGGGTCTCCGTTGGCCCAAGCGGCTTCTGCGGCAATTAGATAAGCAACCTCAACACGCATAAATACGTTGTCGCACAACCAGTTACGATCTACATTGTCCAAATCAGTTATATCTTTTGTGCCTGGGTTATAGAACTTACCCTCTGGACAATATGGGAAGTCGCCTGTACCGTCATTAAACCAATTAACGCGTGCGTCCCAACCGGTTGCAGCAATCTCGTCATACAATTTGCTATCGATGGCTTTCGTATCACCTGCGGCTGCATAACTATAAGTGTGAATATCTACTTGGCCGAAGAATGATGCCAAAGCTGTCGTATTCTCAACAGTTACGTTTTCTCCCCACATCCAGTTGTTGGCTGATACATCGGAGAAACCGGTAGTAGTCAAGTCAGCTTGTTTCATCATAGGATATCTACCTCCGGCGATAACTGTAGATGCTAATTCAATGGCTACTTCGTATGCGTTCTTGGTGTTTTTGTCAAAAATCTTGGCACTCTTATCACCATGGTTCAACATGGCGTATGCCAAAATAATGCGTGCGACATCAGCATCAACTTCCAATTTTGAACCGCGAGAGTTAATCTGGCCATAGAAATCCAATAACTCAATAGCCAAGGATAAATCCTCATATATGCGATCGTAGACTTCAGAAACAGTTGCGCGAGGCGCACCCATCTGGCCGCTTTTAACTTCGGTCTCTGTGTAAACAGGAATAGATAATTCCTCATCCATCGGATTGCTTAGCATGTCCATTGGATCACAGAAATAACGCAGCAAACCGGCATATGCCCAGCCACGAAGTGCCAAAATCTGGCCATAATAATAACCCCAAAGTTTGGTGGCTTCACTTAATTCACCACCCGACATTCCGTCGATAATGGCAGGAACATTGTCCTCTACTGCGATGGCGCTGATATTTATCAGGTTCAGCATGTCATAGTAGTAAGACCATATGTAACTTGGTGCATAGGCATAGAAATAGCCGCGCTCGTATACCTCAAACCAGCCGTAGGAGGAACTTGCCATGGCCATATCTCCAGACTGAATGTCTCCGTACATATCAATAGCACGCTGACCAAACTCATCGTGATCACCACCATATTCATACATTTTTGAATAGATTCCCATGATGGAGCCTTGAAGATTATCGGGCAGTTTCTCAAATTGATCTTGTAAGAGCGTGCCGCCTTCCGGGTATTGAGTCAAGAAACTGTCACCGCAAGAGGTGAGTGCAAAGCCCAATATAATCGTTGCAAATAAATATTGTATCTTTTTCATAATTCTAAAATATCAAAGTTGAAATCATAAATTACAAATCATAAATTTCAATTCTTAGAATTGAATCTTAACACCACCCATAACGGTTGACTGCGGAGAATAATCTGCATATGCATTGGTTCCACTGAAAGACATCATCGGGTTGTAGCCACGGCGGGCAGATGCAATAGCCAAATTGTCGGCTGCTACCCATAATTGCAATACATTCAGTTTTGCTTTCTCAATCAACTTCTTCGGGAACTTGTAACCCAAGTTAATGTTGTTCAAACTCAAGAATGAATTGCTCGTTAAGAAACGGTCAGAAGCAGCGTTTGCATAGTCATCAGCTCCATTCGATAGACGAGGAATGTTGCTGCTGGTATTGTTTTCGCTCCATGCATTCTTAATATCCTTGTGCCAGTTACGGGAACCGATAATTTCATTGTGCATCAGCAATGCATAGTTGTTATCGTAACCATAACCGCCGATACGATAGCTGCAACTTACACTCAGTGTGATACCATATGCCTCAAAATCGATTCCGAAACCGCCATCCAAATCAGGCATGTAACTCTTGCCTACATAGTCATAACCGGCATAAGTGGTCTTGGTTCCACTTACGGTTGTAGTCTTAATGTTTGCATTCGGGTTCTTCAGACGATATTCATATACAGAACTGATATAGTTATCACCTGTTTTACCATCCTCAATCAGGTCGGCGGAAGTAGTTCCAAACTCACCTTTGTTGGCATCATAATATGCCGTGTAGCATGCTACACCGTTCTCATCAACACCCTCATAATGACGCATGTACCAGTCTGCTGTTGAATGACCTACTGCCATACCGCCGGACATAACCATGCGGACTGGATCTCCATTCTCATCGTAGCCATCGATCGGCATCTGGAGCATCTTGTTGCGATAATAACCTCCGTTGAAACGAACATCTAATTTGATGTTACGCATATCCAATGCGTGAGCTTTAAATTCAAACTCAACACCTTGGTTTTCCATCGCAGCGTCGTTTACATAGTAGCCACTGTAACCCAAAGAAGGAGCTACATAGCGCGGGAACAACATGTTATCTGTCTTCTTGTAGAAATAATCTATTTCTACGTCCAGATATTTACTCAGTGCAAATTCAAGACCGAGGTCAATGGTGGAGGTACGCTCCCAGGTCAATTCAGGGTTACCTTTATAATCCCAAACGTATGCTTTGCTACCATCTACGTTAGTCACGCTATATTGGTCCGTGAACAACATGTCACCGATATCTTGGTTACCAAGAACACCCCAGCTCAGACGCAACTTTCCGTTCTTGATCCAGTCTGCAGCCGTTGTGCCTTCGAAGAAATGCTCGTTCGTGAAGTTCCATGCGGCACCTACAGAACCGAAGTGGCCCCAGCGGTGACCTTTTGCAAACTTACTCGAACCATCGGCACGATAGTTTCCAGTAATCAAATAGCGGTTGTCGTATTCATAAGTTGCTGTTGCAAGAGCTGACTCTAGCGTGCTTGTACGAGCATAACCTTCAACTCCGTCCATGCTTACACCGTTGCTCAACTCAACTACATTGTCTTCAACAATGTTCTTCTTGTAGCCGTATTGCATATTATAGTTGAAGTATGTTACCTCATGACCTGCCATTACACGAATAGTATGCTCATTGAAGGTCTTGTTGTATTCTAACAACTGGTTGCTTGTAAAAGCAAAATAGTTGTATTGAGTGTTGCTTACACGACCGATACCGGCAGCATCACCGTAGAATTTGTTTGTCAAACTATTAATACGGTTGTTCAAATATTGAACACCTGCGTTTACTGTAAATTTCAAACCCTCATAAAGTTTGAACTCCAAGAAAGCATTAGCAACTGTCTGGTGACGAACTGTTTGCTGCTTATCCCATGCCAACGCACCTGCGGGGTTGATACCATAACTGTATGGACGACCTTTTTGACCTGCTACTAACGGATCTCCGTAGTCATACATTTGACCGCCGGTTTTAGGATCGGTTACGATGTTGCCGTCTGCGTCACGACGGAATACCGGATAGATTGCCGGAATTTGTTGTACGAACAAGAAACCGTTGTTGGCTGCCTCGTCATCCTGAACAGGGTTGTTTATGCGTGCATACGAATATTGTATGTTGAGACCGCCTTTCAGCCATTTCTTTGCCTGATAATTGATGTTGGCACGAGTGTTGAAACGCTGGAAGTCTGAAGCGGTATAATAACCTTCATCTTTCAGGTATCCGAAACTGGTGTAATAGTTCAGTTTCTCGTTACCGCCGCTTATCTTTGCTGTTGCCTCAAGTTTCAAACCGTTGTGGAACAACGTGTTGTACCAGCTCTCCATGTTTTCGTATGTTCCGCGACGGTGAGCTCCCGAGTAGTCAAATGTCGGATTAACGTTACCTGCTGCATCATAGGCATTGATCAGCACGCTTCCCGGTTGATCCCAGATGTTATAGGTAACAGGAAGACCCGTACCTTTCTTTACAAAGAGGTGTTCGTTGGCATATTTAACAGATTTATCTTCTTTTTGGCCTTTCGCTAAACGAGCCTCATTGTACAAGCTTTGCCATGCCATTACTACGTAATCTTCTGGACTATCAATAACATCATACATCGGCAGCAAACGCATGTTGGCACCGCCCTTGATGTCGATCTCGATCTTTCCTTCGTCACCGTTGGAACTACCTTTCTTCGTCGTAATCAATATAACACCATTCGCGCCACGGCTACCATACAGAGAGGTTGCTGTTGCATCTTTCAGAATGGTTGTGCTTGCGATATCACCCGGGTCGATAGAACTGATGGAACCTGCGTCCAATGGAATACCGTCAACTACATACAGAGGGCTGCTGCTTGCCGAGATAGAACCGATACCACGGATACGAATCGAGCCGATTGTTCCTGGCTGGCCGCTTGTGGTGGCTACTTGCACACCTGCTACCTCTCCGGCCAAGGCTTTTGTGATGTCAGACGGGTTCTTCTTCTCGATGTCCTCTGCCTTTACGGCTTGAGCGGAACCCGCATAAGCACCTTTCGCTACAGTTCCGTAACCCGTTACAACAACTTCTTGAATTACTTCGCTGTTCTCATTCATTACCACGCGGAGGTTTTGGCCTGCTGCAACTTCTTGAGTTGCCATTCCCACAAAACTTACTACCAAAGTCTTCACAGACTCTGGAACGTCCATCTCGAACTTACCATCGTAATCGGAGATTGTACCTTGAGTAGTTCCTTTGGCCTGGATACTTGCGCCGATGACCGGTTCGCCTTTGGTATCCACTACCACACCGCTCACTTGTTTCTCTGCGTAAATGCTGATACTGAGCATCGCCGCCAACAAGATTGTCAATACTTTCTTCATTGTTTGTTATTTTTATTTATTAAATATGATTTGTCTCGCGTGTGTCTCCGCGGGTGATATTACGCGCGGAGTACAAAAAAATCGCGCAAAATTACTACATTTATTTCATTTGCGCAAATTTTTTTGCAAAAAAATGACTTTTTGAGCACATTTTTTAGCTTTTCTATGCCGTTT
The DNA here is from genome assembly GCA_017557345.1 of Paludibacteraceae bacterium. Taxonomy (GTDB): domain Bacteria; phylum Bacteroidota; class Bacteroidia; order Bacteroidales; family Paludibacteraceae; genus Colicola. The sequence goes on along the minus strand of JAFYZR010000076.1, from coordinate 109,211 downwards.
TGCCTTTATTCGTATGTCAAAATGTATATATTTGAGGGAGAAAATATCTCTTGGGCTACTTGTTGAAGTTGTGCGATGCTCGTGCGTTCGATGCGTTCCATACTTTCTTCCCAAGAAGGTGCAACGCCTCGATACAACATCGATTTTGCCATCGCTAACGCGCTATTCTCTTGATTTTGCGCAGAAATCGCCAATTGACCGCGCAATTGCACAAGCGCTTTGCAAAAAGCCGACTCGCTTAAGGGCGTTTCCCTGAGTTTATCCAGTTCGGAACGTACTAATCCTAGACTTTGTTCGTAATCTTCCGGATCGCATGCCCAATAAACACACCAGTATCCGGTATCGCTGAGAGGAGTATAAGTCGATTCAACGGTATAAACCAAACCTTTCGCTTCGCGAAGTCGTAAATTCAAACGGCTGTTGAGACTTCCGCCGCCTAAAATGTTATTAAGAAGAAACATCGCAGGTTGATTCGTATCGCCGATTCGATAAGCTCTACCGCCTAACATGGCATGAATTTGATGCGTATGGCGTTTGTAACTTACCTCTCGGTTATTGATCGGTATTTCATCGGTATTATGTCGAGGTTTTATCGAGGTTTTATCGGCAGATAATACAGAAAGTCCGCCAAACTCTTTCTCCGCTAATTTGAAGATTTTTTCGGGTTTGATATTTCCTTGACAAAAAACAACCATCCGTTCAGGAAGATAATGCTGTTTCATCCAGTTGAGCGGATATTCAGGCTTTGAACTGATATGTTTGAGTGTCTTTTTTGTGCCTAAAATCGGCAAAGCCAGACTGCTTCCCGAAAAAACAAGACTCTCAAAGTCATCATAAATCAGTTCGCTTGGCTGGTCGTTATAGCTTTCTATCTCATCCAGAATAACCATGCGCTCTTTATCTGTCTCTTCTTTCTTGAAAGTCGGTTCAAGTAACATTTCCGCAATAAGATGCAAGGTTAGTTGCACATGTTCGCAAAGTATGGCGGCATAGAAAGTCGTCTCTTCTTTGGTGGTATAAGCATTTATTTCTCCGCCGATTCCTTCGATGGCATGGATGATTTGCCGCGCGGAATGATGATGTGTGCCCTTGAAAACGCAATGTTCGATATAATGCGCCATGCCATTAATGTCTGGCGTTTCATCTCTTGTGCCGGCGCCAACCATTACACCGATATACGCAACAGGAGAGGACGTCAAACGATGAACTATTTTGACGCCATTTGCTAAAATATGATAAAAAGTTTGCGATTTTTCTTGCATAATTCAAAAAAAAGCAGTACCTTTGCCGCCGTTTTTGCGAAATGACAAAATCGTACATCGTAAATCGTCAAATCGTAAATGGCTAGCGGCATTGGCGGAATTGGTAGACGCGCCAGACTTAGGATCTGGTTCCGAGAGGAGTGAAAGTTCGAGTCTTTTATGCCGCACAACGGACATTGTCCGTTTATTTTTAATACGTACAATTATGAAACGCAAACTTCTGCTCTCGCTAACGGTTTTTGTATTCTCTCTTTTATTGGCTTCCTGTGATACGAAAGCTGTTATTTCACCATCTGTTCAGGTGTCCTCTTGGTTATATCGCACTTCGATTGAAGGAGTTCAGGATACGATCACGCTTCGCGATTCTTTGTCCGTGGGTGACACGGTTCGCATGCCTGTAATCCTTAATGGATATTATGACTATCTCACGTCTTTTGTCGCAAGTGCAGATACTGCAAAAGTGGATCTCTGGTTTGCTTGGGACGATGAGTTTAATTCTTGCCTGATGCCGAATGCTGCTCCCGAACATGGCGTGTTAGTTTTCAAGGCAGATAGCGTTTATGCGTGCGTCACAACGCTTGTTTATGTGCCCACTCAGTCCGGTACACACAGAATTGACATGTCGCTCAATTCTTCGGCGGAATTAAACTATTCGAATTGGTCGGGCTTTTTCCTTATCGGCGTGAAATAACAATTTCTAATTGTTAATCGTTTTCGCCTCTTGCCACAACGCTTCCATCTCGTCTAGCGACATATCTTTTAGGTCGCGGCCTTGTTCTTTGGCTTTCGTTTCAATATAATTGAATCGGCGGATAAACTTCAGATTCGTTTGCTCGAGGGCGTTATCTGGCTTTAGCTTATACAAACGAGCCGCATTTATCAAAGCAAAGAGAACATCGCCTAATTCAGCCTCTGATGGATCTTCTTCAAATTCTCCGATCTCTTCTTTAACTTTTGCCCAAACATCTTCGCGTTTCTCCCAGTCAAAACCTACATTCGCTACTTTATCTTGAATACGATAAGCCTTCACCAAACTCGGCAAACTGTCCGGAATTCCGCCTAGCACAGTCTTATTCCCGTCTTTCTCTTTTAGTTTGACTTGTTCCCATAGATGGCTGACCTCTTCAGCGCTCTTGGCTGCCGCGTCTCCATAAACATGAGGATGGCGGAAAATCAGCTTGTCGCTAATTCGGTTGCATACATCCGCGATATCGAATTCTCCGGTTTCCGAGCCCATCTTGGCATAAAAAACGACATGCAATAATACATCGCCCAGCTCTTTGCATATCTCATTCATATCATGCCGGCTGATAGCGGTCGTCAATTCGTAGGTCTCTTCGATGGTGTTTTGACGAATACTGTCGAATGTCTGTTTCCTGTCCCATGGACATTTCTCCCGAAGATCGTCCATGATATCTAAAAGTCGCCCGAAGGCGGCTAACTTCTCTTCTCTACTGCTCATAGTTATGCATCGTTAAATTGCCATGATGGTCCAGTTTGGCATAAGTCCATTGTTTGAAACAGTCGCCCAGAATGATAACACGGCTGCCCGAAGCAATCTGAAGATCCAATTCAATGTGACGATGGCCAAATATATAGAAATCACGATGGTTGCGTTGTTTTTCTTGATCTTTGGCAAAAAGCACCAGTTCTTCTTTATCTTCGCCTTTATACGGGCATGGATGAGCAAATTCTTTGAGACGGCTTCGTTTTGCCCATGCGTAACCGAATTTATTGCCTAATTTCGGTGGCAAACAGCGGTATAGCAGTTGGCAGGTCGGATTCTGGAAAATCTTGCGAAGTCGTATGAAGCGCTTAATCTGTTTCTGAACGGATTTGGGATACAATTGTTGCCAATCGCTCGGCAATAAGCCGTCACCATGCGCCAAATAAAGCGTCTTGCCATAGCGAATGATGGTACAAGGCTCATAATGAATCTCTGCACCTGTCATTTGGGCCAAACCGCCAAAAGTCCACATGTCATGATTTCCTGTGAAAAAATGAATGTGGATGCCGCGCTTTGTTAGTTCGCGGAGTTTCTTGCATAAAGGAGAAAACTCGCGTTTCTTTGGATCATGGATAAAATACTCCAGCCAAAAATCGAACATGTCACCCAGCATATAAATCGACGCTGCATCCTTACTCATCATTTCCAGCATCTCGATGAGTTTCTTTTGTTTGGCCCAGCTTCGTTCGATGGCCAAACTTCCTAAATGGGCATCACTTAAAAAATAAATCATATCAACAATTTACGCGATTTTTTATAGAAAACCAAGTTCAAGCTTGGCTTCTTCGGACATCATGTCTTTGGTCCATTGTGGCTCAAAAACAATAGTCACATTCACATCTTTTATTCCTTCTATGCTGCCCACTTTCTGACGAATATCTTCAACGATAAAATCGCCGGCTGGGCATGATGGAGCCGTGAGAGTCATTGTAATCTCGCATACTCCGTCTTCTTTCATCTCAATCCCGTAAATCAGACCCAAATCATACACATTAACCGGAATTTCTGGATCAAAAACGGTCTTGAGCATCTTTAATATCGATTCTTCTTTCTCTAAAAATTCGTTCATTTATTCTGAAAATGTTCAATTTTTCCTATCGGTATCTCATCGGTATTATGTCGAGGTTATTACCTATGTAACACCTATGCAAAAATGTTCTATTTTTCCAACGCTTCTAACAAGGCCGCCATGTTCGGCAAAACAACATCGGCTTTTTCTGCCCACAGCAGTTCATCATCCAATGGACCGGTATTTACGGCCACGGTAAACAAACCTGCTGCTTTGGCGGCACGCACACCCAATGGCGCATTTTCCACAACCATACATTCTTCTTTCTTGAAACCCGATCGCTCCAAAGCTTTGAGGTATGGCTCAGGATTCGGCTTGCCGTACTTGCAGTCAAAAGAGGAGATAATGCCGGTAAACACATGCTCGAAAATGTCGTTGAGAGCGTCGATGAGATTATGTTGGCCGGAACCGGTTACTACCCAGCATTTTACGCCTTGCTGGTGCAAATACTTCAAAACCTCGCTCACTCCGGGAATAATTCCTGGGAAACCGCCTGTCAACTTATTAAAATAAGCGGATTTATCGGCATAAATGGTTTCAATCAATTCTGGCGTGGCGTCTGTTCCGAACATTTTTTGATGATGTTCTTGAATGACACCTGTGCTGGTTCGACCTTCGTTGCGATAAGTCTCTTCGGCAGTATAAGGCAAACCGTGTTTGGTCATTGCCCATGCCCAGGAAATCGCATGATAAGGCATGGAATTATATAAAACCCCGTCTTGGTCAAAAAATACGGCTTTGGGCAATTGGATGTGGCAAACTTTATCGGATGTTTCCGCTTTTTGATCATTCCTTTGGCCGAAAATGGAAGAACCGATTCGTACCATCGTGGAGCCGCAATCAATCGCAATTTTGTAATCATCACTCATACCCATGGATAGAATAGGAAGAGTATTGAGCTGTTTTGCTTCTTTGAAGCAACGGCGAATCTCTTCTTCATCATCGGTATTGGTTGCCATAGTCATCAAACCTTTTACGTTGACGTTAGGATATTGATGTTGGGCTATTTGTGATTGAATTGCTTGTAATTCATCGATACTTAAACCGGTTTTCGTCTCTTCGCGTGCCACGTGAACTTCCAGCAATACATCTTGAATAATCCCTAATCTGCCTGCTTCGTCATTAATGGTTTTGAGCAGTCGCTCGGAATCTACCGACTGAATCAAATAAGGCCGTATTTTAAGCAAATCCCGTACTTTATTGGTCTGTAAATGTCCGATAAAATGCCAATGGATATTTGCAGGCAAGAGTGGCACTTTTTGTAGTAGTTCTTGTACGCGGCTTTCTCCAAAATGGCGTTCTCCGAATTCATGCGCCGCTTGAATGGCTGCAATAGGCTGAAACTTACTGACGCATACAAGAGTAACGGATTCGGGAATATTTTTCCGAATCTCCGTTAAATTATTTGCTATTTGTGTTTTGAATTTCGTCATTTGTTATTAAGCCATTCAATATACGGTTGCATGTAACGCTCTTTCTTCTCTGGAAGGATATCTTTTATGGCCACCATGATACCTGTTTCCAAAACATCTCCAAACTCATCGTTAATCGACGTACCAAAGGTACGCATGTGTTTTGTAAGATTTAGATAGGCCGCAAACATGGCTGGAACAACTAATCCGCGTTGACGGGCTGCCAGTTGCAAAGCATGCAGGTTTGCAGTCGGATCATCTCCTTCAAAAACTTCATTCGCCCATTTCTGCGCTTCTTCGCTGATGGCCAATGGATGATAAGGAATCAGCAATCCCTCTGTATCTGGATGATAGCGATATAGGAACGAATACAAAAGATCGCGCACCATCGGATCGAAAGAAGGATAAAGGGTTACTTTGCCAATCATCCATTGTAATTGTGGATATTTATATACTAACGCTCCTATGCCATCCCATATATTATCCAATGCAAAAAGTGCTTTTACACCCATTTCTCGAGCTTGATAAGCGGGCTGCACAAATGCTCGGCCAAATTCAATAGTATAAGGCAGAAAATCGGATACAAACCGTGGACTGAATTGAAAAAGATGCGCGGAAGCAATTCTTGGTTGACCTGATTCATCAATCGCAATCTCATGGCCCAATAAATAGCGATATCCTCCGATAATTTGTTGATTATCTGGATCCCAAACGATTAATTGATGGTATGGTTTTTCCATTATATCCAAATCATCAATATCAATCTCTTTGCCGGTTCCACCTCCTCCGTCACGATAACTGATCTCACGCAAACGGCCTATCTCGCGCATCACATTCGGGCATTCATGTGCCGTGATATCGAAGATAAGATTGCCTGCCTTGTTTGACGGCCGCAACAGATGACCTTCCAATTCGCTCAGCAAAATGGAAGTTTCAACGGGAGGTATGATTGGTTTCATATACTATGGATTTGACATATTGTGCCCATTCTTTGGGCGTCTTGGAATTGTCGAAAGTGGTGTAGGAAATCGGTGGCAATACATGGACTTTGAAATGCTTGCCATGTGCCCCGTACATCTCATCGACTAGATATAACATCTCTATATTTAGTTTGATATGCAGCATTTTACGGATGAACGCCAATGTATAGAAGAATCGGCTGTTTCGCCCTTCAAAATAAATAGGTACGATATCTCGCTGGTATTCTTTCGCTCGTTGGATAAAGTTTTTCTGCCATTCCAAATCGCGGATTTGCCATTTTCCGTCTATCCGTTGCAATCGGCTGCAGATACCGGCAGGGAAAGTAAGCACATCTACTCCCGACTCCCACATTTTTTGTTGTTCCTTGGCTTGTTCTTTACTCAACTTGCCCACTTTGCTTACTGGCGCCCATAAGCCGTTAATCGGTTCCATGTGCATCAATAGGTCATTAACAATGACTTTAAGCTGACGCTTTTCGGAAGATTGTTGGCGGCTGTCATGGATCATAAGAGCGATAATCATTCCGTCCAATCCGCCGAGGGGATGGTTACTGACAAAAATTACCGGTTTCCCGTCTGTCGGAATATTTTCCGTTCCTTCAATCGATGCAGAACAGCCTAACTCTTCGGAAATAACCAGTCGCATGAAATCATAGTCGCGTTCGGTCGTATGTACACGCAGAAAAGCATTCATCTGCTCTACATGCGTAATTCGCTCCAAATAGCGAATGATAAAATTCGGCACATGTGCCTTTGGCGCCTTCCGTTTCAAAACGGCCCGTATGTCCAGTTGTAATGGCATTAATGAACAGCGTTCAAGATATCTACAATCTGCGTTTTTGCCATCGATATCAACTCGTAGTCATACGACTTCATGGCTTGCTTGAGCGCAAAAGCGGCATCGTCAAGTTGGTTAGCTTGTACAAGGACTGCCACATTTCGACGAGTCTCTTTTTCTCCGTCAATGGTGATCATCTCCACACGCGCTTTATACCAGAAAGCACCACCTTCATTGGGAAAAATCTCAAAGAACTGTGAGCGTTTGCAATTCTGCACTTCACAGTCTCCGAAAATGAACGGTTTGATCTCATCCAAAAGGCAGTTCTCTGCGTCCGCAAAACTAACAGCGCCGTTGATGAGATAAATCTCTTTTACTTTGCCAGGGTTGTCTTCGCCCGTTTGGCGGTCGTACTTAACTTTAATCTCGTGATATATCATAAGTCTATAATTTTAAATCTTCAAATCTAAAAAATCAGTTCGGCTACATCGGTAGCGTCTAGTTTTCCTTGTGGCATAGGACGTAATGTTCCAGACCATAGTAGCAACGGAGAAGCTGGCATTTCATCAATAACTCCATCAATAGGCTGTCGGTTATCTTGCATTAGTTGCCAACCCGGTTGCAGCAGAAAGACTACATCGCCGATGTGTTTCTTGTTCATCGTCGTGTTTAGGAGAGGATAGCTCATGGCTTCATGCCCGGGCATGGCTATTTGAATGCCCTCAAAATCCATTAAGAAATTAGCCACTTGCCGCTGTAAGGTCTCCAGGCTAAGCCGTTTCTGCTCGATTAGTGTGCGGTTGAGGTAAATCGATTGCCCATAACTGCCGTCAATCCATCGTTCGTGCCCGTATAAAGCCATTAAATACGTACCGGTGAGAGCTGCCGCGCGATCGGCATTGAACTGTTGAACGGGCATGTGAATGTCATTCAATGTTTGTGCCGCTGTTCCTAAAATAGGTCTTCCTACTACCAAAATCTGATAATTGGCCCGACCAATACGTTTATCTAGTTGTTCCATTAAGAAACCTAAATCCTGGTTAAGCCGGAGATACATGTCTTCATGCTCTGCGCTGGCAATGTGGTCTGAAGTGGCCATCGGGCTCAATGTGTTCAGTTGAAGCATTAACAAGTCCGGAATGGCATCCATTCCCAGTCGCTCTGTTTGCTGCATAGCTAATGCTAACTCAATGACTAAAGTGTTCGCTTCCGGAGAACGGCGTAAGACCTCACTTACATTATACGAAAAACCTTTCTTTCGCTCTTGTGGCGTAGGAGACAGGTAAGCGGGAATGTCCATTCGCGGTGTCCATTGACGTGCCGCCAGAGTAGGGATGCGCTCTGCGTTGTTTTGTTCGAACGCCGCCGTAGGCAAACCCTCTGTGTAGGCAGCGGTAGCTACCCACTGCTGTTCCTCGGTATCTATCCAGCAACACGCGTTTGCGGCGTGACCTGCTAATAAAACAGTTGTCTCTGGATATATACCTATTGCATAAATCTTTGCCTCTGGATAACGTAAACGCAAACGGTCTGTCATCGTCTGTGAAAGCAACGCCTTAGGCGATAACTGCAAGTCCGTGCCAATGCCATGAACGGATTCATCTTCCAGCATGGCATGTGTCTTGCGGTCTCGACGCAGATAATAAGTATCCATGGTATAACCATGCCGGTCAGGCGTTACACCGGTTACTAGCGTAGCTGTCGTCTCATTTCCTCCGTACACTAAATGCGGATAGGTCACAGTTGTCTGAAAAGCCTCTTCACTCAAGGTTCGCATGCCTCCCTGTAACCAGTACGGACGTAAAGAATTCAAATCCTCTGCCGTCATGCCATCTACTACAGCCACAACGGTTAATCGTGGCATGGCAATTAATGAAGATGCCAAAAGGCTGAAAATCAGCGTAATATATAAATTAGTCTTGCGCATAAATGTGTCAAAGGAATAATCAGTAAGCGCCATCCGAAACCTACCAGCGGATGACAGGAGAAAAATGTTAAAAAGGTTACTATGATGAGTAGTAATACATACGGAATACCTGCGGCCAATTCCAGTCCCCACGACCATTTTCCGCGACGACGGTCTATCCAACTTACAACGGCCACAATAATAAAATAAAGTGCCAAGCCTAACGGCCATGAAGCGAACCAAGGCGTTTTGGCGATGACAAAGGGCTCAATATTGCTCTCTTTCACTAGCGGTGTGCCATCCTCCAGATGAGCCGCTTGCAGATAATACATCAACTCTTCCGGCAAAAAGAGTCGTTGTTCGGACGTCATCGGCTGGTCTGCTCGAGGACCGAAAAGCAAGTTAATGCCTGCGTTTGCCCACGTAAGTGCACCGGTATAGTGACGGATAAAATCGCGGTATGTAGTACCGGTATGACCTGTAAAATCGGACAGGATCGGTTCGCCTAACGCTTTCTCTACTAACCCATAAGGGCGAGTGGCGCAGTTGTCAAAAACGAAATTATAAAGATAATATCGGTTGTCCGGCTGATAGTTCTCTAACAGCGCTCTCCATACGGCCTCTTTTTGTTCGGCTGTCAGATTAAGAATCTGCTCATAAACAGTCCGATGGTCTTCTTGGTATTCCAGTAAAAACCATTTCGTTGGCATCGCGCCCAAACGATACCAAGTCTCGCCGCGCACAAACTTCCAGTAGAAATGGTCTGTGTCGAATTCAAAAATGCCATAATTGAAAGTGACGTCGAGATGTTGCATTGGATCGCATACACGCACAGCGGTGTGCCCGTAAAGCGCGTAAAGCTCTTTGCCGGGCGTACAGCTCATGATCGACACCTGTGCTTGGTCGCTCAAACTGGCGGCTTGCAAACCTATACACAGTATAAGTAGGCAGCCAAGAAAATATGTGCGAAGTTTATCCAACATAACTGTAAATACAATAGGGTAGGAAGGTGCAAGCCAAACCAAGCAGCCAACCCGCGCATACTTGTGCGGGCGTGTGAGCGTTTAGGCCCAAACGTGCGTACATAAGAACTAGCGAAAGACCCATCCAAATCGCCAAAGTGCTCCAGGTAGGAATGGCTCCAATCCCAAGGCAATAACACATCACACCGCCGACAAGGCCGCCCAAACCCGTTAAGTGTGCGCTAATCTTCCAGCGAGAGTTTATTAGAGCCACAATGGCGATGGACGTGGTGGCGCCGACAGCTGTAAAGGCGATGAAAAGCGGGGCATGCAAGATAGCAATAATCAAGTAGCACCAAGCGGCAAACCCCAGTATGGCGTATACAAAAGGCATAGTGCGTTCCTGCGCATCATCAATGTGTAGGTTGGAGACTTTGCCTAAACGCATCAATATCCAGATGGCAGAGAGTGGAATGGCGCAAGTCAGCACAAACGTACCGATAATCGCCACGGTCATCCACACCGTAGCTAGCGGAACCACTTGAAGGGAATATAAATAACAGAAAAGTGCCACGCCATACGTGGGCACAAAAAGCGGGTAGAGTATGATACTCAGCGCGTTTGAGAGTATGTCTAAAAGTCGCTTCAAAGTTGTTTCCGCATCCTTGCTACAGGAATGCCGAGCAGGTCACGATATTTGGCGATAGTACGCCGTGCGATTGCGTAACCATGTTCGTTCATTAGGTTTACTAATTGTTCGTCTGTCAGCGGATTTTGCTTGTCCTCTTCGTCAATCAGTTCTTGTAATATTTTCTTTATCTCTCGAGTCGATATCTCGTCGCCCTCGATGTTGGTCATGGAGTCAGAGAAGAAATACTTGAGTGGGTAAATGCCGAAACGTGTCTGCACGTGCTTGCTGTTACTTACGCGGGAGATGGTAGAAACATCATAGCCTGTGCGGTCCGCAATATCTTGCAGTCGCATCGGTTTGAGGCTGGTCTCTTCACCGTCCAGAAAGAAGTCATACTGCGCTTTGAGAATGGCAGTCATGGTCTTCATCAGCGTCTCATTGCGTTGTTTGATGGCATCAATGAAATACTGCGCGGCATTGAGTTTCTGCTTGATGAACGAAGCCGCTTCACGCGAGTCTTTGTTCTTTGGCATCTTACTGTATTCGTCCAGCATCTCACGGTAGTCTCGACTGACGTGCAACTCTGGAATATCACCGGTGTTCAGTACTACGAACAACTCATCGTCACGCTCCTCAATGGTGAAGTCCGGAATAATCGTCTCACGTTGCGTCTCATACACGTTGCCCGTGAAAGCGTTCGCTGGTTTCTGGTTAAGGCGCACTATCTCCTGCACAGCCGCCTGAAAATCCTCATCGCTGCAGTCCAAACGCTGCTTGATCTTATCTGCGTGGTGCTTGGAGAACGCCTCAAAATAATACTCTATAATGGCGTGAGCCAAACCTAAACTCTCGGAATCGGGGTCTTCCTCTAATTTGCAGTCCAATTGTCTAAGCAGGCATTCTTGTAAGTTAGAAGACGCAATGCCTGGTGGGTCGAACTGCTTGATCTGCTTGACGATCTCCTCCATTTCTTCATCCGAAATGCTTATCTGCTCTTGGAACATTAGGTCATCTACTAACTGCTCTGTGGTGCGTCTCAAATAACCGTCATCGTCTATGTTGCCTAGAACCCACTTGGCAATGTGCCGCTGCGGCTTTGTCATGTTGGTCAGGTAAATCTGCGATTTCAACTCTTCCAGCAGACTGCTCCCGCCGATAATTGGCACTTCACGCCGGTCGTCATCGGCAGGGTTATATTCCTGACGCATCATATAACTCGGCGTCTCGTCATCGGAAACATACTGCTCGTAGTTGAAGTCTTCGTTCTGTAGCGGGTCGCGTTGACGACCGTCATCGTAACCGTCATCCGGCATGTAGTCTTCTTCCGCAAAGTCGTTATTCGTCCATTCCTCTGGCTCCTCGCGGCCTTCTTCCAGCGCGGGGTTCTCTTGCAGCTCCTCGTTTATGCGTTGATTTAACTCAATGGAAGGCAATTCAAGCATGCGAATGACTTGAATCTGAGTGGGAGACAACTTTGTTGTCTGCGATAAGCTCTGTTGAAGACCTACTTTCTGCATAAAATTACCAATTATCAATTTACCAATCGGAGTACATTACTTGTAATGTACGACAACTGCTCTTCGTCCAGTTCCGTGTGCATAGGCAGCGAGAGCACGCACGAAGCCAGCCGTTCTGCTATGGGGAAATCGCCGTCTTTATAGCGTGGGTCGAGATAGGCTTTCTGCTGGTGCAAAGGAACAGGATAATAGATCATCGCAGGAATGCCTTTTTCTGCTAGACCTTCACGCAGCGCATCCCGATTAGCACCGGTCACGCGTAGCGTGTATTGATGGAAGACATGCGTCGAGTGTGCTTGACGACCTGGAATCAGCAACACCGGACAGTCCTTGAAAGCATGGTCGTAATAGGCTGCTGCTTTCTGGCGGGCCGCTATATATTCGTCCAAATGCGGTAACTTAGCGTCCAGCACCGCCGCTTGAATGCTATCCAGACGGCTGTTGACGCCAATCATGTCGTGATGATAACGAACCACCATGCCGTGGTTTGCGATGGCGCGCATCTTGGCGGCCAAATCGTCATCGTTGGTGAAGATAGCACCGCCATCTCCGTAGCAACCTAAGTTCTTCGATGGGAAAAAAGAAGTACACCCTATATGGCCAATCGTACCGGCCTGTTTGGTCTCGCCGTTACTGAAAGTAAACTTCGCACCGATGGCCTGACAGGCGTCCTCTATTACGTATAACCTGTGCTCTTGGGCAAGTGCCATAAGTGCTTCCATATCGGCACACTGGCCGAACAGATGAACGGGAACGATGGCTCTGGTGCGAGGCGTGATGGCACGTCGAACGGATTCCACATCCATGTTCATCGTTTCCCAGTCTACATCCACCACCACAGGCGTCAAACCGAGCAAAGCCACCACTTCTGCCGTGGCAATGAAAGTGAAAGTCGGTGTTATCACCTCGTCCCCTGGTTTGAGACCGAGAGCCATGAGAGCTATCTGCAGGGCGTCTGTGCCGTTACCTACGTTGATCACGTGCTTCGCGCCGGTGTAGGCTTCTAGGTGCTCCTGAAATTCGGTCACTTTGGCACCTTTCACAAATGCAGCGCTGTCGATCACCTCTTGGATGCCGGCATCTATGTCGTGCTTGATGCGCTGGTACTGCGCCTGCAGGTCAACCATCTGAATCTTTCTCATTGCTCTAACAGATATTCCACCACGCCCGGATAAGTCCAGGCAAAAGTGATGTAAGGGTTAGTATAGTACAACTCCACGTCCATTGTCTCTTTGCGGTCGGGAGAGTAGGTGCAGGTGGCGGTGATGTCTGAAACCTGTACTTGGGCAAAATGCGTCATGCCTACACGCACGTTCACTTCCACTTCCTTTGGAAAGAGGCGGATCTTATAGCCCTCCGGCGCGTTCTTCACGTGCAGAGGAACGATCAGTTTCTTCTCTGTGAAACGCTCGGCGATGATGGTCACATCTACGCTGTCCAAGTCGGCACGCATTCCTTGTGGAACGGACACAGCCACGCGGCGAACGATAGTGTCGCTCAGTTCTGTCCAGTCTGCCTCTGCGGTGTATATCGTGTCGATAACGCTCAACGCTTTCTCTTCGCCGAACAGCTTCGCACGACGCTGACTCAGTTTAGGACCGGCAATAATCTGGTACTCGTCTGCCGTGCTCAGTTCGCCAGCAAACGCCACCACCACGCTCTTCTCTTGCTCCGTAAAATAGGGGCAAGTGATTGACTCAGGGCGTGTCTCTACAAGCTTGCTGGTACCTTGCAGAATATCGCTTATGCTGCGCCTGAGCACATCGGAAGGGATGTTTATCGTGCCTTTTTCTCCGTGGATATAAGGCCTCAAGTCGATGGTCAGCCGTAACGGATCACGATGGTAAACGTTCAGCCGTGAACCGGCATCGCGAACCTCAATCATCACCGTGTCGGGCAACCCTTTCTCGCCCAAACCGATAGCACCGGGTTTGCCCGTGTACGATATCAGCACCGGCACACGCGTGTTACGAACGGACTGCATAGCATGACCGTACCACATCGCCGTGGCCAGAAAGACGAAGAACAGGAACGACAAGACGTCTGTCCAGCGGATATTTTTCCAGAATTTACTCACTTCTTCTCTGCCTGCTGTTGTTGGGCTACTGCATCGCTCACGTCAGCAAACACGCTATCTTTGCTCACCTTGATGGTCACGTCTTTCGCGATGGTGATGATGAAGGCGTTGTCTTGCACTTCTTTAATCTCACCGTAGATGCCGCCTGCGGTCACTACTTTATCGCCTTTCTTCATGCTCTCGCGTTGTTTCTGCAACTCTTTTTGTTTTTTCGTCTGAGGACGAATCATAAAGAAGTAGAATACGACGAAGATGAGGATCATCATGATCCAGAATGTCCATTGGTTACCTTGTTTGGCAGCGCCCTCTGTGGCCTGCAATAAAATCAAATCTAACATAATTATAATTATTTAAGTGTTAATGCTTTCAAGAAGTTTCCATCGCTCTTCATGTCCCGCAAGATCTCGGTCAGGATGCCATTGACGAACATAAAGCTCTTGTCGCCTGAATAGGTCTTGGCCAACTCGATATATTCGTTCAGCGAGATGGTTAGCGGTATATCCTCAAAGTTCAAGATCTCCGCCAGAGCGGTCTCTACAAGCACGCGGTCCATATCCGCTATTCGATCTGCCTCCCAGCCTTTCAGATGGCTGTTGATGAGCGACTCGAACTGCTCATGATGTTCCACTACTTTATCGGCCAACTCCAGCGCGAACTGCTCTTCCTCGTTGTTATCGAACATCTCCAGCAGAGGTGTCTCAGGAGTGCTGTCGGCCTTGAAACGCTTCACGGTCTTGATTACATAACTGAGGATCACATCGGCATCGACAGTCCAGTTGGCTTTGTCCAACACAATCTCCATCTCGTCCAGCGCCTCAACCAACGCCTCGCTGCCGGTCAGCAGATGTTGGTAAATCTGCCGCCACAGACGCTTGTCGTCATCATAAGTGCACTCCTCTGCCTCCATGTACTTGCGGAAGAAATCGCTCTCCTGCAACTGCCGGTATATCTCGATGATGGCCGTCATGCCGCTATCCCATTCCAGGTGCTGTTCCGTTATGCGGGCACGCAGAGCGCGGTTCTCAAACAGTTGCTTCGCCAAACGGTTATTCACAAAACGCCGGTTCGGCTGCCAATCGGAATGTGTCGCACGAGCACGACTCAACTGCTCCTCCAACTGACGTTGGGCATAAGCCGTTAACTCATTGGCAAAGTCCAGCAATACAAAATATAAATCATACGTGTCGGCAAAACTTTTGCGCAACTCTTTGTGCAACGTATGAAGTGTCTTGTCATTGTCCTTGTAATATGCGAACAGCGTTTGTATCACGCGTGTCCGTACCATCGTTCTATTGATCATAGACTATCTTATGACTGTATTATCAAAAATCGTGCAAAGTTACTAAAAAAAAATCAAATATGCAAATATTTGACGAAAAAAAATATCGTCTGTGTTTGTATAAGCGTATTTTTTTGTAGAAAAGCTTGTAGCTTGCTAATAATTTTACTTATTTCTGTTCCTTTTATACCAAATGTACAGTATTATATACATAGTATATAATACCAACGAAATTACATGCAAAAATTAGTGCGTGATTAGTGCGTGATAAGTGCGCTATTAGTGCGCGATAAGTGCGTTATTCTCGGTATTAACAGACTCTCATCAGCATTTCCTTAGCATGCAAAAAAATACACTAAAATTTGCATATATGAGATTTTTTTCGTATCTTTGCGGCGGATTTAGAATGTAACGTGCCATAAAAGGCACAAAAATGCACAGAAAAATGGAGAAGAATCAGGAAGAAAGACGTGACCAGGAAATCGTTTACAGCCGGTCAGTCAAAGCAGGGAAGCGTATTTATTACTTGGATGTACGGAAAGCGCGCAATGAGGATTTGTATCTCTGTATCACGGAGAGCAAACGCCGTCAGGTAGAAGGAGAAGAGGC
This sequence comes from Paludibacteraceae bacterium, assembly GCA_017557345.1. Taxonomy (GTDB): domain Bacteria; phylum Bacteroidota; class Bacteroidia; order Bacteroidales; family Paludibacteraceae; genus Colicola. The sequence continues at coordinate 93,222 of JAFYZR010000076.1, read as the reverse complement.
ACCGTCGTTCGAGAAACACAAAGTATTCTTGTACAAAGAAGATTTCGCGCACTTCACTGAAGGGTTGCAGGATGTTATCGCATTTGTACAGAAACAGTTAGGCACTATCGAAGAGCGCCCGGAATGGACTCCGGAGGCCAAAGAAGCAGAGCCTGAAAATGAAGAAGAACCCAAGAAAAAAGGGCTCTTCGGAATGTTTAAATAACAATTTAACAGCTTAATAGTTTAACGCTTAGCGACTGCATCGATAATGCCGTCCGCTATAGCAGCCTTACTTTGTAAGGGCAGTTCGATAACGCTGCCATCCGCCTTAAGGATTGTCACGCGATTGGTATCGGTTCCAAAACCGGCACCTTTATCCCGCAGCGAGTTAAGCACTATGGCATCGAAATGTTTGCGTTCCAGTTTCTGGAGCGCATTTTCTTTCTCATTCTCGGTTTCCAGAGCAAAACCGATTAGCATCTGACAGGCTTTCTTGCTCTCTCCGAGAGCACGGGCTATGTCCGGAGTGGTGGATAACTGGATCGTCATCTCCGTCTGTCCGGCCTGTTTCTTTATCTTCTCCGCTGCCGTTTGAGTAGGCGCAAAATCCGCTACTGCTGCACAGAGAATAGCTTTGTCCATCTTCGGCCATTGGGCCATACATGCTTCGTACATCTCCTGCGCAGAAAGCGCATCGACGCGCTGGATATGTCCGAAAGGATTATAGACAGGCACGCTGACTGCTCCGCAGACCAACGTCACTTGTGCGCCTCTTCGCGCACACGCATGCGCTAAAGCAATGCCCATCTTTCCCGTCGAGTAATTGCTGATAAACCGCACAGGATCAATCTGTTCCTGTGTGCCGCCGGCTGTGATAAGAACTTTCTCACCGGCCATCGTCTGTGGCGTGAAAGCATATTCGAGCGCTTCGTGGAGTTCTTCCACTTCAGGCATTCGTCCTTTTCCTACGGTACCGCAAGCCAATGGACCTTCGGTCGGCTCAATGACGCAAATATTCTGCCATGAACGGATGGTCTCAATGGCTTTCTGCGTAGCAGGGTTCTCCCACATCTTATCGTTCATCGCCGGGGCGATAATCATCGGTTTTCGTGCTACGCACGAGCAGATGGTAGTGGTGAGTGCATCGTCCGCTATGCCGGCAGCCATTTTTGCCAGCACATTTGCCGTGGCCGGCGCAACAATCATCGCATCGCACCATTCGGGCAGCGAGATATGTTCCGTGGCATGCTCGTTGATTGCAGCAAACACATCCGAATAAACGCTGTGACCGCAAAGGGTCTGCAGCGTTGTCTCGGTAACAAATTGCAGGGCATTTCGGGTTGTAGCTACCCGTACTTCCGCGCCGTCTTTGACCAGCAAACGGATGAGTTCAGGAATCTTATACGCCGCAATCCCCCCGCTAATGCCAATTAATATGTGCTTGCCGGTTAATGCCATTAACCTCGAATCACTAACCTCTAACCTCTACCCTCTAACTCTTATTTCCGCTGATCAACACGGTTACCTACACGGTAAACGAGTTCTCCGTCGATGAATTCCTGAGTTGCCATCAGCGATGGTTTAGGCAGACGCTCATACTGGCGGCTGATCTCAATCTGCTCTTTGTTCTCAAAGGTCTCTTCGAGGTTATCCTGCGGAATAGAGAAATCCTGCAGTTTTGCGTCCAGTTCTTTCTTAATGCCGGCACTAATCTGGTTAGCGCGCTTAGCGATAATGGCTACCGTTTGATATACGTTACCAACCGGTTCAATTAGTTTGTTGATGTCACGTGTCACCGTATTCTTCGGTGCTTTCGAATTTTTGTAATCCATATATCTTTAAACTTTAAACTTTACTCTTTCAGTATTTTCTTAATTTGTGTGAGCATTTTATCTGCTTCCTTGCGGTGCTTGGAAGTGGGATACTCTGTCACAAAATTATAATATTCATCTTGTGTGTCTCGTGCTCGATCTGCCTTCAGTTCCTCAAACGAGTTAACCATCTGCTGGTACTTCGCCTGTAAAATCAACCAATTCAGGTCTTCTTGATAACTGTTACTCGGATAGTTCTTCAGCGCATTCTTCGCTACAATCTCGCAACTCTGGTAGTTGTTGCCTAGATATGTGCCGAGATTATAATACAGCTGTGCACTCTTGAGCTCTTTCAATGCCAGTTTGTCAAACAGCTCCGCCATCTCGGTGTACGCCTGTTCGGCATATGGGCTCTCCGGATATAACTCAACGAAGAGCGTGAAGGCCTCTATCGCTTTACGCGTAATGTCTTGGTCTAAGCGGGCATCCGGCGAGTCTAGATACTGGCAATGGCCAATCTGAAAATAGGCCTCTGTGGCATACTTACCCTTTGGGTAATTGCGCACGTAAGCTTGGTAATAATCGGTCGCGGACTCATATGCTTTCTGTCCCATATAACTGCGTGCCAGATAAGCCAAAACGTCTTCTGAACGCTCCGTGCCTTTGTAGTAATTGCTTACGTCGTCCAGCAATGTTTGCGACTTTACATACTGCTGGTCGTTGAAATAGCGCAATGCCGCCTGATATTTCTCCTCCGGATCACGCGATTTTAACAACTTCTGGTACTCCCCACAACTCGTGAGAAATACCGTTAATAGCAACAGTAGTATGTAACTTTTTGTGCGCATTAATCCAAATTAGCCTACAAAATTACTGCTTTTTTTTTAATTGACCAAATTTTTCTTTATTTTTGCACGAAATCGCTCCATTTTTGCGACTGAAGAACGACTAAACTGTCGTTTTGCGCTACGATAAGATAACAAGCTGCGTCTTGAGCACGCTCAATCATTTCCATCGCTTTGTCTGCTCCTAACACCATACATGCCGTAGCCAATGCATCCGCACGCATGCAACTGCTACTAACCACCGTAGCGCTTAGAACCGAGTGCTGCACAGGATAACCCGTCCGCGGGTCAATGGTATGGCTGCGACGCTCGCCGTCTGCGTAGTAATAATTACGGTAATTGCCGCTCGTGGCCATACAAATATCGCTTACAGCGAGGATTTCTTGCAGGTCCTCTTGCGCTCCTTCGTTATTGAGATTGGGCTTGGTGATGCCAACGTGCCACGGCTCGCCTTTCGCATTCACTCCGTGTGCTACCACTTCTCCGCCTATATCCACCAGATAGTTCTCACATCCGTTCTTGCGTAGCACATCTGCTATCATGTCGCACGCTTGTCCTTTGGCTACTGCCCCTGCATCTAACTGCACTCGTTGGTCGAATTTGATCACTTTGTGATTAACCAGTTGCACTTTGTCAAAGCCCACGAACTCACGGAGACTGTCAATTGTCTGAATACTGATTTCTGAAAACTGATCGCTCTTTTTGCCAAAGCCAAAGGCTTTCACCAGCGGAGCCACGGTAATGTCAAACGCGCCATTAGAGAGCGCATAGACACGTGCGGCTTCGTCAAACATAGTCTCGAAGGCTGCATTAGTCGTCGTGTCGCGGTTCGCATTGACGGCCGAGAGAATAGAGTGGGGATTGAACATGCTCAGGCTGTTGTCAAAATCCTTAAACGCCGCCTGAATACTGTCCTCCAAGTCCGCCGTAGCCTCGTAACGGATGTTATAGTATGTTCCGAAAACGTGCCCTTCGTTATGCCAATACTGCGGTTTGGGATCGTTATCTACGCCCCAAATCAACAGCACAGCCAAGCCTAAGCCCAGCAACGCACCAATGGTATGTTTTTTATTCGGACGAATCATTAGAACCAAACGCCTAAACCAATCGCGCCGTTGAGTTTCTGCATGTACAGCTTGTCGTCACCGGCTGCGTTAACAAATACGTTATATCCCGGATGATCTTTGTCCGTATTCATTCCATCCGGATTAAGACTGCCGGTAGCCCAGATATTAAGCGTACAAACGCCGAGGTCGAATTCCTTGTCTGCTTTGAGAGAAAGATTGACTACTGCGAACTTATCGTTATAATACATCATCTGGCTTTGCCATGGCGACATACCAATCTGTGCTCCGAGCGTCAGGCCCCAGTCCTCGAAAGTGTAATCGTAACCTAACTCAATATAGGTTGAGTATGCGCGGCGTTCAGGAGCAGGAAATACGATTGATGGGTCAATATTCATGTCCGCTCCGGCAACAACGGTATACCAGTTAAAGTAAGCGCTTTGGCCAAAGAAGTAGTCAAAGTTATAACCGAACCAGATTTCCGATTGATGACTTTCGCCGTCATCGCAGTAGTAATATTCGTTGAAACCGATACTTGCGCCGTAAGCCGAGAGAGAGGCGATGAAGTCAATCTCGGGCATAAAATAGGTGTTGGGATTATAATCCTCGAAGAGAACAGGTTGATTTTTCTCGAACTTCCAGTCTGTGGCACCAAAACTGCCCCAAATACCTGCGCGGAACTGAATAGCCTCATCCAAGGCATCGAAACCAACCAACCCTTCGGGTTGAATACTCAAACCGCCGTTATTCATGCCACGCCAGATATAAGCGCTCACTAATTCGGCACCTGCTTCGTAAGCAAATTCTACTTCTGCTTTAGCAGAAAAAACAACTGCCATCACGGCAGTAAACAAAGCTAATACTCTTTTCATTTACTATTTGTTATTTATAATTTATTTCAAGAAGATACAAAGTGCGATATTGGGATTAATCATATTTATCTTTGCCATTGGACTTACACTCAATTGGCCTGTGAGCGACAAGCCGCAATGTTCGCTAAGTGACCATGCTTTGCTTAATCGCATTTCGATGTTTTGTACGGCAAAGCCACGCTCAAAGCCCGTGTACATACTGCGCCATGGCGTTATGCCAAAGGCATAATAGAGACTAAATCCGTCGCGCAGCTGCTGTGTATAACTCACTTCGGCATAGCTGGAGAAAGCTCTGACTGCCTCGCCTGCATCGTTTAAGTAACCGTCATTGGCAGCCACACGCGTTGCCCAGAGAAAACTGAGCGGCAGTTTGCTGCTAACGGTATAACGCAGGTCTATTTCTAAGGCATTTCCAGGCGTTCCGGGATGCAAGCCGAAGTCAAAGAACGGACAGTTGAAACTATGAATAAACACAGCCGACGCATTCAATCCCCAACGGCTGAATCCGAGAATAAGGTCCACTTCCGGCTGGAAGGTTTTGAAAGTCCAGTCCTCTGCGCCTATATTCCACCAAGCCTCGAAATACAGTCCGCCGTAACCTATACTTGCGTCTAATTGGGTATTTAACGCACCGACATAAATACCTCGCCAGAGATAAGCCGTTTGGAACTTAGCCGAGGCACTATAAGTCAGTCCAACGTGCTGATGCGGATCGTCCAGCCATTTGCTTCCCGTTTGGGTTTCTTGGCTTGTAATCTCTTCCGCACGCACGCCTGCGTTAAATATAAAGGGTAACGCTCCGACGCAAAGCGCCAGAGCCATTACTCTTTTTAATACCGTGCGTTTTTTAATTTTCAACTTTTAACTTATAACGCATTTTGTGCTTCCCAAGCTCGGCGTAAAGCCACCTCGAGGATGCGTGTGTTGCTAAAATCAACTATACCGCCGTCGTAACCCGGCTCCAAATGATAATCTGCTGTTCCCTCCCCGTTGAAATAGGCTCTTACCTCATCACCGGGGATGCCCAGTTCTGCGGCGATTGCGTCCATACTACCATGAGGAAGGCTGTCTTTTACTGCACGAAGGCGATTAAATGTTGTTCGCATAATTTCAATTATTTATGATTTATAATTTCAAATTTATAATTTATTTTACCATTTGTCCTTGAGCATCATACATGTGCTCACCGCAAATGATGAAGAGTTTACCGTCAATAATCCGTTTCTGACCATTCTCGTAGATTGAGGTATTGCTGATTGCTGTAGCTGCGGTCTTGGCAATCGTAACTTCTGTAGCATAGTCGGAAAAGGCTTCTTCGTAAATGCCATAAGTTGCTTCCATCCCGCTTCCGTTCAGGCAGCCAAACTCGAAGTAAACGCCTGTTGTTGTGATTTCTGCGTTTTTGAGATTTAGCTCTTTGAAGCCGATAACAGCAGCATTAACTGCAGTAATATGAAGATCTGCGTGATTAATGTTAAGAACACCAGCCGCATTGCCATCCGGCTCTATAGGAGCTTCCGGATCCATTCCCAGACTCATACAAGAGATGGATGCGTTCGTCTTGATACCTTCTAAACCGCCGGTTATTTCAACGGAAGCATCCTTTTGGATTGTCAAGACAGAAGAAGTAGCAATCTCTATACCTGCCTGAGACGGGTCAGCCGTTATTTGCAGGCTTCCCGGGCCTTCAATCGTCAAATCGAAATTCGTTTCAATGGTAGCCCCCATATCGCTACCTTCAACAATATTCGTTCCTATTAATTTAACGGTTAAGGCTTCCAGCGGAGCTTTGATTACTTGTTCTGTAATGTTATTCTTGAATCCGTTGAGCGTCAATGTTTTGGTATTCTTGTCGTAACTTGCCTTGCCTTCTGCGTCAAAAACCTTGATGTCACTCGCATTTCTAACTGTTACAGGTACATTACAGAACCACAAGTATTGCGGTAATGTCAGCGAAACATTCTTCACAACATATTCTTCATCGTTCTTTTCTACTAAGGCTTTAAGAGCCTTGTTGTATATGAAATCTTCATCAAATACCTCAGTCATCTCCGGAGAGTTAATGATTAAATCATTAAAGTCCTTGATAGCGGCCTCTGTTCCTCTGATTTGCGGCAGGTCAGCGGTATTTAGTGTCAGCACATTGTTCTCAGAAGTCGAGCCTGCTTGTCCTGCGATAGCAACAGTGGTAAATCGAACGACAAGTATATTAAAATCGCCGATTTCCAAACCGTCTTCTGCCCAAATACCTACTGATTTATTGCCACCGTCAATCCACAATTCTGCATCCACATCACCATCTATCTTTGCGTTCTTTGCAAACCTTATACGTGGGTTTGTGTCATACGGGTTATTATTAATTTCATTTTTACCTTTCAGATAAATGGTGACATTATCGCAACTAATGATAACGTTACCATCGATAGTAACATCTTCGAATGTAAGTGTGCGCGTATCTATATCGTAACTGATCTTGCCTGTTGATAGAGCAGTAGGCTGGAAATCATCCACTTCATCCGGGAAAAGTAGAGTTGTACCAATACTAATAGGTAGTGGCGCCATGATAGTCAAGTTGCCGGCATACGGATTGCCATCTTTAACAAATTCGCCGCTACTTATTTCAACACCATTCGATAATTTGCCTGCACAAGCTATAGCGTCCATATCTACAGCCAGCGCTGATGAGGAAGCGGAAGTGATTGTTACATTCGCTACAGCGATATATAAGCCCTTGGTGGTTCCCGATCCGCCATTGCCGAGGAAAACAGGCTGATTGGTGCTACCCGAAGTGATATTGATATCAAAAGCTTCCAGTTCGGAAATGATGTTAAACCAAATTTGAGAATTGTTTTGGAAATGGAATAGCACAGCATTACCGCTAATATCCAATTTTGCGGTAGCAGGATCGTCCGGCACAATACACAAACTGCCTTCTTCTACTCTTATGGCGTTGTTATACAGGCCTGTAGCTGCTATGGCACATTGACCTTTGATGAGCAAATTGCAGGTTGTGTAATTTGCATCGCCTGTAAACACAAATACCGGGTTTGCTCCGTCTGTGAGCGTAGCTCCATCGAGCGAGACTTCAATAGTCTTGCCCTCTGAATTGAAATGAACAGCTACTTTGCCGTCTCCCAAAACGTCATTGTTGTCGGCTGTGACAGTTTCAGCCTTGCCCAAGTCAGAATTCCGCAAGGTTAAAGTGAATGCATTTGCTGCTACCGCCATTGTCAGCGCAACAAGAGAGAGTAAAATTTTCTTCATAAGTGATAGTATTTTTGGGTTAATAAAAAGATTACACTCCAAATTCCGTGCAAAGATACAACAAAAAATTGATATATGCAAATAAATTTGCAATTTTTGATATTTTTGCCTCTTTTCACCTGAAAAATCCTTGCTTTTTTACCAAAAATCATCTACAAAAACAGTATATATACTATGTATATATACTATATCATTGATATGTGTTAAATTTAGTGCGTGATTAGTGCGTGATAAGTGCGCTATTAGTGCGCGATAAGTGCGTTATTCTCGGTGTCATCTTATACTCTTCTAGACTTCTGGTAATCTGGACTTCTACGCTTCTAGTGCTTCTTTTTGCTCAAAAATGCATAAAAAATTTGCACAATTGCAGAATTTTTCGTACCTTTGCACCCAATTAAGCAATTGCAACCATGAAAAAGAGTATTCTGCTATTCCTTATATGGTTTCTCGCGCTATCTGCGCAGGCGGGAACGAACTTGCAGGTGTTTTATGATTTCGGAAGCCTGGGCACTTTGTGCCCAAATCAGCGTTCGAATCGTGTGACAACGACGGTTGAACTGTTCTATCCGGATAACTGGGGCAATACGTTCGCTTTCATGGATATCGATTACAGTCTTCGTTCGGAGTTGGATCCGAGAAATACGCCATTTATGGCGTACTGGGAGATTGCGCGTTGTTTGAATTTCTGGCAAAACAGCGTGGTGAAAGACTTGAGTCTGCAGGTTGAATATGATGGCGGATTAGGCGTTGGAAGACAAGGCGACGGATCGCTTTTCGGGTACGGAATTAACCATGCTGCATTGTTTGGACTCAACTACTGTCTGCACACGGCGGATTACAAGAATATCTTCAATTTTGAACTATTGTTCAAATATGTGGCGGATGACGAAAATATGTGGCGCGTGAAGAGAGACGGGAAATGGATTCGTCAAACGGGAAATCAAGTGCCGCTGCAGTTCACTTTTGTCTGGACGTGTCTTGACTTCTGCAAGGCGCCGGGTTTGACATTTTCGGGCTTTGCGGACATCTGGGGCGTTCGGCAAAATGAAAAGCAGTCGTTTGTCTTCATTTCCGAACCGCAATTATGGTATTGTGTGGGACAATGGTTCAAGTGCCCGAATTTGCATGTGGGCACGGAAATTGAGTTCAGTTACAACTTCACCGGCGCAGGATTTATGTGCAATCCGTGTCTGGGCATAAAATGGTGTTTTGATTAATTTTTTGCAAATTTATTTGCATATGTGCGAAAATTATTGTACCTTTGCACGTTTTTTCGAAATAAACAACACAAACATATGATCAAAGTTCAATATCAAGATGGCAGCACGCAGCTGTTTGAGTGGGAAGAGGAACAAGCGAAACATGCGTTTTGGCATTCCAGCTCGCACTTGATGGCAGAAGCGCTGCAAGAACTCTATCCGGGCATTCAATTCGGTATCGGTCCGGCTATTGAGAATGGTTTTTATTACGACGTGATGCCCGCAGAAGGCCAGGTGATTAAAGAATCCGATTTTCCCGCCATTGAGGAGAAAATCATGGAGATTCAGAAACGCAAAGAGCCTATCGTTCGCGCAGAAATCAGCAAAGCTGATGCACTCAAGGCTTTCGGCGAGAAAGGGCAAACGTACAAATGCGAATTAATCTCCGAATTGGAGGATGGTACGATTACCACTTATACCCAAGGCAACTTTACCGACCTTTGTAAAGGCCCGCACTTGATGAGTACGAGCGATATCAAGGCAGTCAAGGTGCTTTCGTGTGCTGCGGCATACTGGCGTGGCGATGAGAAACGTCCGATGATGACGCGTATCTACGGTATTTCTTTCCCGAAACGCTCGATGCTCGATGAATATCTGGCATTGCTCGAAGAAGCGAAGAAACGTGACCACCGCCGCATAGGAAAAGACCTGGAGCTATTCATGTTCTCCGACATGGTCGGAAAAGGTCTGCCGATCTGGCTACCGAAAGGAACGGCTCTCCGTCTGCGTCTCGAGGATTTCCTGAAGAAGATCCAGAAACGCTATGGTTATCAGCAAGTTATCACGCCTCATATAGGTTCAAAGAACCTTTATATGACTTCCGGCCACTGGGATCATTATGGCAAGGATTCGTTCCAGCCGATCACAACGCCCGAGGAAGGTGAGGTTTATCTGCTCAAACCGATGAACTGCCCGCACCACTGTGCGATTTATAAGAATAGTCCGCGTTCGTACAAAGATCTGCCTTTCCGCTGCGCGGAATTCGGTACTGTTTATCGCTATGAGCAAAGCGGCGAGTTGCACGGTTTGACACGTGTCCGTTCGTTCACGCAGGACGATGCGCATATCTTCTGCCGTCAAGATCAAGTAAAACAGGAGTTCATCCGTGTGATGGAGATTATCAATATTATCTTCAAGGCGCTGAATTTCGAGAATTACGAGGCACAGATTTCGCTTCGCGACCCGAATAATCACGAGAAATATGTTGGCTCAGACGAAGTCTGGGAGCATGCAGAAAATGCAATTCGCGAGGCTTGTAAGGAAATGAACCTGCCGGCTCGTGAAGAGACCGGAGAAGCCGCTTTCTATGGTCCGAAACTTGACTTTATGGTTAAGGATGCGCTCGGCCGTCGTTGGCAACTTGGTACCATTCAAGTCGATTATAACCTGCCTGAGCGTTTTGAACTCGAATATACAGGCGAAGATAACCAGAAACATCGTCCGGTAATGATCCACCGTGCACCGTTTGGTTCGATGGAACGCTTTGTGGCTGTGCTCATAGAGCACACAGCAGGCAAATTCCCGTTGTGGCTTACGCCTGACCAAGCCGTTGTTCTGCCGATTTCAGAGAAATCGAACGAATATGCTTGGAAAGTGAAAGAATTACTCGAAGCGCAAGATGTACGTGTCATCGTAGATGACCGTAACGAGAAGCTCGGACGTAAGATTCGTGACAACGAAATGAAACGTATTCCGTACATGCTGATTGTCGGAGAGAAAGAGGCTGAAGAAGGACTTGTTTCCGTTCGTCAGCAAGGCGCGGAAGTGAAAGGCACGATGACCATTCAAGAGTTCGCCGACTTTATCAATAAGACGGTAAACGAACAAATGGCAGAATATTAAATTCTCCTAAACTCTGCGAGAACAATCGCGGTAGCAATAGAAACATTGAGGCTTTCGATTACTTCGGAGGCCTTTTTGTTTGAGAAACTCGGAATAAGAAGGGGATGGGTGATAAATTTGCGCACTTCGGGCGAAATGCCGTTACCCTCATTGCCCATAATGATAATTCCGCTTTCTTTGGAAGGAATGGCTCCTTTCTCGTACATGTTTTTCCCGTTCAGGAGCGTTCCATAAATAGGCGGACGTTTTTCGCTTTTGGGCAGTAAATCCCATAACAGTTGGTTTGCATGCAAGAGTTCCGGCAAGTTGACATATTCTATGTTTACTTGCGCCATGGCTCCCATGGTTGCCTGAACTACTTTCGGATTGTAACAATCAGCCGTGTCCAGCGAGCATAAAATATGATCCACACCAAACCAGTTGCAAGTGCGGATAATCGTTCCTAAGTTGCCGGGATCTTGAATGCCGTCTAACGCAAGGGTAAGATGCTTTTTAATGGGTTCTTTCAGCATTTCGTTGCTCACAGTACGTTTCTTAAACACGCCTATTACGCCTTGAGGCGTACGAAGTCCGGACATCTGCTCAATTTCGGTTCTGGTGGCATTTTCTCCTTCGCGATAAAGCGAGACGAGTTCAAATCCATTACGCAACTCTTCCACGCATTTCTCGCCTTCAGCGACAAAGAGTCCTAACTCATCGCGGAATTTCTTCAACTGCAAACTTTTTACAAGTTTGACCTGTGATTTACTGATTTTTTCCATAATAATTCCCAAATCGGCTACAAAAGTAGTAAAAAATTTGCACATGTGCAAGTTTTTTTGTAATTTTGCACGCTAATTATGTTGCGTATATTGTGCACATATGGAAAAAAGTTGAACTGGGCAATAGGTCTTTGCTCCGTGTTCCTTATTCTTTGCTCCTCTTGCAACACGACGAAATTCGTGCCGCAAGACCAGTATTTGCTCAATAAGGCGAAGGTCAAATGTGAGGATGACAAGACCATTTCTACCGGCCAGTTGCGCAATTATCTGCGCCAGAAACAGAATACGGAGATTTTGGGCTTCTGGAAAATGCAGCTGCATGTTTATAATACAGCTCCGACCGATACTACGACCAAATCCAAAAAGCGCCTGGCACGAAATGCCTTTAAAATGGGCGAGGCTCCTGTTATCTATGATGAAGAGCTGACAGGTATAAGCATGCAGCAGTTGCGCCAGCAGATGAATAATATGGGTTATTTCCATGCAGAGGTAGATACGCAGAAAGTGATTAAGAACCGCAAGGTGGATTTGACTTATATTGTGACGGCTAATCAGGCATATAAAGTGCGGCATTACACGGTGGATATTCCGCATAGAGCGGTTTATGAGATAGCTGTAGATGAACGTTGCAAAGTGAAGGAAGGCCAACAATTCTCTGCTTCGACGCTTGATGAAGAACGCGAACGAATAGCTACAGCTTTGCGTAATCAAGGTTATTTCTATTTCGAGAAATCGATGCTGGAGTTTACGGCAGATAGTGCGCTTGACAGCCATCAGGTGGATGTCCGTATTCATCTGGCGCCTTATGTTCTCCATCTCGATTCTGCAACTCTGGAGCGTATCGGAACGCAATATTATATTCGCGATGTGGAATATAAATTGGATAAACCTTTCTTGCGTAAGAGCGCTATCCGTCGTGCGACTCGTTTGCATGAAGGCGACCGATATGCCGAGTGGCGCGTAGAACGCACTTATGCACGCATGAATGCGCTACCTCCGGTCAAATATGTAGATATTGCCTTTACTCCTGTTGGGGATACATTGCTCGATTGCTCGATTACCATTTCCAAAGGACGTTTGAACTCAATCGCTGCGGAAGTGGAAGGAACATATAGTGCCGGAGACTGGGGCGTTGCTGCAGGACTTAACTATAGCAATAAGAATATCTTTAAAGGTGCGGAAGTGTTCTCCATTGGAGGCCGGGCTTCCTATGAATGGCGTGCTAACGGCGGTCGAGCTATTGAGGCCAAAGCAGAAATGGGACTCCTTTTCCCATCAAACGTAAAATTCAATCTTGCGTATAATTATCAACAGCGGCCAGACGAATACACCCGTACTATAGCTAACGCCGGTTTAGGGTACATGATTCCTCGCAAACCGGGGGCGAAATGGACACATCAGTTCAATTTGATAGATATTAACTATATTTATGTGCCATGGATGTCCGATGAGTTCCGGCATAATTTTGTGGATCGTTCATCGATGTTATTAGCTAGTTATGAGGATCATTTCATATTGGATTGGAGTTATTTGGGATCTTATACTACATACGATTCGCGTCATCCGGACCGCTCTTATCTGCAATTTGCAATTCGTGCGGAAACGGCAGGTAATTTCTTGTATGGTATAGCGAAGGTTGCTAACCTGCAACAAGACGCCAATGGCGCGTATATGTTATGGAAAATACCATTTGCACAATATGCCAAGGGAGATATTAACTTCACTTACCATGGTGTCATAACTCCGAAACATCATTTATTGGGCCATGTTGGCCTTGGTGTGGCGATCCCATATTTGAATGCTAATGTTCTGCCGTTTGAGAAACGCTATTTCGGCGGTGGCGCAAATAGTGTCCGCGGTTGGCAAGCACGCACATTGGGTCCGGGAGCATTTCAAGGGAAAGGAACGGGTTTGTTCTATGACTTGCAAGTGGGTGATATTAAATTGGATATGAACCTCGAATATCGTTTCAAAGTGCTTAGCTTCCTTGAATTAGCGGCCTTTACAGATGCAGGAAATATATGGACTATACGAGATTATGAGACTCAACCGGGCGGCGTATTCCGTTTCGATCAGTTCTATAAACAAATTGCGTGGAGTTATGGCGTAGGTGTGCGTTTTGACTTGTCGATATTTATATTCCGTGTTGATTTTGGTGTCAAACTGCATGACCCGAGTCGTATATCGCAGGGCAAGCAATGGCGTACCGCCTCTAATGGCCTTGGATGGCACGATGACATGACTTTTCATTTCGCTATCGGATATCCGTTCTAAAAGATTGAAACTGGAATGCTGAAAACTTGTATGATATCGGGGCTCATAGAAGCCGGTTGTGACGAAGCGGGACGGGGACCGTTGGCGGGAAGTGTGTTTGCTGCGGCTGTTATCCTTGATCCCAATCGGGTGGAGCAGATTCCGGAGTTTGCGTGGCTGAACGACTCGAAACAATTGACCGAGAAACAACGAGAAGCATTGCGACCGGTCATCGAACGTGAGGCAGTTAGTTGGGCTGTAGTGGAAGTGACCGCCAAAGAAATAGACGAACGAAATATATTACAATGTTCGATAATCGGAATGCAACGCGCATTAGCACAATTGTCTGTACGCCCGCAACATATTTTGGTGGACGGCAATAAATGGAAACCCTATGTGCCGGAAGGAGAATTATTAGAGATACCTGCTCATACAGTTGTGCATGGCGATGCAACCTATATGTCAATTGCGGCGGCAAGTGTGCTGGCAAAGACTTATAGAGACGAATATATGTTGCGATTGCATGAGGAATATCCGCAATATGGTTGGGATACAAACAAAGGTTACCCGACTGCGGAACATTATGAGGCTTTGAAAAAATATGGTGTTACACCTTATCATCGAATAACATTTAATCTCAAAATATAAATTGTTTAACTAAAATTTTATGCTTTATGAACTTTTTTAATCGTAGATCAAACAATGTGTATGGTGAGGATGCTCGTCCTCGTCGTAAAGTGGGATGTTTAGGCGGCTGCCTTATCTTCTTAGTTGTTTATTTCTTATGCTGTGGTATCTTAGGCTGGCTGATGGGTGATATGTTCTCTTCGTCAACAGTGGAATTGAAAGACAAAACCGTTTATCGTTTGCAATTGAAAGGAACTCTGGTAGAGCAAGCAAAGGAAGCAAATCCTTTTGCAGGTTTGATGGGTTCAATGCCTTACGGCAATTATGCAGCAGAGGAATCGGTAGGACTTGATAATATTCTTTCAAATATTCGTCTGGCCAAAAATGACGACAAAATCTTAGGTATTTGGCTTGATGATGCCTCATTATCGGTAGCTCCTGCTAATGCGAAGGTTATTCGTGATGCTTTATTAGATTTCAAAACCAGCGGTAAGTGGATTATTGCCTCGGCGAAGAACTATAGCCAAACAAATTATTATATTGTTTCTGTTGCAGATCGTATTTGTATAGATCCGACAGGAGCAGTTAATTGGAACGGACTCTCGGCACAAAAGATGTATTTTACTCGTGTACTGGAGAAAATCGGTGTGGAAATGCAGATTCTCAAAGTGGGTACGTTCAAATCGGCCGTTGAGCCTTTCTTCCGTACTTCGATGTCTGACGCAGACCGCAAACAAACCAAGGAGTATATCGATGGTATTTGGGCTGAGTATAAGAGTGCAGTCAGCGCTTCGCGTCATATTGCCGAAGATCAGCTAGATGTCTTGGCTGACAATTATATGGGTCTTCAAACGGCAGAAGATCAAGTTAAAGCTGGTCTGGTAGATACGATTGTTTACATGCAGGATATGGATTCATTGCTTCGTGTTTATACCGGTACGAAAGATTATAACACACTTACCACCGACAAGCTGGCACAAGTGAAACGTCCGGAGTCCAAAGTAAAAGACAAAGTGGCCGTCCTGTATCTCGAGGGAGAAATTACCGATGACTCCGGTGATGGAATCGTAGGAAAAGATGTGGTAAAAACGCTAAAGAAAATCCGCAAGGATGACGATATTAAGGCTCTTGTACTTCGCGTGAATAGTCCTGGCGGATCCGCGGATGCAAGTGAGCAAATCTGGCATGCCGTTCAGAATATCAAAGCGGATAGTATTCCTGTAATTGTTTCGATGGGTGATTATGCAGCATCCGGAGGTTATTATATCTCTTGTGGCGCGGATTATATCTTTGCGGAGCCAACAACTCTTACCGGTTCTATAGGTATTTTTGGTACAGTACCTAATGTATCGAAAATCCGCAATAAAGTCGGTCTGGATATTGATGGTATTACTACCAACCGTAATTCTGCGCTCCAATCAAATGCTATTTACAAAGGCATGAATAAAGAGGAACACAACCTGATGCAAACGATGGTTGAACGTGGTTATGACCTGTTTACGTCCCGTTGTGCTGAAGGTCGTCATGTGGAGCAGGATTATATCAAGTCAATCGGTGAAGGACGTGTATGGCTCGGTAATAAAGGTGTAGAAATCGGCATCGTAGATGAATTGGGTAATATTGATGACGCTATAGCAAAAGCTGTTGAATTGGCAGGCTTGGAGTCGTATAAACTGACTTATTATCCGGAGAAACAAGATCCATTTGAGGAACTGCTGAAAATGTTAGATAACTCAACAGAAGAGGAACGCTTAATTATGAAGGTGCGTGACTTCTGTTCGAAACCGCGAATTATGGCACTTATGCCGGAAGTAAATATCCAATAATTCATGCTCACCATTCCACTTAGTTGGCTTTATACCTTAGGCGTGGTAATCCGACATTCGATGTTTAATCGACGTTTACTCCCGTCTTTCTCTGTCGATACACCTACTATTTGTGTGGGAAACTTGGCGGTAGGAGGAACGGGGAAAACGCCGATGGCGGCCTATCTCGTACGGTTATTGCAGGAGAATGGATTTCGTCCTGCGGTCCTTTCCAGGGGCTATAAGCGTACCTCGCGTGGTTTCGTGATGGCAGATGATTATTCTTCTGTGGAGACTTTGGGTGATGAAATGATGCAATTACATCGAGCTTTTCCCGAAGTGCCTATCGCGGTGTGCGAGAGTCGTGTGCATGGAGCTAGGCAACTCAAACGACAAGTGCCGGAAATAGATGTGATTATTCTTGATGATGCGATGCAGCATCGCTCCATACGATGTGGCTTCACGGTCCTTCTCACGGCTTATGATAAACTATATATAGATGATCATATGTTGCCGTGGGGAACATTGCGTGATGTGCCTTCTCGGGCTTTGGTGGCGGATGCTATTGTGGTGACTAAATGTCCGAATACCATTAGACCGATTGATATGCGCGTGGTGGATAACCGTCTCCATCTCCCCACCTATCAACAACTGCATTTCGCAGGAGTAGAATATGCAAGTATGGAGCAAGAGGGAGTTCCGTTAGTATTGTGCGGTATTGCGCAGCCTCAGTATATGTTCGATTATGTGTGTACGTTGTATCCCAAGGCCGAACTGTTGGCTTTCCGTGACCATCATCGTTATTCGCCCAAGGATATTGATACCATCATCGAGCGCGCCAAACATTTCGATTTTATTTTGACTACGGAGAAAGATATACAGCGCCTTCGAACTACGCCACTCATAGAGCGTTTGCAAGCACAAGGTAAGCGATTAATAGCTTTGCCTATTCGAACGTGTTTTTATTCACCTCATGAGAATTTTGACAAACAAATAATTAGTTACGTTCGCGAGAATAGTAGAAAATGACATTATGGTAAATGACCAAATAATACATATCCTTCGTCGTTTTGTACCGCCATACAAGGTACAAATGGGTTTGAATATCTTCTTCAATCTGTTATCTACAATTTTATCGTTGTTCTCTTTTGCGGCGATTATTCCGGTGTTGCGAATTCTTTTTGGCCTTACAGCAGCCGAAGTAGAGTGGGTGGATTTGGCGCAAGTGAGCGGATTGCAGAATATGATTGCGGCGCTTCGCTCCAATCTTTACTGTATTCTGAATGATCAGATTGCCTTACATGGATCAAGCTATGTATTGCTGATGTTAGGGCTTTTCCTTGTTGTGATGACCGGTCTTAAATGCGGTACAGCATGGCTGGCAAACTATTATATGGTGCCTATCAGAACGGGTGTTTTGCGCGATCTCAGACAACAATTGTACGATAAGATTCTCTCCTTGCCGATGGGCTATTTCACGGAGGCTCGTCGCGGCGATGTGATGTCACGAATGACTAACGATGTGAATGAAGTGGAGGCGTCTATCATGTCGGCCTTGGATATACTCTTCAAAGATCCCATCATGATTCTCGTGTATCTGACCACTTTGCTGATTATCTCATGGCAATTGACGCTCTTTGTACTGGTTTTGATGCCTATTGCGGTATTCTTTATCGGGCGAATCGGGCGAAGCCTGAAGAAAGCCTCTACGCGCGGACAGGAACAAAATGCCGAGATATTATCTTCCATTGATGAAACATTGTTGGGACTGCGAGTAGTGAAGGGATTTAATGCGCAGAGCAAACTGAGAGAACGTTTTGTCACTCTTATTAATGCTACACGCGCTACCTTCAATCGCATTAACCGACGGTATTATTTGGCGCATCCGCTGTCTGAATTTCTCGGCACAACGCTTATCGCCATCATTCTTTGGTTCGGTGGACTGCTTATTTTAGGAGACCATTCTACCATCGATGCATCCACGTTCATTTATTATTTGGTCATTTTCTATTCCATCATCAATCCTGCGAAGGATTTAAGCAAAGCCGCATATGGCATTCGCCGAGGAATGGCATCGTTGGAGCGAATAGATGTTGTTCTAAATACATACTCCAATATCATAGAACCGAAGCAACCGCAGCCTGTGCGTTTTGAGAAACAGATCGCTTTTGAGCACGTTTATTTCCGCTATCATCCGGAACGGGAGGTACTGACGGATATCTGTCTGCAAGTTCCCAAAGGACAGACAATTGCTCTTGTCGGGCAGTCGGGAAGCGGAAAGACTACTCTTACCGATTTGGTGCCGCGTTTCTATGACCCATCGCGTGGTAATATTACAATTGATGGAACGGATATCCGGCAGTTTGCTACGCATGACTTGCGCGAATTGATGGGTATTGTCTGCCAGGAACCGGTTCTTTTTAACGATACTGTCTATAATAACATCACGTTCGGAGTGGATACATCGCAGCCTGCGCCTAATGGCGGAACATGGCAAGCGGCGGTGGAACAAGCGGCACGTATCGCTAATGCGCATGATTTCATTGCGGATATGCCGGATGGATACAATACCATCATTGGTGACCGCGGAAGTCGGCTTTCGGGAGGTCAACGGCAACGGCTCAGCATAGCACGAGCAATCCTTAAAAATCCTCCGATATTGATTCTCGATGAGGCAACTTCAGCCTTGGATAGTGAATCCGAAAAACTGGTACAGGAAGCGCTTGAGCATCTGATGAGCGAACGTACAACACTTGTTGTGGCGCATCGCCTGTCTACAATCAAACATGCTGACTTGATTTGTGTGCTGCATGAAGGACGGATTGTCGAGCGCGGAACGCACGATGAACTGTATGCCCTTGGCGGCTATTATACTAAACTCGTTGATATGCAGCAATGACCAAACGTGTGCTTCTCGGTATGTCCGGAGGAATAGACTCCACCGTTAGTGCCATGCTTCTTTTGGAGCAGGGATATGAAGTTATTGGTGTTACTTTTCGCACGTACGATAGCATCAAAGAGTCGTGTATGGCCAAAGAGAAAGGCTGCTGTACCATCGAATCGATCATGGAAGCAAAGCACAACGCAGAGAAAATGGGTTTTGAGCATCACATTGTGGATTTTCGCGAATCTTTCAAGCAATGTGTTATTCAGAACTTTATAGACGAGTATATGGCAGGTCGAACGCCTAATCCATGTGTTCTCTGCAATAGCACTATCAAATGGGGTGAAATGCTGCGAGTAGCAGATGAGATGGGCTGTGATTTTATTGCTACGGGTCATTATGCGCGAATTGCAGAAAGAGACGGACATTTGTATTTGCGCACGGCTGTTGATACGCATAAAGACCAGACTTATTTTCTCTGGCGCTTGACCGAAGAGCAACTGCGGCGAACTATTTTCCCATTGGGTGATTTGACGAAAGAACAAGTGCGTGAAATCGCGCGTGAGCATGGCTATGAGAAATTGGCTACCAAACGCGAGAGCCAGGAAATATGTTTTATTTCGGATGATGACTACCGCTCTTTCTTACGCGCGAACGTACCCGATTATAATGAACGCGTGCGCGCGGGAGAATATATCGATAAAAACGGCAAAGTGCTAGGTCTGCACCAAGGATTTGTCAATTATACTATCGGTCAGCGCAAAGGATTAGGAATTGCGCTTGGGCAACCTGCGTATGTCACGCACATTGATGCAGAGAAAAACCAAGTGACACTGGGTTCCAATGATGATCTCTTGGCTACAGAATTGCATTTTCAAGAAGAGCGTCCTGTTCGGATTGTAAATGATGCGCCGGTATTTGCTCGAATAAGATACAGATCCCATCCTATAGAAATAAAAACTCCTCCCTTTAGGGAGGAGAATGGGGTATGTCGCTTATCTTTCGCAAATCCCGTTTGGGGCATTACTCCGGGACAATCAGTCGTCCTCTATCAAGACGATTTAGTCATTGGAGGAGGAATTATTACCCAGTAATCACCCGCTTACCACCCTGTAATCACCCAGTAATCACCTCCTTTAATATGGTAAAAGGAAAGTGAAAGGATGGACGGACAGAGGATAGGGGATATTTATTTTCCGAAGTAACGTTTGAACAGACCTTCGAAGCCTTTGCCGTGACGAGCTTCGTCTTTTGCCATTTCGTGAACGGTGTCATGAATAGCATCGAGGTTCAGCTCTTTCGCACGTTTGGCGATTTTCAGTTTGTCTTCGCAAGCACCAGCCTCGGCTAACATACGTTTCTCAAGGTTGGTCTTTGTGTCCCAAACCACTTCACCCAGCAGCTCTGCAAAACGCGATGCGTGATCAGCCTCTTCGAAAGCATAGCGGCGGAATGCCTCAGCCACTTCAGGATAACCTTCGCGGTCGGCTTGACGTGCCATCGCCAGGTACTGACCTACTTCGGAGCACTCACCCATAAAGTGCGCGCGCAGACCTTCAGCGATAATCGGATCTTTCTCGTCCTTAGCAACGCCAATGATGTGCTCGCATGCAAATGCGATACCTGCACTCTCGTCAACCTCTTTCCATTTAACGATTTGTTTGCATTGTGGGCAACGCTCTGGAGCCTCTGTACCTTCGTGAACATAACCGCAAATCGGGCATATAAATTTCTTTACCATAACAAAATAATTTAAGGTTAATACTAATTGACTATTTTCGAGTGCAAAGATACAACAAAAATCGCACATATGCAAGAAAATTTACATTTTTTTGTAAAAAAATTTGCGTATGTCAAAAAAAAGCAGTACCTTTGCACGCTTTTTCGTGTAGAAATGCGAAAAATGCCCTGAATTTTGAAAAATAATATAAAATATATACAACAATGTCAAAGATTTGTCAAATTACAGGCAAGAAAGCCATGGGCGGCTGCAATGTCTCTCACTCGAAGCGCCATACAAAGCGCACTTTCGATGTGAACCTCTTCCGCCGCAAGTTCTACTGGGTAGAACAGGATGTATGGATCGAGCTGAACGTGAGTGCAGCCGGTCTGAGAACAATTAACAAGATCGGCCTCGATGCAGCGCTGAAACAAGCTGCAGACAAGGGCTATCTCTATTAAACGAAAGGAGTTGAACAATGGCAAAGAAAGTAAAAGAAGCGCGTGTCCAAGTAATCCTTGAGTGCACAGAGCAAAAAGCCAGCGGTGTTCCCGGAATGTCTCGTTACATCACCACCAAGAACCGTAAAAACACTCCGGACCGTTTGGAACTCAAAAAGTACAATCCCTTCTTGAAGAAAGTAACAGTTCATAAGGAGATTAAGTAATTAACCCTATTTTTAGAAAGGCTTAAAACTATGGCACAGAAAGCGGTCGCAACCCTTCAAACCGGTAATTCCGGACGTGCACACAGCAAGTGCATCAAGATGGTTAAGTCGCCTAAAACAGGGGCTTACGTCTTCCAAGAGGAAATCGTTGTCAACGAGAAAGTAAACGAATTCTTCAAGTAAAAAACCTAACAAAGCGCACTATTTTTTGGTGCGCTTTGTTGATTTCTATACATTAAACTTTAAATTTTAATGTTAGGTATTATCATCAATCCAAAGTCGGGCAAAAAAGCCTTCCGCGCACAGCGAATTTATCTCTGGAAATTGCTGCGCAAGCGACATATGCCCTTTGCGTATCGTGTGACGAAATTTGCAGGTCATGCAATCGAATTGGCGCGTGAACTGGTGGAGAAAGGCTATGACGAGATTCTTATCCTCGGCGGCGATGGCACGCTCTCTGAAGCGATTAACGGCATCATGCGGGCAGACCTGAAACCGGATCAACGGGCGAAGATACAGGTTGGATTGATGCCACGCGGAACCGGAAACGACTGGGGACGTTTTTGGAATCTGACCAAGAATCACAAGGAAAGTCTGCGTCGGTTCTTCGAAGGTGAAGGACATCCGATCGACATCGGTTGCGTCACGTATTGGCGCAATAATATCGAACACCACCGCTATTTTATTAATTCCGTCGGTTTTGGCGTGGATCCGCTTTGCTGCCAGAAGGCTGAGCGACTTAAGTATTACATCGGTTCGCATCATGTGAACTACCTCTTTGGCTTGATTGGCGCCATCGCGCAACATAAAGCGCAACATATGGTGCTGACGGTCGATGGCAAGCAGGCTGTCGATGATCGGTTGTTTACGATGAATGTGGGTAACGGTCCATTTTCCGGTGGCGGTATTCGGCAAAATCCTACGGCTGACCCATCGGATGGCGTTTTCCATACGATGTTTATTAAGAAACCTACTCTCAAACAAGTCTTCGAAGCGTTGCCAAAACTATATAATGGCAAACTTACCGAGCTGCCGTTTGTTTATCCGCTTTGCGGAAGAGAAATCGAAATCAGTTATCGCAAGCATATACTGATCGAGGCGGACGGCATTTTGGAGAATTTCATGGGACCGTGTAAGGTGACTTGTATTCATAACGCATTGCAATTCAGGTGCTAAAACAGCAAGGATCAAATAGAACTTATACGCGCGAGACGAATGAACAGGGGCAGTCCATTATTCGTGTCGAGGGTACGAACCGCGATGAGAATCGCGCGTTCATTTATATGGCGCGTCATTTTACTTCGCAGGGACTGCCTGTGCCGCGTGTGCTATGGGTCAGCGAAGATGAAATGAGTTACACGCAAGAGGATTTGGGTGACACGCTGCTTTTCGATGCAATTAAGCATGGCCGTGAAACGGGATGTTTTACGCCAGAAGAGCGTACCTTATTAGAACGCGCATTGCGCGCGCTCGCGCATATACAAATCGAAGGAGCAAAGGATTTTGACTGGTCAGTTTGTTTCCCTGTACCGGCTATGGATGAGCGATCCATTCGATGGGATCTCAATTATTTCAAATATTGTTTTCTCAAAGGCACGAAGATAGAGTTCTCCGAGCCAGCATTGGAAGATGACTTTGATAAGTTGGTGAATAACATCCTTTCCGCGTCCTCCAATTCTCTTTCAACTTTCCTTTATCGCGATTTCCAGAGCCGTAATGTGATGATTAAGGACGGTCAGCCGTACTTTATCGATTTTCAGGGCGGTCGTCGCGGACCAACGCAGTATGATGTTGCATCGTTCTTGTGGCAAGCAAAAGCGAATATCCCGCAAACCCTTCGCAACGAACTAATCGATGCATATTTGGATGAACTAGAGCAAATCTTAAGTCATACATCTCAAAGCCTCAATAAAGATGTCTGGAAGGCGGCTTTGCCTCATTTTGTCCTATTCCGGACACTTCAAGTCCTTGGAGCTTATGGCTATCGCGGTTATTTCGAACGAAAACAGCATTTCTTGGACTCTATCCCGATGGCTTTAAAGAACCTCCGTGAAGTGCTTGAGCAACTAAAAGACGAATATCCGTATCTGACTAGTCTTTCAGCGAGTTTGGCGAGCGGTCTTTCAGCGGAGCGGTCTTTCAGCGAATGCGGTCTTTCAGGCGCAGCCGGTCTTGTCGTAACCATTTATTCGTTCTCTTATAAAAAAGGCATTCCTGCGGACGATTCGGGCAATGGAGGTGGTTATGTCTTTGATTGCCGCAGTACCCATAACCCCGGCAAATACGAGGAATTTAAGCAGATGACGGGGTTGGATCAGCCGGTAATTGATTTCCTCGAGAAAGATGGCGAGATTTTGACTTTCTTGGAGCATGTGGATGCCTTGGTGGATCATCATGTGGAGCGTTTTATTGAACGCGGATTCACGCACTTGCAAGTCGCTTTCGGCTGTACTGGAGGGCAACATCGTTCTGTCTATTGCGCGGAACATCTTGCCAAACACCTGAAAGAGAAATACAACGTGCAGATCAAGTTGATCCATCGAGAACAAGGAATAAAACGATGAAAGCGATAATCTTTTGCGCAGGCTTGGGCACAAGGTTAAAACCTTTGACCGATACAATGCCCAAAGCGCTTGTCCCTATTAACGGCAAGCCTTTACTCCAATGGCAAGTGGAGAAACTGCGTGATGCCGGAATCAAGGATATTGTGGTCAACGTCCATCATTTCTCGGACCAAATCATCGAAGCCATTCGTGTCAATAACGGTTGGGGATGTAATATCTCTGTCTCCGACGAACGAGATGCGCTTCTCGATACAGGAGGAGGCCTTCGCAAAGCGAAGGAACTCTTGTTGCCTACTAACGATAGCGCTTCTCCTTTTCTCGCTTGCAATGTGGATATCCTGTCGAATATTAACATCAAGACTTTTATCAAAGAATACAGCAAGTCCCCCTCTTTAGGCCTTCTTGTTGTCTCTCCTCGCGAAACCCAACGGTATTTGCTTTTCGACAAAGAGAATACTCTCCGTGGCTGGACAAATATCGCTACTGGCGAAGTCCGTCCTGAGTCTTTGAGCCCAAAGGACGGTTTTTCGACTTTCGACTATAAGCAAGCCGGTCTCAAGCCTTTGGCTTTTAGTGGCATGCAAATCCTTTCGCCCGCTATCTTTGATCATATGGAGGCCGTTATTGCCGAAAAAGGCGCTAAGTTCTCGCTTATCGATCTTTATCTGAGCATCTGCAAAGAAGAAGTGTTGAAAGCTTTTGTGCCTAAGAACTACAAAATGATGGACGTTGGGAAGATTAATCAGTTGGAAGATGCGCGATTTTTTTCGGAAAAGTTGTAAAAAATTACGTATTTTTCATTTTTTTCTTGCATATATGAAAAAAAAGTTGTAATTTTGTGCCGAAATATGTGGAAAACTATATTTCCAATATAGAAAACAAACCAAAATAAGTGGTTGTTTATATAAACATTTTTTAAATTAATTCATTATTTACTAAAAATTTTTAGTTATGAAGAAATTCTTTTTATTCGCAGCAGTAGCCATGATGGCTCTCGTAGGCTGCGAAAAACAAAATCAAAGTTCGCTTGATTTTGCTGATGTAAAACAATCTGCTAAGATTTCCGGTACGCTGGTTTACGTAGCTGACAAGGCTGGTGCTGCTTCGCAAGAGATCGCACTTGCTGGCCAACGCGTTTATTTCCTCGTCGCTGCTGACAAGTATGCTGACAATGCTGCTGGTAACCAAATCTTCGAGGCTACAACCGCTGAGGATGGTAGCTATTCGATCACCGTTCCGACTGGTGCTAAGACCATCAACGGTAATCTGAAAACCGACATCATCGCTATCGGTGAGGAAGGCGCTCGTATCTTCTTGGCTGAGACTGACGAAGCTATTGCTTTGAATGCTGGCGACGCTAAGGTTAAGAAAACGGTTGCTCCGATTGACCCGGTTCTCACTGCTTGCCAAGGAACTGCTACCCTTAAGGGTAAAATTTCCTACAACGCTGGTGTTGTTGAGAAAGGTAGTGTAAAAGAGGATGGTCTCGTTGCTGCTCCGGCTGGCGTAACCGTTCGTATCATCGTTAAGTATGCTCCTGGTGATGCTTCTCGTGACCGTGCTTTCGTTACGAAGACTGCTTCTGACGGTTCCTATGAGGCTAAACTCCCAATTCAGGCTGCTGACGCTAAGAACTGCGAAGTTAACATCGCTCAATTCAACGGTAAATTCACAGAAGAGTTCAACAACAAACTCTTGTCGAAAGACGCTATCTTCGGTCTGCTCGCTGCTCAAAACGCTGGCTTGAAAGACGGTGAAGTTACTATTCTCGACATCGTTGCTGATCGTATCTCTGTTACAGATCCTACATCCAAGAACACCAAGATTGTTGTTAAGGGTGAGTTGAAGGTTACTGTTGAGGAACCGAAGTACAGCACAACTAAAGATCATGAAGAGGAAATTGTCAGCATTACCAAAGACGGTGCTGCTGCTTACACCAACAAAATTAACGGTGGTGCATTCCAAATCCAACTCGTTCACAACGAGGGTAAAGCTGACGAGAGCTCTATCATCTACGACTGCAATGTTGAGAGCGACAAGAGCGGTAAGTTCAACCAAGAGGTTGCTATCTATGATGCTTGGAAACTCGATGATGTTAAGATTTACATTATCATCAAGAAATTCGTAACCAAAGACTTCCCGCACTACTACAAGATTGCTAAGTACAAAAACAACGGCGATTGGGAGGCATTCCTGGATGTATGGTATGTTTGGACATCTAAGACCAATCAAACCAGCTACACCGATTCTCAGAAGTGCGAAGGTACTTATGAACTCAAATCTGCGGCATTTGTTGCTGATGGCTTCTTCGATGTTAACGTAGGTACGCAGAAAGCTGCATTCGAAATGTCGAGCGACTTCAAGAACACCCAACTCCTCGGTGTTGGCCTCGTTGTTGATGGTCAGAACCTTGATGAGGACGCTGATTCTCATCAAATCTACGGTGGTGGTCACACCTATTAATCTCATCTGAGACAACCAATTTAAGTACAATCTAATCATTTAAACAGAATTACAATGAAAAAGATTCTTAGTATAATGCTCGTTGCTGCGTTGGCTATGCCGATGTTTGCTGAGAAGCAAAGTATTGAGGAGCGCGCAAATGCAGACTATACTGCATGGCTGCCTGAGGCAGGCGAGTTCTCCATTGGCTTCTCCGTAGACCCGTTTGCCAACTTCCTCGGCAACATGTTCAATGGTTCTACGCCGAACAATTACACGCGTGGCCAGTACAATATCGGTGGTCAAGGATTAGGTTATAACCAAAACAGCGCAAACATCTTGCGTAACCCGATCGTTTCGATCATGGGTAGTTATATGCTTACCGACCAACTGGGCGTTAAGTTCAATATCGGTGCTGTTATTGACCATACACGTACTATCTATAATGTTGAGGATGATGCTGCTAAATACGAGAATCCGTTCTCGCACGCACTCGTTCAAGATGTTAAGATTGCAGGCCAATATGGTGGTAGCTTCAGCGCAGGTATCGAGTATCGTCTCGGTAAGAAGCGCGTTCAAGGTGTATTTGGTGTTGGTGCTATGTATGTTTTCCAAACTCGCAAAACCACCTATTCCTATGGTAATGCTATCACAGCTCTGAACCAAGTTCCTACTATTGCTGGTGCTCTCGGCGCTGCTGGCGACAATGTTTACGGTTTCAATGCTGAGCCGGGCGTTTACGCTGCTACTCGTCTGATCAACGACGCTGTTTCTCCAGCTGCAGGTGAGGCTTTCTGGCATCGTATCGGTCTCTACACCACCGTTGGTGTTGAGTGGTTCGTTGCTCCGAAAATCGCTCTCGGTATGAACGTTAACCTCGACCTCCTCTATAAGTGGTCGAACAACAATTGCAAACAGTATGAGGGTTACAACATCCTTACTGGCAATGTTGAGACGTTCACAGACCTTCGTAACGTAGCTAACTATAGCGGTGTTACCTTCGGTACAGAGAACGTTGGTGCTAACCTCTATTTAGCTTTCTATTTCGGAACTAAGTAATTATTTCGAAACGGAAAAATAACGAAAAATAGGCATCCTTTTGGGTGCCTGTTTTTTTGTAAAATGTTCAATTTTTCCTTACTCGGTATCTTATCGGTATCATTACCTTATCATTACCTATGTAGTACCTATGTGAAATGCCTCAAAAAATGGTCAAAAATGTTCAATTTTTCCAATCTCCAATTTACAATTTACAATCTCCAATTTCCAATTTCCAATTTACAATTTTTTTCACAAAAAAAAGAGACCTTGCGTCTCTTTTGTGTCCTCCGAGGGGCTCGAGAATTGTTTCGCCAATAATCGACAGAGCGAAGCGGCGGAGAACCCTCGACCGCAGGTCGATGGTGAGAGCCCATCAAAAAAAGAGACTTTATGTCTCTTTTGTGTCCTCCGAGGGGCTCGAACCCTCGACCCACTGATTAAGAGTCAGTTGCTCTACCAACTGAGCTAGGAAGACCTATTTTTGCGTTCATTTTCACGAAAGCGGGTGCAAAGGTACTGCTTTTTTTTGACATGACCAAATTTTTTTGCATTTTTTTTGTGTATGTGCATTTTTTTTTGTAACTTTGCAGCCGTTTTAAACGGCTTGCAAAAAAATCAAAACAAAAATATGGAATTTAAGTACGCACCAATGTTTCAACTCGGCAAGGATGAAACCGAGTATTATCTGCTAACTAAGGACTTTGTCTCGGTTAGCGAGTTTGAAGGACACGAGATTCTCAAAGTACAGCCGGAAGCGTTAACTTTGATGGCTCAGCAAGCGTTTCATGACGTTAGTTTCATGCTTCGCCGTGCCCATAATGAGCAAGTGGCTAAGATTTTGCGTGACCCGGAAGCTTCTGCGAATGATAAATATGTGGCATTAACTTTCTTGCGTAACGCCGAAGTGGCTTGCAAAGGTCAGTTGCCTTTATGCCAAGATACAGGAACGGCCATTATCCATGGCGAAAAAGGTCAGCAGGTATGGACAGGTTTTGAGGATGAAGAGGCTTTAAGTAAAGGTGTCTTCAATACATATACCGAATGCAATTTGCGTTATAGCCAGAATGCCCCGCTGAATATGTATGATGAGGTGAATACGAAGTGTAATCTCCCCGCTCAAATTGACATTGAGGCTACCCATGGTGCAGAATATCGTTTCTTGTGTGTTACTAAAGGTGGCGGTTCGGCAAATAAAACGTATCTCTATCAAGAAACGAAAGCGCGTATCCAAAATCCGGGAACGCTCATTCCTTTCCTCGTTGAAAAGATGAAGAGTCTCGGTACTGCCGCTTGTCCTCCGTATCACATTGCCATTGTTATTGGCGGTACATCGGCTGAGAAGAACTTGCTGACCGTTAAACTGGCAAGCACGCATTTCTATGATAGTCTGCCTACTACTGGCGATGAAACAGGTCGTGCTTTCCGTGATGTTGAATTGGAAAAGCAACTGCTCCAAGAGGCTTATAAGATTGGTCTCGGCGCGCAATTTGGCGGTAAATATATGGCGCATGACGTGCGAGTCGTTCGTTTGCCGCGCCATGGCGCAAGTTGTCCGATTGGTTTGGGCGTTTCCTGCTCGGCAGACCGTAACATCAAGTGCAAAATCAATAAAGAAGGAATTTGGATTGAGAAACTGGATAATAATCCTGCTTCCCTTATTCCGGCAGAGTTGAGAAATGCCGGTGAAGGCGATGCAGTTCGCATCGATCTCAATCAACCGATGAAGGATGTTTGTGCTATTTTGACCAAATATCCTATCGGTACGCGTTTGAGTCTTAATGGTACGATTATCGTAGGTCGTGATATCGCGCATGCAAAAATCAAGGCACGTTTGGATGCAGGTGAACCGATGCCGGATTATCTTAAGAATCACCCGATTTACTATGCAGGTCCGGCTAAAACGCCGGCAGGAATGGCGTGTGGCTCAATGGGACCGACTACGGCAGGTCGTATGGATCCGTATGTAGATGAATTCCAAGAGAAAGGCGGCTCGCTAATCATGTTAGCAAAAGGAAACCGCTCGATTGATGTGACGAATGCTTGTCAGAAACATGGCGGATTCTATCTTGGCTCTATTGGAGGACCGGCTGCTATCCTGGCGCAGAATAACATTAAATCTATTGAGTGTGTCGAATATCC
This sequence comes from Paludibacteraceae bacterium, assembly GCA_017557345.1. GTDB lineage: Bacteria > Bacteroidota > Bacteroidia > Bacteroidales > Paludibacteraceae > Colicola. The sequence goes on along the minus strand of JAFYZR010000076.1, from coordinate 63,380 downwards.
GGAATTAGGCATGGAAGCCATCTGGAAAATCGAAGTAGAGAACTTCCCGGCATTTATCTTAGTGGATGATAAAGGAAACGATTTCTTCAAACAACTCAAACCTTGCGAAGGTTGTACTATTCTGAAATGAAAAAATTAAAAGCTAATGGCTGATACAAAACATAAATACCGTTTGGCGATGTTGGACGACATCACGCTACGCGAAGTATTCCATTTCCGCGTAAGTCTGTTAGGTGCCGTCAGCGTGATTACCATCACACTCATTTCGCTCATCGTTTTGCTTTCGGTTCTAATTGTATATACACCGCTCCGTAATATCTTACCGGGATATAGCGCCAGTTTACGCCAACAGTTGATTCAAGAATCTGCGCGTGTGGATTCGTTACAGACCAGTCTTACCGTCCAGCGGCAATACTTGGATGTCATCAAGCAGTTGACAGCTGGTGATATTGCTACGGAAACGGTGCAGAGTCTGGATTCTCTGGAGCGAGTTGAGCGCGCACAAATAGCCGAACAACGCAATGAGGTAACAGAGGCGTTTATGGCTCAATATGAACAGAAAGAACGAGACCGGTTAATGCTCTTTGATAATACCGAAACGCGCTCAATGCGTCAGCTGTATCGTCCGGTAAGGGGAGTTATCGTTCAATCCGCCCGACCGGATTATCATCAATATGGAGTGACTATCCGTACAACGAAAAATGAGAATGTGATGGCGGCAACTCGTGGTACAATCGTCTCCGTAGACCATTTAGCGGATAATACGTATGCTGTAGTGTTGCAGAATGGTGCCTTTACTACTATCTACCGCCATGTGGCTAAAATGTTAAAGATGCAAGGAACGCAGGTGGAGAGTGGAGAGTCAATAGGTCTTGTAGATGGCGAACATGATGTGGTAGTTGAATTATGGGATGCCGGTAAATTCATTAATCCGGAAGAGGTAATCGTATGGTAAAACAGCTTTGTATATTAGGCTCAACGGGCTCTATCGGTACGCAAACATTAGATATAGTTCGTGCTTATCCGGATCGATATAGTGTCTATGCTTTGTGTGCGAACCGAAGTATAGATAAACTGGTTGCCCAGGCGCAAGAGTTTAAACCGGAAGTGGTATGCATCGCGGACGAGACACTATACGAAGATCTCAAATCTCAACTATCCAATCTCAACTGCAAAGTATGGGCAGGGGCTGATGCTATCACCGAATTGGTTACAATGCCTTCTATTGATGTAGTTGTGGCCGCGATGGTTGGTTATGCTGGGTTGCGCCCGACGATCGAAGCCATCAAAGCAGGAAAGACTATCGCTCTTGCAAACAAAGAAACACTTGTCGTGGCGGGGGAGATTATTTGTGACTTGGCACTTAAGTATCATGCACCGATTCTGCCTGTAGATAGTGAGCATAGCGCTATTTTCCAATCGCTTGTGGGCGAAGACCGTAGCGAAATAGAGAAAATATTACTGACAGCAAGTGGAGGTCCGTTCCGCACCTTCTCGCTGGAGCAAATGAAAACAGTCACAGCTGCTGCTGCACTCAAGCATCCTAATTGGGATATGGGGGCTAAGATAACTATTGATAGCGCCTCGATGATGAATAAAGGCTTTGAGGTAATTGAAGCAAAATGGCTTTTCGGAGTGCCTGTAGAAAAAGTGCAAGTACTGGTTCATCCTCAATCAATAGTTCATTCAGCGGTGCAGTTCACGGATGGAGCTATCAAAGCGCAACTCGGTGCTCCGGATATGAGACTCCCTATTCAATATGCGCTCTCTTTCCCAGAGAGATTGGCAAGCGATTTCCCGCGGGTTGACTTATTCTCATTGGGGGCGCTCACTTTCGAACAGCCGGACCTACAACGCTTCCCGAACTTGCGTTTAGCGTATGAAGCGATGAATAAAGGAGGTAATATGCCCTGCGTGCTAAATGCTGCGAATGAAGTTGTTAATCTCGCTTTCCGGGAAGGGAAATGCGGATTCTTGCAGATGAGCGAAATCATTGGACAAACAATGGATAAAACAGCTTTTATTGCCAAACCGACTTACGAAGATTATGTACAAACAGATAAAGAAGCAAGACAAATAGCGAATAATTTATTATGATTCAAGCAATTCAATTAATACTCGCCCTCTCATTTCTGGTGTTGATTCATGAGTTGGGACATTTTACTTTTGCGCGGATTTTCCATGTGCGTGTGGAGAAGTTCTATATGTTCTTCAATCCGTGGATAAGCATTGTGCGCTTTAAAAAGTTCAATGGGAAATGGCACGTTAAGTTCTTTGCAAAAAATGAAGATGAAGAGTGGGCTAAACATCCTGAAAATACCGAATGGGGAATAGGCTGGCTGCCTTTTGGAGGCTATTGTGCTATCGCTGGCATGGTAGATGAAACACATAAGACGGAAGATCTGGCTTCTGAAGCAAAGCCATGGGAGTTTCGTTCCAAACCCGCATGGCAACGGCTGCTGATTATCTTAGGGGGAATCCTGGTGAACTTTATCGGAGCGCTTGTTATATTTACCATGCTTTTCTGGCATTGGGGACAAGATATTCTTCCTTTACGCAACCTCAACAACGGACTTTATTATTCTGAAATAATGCAAGCCGAAGGCTTTGAGCAACAGGATAAGATTCTGTTTGTCGACGGAGAAGAACCGGAGACTTTGACCGATGCGGTACAAGCCATTGTGATTGAAGGGAAACGCAATGTGACGGTTCTGCGTGGCACAGATACGCTTCAACTGGTAATGTCCGAAGATTTAGGTACCCGCTACTTAGCCGAACAAAATGCATTTGATAAGATAGAGCGAGAAAAAAAACGTGCAGATCGCAGTTATCAGAAACGCCGGTATGTGTTGGTTTCTGAATGGTTGCCTTGCGTAATCGATTCTGTGCTGCCTGATAATGCGGCATATTATGCCGGTCTCCAAAAAGGCGATAGTATAGTAGCGGTAGCCGGTGTTCCAACGCCCTGCTTTGTGCAACTTACTCAAGAATTGCAGCGCCATCCTTGCGACTCGATCACTATCGACTATTTCCGTGCGGGAGAACCGCAAAACGTACGTCTCTTTATCGGAGATCAGGGAAAGATTGGTATTATGCCCAAATGGGATATTTTTGAATTTGAGCATACGGACTATAATTTCTTCCAGGCTATACCTGCCGGAATCAAATACGGCTGGGATATATTAGCTATGTATGTAAAGCAGTTCCGCCTTGTCTTTACGAAAGAGGGTGCACGCTCATTAGGCGGATTTGGCGCAATAGGAAGTATGTTCCCCGCAACATGGAGCTGGTATGCTTTCTGGCATATGACGGCTTTCTTAAGTGTCATTCTTGCCTTCATGAATTTCCTGCCGATTCCGGCACTCGATGGAGGATATATCCTCTTCCTATTGGTAGAAATGATTACGCGGCGCAAACCAAGCGATAAATTCCTTGAAAAAGCAAACGAAATAGGATTTTGGGTTCTCATAGCACTCCTGCTCTTTGCGAACGGAAATGATATATTGAAACTTTTCTTCTAATGGATTATTTTGTACATGAATCGTCTTATGTAGACGAAGGATGCCAAATTGGTAAAGGCACGAAAATATGGCATTTCAGCCACATTATGAGTGGGTGCGTGATTGGCGAAAACTGCAACATCGGTCAGAATGTCGTTATCTCTCCGGATGTAATATTGGGACGTAATTGTAAAATTCAGAATAATGTCTCTGTCTATACCGGTGTGCGTTGTGAAGACGATGTATTCCTCGGTCCATCGATGGTATTTACGAATGTAATAAACCCTCGCGCAGCCGTTTGTCGTAAAGATGAATACAAACCGACGATTCTTCGTCGCGGTGTTTCTGTCGGAGCGAATGCAACGATTGTCTGCGGGCATGAGTTAGGCGAATATTGTATGATTGGAGCGGGTTCTGTAGTGACCAAAGATGTTCCTGCTTTTGCGTTGATGGTCGGTAATCCTGCACGACAAATAGGGTGGGTTAATCGCCATGGAGATAAAGTTTCCAGTTTAGAGGAGGCACAATTATGATTCAAAGAATTCAAACATTGTATTTATTAGCAGTCGTAGCATTAGGCGTGGCGCTTATTTGGTTACCTGTAGTACAATTGGTGACGCCGGAAGAGGCTGCAGAGTTGCAAATATGGGAATTGACTGCGCTGGGAGGTGCGCCATTGCAAGGCCTTTGGGGATTATTGGTTACGACCATTCTAATCCCGGTTTTAGCGCTTATCGATATTTTCCTTTTCAAAAAGCGTCTTGTGCAAGCTAGGTTGAATATCTTTACCATCATGCTTTGCCTGGGCTATTATGGCGTTTTGGCAATTTATATATGGCTGGCAAAGATGAGTATGGGTGTTGACTGGCATATCCTGCCATGGGCTTCGATTCCGCTTGTAAATTTAGTATTAACTCTTATGGCTACGCGTCGGATCCTCAAAGATGAGGCACTCGTACGCGCTGCTGATCGTATCCGATAAATTATGATTTTACTTCAAGATCTTGCTGTTCTTACGGAAGAAGTGCAGCAAACTATTTTACCGACCGACTCGGTTAGGCAAGGAGCCAAACAGATGATTGAGTATGCAAAAGCCGACCCTGAAGGTTTTTGGCAGGAGGTAGGACAACAAATGCTGCAGTTTGGCCTCAAAGTGCTGGCTGCTCTGGCTATTTTTATTGTCGGCATTTGGATTATCCGATGGGTAAAGAATATTTTAAAGCGAATGTTTGAACGCCGTAAAACGGAGAAGACTATTGCTTCGTTTGTAACATCTTTTGCCTCGATTTCGCTTACCGTGCTTTTGATTGTTATTTCTGTCAGCACCTTAGGCGTGAATACAACTTCCTTGGCTGCTCTTCTGGCTGCCGGAGGTATGGCGATTGGTATGGCATTGTCCGGAACGGTGCAGAATTTTGCCGGAGGATTGATGTTGCTGGCATTTAAACCGTTCAAGGCGGGTGATTTTATTGAAGCGCAAGGATATAGCGGCAAAGTGACAGAAGTGAACATAACAGCTACTAAAATTCTGACGACGGATAATCGCGTGGTAATTCTTCCGAATGGTGCGTTATCGAATGGCACGATAAATAATTTTAGTGGCCGGCCGTTACGCCGCGTGGAATGGATTATAAACCTTTCGTATGGTATCGATGCAGCGAAATGCAAAGAAGCTATACTTGCTATTCTTAATAGCGAAAAACGCGTGCTGCAGGCAGATACGGATATGAAAAAGCTATACAAAGAACTGAATATTTCTAATTATCAGCTTTCTACCGTCAATTATCGCATGGATGCCATTCCTGCACCGTTTGTGGCGCTCAAGAGCATGAACGAGAGCGACATTTCTTTTGTCGTTCGGGCGTGGGTGAGAGGCGATGATTATTGGGATGTATTCTTTGCAATGCAAGAGCGCTTCTACACTGAACTGCCACAGCAAGGATTCTGTTTCGCTTATCCGCATGTGGTGGTAAAGAAAGTTTAATGGAGCCATTATTGGGTAAGACATTATCGGAACTACAAGATATCGCATTGAGCGTAGGCTTGCAGAAATTCGCGGGAAAGCAACTCGCGGAATGGCTGTATGTGCGGCGAGTCTCCTCTCTTGATGAGATGACTAATATCTCGCTGAAAGGCCGTGAAGCGCTAAAAACGCGTTATGATGTAGGCAGGCACGCTCCGATACGGGAAGCAGTCAGTAAAGATGGTACCAGGAAATACCTGTTTGAAGTCGGAGAGCAGTTTGTTGAATCGGTATATATCCCGGAAGATGATCGCGCAACGCTCTGTGTCTCCACACAAGCCGGCTGTAAAATGGGTTGCCGGTTTTGTATGACGGGTACGCTCGGATTCCATGGTCATTTGTCGCCTGCCGATATACTTAATCAGATATTCTTTTTCATGCCAGCTGCTCCGCAGGACGGGCTCACCAATATCGTGATGATGGGAGAAGGAGAACCGATGGATAATATAGACAATGTTCTCCGAACTCTGGAAATCATGACCGCTGATTACGGCTGTGCGTGGTCGCCTAAACGCATTACGGTCTCAACGGTGGGAATTCCATCGATGAAACGCTTCCTGGAAGAAAGCGAATGTCATTTGGCTGTTTCTATGCATAATCCATTCGCAATTGAAAGAGCGCAGATTATGCCGGCAGAGAAACTCTTTTCCATTACAGATGTTGTGGCGTTGATTAAACAATACGATTGGTCGCATCAACGGCGTGTCAGCTTTGAATATATCTGTTGGCACGGCCAAAACGATACAATTCGTCACGCCAATGAACTGCTGCGTTTGCTGAGAGGATTGAATTGTCGTGTTAACCTTATTCGTTTCCATGAGGGAGTAGATCGGCAATTCCCGGCTTCGGATGAAAAGCAAATGGAGTGGTTCCGGGATTATTTGACAAAAAATAACCTCACCACTACTATTCGACGTTCGCGTGGCGAGGATATCTTAGCTGCTTGTGGCATGTTAGTCAATGCCCTGCAGTCTTAAAATGTTCAATTTTTACAGCATTTTACTGAGTTGCTCGTAGTATTTCGGAGAAACAGGAACGGGTTTGCATGAAGCAATATCCAGTTCTGCTTGAATGAATCCTTCTTTATCGCGCCGAAGTACTTTTACATGCCGCGGATTAACGAAATACGAACGTTGGCAGCGGATAATGCCATGCTTGTCCATTAAATCTTCAATACCCCGCATCGATTGGCGCAACGAGTATTCTTTGCGATGTTCGCCTTCCATATAATGAATCGAGACATAATTCTCTTGTGCTTCGATGTATAAAATCACGTCATGCGCAATTACCAACTTTAAACGGCCTGTGCTATCTGCGAAGCGCACCAGGTTTTCTTCTGCGACACTCTCTTCGTCCGGACGGATTAGCGCAAATAACAAGGCAAAGATGATAAACGGGTAGGGAAGAATTGCAAAGGCCATTTGCAGGCATTTTCCTAAGGCGGGGAAATAGCCGTATGTACCGTAAACCAAAGCCATATAAAGCGCAGCGAAGCATGCGAATACAAATATCTCAGCAAAAGACCATAAGGCGTATTGCCACCAGCTGAGCGGTAATAACTTGCTGCGCGTTGCGGTCATCGGAATACGAGAGGCGCACATAACACCAATGAGAATAGATGTCAGCATTAAGGTATTAAATACCGTTCCTTTGCCCGTTTCCAGAAAATTATCTATCCATAGGCTGTCATAAATCAGAATATATCCCAGAAAGAAAGCGGGAAGGGCGATACAATGCAGCAATAGCATTGCGATGGATAAAATAGAAGCTGGTATTTTTTTCATAATTTAGTCTCTTTTTATGGTGTGACGAAATCAAGTGTGTTCGATTTTCGTCCCCATATTTCCGTTTTAGTCGTCAATTCGTATCGTTTAGTCACTTTTTTTAGTCCCTAATCACAATTAGTTGCCAAGGTTATCAAAAAGCAGTAATTTTGCATCGATTTTTAAACAACATGTATCACCTTTTAAATTGATTATAATATGCAAACGATAAAAAGAATAGGAATTAATCTGTTAATTACATTATATTGTTTACAATTACCGGCAGTTATTGCTTATTTGGTAATGAATCTCTAATTGGTAATTTATTTAAACTCTTACGTATATGGACAAGACGATTATTATTCAGCCCGAGAGTGGGTTACAGTTCGATTGGCAAGCTATAGCCGTCAATCCGAGTGGTCATCACGAGCCCAAAATCGACTTAGTCGCCTATAAGGCATTATACACTAATCAAATTGCGCAAGCGCGTGCGTGCGGGCAAGAACCGGTCCTGGTTAGTTTACCCATTATGGACGAGAATCGCTATTTCGCCTTTATCACGCGTGGCATGTCTATGCAGGAACGTCGTAATGTCCTTTATTGGTTAGGCGGAACAACGGAACGTCTGCGTAATATCCATGCTATTTATAACCTGGCACTTTTCCGTCTTGCAGCCACGCAATGTGTGCACATCATCGATATCACCTCTCCGATGCTCGAGTGTGCTCATTATGAGCAACTTCTCGAAGCTGACGGAGTTACGCTTTCCGAAGCCGGACAAGCGCTGGTGGATAACGAATTATCTGCGCTTGTAAGCAGATTTGGCTTGCTCGCGAGCTAAGCGTTGCTGCTCACGCTGCATGTTTTCCAAACGTTGCATGAAGCCGGACTTAGGTTTGCCGGCTTTTTTCTTTTTATTCTCTTCCATCTCGGCTAACATCTTCTTGTCATCCAACGTCCAGCGGAAAATCATTGTCTGGAAGATGGTGAAGAAGAGTGAAACGAGATAGTAGTAACTCAGACCTGCTGCGTAATCATTGAAGATGAAGAGGAACATGAGCGGCATAGCGTACATCATGTACTTCATGAACTTCATATTCGGATCGGTAGCTTGCGACTGCATGGTGATATAGGTGTAGCCTATATTACAAATGGTCATCAATAGACAGAAGAGGGACAAGTGATCGCCTAACAGCGGAATATTGAAACTCCAGTGGAAGACGGCATCGTAGGTAGATAAATCATGTGCCCACCAAAGTGATTTGCCTCGTAACTCGATTGCCGTAGGCAAGAACCAGAACATAGCCATCAATACCGGGAATTGGAATAGCATTGGCAAACAACCGGACATTGGACTGACACCTGCTTGCCGGTATAATTGCATCGTTGCCTGTTGGCGTTCCTGCATCTTATCAGCAGGGAATTTCTCATTGATGGCATCTATCTGCGGTTTGAGTGCACGCATCTTTGCGCTGGATTTATAAGAAACGAAGACAAACGGCAGGATAATCAGCTTAATGACGATGGTCATAAGCAAAATCACGATACCGATATGCAGTCCCCATCCGGTGAATAAGTCAAACATCGGGATAATAAGGCCTGTATTGATCCAGCTGACGATTTTCCAGCCTAACGGCACGAGTTTATTGAGATACAAGCGATTCTCTTTCTCAACGCCTGCGTCGTATGCCTTAAGCGTATGATAATGATTCGGGCCGCAATAAAAACGGAAACCGGTCAGGGTCTTGCCTGTCAAATCAAACGGGACAGATGTCTTAGCTGTATATTCTTTGATATATCCCGAGTACTTCGATTGTACGGTGGAAGTGAATTGCGAGGAGGTAAAGGCATCGTCTGCGATTAGAACGGTAGAGAAGAACTGGTCTTTATAGCCAATCCATTTAACGTGGCCGGACTCTTTCTGCGAATCATCCTTGCTCTCACTCAGTTTCTCCATTTCTCCGCCTACGCACATATATTGCAATTGTGCATAGCGCTCTTCGAACTTACGTCCCTGCTCCTGTTGCGGGATTAATTGATTCCATTGTAGCTCCAGCGAATTGATATTCTGTGCCAACTCGGTCTGCATGTTATGCGGTTCAAGCGACAGATGGACCATGAAGTCCTCGGATAACTCATATACATAATCCAGCCATGCATCTTCAGCACTTGTCGGAAGACGAAGAATAGCCTTATTGGGTTCCTCGCAAGCCACCGGAGTGAAAAACATATTGGCGGTTTGCAGAATACGATTGTTAGCCGTGATAAGCGTGAAGCCAAAGGATGACTCATCTCCGCGGAAAAGGCTAAGCGGATTGATGCTATCGCCGGATGCATGGTAATCTAACAATTCCGCCTGTTCAATACGTCCGCCACGTGTAGAAAGCGTCAGACGCAGGTGTTCATTCTCCAGAGTGACCCATTTCTCCTCTCCTGTAGCGGCTGGTGCGAAAGAGCCGTAAGCGGCCTGAATGCGCTCTTGCATTTGCTCTTCCGTTACTTTTTGCTCCGGTTGGGTTGCAGTTGTTCCCGCTACTAATTGCAGGGAATCCGATATCCGTTGTGCCTCCGCTTCCGCCATGCGCATCAGAGAAATGGAATCCTGTACGCGCTGGCGCTCCGCCAGTTCCTCTTTGGACGGGCGGTTAAGCATCGTGAAACCAACGATAATTGCGGCTATTATAAGGAAGCCGATCCATGTATTTTTATCCATGTATATAATTGTTTTTTTCTTGAGTTGTCTAAATTGTTAATCTCTTTTCAGTTTCCCGAACATAATACCGACATAAAGGCGCGGACCGCTCGGGGTCATGAAAGTGCTCCATGCTTTTCCTCTCTCTTCATCTGTCAGATCACTCTTTGCCGTACCGAACGGGAGCATATAATCGATACGGATCATCAATGCCATGTGTGTATTCAAATCCACTTCGAAGCCGATATACGGGTCAACGAAGAAGAAAGGTGTTTTGGTAAACGAAGCATTATAATGCGTGCTATCGTCAGCGACGTAATAATATACGTTTTTATCTTGGTCGGGCACAAAAAGGCGCTTCATTGTTCCGCCACCGATTGTAAATCCAAGCAATGGACGCACTTTTCCTATATTCAGATAGGCATCGCACAGCGCACCTCCCCATCCGGTACGGATGTTCGAGCCGGTACGCATGACAGGCATGGTGCTTACAAATCCCTCCGCTCCGATATGCACATGATTGACCAGGTGTGCCCTCAAGGAGCCACCTAAACCATAACAGAAACCGGCTTTTGGCAGACCCTTCACATAATCCGCACTTCCCAAACCGGTATTACTAAATACCTTTGCCGGGTCATCGGAGAAAAGATAACCGCCATGTACCATCATACCGCCGCTAAAGCCGGTTAGTACTCTTGTGGTTCTCTCCGCTGACTTGACTGCAGTCTCAGCAACTCCCGGCTCCTTAGCCGTTAAGCCAAGGGGCAGGAGTGCCAATATGCAAATAATCCATTTTTTTCTCATTAGATGATATCAAAAGCTACGTCCATCATATTGGTGAACGAGTTCTGGCGTTGCTCAGCAGTAGTAGCTTCGCCGGTTAAAATATGGTCACTAACGGTGCAGATTACGAGTGCTTTCTTGCCTAAGCGAGCAGCATTCATATACAATGCCGGTGCTTCCATCTCATCTGCCAGTACGCCCATCTTGGTCCAGTTAGCCTTGCGCTCATCTTCGCAATAGAAGACATCAGCGGAGAAGACATTACCTACGTGGTATTTGTATCCGCGTTTCTCGGCAGCATCGACTGCTTTACGGCACAGGTCAAAGTCTGCGATAGGAGCATAATGTCCGGGCAGGTTGTATTGCGCAGCGTAGTTGCTGTCTGTGCAGCTTCCTTGAGCTATCACGAGGTCGCCCAGGTTGACGTACATCTGACGCGCACCGCATGAACCGACGCGAATGATAGTCTCTACATCGTAGAAGTTGAATAACTCGTAGGTATAAATACCGATTGACGGAATACCCATTCCATGACCCATAACAGTCACTTTCTTTCCTTTGTATGTGCCGGTGAAGGCTAACATGCCACGTACATTATTCACTTGTACAGGATTCTCCAAGAAGCGCTCGGCCATCAGTTTAGCGCGTAGCGGGTCTCCGGCCATAATCATTGTTTTTGCAATCTCTCCGTACTGCGCACCAATGTGCGGAGTCGGGCAATTCTCTTTTGCCATAATTGTGTTTTTAATAGGTTAATATTTTTAATTCTTTGTTAACTATTTTTGTAAAATTCAATTGCTTTCTCTAAGTCTTCCGGTGTGTCAATGCCGATGGTAGGCGTGTCTGTGACACCAACGCGGATACAATATCCGTTCTCGAGCCATCGCAGCTGTTCCAATCGCTCCGCTAACTCCAGCGGGCTTTGCTCCAGTTTCGTTATCTGCTCCAGCACGTCAGCGCGGTAAGCGTAAATGCCAATATGGCGGTAATGCGAGCCATCCGTGCAGGCAATCACCTTGCGTGAGAACATTTTTGCCACACCGGTCTTCTTATCCCAATCCACTTTGGGTGTATTCTCGTTCTCCAGGTCTGCCTGGCTATCTTTATCCGTAAACGGCCGAACGAGCGTGGCTATCTGTGTGTCCTCTTTATCGAAACAAGCCATTAGCGCTTCAATCTGCTCGGGTTGAATGAACGGTTCGTCTCCTTGTATATTGATGACCACGGTGTCTGTGTCGTTCTGTTCCCGCCAAGAAGGGGTAGTGATGGCGAGGTAGGCTTCCAGACAGCGGTCCGTGCCACATTTATGGTCGGGACGTGTCATCACCACTTTGCCTCCAAACGTCTCAACCGCATCGTAGATGCGATCGTCATCAGTAGCGACGACCAAGGTCTCCAATGCTTTGTTGGCTTGCTCGTACACGCGTCTGATAACGGTCTTGCCGCCTATCTCCGCCAATGGCTTACCCGGGAAACGGGTGGACGCGTAACGTGCCGGTATAATTCCTATATATTTCATATTTCGTTTTTCTCTATTTTTGAGAGCAAGGTGATTGCTCCTCCGATGGTCTTTACATTTGTAATCGTTACCATCCTACGTCCAGTAGGTATTCCTTTCTTGTCTTTCTCCTCATGCAGCAGGCATCTTTCCGGCCTTGTTGCGGCATATTGGATAATGTTTCCGAACTGTTCAGACTGCCAGTAGGCGTCTTTGTGCTGCACCAGGTACATTGTCATCCGCTCGCCTTTGAGCAGTATTTTCTCGACGCCCATTCGGCAGCATAGCCATCGCAGTTTCACTACATCGAGTAGTTCCTCCGCGGGTTCCGGCAGAACTCCGAATCGGTCAATCAGTCTTTTCTTATAATCGTGCAGCTGCTCTTCGCTCCGCAGGCTGTCTAATTCTCTATATAATGTGATGCGCTCGGATATATTCTCGATGTAATCGGTAGGGAAGCAGACCGCGATGTCGGTTTCCAATTGCGCATCGTTGCACCATAGGTGCGTTGTATGGGCTCCGCCGTTTATCGCTCCATCGAAGCTGTTTAGTGCGTCTTCGTCTCTGTTCAGCCCCTCTTCCTCTTTCAGTTCCTCAACGGCTTCGGTGAGTATTCGCTGGTATGTCTCGTACCCCAGGTCGGCAATGAATCCAGACTGCTCGCTGCCCAGCATGTTTCCCGCTCCGCGGATGTCGAGGTCCTGCATGGCCAGGTTAAATCCAGCTCCCAGTTCAGCGAAGGTACTCAGTGCTTCGAGTCGTCTGCGTGCATCTTCGGTCAGCAGTTCCTTATCCGGTGCTATCAGATAGCAATAGGCTTTTCGGTTGCTTCTTCCCACACGTCCGCGCAACTGATGGAGGTCTGCCAGACCGTAGTTGTTTGCACTGAAGATGAGTATCGTATTTACATTGGGTATATCCACGCCGGATTCGATGATGGTTGTCGAAAGGAGAATGTCGTAATCATAATTGATAAACGCTTCGAGCCTTTCCTCCATCTCATTGGCCGGCAGTTGTCCATGCGCTATGACGATACGTGCCTCCGGACAGAGTTTCTGTATCTTCCGCTCAATACGCGGTAGCATCTCTATGCGGTTATTGACAATGAAGATCTGTCCGTTCCGCGCCATTTCCAATTCAATCGCCTCTTTGATGATATCCTCATCATCGACGGTGATGAGTTCCGTTTGCACGGGGTACCGGTTGGGCGGCGGGGTTGTCATGATACTCAGGTCACGTGCGCCTAAGAGGGAGAACTGCAGTGTCCTCGGTATCGGCGTAGCCGTTAAAGTCAATACGTCTATGTTCGTTCGTAGCGATTTCAGTTTCTCTTTGGCCGCTACTCCAAATTTCTGCTCTTCATCGATGATCAGCAGTCCCAAATCGTGCCATTTGATGGTCTTTCCGATTATCTTGTGTGTGCCGATCAGTATGTCTATTTTTCCTGCCTCTAAGTCCTCCAGCAGTTCTTTCGTCTCTTTAGCGCTCTTCAGTCTGCTGATGTATTCGATGCGCACGGGCAGGTCTTTCATGCGCTCTCTGAACGTGTTGTAATGCTGCAATGCCAGTACGGTGGTAGGCACTAAGACGGCCACTTGCTTGCCGTCCGTAGCAGCTTTGAATGCAGCCCGCATGGCTACTTCCGTCTTGCCGAATCCCACATCTCCGCAAACGAGGCGGTCCATTGGCCTCGGGCTCTCCATGTCACGTTTCACATCGGCCGTTGCCTTGGCTTGGTCGGGTGTGTCTTCGTAGATGAAAGAGGCCTCCAGCTCGTGCTGCATGTATCCGTCCGGCGTGAAGGCAAAGCCTTGCTGCTGCTTGCGGGTGGCGTAGAGACGGATCAGGTCACGCGCAATGTCCTTGACTTTGTCTTTGGTCCGCTCTTTGAGCCGTTCCCATGCTCCGCTGCCCAGCCGTGCTATCGTCGGTTCACTGCCCTCACGGCCTTTGTATTTGCTTATCCGATGCAGGTTATGAATCGAGACAAACACATTGGCTCCGTCGCGGTAGTTGAGTTTGATCATCTCTTGCGGCTTGCCGTTGACGGGTGTGGTGACGAGTCCTCCGAACTTAGCGATGCCGTGATCGGAGTGCACGACGTAATCTCCTACCTGCAGCTGGTTTATCTCCCGCAAGGTGATGATGGCTTTTCCTCGGCGTGCGTTCTCGCTGGCCATGGTCACGCGGTGGTAACGCTCGAAGATCTGATGGTCGGTATAGCAGCAAATCTTCAGTCCCCGGTCCACAAATCCCTCGTGCAGTGTGGCGTTGATGCCGGTGAAGGTTAGAGGGTTAGGGTAGGCTTCTATAATCGCCTTGAGGCGGTCAAGCTGTTTCTGTTGCTCGGCAAGGATGTAGATCTTATATCCCTCCTCGATATGGCGCTTGAGGTCATCCGTGAGGATGTCGAACTGCTTATGGAAGACGGGTTGCGGTACGGTTTCAAAAGCAATCTTCGTATGCACGGGGAAAGTGCTCTTGTCCGCTATCTCAATGGTCTGCCGATCGCTGATGCCTAAATCGTTAAGCCCTAATCCGGATAACTTAAACTGCGCGATGGTCCAGTCGTTGCTGACCCATACCGTGTCTTTGGACAGGTAATCGAGAATGCTCGCTTTATCCGTCTCATTGCTTTTCGCACCGACTATCTCTGCGCTTTCCACTTTCGTCTTCGACAGTTGGTCTTCGATATCGAACTCGCGTATGGAGTCAATCTCATCGCCGAAGAAGTCAAAGCGGTAGGGGTTGTCGTGGCTGTAGCTGTAAATATCCACGATGCTTCCCCGCACGGCAAACTGTCCGGGCTGGAAGACAAAATCCACATGCTCAAAGCCCAAAGCGATCAGCTGCTCGGAGAGCGCGGCATGTTGGATCTCCTGACCTACTTTCAGGTTAAAACTCTTCTTCTGGAGTTCATCGGGTGTAGGCACCGTTTCCGCCACGGCCTCAGGGTAGGTGATGATGGTGTACGGTGTAGAGTGTACAGTGGTAAGTGCTGTCAGACACTCTGTGCGTTGTATCTGTGCGGCTTCATCGACCACTCGTCTTTTCTGCGCAGCCGGGAAGAAGAGAACGGGGTTCTCGATGGGCGAGTTAGCGATTTTCGAATTAGCGGTCAGTGCCTTTAAATCGCTGTACAGGTATTGCGCGCTTTCAGCGTTGTCAAAGATCACAAATAGAGGTTTGTCTATATGTGTGAGCGTGAGAGCACGCGCGCTCGCGTGCAGACCAGCGAGGAGGACATGACTGTCCCCCTTCGCTAATCGCTCATGAATAATTTTTATCTCCGGGTGTTGCCCGAAGAGTATGTGCAAGTCTTCAAGTCGCACTGCGACTGATTAGTTGGGCACAATTAATTTTCGTTGTTGTGCTTGTCGCAAGCCTCGTAGTCCTTATCCGTTGTCTTAACGTAGGAATAAGAGCAAGAAGCATACTTGCCGGTTTGAGCTGCGGTCCACATAGCCAACTCTTGAGTGGAAACGAGTCCGAACTCGGTTGTCCATAACCACATTGTCTCAGAACCTTTAGTTTGAGAATCGCTGGATTTAACTTTGTAGTTGAATGTCACTTTCCAGCAGCACTCTGTGTCGGTGTCATAATGATGACCGTTAACGGTACCTTCGCTAGCATTGATGGACGGCATCGGGTCGCCTTGCTCATAACTAGAAGAACTACCAGCACCACAACTTGCCATGAAGAACATGGTAACAGCCATCAAGGCTACAGAAAAAATCTTTTTCATAAATTAAATTGATTTTAATTGGTTAATAAAAAATATAGTTTTGCAACTATTTAGGGCATATTTATCAATTTCGGGTGCAAAGGTACAACAAAAATTGCATATATGCAAATTTTTTTTCGATTTTCGATATTCGATTTTCGATTTTCGAAAAAAGAAGCCCCGAAGGGCTCCTTTTTCTTGGTGTATGGTGTACGGTGTACAGTGTATGGTGTACAGTGTACGGTTTATTTCACTTCTTGGCCGGTGACGGTGTAAATGTGGTCGCCGCGGAGGATGTAAAGGCATCCGGAACGGATGACCTTTTCGGTTACCGGTGAGGGGTTAGCGGTTAGGGGTTCGAGGTCTTCGGTGGATTGGTAGAGGGCGGTGATGTCGAGGTCTTTCTGTACATTGGTGAACTCGGTGTCCCAGCCGATGAACTTATAACCCGTTCTTTCGGGGGTGTCGGGCGGTGTAGCGTCCCTACCTCGTTTGACTTTCTGCGAGCTGAGGACGGTGTCATCCCAGTCGAGGAAGCGTACTGTGAAGACATTCTTGCGATACCAGGCATTGACGATCATATCCTCGGTGACATCGGCCAGTTCCTCATCGGAACGGTCCCATCCGAGGAAGATGTAATCGGGTCGGAAAGGCTCCTCTTCGGGCTGCGTGGCGGCCGTGTGTCTCTCCACTTTGCTTTCCTGGAGGATGGTCTCGTCATAATCATAGAAGCCGACGTAGAAATAAGGTATGCGAATATCCGAGAAGTAACCCGGCTGTTCTCCATCGCACCGCGCCAGTGTGCCATCCGTCTTGTCTTGATCAAAAGCCGTTCCATTGCCTCCTTCGAGTTTCGCGCAGTCGAGGAACATGTCGGTAGAAGAGTCGAGTATATGATCGGAAGATGGCGACCAGTCTTGCGTGCAATAGATAGTCGTCAGGTTGGTGCACCCTTTGAACATATTATCGGTATTTGCCAGTGCGGGCGTGTTAAGCGCCGAGAGGTCGATTGTTTCCAGACCGGTACATCCTTCGAAGAGTCCGCTCATATCGGTTACGTTATCGCAGTGGAGATGCTCCAGTCCTTCAATATATCTGAGTGATGCAAAGTCCTTAAACCACCCGGCCATGGAAGTGATGTTTACTTCGGAAACGGATTCGTCGAAGACGACTACCTCTATCTGATAGCCGTTGGTGGAGCTGAATTGGCTGATGTTATTTCCCCTGCCGAGGTAGGATTCCATGCCGTTATCCATTCTTACGCGGAGTGTCCTGTCGTCGGGCGATGGTTTGGCGTAGAGGACAGGCATTTCGGTTGTTCTGGAGAAATATCCGCCTTCCACTTTCGCAAAACTGCCATCATTATTAGAAGATCCGGGGCATGTGAGTCCGCTGACGTTTCCTTTGAGCTTGCTGCAGTTTGTGAAAGTCATGTGCTTGACACCTACGCCACTCCAATCCTGGTCGCAATAGATACGCTCCAGCGACGTACAATAATCAAAGGTAGTGGATATATCTACCAGTTCGGAAGGGTTGATATTACAATTGGATAGATCGATGGCCTTCAGGCTTTCACAAGAAGAAAACATCATATTGAAGTGGGTCACATTCGATAAATCGAACGAGCTTATATCGATATAAGCGAGCGAAGAACAACCGAAGAACAGTCCCATCACAGAATTTATTTGAGATGTATGAATATACTCCAGTCCTTCTATCGATTGCACATTAGAGAAACTCCCGAACCAGTCATCCAGATTGTCAGGCCTAGCTTTCACCAAAGAGGGATCGATAATAATCTTCTCTTCTGTATAGTGGGAGTAATCAAACCAGTCTGCAGATCCTCCTCTGGCTTCTTTTTGGTCGTCGCAATAGATAGTGAATACAGTGCCGTCCTCCGACGTTACGCCATAGATTTCATCATCCGGTTCAGTCGTAGGCTCTTCCGGGTGTTTGGAGAAATATCCCGGCCGCTCTTTGGTATCCAGCCGTGCGTAGGCGCTATCGGTGTGTGCCCGGTTATAATGGGTTAACTCGCTACCGATCAATTTATGGCATTCGAAGAACATACGCTCCGACTGCTTCACCGTCTCGCTTAGACTCCAGTCCTCCTTGCAATAGATAACTTGCAGTTTCTGTGCGTTTTCGAACATGTGGCTTACGTCCTTCACTTCGGATGTATTGAGGTTCGTCAGGTCAATCTCCCGAACGTTAGGCATATTACAGAACCAACGGTATAAGGTGGTAGGTCGTGCGTTCTGTACCGATACGTCCATCGTAACGCGTTCTACCGCTTCAAGGCGTTGGTGCGCCCAATCGCGAATGCCATTCCGGCTCTCACATTGGTCATCGAAATAGAGCGTGAGGGTGTGCTTCCAATTGGTATATACGCCGTAGAGCCCTTCCTCGCTTATTGATTTAGGGATGAACGAAATGGTGTCCGGCGAGAAATAACCGTCTCTGCCGATGGTATCCAGTCGTGCGTAGGTACTGTCTGTTTTTGTGGGCTGCCACATGGCACCTTTGCCTCCACGGATAGCGATACACTCGTCAAACATGCTCGTGGATTGGGTCAAGATATCCGACTTACTCAGGTCTTCTGTGCACGCGATAGTGGTCAGGAACCGATCCCAGGCAAACATCTGAGCGGTGTTGGTCACCTTGCTGAAATCGAAAGAGGTAAGGTCGAGTATCGATGCCTTGATGCCGGCGAACATCTCGGACATATCGGTCACTTCGGACGTATTGAGATAATCGAGATGGATAAAGTCGGTGAGGTCCGCAAAGTCCTTAAACCAGGCCTTGGTACTGATAGGCCGTGCGTTGGGATGGTTGAATGATTCATCAAAGACCACGGTTGTCACATGCTCGCCGTGTGTGCTATTGAAGGCCTCCCATTCACGAACGCCCTCTACGTTGGTATTCAGCGCATCGTAATAGAGGGTCATGGTGTCTTTTTGCTCGTTCAGCACGGCATAATACCTTGTCCGTTCGACATCCGCCTCCACGATGTTGGCAGCCTGTTCAGGCAGAGCCGTTTTATAGGCCTCTCCGCTTCCAAAAGGCACATAGATCGTATATCCGGACAGGCCGGCAAATACAGTATTTTCTTCAAAGGTAGGAGGAACGGGACTGTAGAAGAAAATGCGCTTTAAATCGGAATGAAAAAAAGCACCGGCTTTTATTATTCTTACGCCCACGCCGATACGTACTTCTTCGAGTCCTGAACTGTACATGAATGCTGTTTCTCCAATGGTCTTCAGACTATCGGGAATGGCGATACAAGGCCTCGTAGAATAATAGATCCATGCCTCCTCGCCTATCGAATCGATAGAGGAGGGAATAAAGCTGTTTCTAAATCCCAACACGAGCGTATTTGTGGCGGTCTCGATGAGCGCATTGCAGTTATCACGGCTGTCGTATTTCGGGTTCTCGGGACTGACAGTAAAGCTTTTGATGGTCGTTCTGGAGAAGCAATACTCTCCAAAACTTGTCACACCCGCACCGATAACAATGGTGTCTAATCCCATGCAGAATTGAAAAGCTTTTGCGTCAATACTTACCACATTATCGGGTATATTGATAGATCGTAAGTTGGTGCAGTAGTAAAAAGCACCTTTGCCGATGGTGGTAACAGTATTGGGTATGACGGTTACTTTATGACCGATCAGCAACTTGTTTGTGGCCGTTTCGATAAGCGCATTGCAGTTATCCCGGCTATCGTATACCGGGTTCTCGGGATCGACAGTAAACGATGTTAAGGATGGCAGTACACCTGCTGATACTGAAGGGAAGTTAGCGATAGCGGATACGTCCTTGCCGAGAGAGACCGTTTCCACCTTATTGTTGCTATGCAGGAAATCAGTCCCCAGATAGGTTACTCCGTCTTCCACCACCACGTGTTGCATCTCATCTGCAAATTGAGCCCATGGCTGGTTTTTGTCATAGTTCGAATAATCATTCATCCGTCCGTCTCCTTCTCCTGTTTTGGAGATGGTCAGCGTTTTTGTTATCTCATTATAATGCCACGACAGCCCGTTTCCGCAAGAACCGCTTTGCTCTTCCTCTTTGAGTTGGAAAAACTTCCAGTAGGGATGATTGCTATACAGATCCCTTCCTCCGCTCGGGAAGTGCAGGTAAGTAATGGCAGGATCCCTCTCAAAGGGAGTAGAATCGATGTTCACGCCGTCAAAGGAGGTCCAGTGTACGTAGATATTCACAATGCCATTACACGACATGAAAGCGTGATATCCCAAATATTTAAGAGAAGCCGGCAAGTCAATAGACGAGAGACCCGTACATGAAGCAAAAGCGATATCACCTATGCTCTCGAGGTGAGAAGGGAACTGAATGGAAGAGATAGCCCAGCAACTATAAAAGGCTTGCCGACCAATGCTCGTCAGACTCTTCGGAAGCGTGACAGAATTGATCTTATAATAATCCTTGTAATTAGCAAACGCCTCTTCCGAGATGGTCGTGACGCCTTCCCCTACGATCACTTTCTGGATAGGGTAGCTGTACCAAGGAATGTTTCTCTCTCCTGATCCCTCTAGAATCGGAAATTCCTCCATAGGACCGGTACCGGAGATGGTGAGTGTATACGTGTCGGTGTCATAAGTCCAAGTGAGGTTATCGCCGCAGGACCCACTATAAACAGCCGCCAGCATAGTTTGGGTGCCGAGTATGATACCCATGAGCATGGCTCCGAATATGCCTAATTGTCTCATCGCTTTCATAAATATGCGTGTTTGTTATTTTTCAAAAAACCTTTGCGACCGCAAAGGTACGGAAAATTTTTGATATGTGCAAATTTTTTTGCGATATTCGCTTAGCGAGTTAGCGATTAGAGACGAAAAAAGAGCCCTGAAGGGCTCTTTTTTTCTGTACAATGTACGATTTGACGAGATTACTCTTCGTCTTTTTTCTCTGCTTTCTTGGTAGCAGCTTTCTTAGCCGGTGCCTTCTTAGCAGGTTTCTCAGCCGGTTTGTCCTCAGCTTCCATAGAAGCTTTGAGGTCAGCGAGAACACTGAGATCACCGAGAGTAGTCTTCTCTACCTTAGGCAGATCGTTTTGCGGCTCTTCCTTAGCGGCTTTCTTAGCAGCCTTGGCAGGTGCCTCTTTGCGCTCCTCCCAAGTGCGGAGGTGCGAAACGAGGATACGCTTAGCATCGCGGTTGAACTCGATTACCTTGAACGGCAGTTCGTCGCCCACAGCAACCGGCGATTTGTCTTCCTTCTGGAGGTGACGTGTGGTGCAGAATGCCTCAACGCCTTCCTCGAGCGAAACAACAGCGCCCTTGTCTGTGATTTCAACAACCTTACCGTTAACAATGGTATCAACACCAAACTTAGCCTCAAGCTCTTCCCAAGGATTCTCCTCGAGCTGCTTGTGACCGAGGCTCAGACGACGGTTAGCTACGTCGATGTCAAGAACGACAACTTCGATTTGCGCACCGATTTGTGTGAACTCGTTCGGGTGTTTGATTTTCTTGGTCCAGCTGAGGTCGCTGATGTGGATAAGACCGTCAACGCCTTCCTCGATCTCAACAAAGACACCGAAGTTGGTGAAGTTGCGAACCTTAGCCCAGTGGCGCGTGCCAACAGCGTACTTGGTCTCGACGTTAGCCCACGGGTCAGCCTTGAGTTGCTTGATACCGAGGCTCATCTTGCGCTCAGCGCGATCGAGAGTAAGGATAACAGCATCTACTTCGTCGCCAACTTTCAAGAAGTCATTAGCGGAACGGAGGTGCTGGCTCCAGCTCATCTCGCTGACGTGAACGAGACCTTCAACGCCGTCTGCGATCTCAACAAATGCACCGTAATCAGCCATAACGACTACCTTACCGTGAACTTTGTCACCTACTTTGAGGTTAGGATCAAGAGCATCCCATGGATGCGGAGTAAGTTGCTTCAAGCCGAGAGCGATACGCTTCTTGTCCTCATCGAAGTCAAGGATAACGACGTTGATCTTCTGGTCGAGTTGCAGCAACTCTTTCGGATCATTAACGCGTCCCCAGCTGAGGTCGGTGATGTGGATAAGACCGTCAACGCCACCGAGGTCGATGAATACACCGTAGTTGGTGATATTCTTAACGGTACCTTCGAGTACTTGACCCTTCTCGAGTTTGCCGACGATCTCAGCCTTTTGAGCCTCGATTTCAGCCTCGATGAGAGCCTTGTGGCTAACGACAACATTACGGAATTCCGGATTGAGCTTAACAATCTTGAACTCCATGGTCTTGCCAACGAGGATGTCATAGTCGCGAACCGGCTTAACGTCGATCTGGCTACCCGGAAGGAATGCCTCCATACCGAGAACGTCCACGATCATGCCGCCTTTCGAGCGCCATTTGATGTAACCGGTAACGATCTCACCGGAGTTGTAAGCCTCGTTAACGCGATCCCAAGCACGAGCCGTACGAGCCTCTTTGTGAGAGAGCACGAGTTGACCCTTCTTGTCCTCCTGACTCTGAATGTAAACTTCTACTTTGTCGCCTACCTTCAGATCCGGGTTGTAACGGAACTCAGCTGCCGGAACGATACCATCCGACTTAAAACCTACATTGACAACTACCTCACGCTTGTTAATACTGATAACAGTACCCTCAACGACTTCATTGTCTTTGATGGCGCTAAGCGTGTCATTATACTTTTGGATTTCTTCTTCGTTTTTGCTGCCTTGCTGTTGAGCTTCATAGGCATCCCAGTCGAAGTTCTGGAGAGAAAGATTTTCTGCCATGAGAAAATTTGTGTGGGGCCAAAATTTGAGAATTCAGTATTCAGTTTTCAGAATTCAGATTATTTCGGACACCCGTTAAAGGGTTAAACATGTTAGCCTTTTCCCGCGTCACCGCGAAAAAAGCGTGCAAAATTACTACAAATTTTTGGAATACACAAGTCTTTTGAGCAAAAAATCAAATTTATTTGAATTTTTCTGTAAAAAAGGCTTGTTATTGGCGCAAACATGCGACTGTAGCTTCGAGGTGGGACGCGTAGCGTGTCGGTGCCCTCGAAGATTGCTTTCAATAATCGTTCGAGCTTGCGAGAAAAGAAGTTACTGACAAAATTTTTCTTTTTGCTATTTGTAATTGACATAGTCAAGGCGGAGTCCGAAAATACGAAGTATAATCGTTCGAGCCTGCGAGATAAGACGTTACTGCTTTTTAGTGGCTTAGTCCCGTACTAATTCCCTTTCCGCCACCTGGTTTCCACCTGGTTCTAATATATGCTGAATATATGCTGAACGTATGCTCAATATAAGCTTCATCCAACATCACTACTCTCACCCCTCTTCATCATCTCGCTCACTTCATGCCGCACATAGTCGCAAAGCCGCCCTTGAATAGGCTTGTTATATTTGTTCGCCTTGCGTTTCGCCTCATCATATCGCGCTTGCCAGATGGCACGAGCTGCGGGATTGTTAAGAATGTCTTTACAAGTCGCAATCAAAGTCTTGAAATTGGTGGCTACTGGCAGATTTGCTTTCTTTTTCTTTGTTTGCTTACTCAACTGCGGTTTGTTGCATACTGCAGCCCATGCCCCGTTTCCTGGGATATGCCGTGCGTAGTGTTTCTTATCCACACTACCTTGCATCTCATCCACTATACTTGTCCACTTGACTTTCATTGCCCTTCCAAATTTTGTGCAAAGATACTACAAAAAAATGACATTTCCAAATTTTGAGGTCTGGAAATGTCATTTGAAGGTAATAATATGTAAGATTAATTGTTATTCTACACTAACCCATTTGATTTTTGAAGCACTAAACAACAAATGCGCATCAATTAACTTCTCATATTCATGTCCAATTACGTCTGGTAAATCTGCTGGAATTGTTCCTCTTTGATATCTTTGCAAACGATCTTCTTTAGGATTATGCCATATATTTACTATATATGCGTTGTACCTAGGAAAACTCTTATTCGTCTTATTGAGCATTTGTTTCTCACCAAAAGTAGCACGCAACTGCGCTGTGAGTATTTTTTCTGCAACATTAATATCTTCAGCCTTTGGTTTTACATTTGAGATAGAACCTATCCAAATAGCCGAAATATCTCTAAATTCGTTTATATGATGGTTTGGGTCCGTCAAACGCTGATATACACTACGCTTGGTTTGTCCACAATAATAACTATCATACAATTTGGCATATGGTTTATATCCGTTGAGAATATATAGTTGAAAACTCATGGATTTATGTTTCTCCTCAAAGTCTTTGACTTTCTCCGGCGTCTCAAATGGACCGAACCACCGAACAGAGTATATTCTATCAATCTGACTCATCAGTGCTTGTGTTTAGAATTTTATTGCTTCTCCGGAATCATGTCCTCCAGATACTAAATGTGGGATGACGCCCTGCGTGCTCGGGAATTTCTTTAAGCAAAGTTTTATTAACTTATTTCTAATAACATTGTAATCTGCACTTCCGGCTTTCGCATTCTTAATATATCCAACAGATGTATACTGATTAATTGGCATATTATCAACAAATACAAAAATTCCCATATGTGAGTTCACCCGTGCTAGACTTTTATCTGCAGTTCCTTCTTTGAATTTAATCATAAGAGCAGATCCTTCTCCTGTTTTTGGTAACTTAATAATTAAACCCTCTACTTGTCTATTAGCCAATATTGCATTTGAAATAAGACTTGAACGAATATCTGTATATTGAGGAGTTACGCCACCTCCTCCAGATATCATTGTTACACCACCAATTCCTCCGGTGCTCATATAAAAACTATCATTTCCTTTTTGATTGCGGGAAGAAGATATTTCACCTAATACCTCATATTCAGCTATAGGGTAGCAATCAGTAAACACATATACCCCACTAAAGTTTTCCACACGAGCGAGTGCTACATCTTGTAAGGAATTGTTAATAGTGGAGAATGTTTGTTGTTGTGGTGTCTGCGTTTTTAAAGAAGATTGCTCAATGATTTCTACTGTAGTATGAGTAAAATCTTCTTTTTCTCCATTAGCATAAATAATGGAGGAAATATTAGCAGTCTCCTTAACGAAAAGTGGTCCGTTAGGATTGTTGACTTTTCTGTACTTAACCTGCTTGTCTGCTACTTCGACAAGATTAACGTCCAGTTGTGTGCCATCATTCAATACAATAATATCATTCGATGTTTCTTCTGTATTTTGAGTCTCATTTTTAGTATCAGTAAGTGTGGCAATATCCTCGGTATGTGGATAGATTTTTTCAATGTCCGCTTTATCCATAGTATATAATTCTTTATCTTGCGGATCTATGAGTTGATATGTCACAGTAGTCTCGTCCTGAGAAACGATGTTACATTGTATCTGCATGCGCGATTTAGTTAGAATTACATCTAACGAATAAGCGTACATGCTTGGCAAAATAAGGAATGCCAAAAGCAAAAAATAGTTTTTCTTCATATTAGTGTTGTATTAGTTGTTGCGATCTATATACAAAAACGCGGGCAATTCTTATCTTGTCAGAGGCTGTAGGAATGGCCCGTATAACCGATAAGTCTCGCCCACGCAAATGCATGGGCGTTTGACTAACTTATCTGTGGTTATACTTAGAAACTTCCTACATTTCTGACAACCGATAGATAGCAAACGCTTCTTATATTCAATATGTTATCGCGCGACGCTTTGCGCGGGTGCTCCAAATTTAACGTCGTGGAGTAGGGACGATATAGGTTTTAAGAACCTTTGCGTTTGCAAAGGTACAACTTTTTTTTCAATTACGCAAATTTTTTCAAGAAAAAATGCGAAATGGATACGATTTTTAGAAATTGGAAGGGATGCAAAAATGCATCTCTTGTTGTGTAACCGGGTGCAAAAATGCAATCTCCGCAGCGTGCAGCATAAGTCGTTTGCCCTGTTCGCCATACAATCGGTCGCCGAGGATGGGGGCATTGAGACCATCGGGATGCGCGGCATGGACACGGAGTTGGTGTGTGCGGCCGGTAAGCGGATAGAAATCGATGAAGAGTGTGCCATCTAAACGGCGTTCACGTATCTTATAGCGTGTGATGGCTGGTTTGCCATGCTCTAAATCCACCATCTGCCGCGGACGATCGAAGGGGTTGGGCAGAAGTGGCAAATTAATTTGCCCTTCTGATGTATGATGTATTATGTTTGATGTTTGAATGGGTTGAAGGACCGCTTCGTAGCGTTTCAATATATCGCGGCGTTGGAAATATGCTTGCAGGGTTTTGTACACTTCGGTTGTCTTGGCTAACACAAGTAGTCCGCTGGTGTCTTGATCGAGACGATGAACAGCCTTCGCACCTAAGAACGTCTCCACGGAAAGTTCGTCATTTTTGCCGGGGACGGAGAGCATACCTGAAGGCTTGTTAACAACCATCAGGTACTCATCTTCATACAAGATCTCTATTAGCCGACACAAGGCTTTGGTTTGTTGACTTTCCGGCGATTCTTCTATCTCTATACCTTGTAACATATGCCGCAGAATAGGCACACATTTACCGGAACACGGGGCATAAAAAGTACCTTCGTGTCGTATTTCTGTCTTCGAAGGCGCACCCACCCAGAACTCAGCCAAGGCAACAGGTTGCAGACCATGCAAAAAGGCATATTGCAGCAGTTTCGGTGCACAACATTCACCTGCTCCGGACGGAGGCAACCTCACACCTCTCACCGCTAACCGTTCACCTTTATCGAAGAACTCTTCTTTGGTCAAAATCGGTTTTTCAGAAGCGAAGATATCCAAGAGATTTTTGGCCTCACCGCGGCCGTTTAGAAAGTTATATTGCGCAAAAAGCAAGCGTTGCAACTGTTGTGATTCGAATTTGGATGAACCGATGGGTGGCGCAGGCATTTCGTAAACGGGTGGCACAAATCCATCATGGTAATACGAACCATCCAGTTTAGCGGAAAAAGCCGCTAAATAACCACCATCGTAAACTAAGACACCGAACATTTTGCCTTGTTGGTGCAATTCACTTTCGGGATGCTCTCGCATATACGCATGCACACGTCTAATAACCTCTATTGCGGCTTGTCGGGCAGACGGAGGAGGTGTTATGCTAAACGGAGAGAACATAATTACATGCGAGTCGCGCTGATAAGTTGCAAAATCTTTGGATAGAGAGACTTGTGATAGGTATCCGAAGTGAGTATGGAATTATGCCACAAGAGACAGATATCTCCGTGATGCATCCGCACCTTATCGATGATGCGCTCGCAGAGGAAATAAGCTTCATCTTCCGTGAGATGCATGTATCGCTCGTCGCTCAACGTACAATCCATGATGATTAACGGATGAAGGGTGAGTGACGAAAGCTGATAGGTGATAGGATTGATCCAACGGATAGGACGAGTGGTCTGGAGCCGGAAACCGGCCTGATCGGCAAAGCCCATGGTGAAGTCATCTGTGTACCCTGCGTCCGCGAGGCGTTGCATATGTTCAATTGAACTGCGCAGGAAATGTGCGCGGAACATACGGCTATATTCGATTTTCGGGATATCACCATAGTAACTGCCATGCACGCCTAAATAGGAATTATTATAGCGCAACATATGCTTGAGCTGCTTGTAATCGCGTCCCCATAAGCGATATTGGGGGTAGTCAAAGCCTCTGCCTTTCGTGCGCTTGATGAAGTAGATGGTGTCCGCTTTCTTCACCCGTGCATCCTGTTTGATGAGCCAAGGGAAGGTGTATAACGGGTCGTTATGAATACTTTTAAGCGCGCTGATGACTTGTTTCAACTCGCCTCTTTTGATGCCTCCGAGAGCGCCACGCAAGGAGCGATAGCGGCTAATGGCATCCACATCATGGGTGAGGTAGATATGTCCGAAACCGGGTTCCGGAAGGGGCGCATTGAGCGTTTTGAGCAGCAGTCGAGCGTATTCATCCAGACGTGGGATCTGAATGCGGCTCTTGAGACCCAAGATAGAGTATTGGGCGGCAAAACGGTCATGCTCGTCCCGCTGCGGATTGATGAGTTCTTCCGCTCGCGAGGCAAAGAAAAAGGTGTTATAAACGATGTCTGTCCGAATGATGGCCTTGTTTTTCGCAGGTTGCTCCACTTCCGGTCGTTTGATTTCCGGCAGAACGATTTCTTTGCCCAGATGTCCGTTGGGCACAATGATGACATCATACGTCTCCAGTGCACTCTCATCCGCCGTGTACGCCACGCGGGCAGCTAACTCTTCATCGCCGTAGCAAAGCCATGTGATGATGTATTTGATTGTATCGGTCATGGTAGTGGGTTATTGGTCATTTAGGAGTTCCCATTCGTATAGTTTTTGTTCTATCTGATGCTTGACAGATTCGTATTTCTGGAAGTTGTCTTGCGTTTGATTTTCCGGCAGGGCGAGCAGTTGTTCGATGTCGGTTTGTTTGGCCTCGAGTTCCGCGATGGCCGCTTCCACTTCGGCTATCTGCCGTTCTTTCTTACGTCGTGCCGCAGCCTCGGCTTTCTGGGCTTCGTAGTCGAGTTTTGAACTTGAACCGGAATCTACGGATTTCTCGGGATTACCGGGCTCCTTCCGCTCTAAATCTTGCAAATTATCAATCTTTTTTGCCCGCAAGAAATCATAGATACCACCGAGATGTTCGCGTACCCGTCCGCCTCCGAATTCGTAGACCTTGGATACCAGTCCGTTGAGGAAATCGCGGTCGTGACTAACGCATATGAGTGTTCCGTTGAAGTCCTTGAGTGCGGCTTTGAGGATATCTTTCGATTGCATGTCAAGGTGGTTGGTCGGCTCATCGAGAATGAGCAGGTTGCATGGCTCAAGCAGCAAACGAATCATCGCCAGCCGGCTTCTCTCTCCTCCGGAGAGCACTTTTACTTTCTTATCAGACGCCTCGCCACCAAACATAAATGCGCCGAGGATGTCTCGAATCTTCGTGCGGATATCACCTACGGCGACATAGTCGATAGTCTCAAAAACGGTGAGGTTTTCGTCGAGCAGGGCAGCTTGATTTTGGGCAAAATAGCCTATTTTAACGTTGTGGCCTATCTTGAGCGTGCCGAGGTAATCGAGTTGACCCATGATGCACTTGACGAGTGTTGTCTTGCCTTCTCCGTTCTTACCGACGAACGCTACCTTTTCTCCTCTCCGGATGGTAAACGTGACATCATGAAAGACATTATGCGTGCCGAAATCCTTGCGCAGATCTTCGACGATAAGCGGGAAGTCTCCGCTCCGCGGAGCAGGCGGAAAACGGAGGTTCAGGCGACTGGTATCTTCCAAATCCACTTCGAGCCGCTCCAGTTTCTCGAGTTGTTTAATGCGGCTTTGGACCTGCACGGCTTTGGTGGCTTTGTATCGGAAACGCTCGATGAACTCCTCTGTGTCCGCAATCATTTTTTGCTGGTTGAGGTAGGCACGGACTTGTTGCTCATGCCTCTCTTTGCGTAACTCGACGAATCGGCTGTAATTGACGTTATAGTCATAGATTCGTCCAAGGGTTATCTCAATCGTTCGCGGACAGATATTATCGATGAAAGCGCGGTCGTGACTAACCATGAGAACGGCAGAAGGACTGGTCTTCAGAAAGTCCTCCAGCCATTGAATAGACTCGATGTCAAGGTGGTTAGTTGGCTCGTCGAGAAGTAAGAGATCCGGATGGCGCAACAGGATTTTGGCGAGTTCGATACGCATTCTCCATCCACCGGAGAACTCGGAGCAAGGGCGGTCAAAATCCTTACGCTCGAATCCCAGACCGATGATCGTTCTGTCCATCTCGGCAATAAACCGTGCTTCGTCTTCATGCGGTACGGTCATCACTTCTTCGCGTAGCGTACGGTCATCTTGGAACAACATGACCTGCGGCAGATAACCGATAGTCATGTCCGTTTCGCGCGAGATACGTCCGCTTGTGGGCTGATATTCTCCGGCAATGAGGCGCAGCAGGGTAGTTTTTCCCGCTCCGTTTTTTCCGACTAAGGCAATGCGTTCCTTACGATTGATAAGGAATGTAATATCGTCCAACACAGGTCTGGACGAGAACTCCATGGATACGTGATCAACGGTTAGCATTCGGGCCGTAGAGTATTTTATTGAGAATGCGCCAGAGGATGAGCGTTAATATTGTAGCCAAAGCGAAATCGACAAAGAGCAACAACCAGTTGTTCCAATTCCGCCCAAGGATAGCCAGTCCGATGAAAACCAGGCTGACAGATAGCAGAACGCATGTGGTTTGTATATGATTGAGTCCCGTTCTGAGCAATAAATGATGAATATGGTTCTTGTCAGGTTTGAAGGGCGAGCGGTGCTGTTTGATACGCGTAAGACTGACACGAATGGTATCGAAAATAGGAACTGTCAAAACGCAAATAGCGACCGCCGGCGCAGCATTCATATGGAAGGCTTCGGGCACTTCATGATAGGCATTCATTTCACAGAAATGAAAGACGCACGCGGTAAGCAGATATCCCAAGAGTAAACTGCCGGAATCGCCCATGAAGATTTTCTCCCGATGACCGAATACATTATAGATGAAGAACACCGCCAGCGAACCAATCATGCAAATAGCAAGAATAGACCAGCTCTTATCTCCAACCAGTGCAAAATACAGCGCAAAGAAGAGGCAGTACAACATTCCCAAACCACTTGCTAAGCCATCAATACCATCAATCAGATTGATTGCGTTAATAATGGCGATGAGCACAAGCAACGAGATGAAATAACTGGGAATAGTGCCGATTTGCTCAATGCCGAAGATTCCATGCAGATGGGTGATACGCATGTCGGCAAAGCCAATGAGTGCAATACCCGCCAGTGCTTCGCCCAGTAATTTGGCTGTAGGCGTAAGAATAAGAATATCATCGATAAAACCAACCGCCATGATGGCAAACAAACCGATGAGGAAGAACTGACTTTGATTCAATTGGTCATACTCAAAGAGCAAATATGTCAACATGAAACTGAAGCAAATATTCAATCCTCCGATATTGGGCACATCACCCGTATGGCTCATTCGTTTATTAGGTCGCACGACGAGCCCTTTGGTTTTTGCGATTCGCACAACAAGTGGCATCATGAGCAGTCCTATCACAAAACTGATAAGACCGATGAGATAACTATGTGCGACGAAGAAAGATTGGATCATTGCGGGTCTAATTGCTCGTAGATGGAGTTATTGCTAATAAATTCCGGAACCAACTGCTTCATCAGCTTAACAGTGGTAAACGGTTTGCCGAGGCGGGTAGTGGTGATGAGTTGGTCAATATCTTTACTTACCTCATCGAAATCGAACTCTCTCACTCGAGCAACCATGATCTTCTTGTTGGATGTAGGAAGAGTTGTCTCTTTCTGGTTCAGCAGTTCCTCGTACAGTTTCTCACCCGGACGAAGTCCCGTAAACTCGATACGGATATCTTTCTCCGGTGTGTATCCCGCTAGACGAATCATGTTGCGTGCGAGGTCAAGAATCTTAATCGGTTTACCCATATCGAAGACGAAAATCTCTCCGCCCTGTCCCAATGTACTTGCTTCCATGACAAGACAGCAAGCTTCCGGAATAGTCATGAAATAACGGATGATTTCAGGATGTGTTACCGTAACCGGTCCTCCTGCTGCGATTTGCTTGCGGAAATACGGGATAACAGAGCCGTTAGAACCCAGCACATTTCCGAAACGCGTAGTAATGAACTTCGTGCAGTTCTCGTCTTTCTCATGCAGTTTGTGGAAGAGCGATTGTACGTAAATCTCCGCGATACGTTTGCTGGCACCCATGATGTTAGTCGGGTTCACGGCCTTATCGGTGGAGATCATGACAAAGCGCTCTGTTTTGTATTTGACGGCCATATCAGCCATGTTTTTCGTACCCGCTACGTTAGCCTGAATAGCCTCATTCGGGTAACTCTCCATCAATGGCACATGCTTATACGCAGCTGCATGATAAACGATATCGGGTCGCATTTCACTGAAGATCTGCTCTACGCGAACACGGTTTCTGATGTCAGCTATAACAGGAATGAAACGTGCTTTCGGGAACTGCTTCTGCAAATCAAGCGTCAGATCATGCAATGGCGATTCTGCTACTTCCAAAAGAATAGTTACCTGCGGTTCGTATTTCTGCACTTGGCGCACCAGTTCACTACCAATACTACCGGCAGCACCACTGATGAGTACGACGCGTTTATTGATAATTTGGCGTACATTATCAGTATCCACAGAAATCTGCGGACGCTCCAGTAAGTCCTCAATACGAATGGCCTCAACACGTCCGATACGTTGCATGTCAATCTCGTCGATATTATCCCATTGTGTAAAATACGGTGTGGTAAGAATACGGATGTTATGATCGATGAAGATCTGCAAATCCTTGCCCGGATTGAGTTCTTGCATCTTAAGCGGTGACACAATGACGTGACGAATACCACGCGATCTCATCCAAACAAAGAGACTCTCGTTGAGAAGGCGAACGTGTAATCCCGCTAAATCGTAACCATGCCTTTCCGTAGGACCGGCAATAAAGCCAACAGGATGGTACGGAGCATTTCCTGCCGAACGAAGCATCTTAGCAATTGCAATTCCGGCCGCTTGTGTGCCGTAAATCATGACACGCGGACTGCCTTGACTGCGTTGCAGCGATTCATAAAGCGTTTTAACTCCCACGCGAAGCGCGAAGAGCAATACAAAGGCAAACGGCACATAAATGAACAGCATCGAGTTAAGAATAGGATGCTTTCCAACCAGGTAGTCGCATATCAAATTGATTAGCATCAGAATAAGTCCGGCAGAGAAGTTTGCCAAGAAGACCTTGATGGTATCAATAAAAGTAGAATAACGCAAAATACCCGAATAGGTGTGGAATGCCCAGCAAGTGCACAACTGCACAAAAAGCACGATGAGACATTGCCATCCAATACCCAGCATCTGGCGGCTGGCATCAATATGGATAAGGAAATCACTACCTACCCAAATGCTAATCCAAAACGCAACAGCGCAGAGCAATAAATCGAGTAATAAAACACCCCATCGCGGCATATAATTCATTTGGGGCAGATGCGAGAACATGTCCGATTGCAGGATCTCTTTTGTTTGTTCATTTTTCATGTTGTGATTGTATAATTTTGGCAAGGTACTTGCCTGTGAAACTTGCTGTACATTTGATAATATCTTCCGGTGTGCCGGTGGATACTATGTTTCCTCCTTCCGTTCCACCTTCCGGTCCCAAATCAATCACATAATCGGCAGCCAAGATAACGGCAGGATTATGTTCAATGATAATGACAGAATGACCTTTACTAATCAGGCGATTGAGCGCTGTGAGCAAAATGTCAATATCACTATGGTGCAAACCGGTGGTGGGTTCATCAAAGATGAAAATCATAGGGCTGTTTTCTTCTTGTGCGAGGAATGATGCCAATTTGACGCGTTGACTCTCACCTCCTGAAAGCGTGCTACTGCTTTGCCCTAATTGTACATAACCGATGCCAACATCCTGAAGCGGTTTGAGACGCTTGACTATTTTTGCGCAATTCGGATCTTCGCTGAAGAAGTCCACAGCTTGGTTGACGGTCATGCAAAGGATGTCATAGATGGACTTGCCACGATAATGGACATCCAGAATATCTTGTTTGAAACGCTTGCCATGGCATTGTTCGCACTCAAGCACAAGATCTGCCATGAATTGCATTTCAATAGTTATTGTTCCTTCTCCCTGACAGGTCTCACATCGTCCGCCTGGTGTATTAAACGAGAAATGTGCCGGAGTCAGACCTAATTGTTTAGCGAGCGGCTGCTCAGCAAAGAGGCGTCGAATCTCATCGTATGCTTTGAGGTATGTAACAGGATTGCTACGACTGGAGCGACTAAGAGGATTCTGGTCAACGAATTCAATGTCTTTCACAAGATGTGTACTGCCGTGCAGATGTCCGAAATCGCCCGTGTGCTCTGCAAAAACACCTCCGTAATGCTTCTTGAGAGCTGGGTAGAGAACTTTGCTAACCAGACTCGATTTACCGCTTCCGCTAACGCCTGTCACGCAGGTCATAACATTCAACGGAAAGCGGACAGTGAGGTTCTTGAGGTTATTTTCACAAGCGCCTTCGATCTCAATATAATTGCTCCAATGACGCCTTTGTGTTGGAATGTTATATACAAATAATTCAGGCCGCGGTTTTCCTTCATAGACAATCTTTCCGCCACGAATACCCGCTTTCGGACCCACTTCAATAATATGATCCGCAGCAGCAATAATATCTTCATCATGCTCCACTACCACGATAGTGTTACCGAGATCACGGAGTTCTTTGAGCACATGAATAAGGCGTTCAGTATCCCGCGGATGAAGACCGATAGAAGGTTCATCCAATACGTAAAGTGAGCCAACAAGGCTACTACCTAACGATTTGGCAATGTTGATTCGCTGACTCTCGCCTCCTGAAAGGGTGTTGCTTTGCCTATTAAGGGTGAGATAACTGAGTCCTACATCTTTCATAAATTGTAGTCGACTGCGAATCTCTTTCAATAATACATCGACTGTCTGTTGCTCGATGTCTGTTAGTTTCAGATGCTTGAACCAATCATCCAATTCTGCTATTGACAAGGCGCTTAATTCTTGAATGGATTTCCCGTTAACCAGTACATATCCTGCTTCTTTTCGCAGATGGAAGCCTCCACAAGAAGGACAAACGGTTTTGCCTTTATAACGCGCCAACATCACACGGTATTGGATCTTGTTATACTGCTTTTCCTCCAATTCTTTGAAGAAAGCGTGCAGCCCACGGAAATAGTCATTTCCAACCCAAAGCAATCGTTTCTGCTCTTGAGACAAAGCATAGAACGGGGTATGAATAGGAAAATCGAATTTGGCAGCATTATAAATGAGCGGTTTGAGCCATTCTTCCTGCATCATAGGGCTTTGCCAGCATGCGATTGCTTGTTCGTAAATCGATTTTGACTTATCCGGAATGACCAGATCTTCGTCTATACCCATTACCGCACCAACACCTCTACATTCCGGGCACGCCCCAACGGGATTATTGAAATCAAAGAGATGTTCGCTTGGCTCGATGAATTGTATGCCATCCGCTTCAAAGCGTTCAGAGAAGACACGCTCTTGTATATCGTTGGTCCATACCCTGCACTCGCCTTTGCCTTCAAAGAAAGCCGTCTGTACAGAGTCTGCAAAACGATTACTCGTAGCTTGCTCATGATCCACAATAATTCGATCTATAAGCAAGTAGGCTTCGTGTCCTTTTATTTTCTCCCAAGTAGTATCGTCTAGACGAGTTGTATCTCCGTCAACGAGCAATCGGCTAAATCCTTGACTTTGCCATAACGCGAGTTGCTCTTTTATGGTGCGACCTTCTGGTAAGATAATTGGACTGAGCAGGTATAATCGCGTGCCAATCGGAAGGCTCTCCATATATGAAACCACATCCCGAATGGTATTTTTGCGTACTTCTCTTCCGCTTACGGGTGAGTACGTTTTGCCTATGCGCGCGTACAAAAGTTTGAGGTAATCGTAGATCTCTGTTACCGTGCCAACGGTAGAACGCGGATTGCGTCCACCTACTTTCTGTTGAATAGCAATAGCCGGCGGAATGCCCTCAATCTTCTCTACCTCAGGTTTTTGCATACGTCCCAGGAACTGTCTTGCATATGCGCTGAGGCTCTCTACATATCGTCGTTGTCCTTCCGCATAGAGCGTGTCAAAGGCCAGCGAACTCTTTCCGCTGCCACTTACACCCGTTACTACCACCAATTTATTGCGTGGTATATCTACTGAAACATGTTTCAGGTTATGGGTGTCCGCTCCTTCTATACGGATGGTTGATGTGGTCATCTCATCGCAGCTTCTGCTTGCTTTTTCAATCTTTCCAATGTAGCTCTGGTCTGCGCGTTAGTTGTGTCACGTTGAGTGGCTGTGAGTCTCGGCACGCGAATAGGAGTGCCCACATCGATGATGTTCGGGTTGGTGAGACGATCTCTATTGGCGTCATACAAATACGGCCAGTAGATCTTTGCGCCATAGAATCGCTTTGACATCCAGGTCAGACGGCTTCCTTCGTGAATAGGCTCCACGGTAATCCATCCTGCATATTCCAGTTCTTGTCCGTTCGCTTTGGTAATTTCATCCAATTCGCCGGAAGCCTCTAAGAATTCCAGGAAGATTTGCTCTTGCGAGATAGTTCCTTCCGGAATGAGTGCCTCTTGTTCATCAGAATACGCTTGCTCGTTTTTCGGCTGTGCCTCTAACGTATCGGCAGGAACAGCATTCGCATCTACTTCTTCTGCAACTGGCTTAGGTTGCACCATATTGTCAACCCATCCGCTTATCTGTCCCTTAAAGAAGAAATATGCGCCAAAGAGAAGCAATAATAAGATGATGACGCAAAGCAGTACATCCAGCAAGAAATGGAACTTGTTCTTTTCCGGTTTCTGTACGATTATCTGCGGCTGCGGCTGGGGTTGCGGTTGTGGCTGAGGGATGTAAGTCTGTTGTGGCTCAACAACCGGTTCCGGTTCGGGAATTGGTTCTGGCTCTGGTGCCGGAGCAGGTTCTGGTTCCGGTTCCGGTATTATCTCCGGTTCCGGTGTTACAGGATGAATATCCTCTTCTTTAGGACTTTGTCCTAAATCGCCCAGAATATCCACAATTTCCTCTGCTTGTGCTCCGAGTTTTTTGATGGGATCAACGGCTGTCGGTTGATCAGCGGATTCGAAATCCGTGCTAACCGCAGTACTTTTCTCAATCAATTCTTTAACGCCAGACTCCGGGGCAAAAACAATCTTATTGTATCCTTCGATCGTGATTTCTTCGCCTGTAGAAACATCCACACTCTTACGCGGAGCGACAGCCTGCAGTTTGAAGATGCCTAATCCGTTAATCTTGACTTGTTTATCACTTCGTAACGCTTCAACTAACTGTCCGCTGAAGGCAGTTAAGAAAGCATTTGCTTCTTTTTCACTTACACCGGAGCGATCAGCTAATGCACGGCGTAATTCGGTCCAACTCAATTTCTCTGCCATAACTTAGATCTTTTTGAGTTCGTCTTTCATGTTAGCCATTGGTCTAAACACCAATTGGTTTTTACTCGGCGAGAAGGCTCTCTCTCCGGTTCGAGGATGCACGATGATGCGTCCTTTCCGCTCTCTTATTTCCAACGCGCCTAACCCCTGCAATTGAATGGCTTTGCCATCCATCAAATTCTCACGAATGATGGCATTGGTGTTAGAGAGCAAGTTCTCCACGTTTTTCTTGGTAAGGCCTGAAGCTTCGGCAATCAGACCGATAAAATCTTTTGTTAACATAATATCGCGTATAAATCAAATTCTTCTGCTTTGATGATTTTGACGTTATAAAAATCCCCGACTTTTAATCTTTCATCTTTCTCCTTCTGAATCAGCACTTCGCAGTCAACTTCTGGGCTATCATATTGTGTCCGCCCGATATAATAATCTCCTTCTTGCCGATCGATAATGACTTTTTCTGTCTTTCCGACAAACTGTTGCATCAGTTCTCCGCTAATCTCTTGTTGTATGGCCATCAGTTCAGATGCCCGTTGCTCTTTTACATTTTGCGGAACATCGTCTTTATAATGTGTATTGGCGTATGTGCCTTCTTCGTCCGAGTACGCAAAACAACCCATTCTGTCGAAGCGCATTTGTCGCGTCCATTCTTTTAGAGCCTCAAAATCTTCGTCCGTTTCTCCCGGGTGTCCGACAAGTAAGGTTGTTCGTATACAGATACCCGGTACTTTTTCTCGGATTTTGCGAATCAACGCATCTTGTTCAGCCTGCGTAATATGCCGCCGCATGAGAGTCAGCATATGGTCGGTACAATGTTGCAAAGCGATATCGAGGTATTTGCATACATTGCTGTTTCGTACCATTACATCTAACAGTTCTTCCGGAAAATCCGTAGGGTAAGCGTAATGCAAACGAATCCATTCAACGCCAGGCACATGCGCTATTTCGTCAATCAGTTCCGGCAATAGATGCCTTTTTTCGATATCCAGACCGTAACTGCTTAAGTCTTGGGCTATGACATTCAGTTCTTTTACTCCTTGGCTCACCAGCCATCGAACTTCATCCAGAATCTCTGCTTTGGGTCGGCTTGTGTGTCTTCCGGTTATGAGCGGAATGGCACAATAGGAACACATCCGATTACAACCTTCCGAAATCTTAAGATACGCATAGTGCTTTGGTGTGGTCAAATGCCGTTCAAACAAGCTGTATTGTCTAGGATTACCAGGTAATGCATACGTTCCGATAAGGTCTTTCATCCGTTCAAAGTCGAACTTGCCAAAATAAGCATCGACTTCCGGCAATTCCTCTTCCAATTCTGCTCTGTATCGTTCGCTTAGACAGCCCATCACTATGAGTTGCCGCAGTTTGCCTTGCTTCTTGCGTTCAGCCATCTGAAGAATCATGTTGATGCTTTCTTCTTTGGCATCTCCAATAAATCCGCAGGTGTTAATGACGCAAATCTCGCCCTGTGGCTTTTCTGCGTCATGCACACAATTCCAACCAGCCGCTTCCAGTTGTCTCATGACTCGCTCGGCATCCACTAAATTCTTTGAACAGCCAAGCGTAATAAAATCAATTTCGCCTTTTCTCATCAGTTTCCAAGGTCGCAATGGAATTTCAGTCTCACGAGTCGAACATGCATCTCGTCGTAATAATCTTCTCCTAATGCTTCCATTGCTTTCTTGATGTTATCGTCATCGGCATTCTTGAAATAGTCGTATATCTCCTCTTCTTCGTCCGGATCAACCACTTCTTGGATGAAATAGTTGATATTGATTTTTGTTCCAGAGAAGACGATTGCCTCCAGTTCATCCATCATCTCTTCCATGGACATACCGTTGGATTCCGCCAAATCATCCAAGTCTACACGTCTGTCGATGGCTTGGATAATCTGTTTCTTGCGCGTAGATTTCTTTGCCACCGTACGGATTCTCAAGTCTTCAGGACGGATGATTTCGTTTTCTGCAACATACTCTTTGATGATACGCAGGAACTCATCTCCATAGCGTTTAGCTTTCGCTACACCTACTCCCGGGATGGTCAATAGCTCTTCCATCGTGATAGGATAGGTGGTTGCCATGGCTTCAAGGGAAGGATCTTGGAAGATCACGAATGGCGGAACGTCATTTTTCTTCGCCACCTTACGACGGATATCTTTCAGAATAGCGAAAAGCACCTCATCTGCTGCAGCACAAGTAGCTGCGGCTCCATCCATCAAATCTTCATCCTCATCTTGAACCTCAATCGGAACTTCGAACTTGCCTGGTTTGCGAATGAATTTAAGACCGTCTTTCGCCAGTTTGAGATCGCCGTACGAATCGATATCTTTCTTTATCATGCCCACAAGCAAAGCTTGTCGTAGAATGGCATGTAAAGTGCTTTCTTCAACATCACTTGCCGCGCCGAAGTTATCCAGTTCGTCGTGGTGATAACTCATCACTTCTGCCGTCTGATTGCCGTGGAGAATATCTACGATATGTTCGGCTCGATGCTTTTCGTTGACTTGCTGTATGGTTTCCAATGCAATCTGCAGAAGTTCGCTGGCATCAATCTGTTTGTAGGTCTTGCGGCAGTTATCGCAGTTGCCGCATTTCTCTTCGTTATATTCTTCTCCGAAGTAGTGCAACAGCAGTTTGCGGCGGCAGATAGTGGATTCTGCATAACTCTGCGTTTCAAAAAGCAACTGATTGCCGATTCCGATTTCTTTTGGAGTCTTGTCTTTCTGGAATCGCCGCAAGCGCTCAATATCATCCGGCGAATAGAAACAGATACATTGTCCTTCGCCTCCGTCTCTTCCGGCACGGCCGGTCTCCTGGTAATATCCTTCAAGCGATTTCGGAATGTCATAATGCACGACGAATCGTACGTCCGGTTTGTCAATACCCATTCCGAAAGCGATAGTAGCCACAATCACTTGGCATTCCTCCATCAAGAAAGCATCTTGGTGCGCCGTTCGGGTAGCCGCATCCAGTCCCGCGTGATAAGGTTTGGCGGAAATGCCGTTCACTTGCAGCACTTGTGCCAATTCCTCCACTTCCTTTCGCGCCATGCAATAGACAATACCGCTTTTCCCTTCCATAGAACGGATAAAACGGACTAAATCTTTGTCCACATCAGCCGTTTTTGGGCGAACTTCGTAATAAAGGTTAGGCCTGTTAAAACTGGATTTGAAAACTGTGGCATCAGGCATGCCAAGGTTTTTCTGGATATCTTTCTGCACTTTCGGCGTAGCCGTAGCCGTTAAAGCGATAATCGGTGCTTTCCCTATTCGTTGCACCATGGAGCGGATTTGGCTGTATTCCGGGCGGAAATCATGTCCCCATTCCGAGATACAATGCGCCTCATCTACTGCGTAGAAACTTATCTTCACGCCTTGAAGGAAGTCCACATTCTCTGCTTTCTGCAAACTCTCAGGCGCCAAATAGAGCAGTTTGGTTTTTCTGGCCAGCACATCTTCTTTCACCGCATTTATCTCGCCTCTGCTCAGCGATGAGTTGATGAAGTGAGCCACGCCTTCCTCGTCCGAATAGTTGCGCATCGCATCCACTTGGTTCTTCATCAGCGCAATTAAGGGAGAAATGACAATGGCCACACCGTCCATAATAAGGGATGGCAACTGATAACATAGGCTCTTGCCGCCGCCTGTTGGCATCAGCACGAACGAATCCTTGCCGTCAATCACATTTCGAATGATGGCTTCCTGATTCCCCTTAAACGTGTCAAAACCAAAGTAGGTCTGAAGGGCCTTAACTAAATCCTCGTGTGTTATATTCATATGTATTTGATGTCCTGTTCCTTTGGATTTTTATGGTCTGAGGCTATTGGTACATACTAAAGCGGCTGCAAAGATACAAAATATTTTTTATATGTGCAAGCCCGCGCGTGTTTTTTTGACATTTTTTTATTTTTATGTGCTTTTTCTTATTTCCATAATTTGGTGATTCGAGAAAATTTTGTAACTTTGCAGCATAAAACGGAGAAAAATTATGAAAACAATTCGTTGGTTTAGTCTGATGTTCTTTTTTGCTCTTTTTACCGGATGCGTGATAGTAGATCCGATAGAAGGAGAAAATACGTACTCGGTTGTTAACACAACCGATCAACCTATTCAAGTCGCTTATACTTATACAGATAAGGTCAATTGGTTGGAGATGAAAGAAGGAGCACCTGTTCGGATAGAACCCAAGCAGACGAAGCAGTTCCTGATGTTTCATGGCGGACTTCCGGAC
The DNA here is from genome assembly GCA_017557345.1 of Paludibacteraceae bacterium. Lineage (GTDB taxonomy): Bacteria > Bacteroidota > Bacteroidia > Bacteroidales > Paludibacteraceae > Colicola. Next base: position 22,231 of record JAFYZR010000076.1, on the reverse strand, counting down.
TGGACACCAAATTATGTCTTCGAAAATGTTGTCTTTTTGTCAGAGACAAATGATACCTTGTTCATCTTGGATCCTGTCAGCGATGACGAATGGCTTTTAACGGATAGTATTAAGGACTACGGATATGTCGTAGGATACTATCATTGGACCTATAAATTTGCTCATTAATTTGTAAAAAAGCATCATCCTTCGGTATTATATACATAGTATATAATACTAACAAAAATACAACCTCAATTTAGTGCGTGATAAGTGCGCGATAAGTGCGTGATAAGTGCGCGATTAGTGCGTTATTAACCTTATTAAATAATACTCAAACATGGCAAGAATTCATCATGATTCATCGGTGTCCGAAATAATCGGCTCACTCAACACAAAAAACGGTATTACAATCCGCAAAAAAATCTTCAGGGATTTTGACGGAATGGTAACAAAAGAAGGACGTTTGGAGGCATACAAACCAAACCCAAGAAACTTCCGCGCAAACCCTGCTACACCAAGGGAAAGAGCGAATCAAAAGGCTTTCGGAAAAGCTTCCAGTCTGGCAAAAGAATTGATCGATGCCGCCAAGTTCAATACGCCTCTTTCGCCCGAAAAACAAGCGCTTCTAGAAAACTACAAAATGCGCTTCAGAAAACAGTTGAAAGGAAGGCCTGATCCGGTTGCTGCAAAAGACCGCGATGGAAATTTTACCACCTACGCACGGCTTGACAATTTTATCCGTGCCATTCTCCGGAAGGAAAATCCGCTACCCGAATAAGACTTTATTCGGTTAAAATGCAAAAAAAATGCAAAAAAATGCATTCATCTCTTGCGTATTCGAAAAAAAAGCAGTAACTTTGCCCCGATTTTTATTTAACATACCATGCAGAAACGAAACATATCGAAACAAAATCTGTCGTTTGGACAGCTCTTTAATCTCAGTTTTGGTTTTTTCGGAGTACAAATTGCTTATGCACTTCAGAGTGCGAACATCTCCCGAATTTTTGCAACTTTAGGTGCAGATCCGCACACATTGAGTTTCTTCTGGATTCTCCCGCCGTTGATGGGTATGATTGTTCAACCTTTGGTTGGCAAGTATAGCGACAAGACCTGGACGCGTCTCGGCCGTCGTAAACCTTATCTGCTCGTGGGCGCGCTCATAGCAGTCGCAGTTATGCTGTTGTTGCCGAATGCAGGCGATTTCACTTTCGCACAATCCGCCTTCCTTGGATTGAATGCCGCTATGTGGTTTGGCCTCTTCAGTCTGATGTTCCTTGATACAAGTATCAACATTGCCATGCAGCCGTTCAAAATGATGGTTGGCGACATGGTGAACGAGGAGCAGAAAGGCACAGCATATGCCATTCAGTCGGCTCTCTGTAACGCCGGTTCGGTTGTAGGATACCTCTTCCCGATTTTCTTTACGTGGATCGGCATCGCAAATACAGCGCCTGAAGGCGTTATTCCTGATTCCGTTAAATGGTCCTTCTATGCGGGCGCTACTATATTGATTCTGTGCTCGTTATATACTTTTGCTACGGTAAAAGAGTTGAATCCGGAGGAATATGCCGCATTCCATGGAATAGCAGAAAAGAAAGAGGATGAGCCAAAGAAGGATAAGGGATTCTTGCAATTGCTTAAAGAAGCGCCATCGGCATTCTGGACCGTTGGTCTGGTTCAGTTCTTCTGCTGGGCAGCCTTCATGTATATGTGGACGTATTCTAATGGCGCAATTGCTATCAACTGCTTCGGATGGGATGGCGTGAATGCAGCCGATGCGGCTTTCCAAAATGCCGGAGGATGGGTAGGCGTAGTCTTCTGCGTTCAGGCTGTAGGTTCGCTTCTTTGGGCAGCGTTTATCCCGAAACTGGAGCATTGGTTCGGCAATAAAGGCGCTTATTCTATCTCGCTGGTTGTCGGTGCGATAGGCTTTATATCTGTTTGGTTTGTAACCAACCAATATGTTCTTTGGATCAGTTACGCACTTATTGGAGCGGCTTGGGCTGCTATGCTGGCTCTTCCGTTTACGATTGTTACCAATGCCATCAAGGGCGGAAACATGGGCTATTACCTTGGCCTTTTCAACTGCACCATTTGTATCCCGCAAATCGTCGCAGCCCTTTGCGGCGGGTTACTCCTTAAATATATATGCGCGCACGTACAGGCCGGAATGCTGGTTGTTGCCGGTGTGCTCCTTCTCCTTGGTGCCGCATCTGTCTTTGCGATAAAAGAGAAATAACAAACAATTAATCAATACTAACAAACACAAAGCAAAATGAAAAACAATCTTCTTTCATTACGCGCCATTTTCCTTTCTTTCCTGCTCATCACAGGAATGGCTGCGTTCGCACAAGTGTCCGTACAAGGTACGGTTACTGACGCTGCGAACGGTGAGCCGATTATTGGCGCTTCAGTGCTGGAAATCGGTACGACCAATGGTACGATTACCGATTTTGATGGTAATTTTAACCTGAATGTAAAAGCAGGTGCAAAATTGGCTATCTCTTACATGGGTTATAAAACCCAGGAGTTGGATGCCGCACCTTCGATGAACGTTCGTTTGGGCGAAGATTCAGAGCTTCTTGACGAAGTGGTTGTGGTTGGTTACGGTGTCGTTAAGAAAAACGATGCTACCGGTTCTGTTACCGCTATCAAGCCGGATGACATGAACAAAGGTTTGCAGACCAACGCACAAGACATGATCCAAGGTAAGATCGCCGGTGTGAACGTAACAAGCGACGGTGGTACGCCGGGTGGTAGTTCAACGATCCGTATTCGTGGTGGTTCATCTTTGAACGCTTCCAACAACCCGTTGATCGTCATCGATGGTCTGGCAATGGATAACAATGGTATCAAGGGTGCCGCTAACGCATTGTCTATGGTTAACCCTGCTGATATCGAGACATTCACAGTCCTCAAGGATGCTTCTGCAACCGCTATCTATGGTAGCCGTGCTTCTAACGGTGTCATCATTATCACCACAAAGAAAGGTTCGGCAGGACAAAAAATGAAAGTTTCCTACGAGGGTAACGTTTCCATCGGTAGCCTCGTAAATCGTCTGGAGACGATGAGCGGAACAATGTTGCGTAAAGTAGCTACCGCATTGGAGCATAGCGCAACGCAAATGGGTAAAATGGGTGATGCGGATACAGACTGGCAAGACCAGGTTTACCGCACAGCTATTGGTACTGACCATAACATCAGCTTGATGGGTGGTACAAAGAATATGCCTTATCGTGCTTCTATCGGTTACACGCTCCAACAAGGTACTATCAAGACATCTGAGATGCAACGTGTTACCGGTTCTATCAACCTCAGCCCGTCATTCCTGGATAAGCATTTGAGCTTCAACCTGAATGCAAAAGGTATGTATATCTACAACCGTTATGCTGATGGAAGTGTTGTTGGTTCTGCTCTCTCAATGGACCCGACACAGCCGGTTAGAGGCGGTTCGAGTACAAGAACATATACCGGAGAGGATGGAGTTGATCGTACAGAGGCTGACATTATCGATACATGGTTCGACGGATACTATCAACGTATCAGCAAAGGTACCTATAACGATCCTGCATGGCCTTATACCAAGAATAGCCAAACAACGGCTAACCCTGCTGCTTCTTTGGCGCACAAGAATGATCGCGCTAATTCCGGTTCGTTCGTAGGTAACCTCGAGGCAGACTATAAGATCCATGGTTTCGAAGATCTTCGTCTCCACGCTAATTTCGGTGCTGATTATTCGTTTGGTAAGCAGAAAACAAGCATTGGACCGAACTCTTATTCTAACTTCTACTATGGTTGGGAAGGCTGGTCTGAGGAAGCAAAATACAACCTCCAGTTCAACTGCTACGCTCAGTATTATAAAGACTTCACAGAGGATCATCACTTCGATGCAATGGTTGGTTATGAGTGGCAGCACTTCCATCGTCAAGGTTCATACGATGGTTGGGGAACTTATCCGACCAATTCGCAAGCTGTTGGCGATGATGGCAAGTCTCTGGCTGGTCAGATTTACACACCGAGCCGTTCGAAGAATAGTTATGAGACTGAGAACTACCTCGTTTCATTCTTCGGTCGTGTTAACTATGTAGGACTCAACCGCTATATGGCTACTGTTACCCTCCGTGGTGATGGTTCGAGCCGTTTCCATAAGAAACATCGTTGGGGTCTCTTCCCGTCTGTTGCTCTTGGTTGGAAAATTAAAGAGGAAGCATTCTTGAAAGATGTATCATGGCTCTCTGAGTTGAAACTTCGTCTCGGTTATGGTATTACCGGTCAACAGGAAATCGGTGGTGATTATCCGTACATGACGCAATACACACGTAGTTTGGATCACGCATACTATCCTGTTGGTAGCGACTCCAATGCACTCCATTACGATGCAGATGGCCGCCCGGTTTATGATGGAACAGGTACCGTTGTTACAGATGCTGATGGTAATATCGTTTATTATAGCTACCGTCCGGGTGCTATTAGCGAAGACCTGACTTGGGAGAAGACTACTACCTACAACGTAGGTATTGACTATGGTTTCCTCAATGCTCGTATCACCGGTAGCGTCGATTACTACTATCGTAAGACTACTGACTTGATCAACACGGTGGATGTGCCTGTTGGTGCTAACTTCCGTAATCGTGTAACGAAGAACATTGGTTCATTGACCAACCAAGGTGTTGAGTTTACACTCAATGCAGTAGCTATTGATATGGCGAAAGACCCAAGTAAGTTCAAATGGGATCTTGGATTCAACTTTACTTGGAACCAGAATAGAATTACAGATCTGAACCTTGGTGAAGAAGACAGCTTCGTTCGTACCGGTGGTATCAGCGCTGGTCTTGGTGATGGTTATATCCAGGTTCACAAAGCTGGCTATGCTGCTTCTACGTTCTGGATCTATGAAACACGTCAAATGACCGACGCTAAGGGTAACAAATATATCTATGCAGTAGATACGAACAAGGATGGTAAAATTACTCAAGATGACCGTGTATTGGACAATAAGATTGTTCCGATGGCTCCGTACATCTTTGGTTTCCAGACTAAGTTCCAGTTCTATAATTTCGACCTCTCGCTCTCATTCCACGCTAACGTTGGTAACTATGTTTACAACGACGTTCTTTGCGGAAATGTTTATGGCGTAGCTCCGGATAACCTCTATTCAACCCAGAACGGTGGTTACCACGGCGTACTTATGAGTGCTTACAATGCTTATTATAAAGATGGTATCCAACCGGATAAGATGCGTCAGATGCTTTGGAATGCAGCACTTGGCGGATATGAGGCTACCACAACCAAGTTCAACGAGTATTATTATACCGATATCTTTGTTGAGAATGCTTCGTTCCTGCGTTGTGATAACATCACGCTCGGTTATTCCTTCGCTCCGAAGAACGTGAAACTGACAGGTCGTGTTTATGCAACGGTTAGCAACCCGTTCGTCATCACCGGATATTCCGGTCTGGATCCTGAGCACTTCGGTGGTATAGATAACAATATCTACCCGCGTTGTATGACTACATTGCTGGGTGTTAGCTTACAGTTCTAATCATGCAAATAATCATTAATGCTATGAATACGTTTAAAAAATCATTCTTGTTACTCGGCATCCTTGCCCTCGGCCTTACTGCTTGTGTGCATAATTTGGACGTTGTGCCTAATGACCCGAATAACATTCAATACTTCGACCAAAACGGAGTATTCACGAAAATCTATGCTACCCTGGCTACTACGGGTCAAAGCGGACCTGATGGTAACGGTGACGTAGAAGGTATCGATGAAGGTGTTTCTGCTTTCGTTCGTATGATTTTCGAGCTCAACGAATTCCCGACTGATGAAGGTTGGTGGATTTGGGGAGGTGATGCTGGTCTGCCGGATCTGCGTGTTATCTCGTGGACTGCGGTTAACCCACTGATCTCTGGTATTTACTATCGTCTCTATTTCGATATCTCGCTATGCAACCATTTCCTCGAGCATGCTACTACAGATGGTGATGGTGCCGCACAGATTGAGGAGGTTCGTTTCATCCGTGCACTCAATTATTACTATTTGCTGGATATGTTCGGTTCCGTTCCGTTTACGCTCGAAGTAAGCGAAGCTCCGAAACCGCAATATACGCGTGTGCAGTTGTATGAGTGGTTGGAGACTGAACTGAAAGATCTGGAGACCAAACTGCCTGCAAAGCGTCTCAATGACTACAGAGTGGACAAAGTGGCTGCGCAAATGTTGCTGGCTCGTATGTATCTCAATGCTGAGGTGTATACCGGAACAGCTCAATGGGACAAGGCTTTGCAGTATGCTGACTTGGTTATCAATTCGCAGTATAAACTCCATATGGCAAGTACTTCCGGCAATTACTCGGCTTATCAGGAACTCTTTATGGGTGACAACCATAAGTTTGTAGGAGGTGACGGAGAAGGTATTCTTAATATCTACCAAGATGGTGTGATGTGTCAATCCTGGGGTGGTGCACGCTTCATGTGTTCCGCGTTCCGTGACGCAGGTTACAACTATTTCGGCATTTCCGATACTTGGTCTTGTTTCCGTACCAGTCCTGAGTTTGTAGAGAAATGGGTTGACTTGGAGACTGCTGCTACCATCTTCAAAGATGAGTTTGAAATGCCGGCACTCCTTGGCGATGACCGTGCTATCATGCGTTCATACAATGTTGGTTCCAGCGATACGTGCAAACTCCTCGGTTCTACCAAGGAAGGTGCTTTCTACGAGTGCTGGTCAGTTCTCAAATGGACAGGCCGTTATTCGGAGCAGAAACTGGGCGAGGCTAATATTTCCGGCCATAGTCCTGATTGGCCTGATACGGATATCCCGTTCATCCGTGTTGCGGAGGCTTACATGACAAAGGCAGAAGCGCTCTTCCATCAGGGAAAAACAGCTGATGCTTTAGCGCTCATCAATACCACTATCCGTGCGCGTGCTAACGCGAAACCGTTACCTGCGCTGAATGAGAGAGTGCTTTGCGATGAATGGAGCCGTGAGTTCTACTGCGAAGGACGTCGTCGTATCGACCTCATCCGCCTGGGATTCTTTGCTGGACCCGAAGCTGATGCTAATGGTTATACCTGGGAAGGTCGTGGTAGCTCGAAATCCGGCGAACCGTTCAAGAGTCTTGATAAGAAATACAATATCTTCCCATTGCCTAACTCTGATGTTGTTGTTCAGGGTTTGACACAGGCTGAAGGATATTAATAAAGGATAGAATACAAGCATTATCCTTGTAAATAAATTTATTTATTAACATTATTAACATTTTAAAAAACAAAATCATGAAAAAATTTGGTTTTATGCTGATGGCTGCTGCCGTATTAGCAATGTCGTTCACTTCTTGTGAGAAAAAACCGGAGGATGATCCTATCATCCCGCCAACTCCAGATCCAGATGAACTGAAACTTCCTGCAGTGGATGGCACAGCTGGTGCAGTAACATTGGTTATTCACTTTGACGTTGCTCCTTGCGATGGTTATGATGTTCTGTTCGTAGGTGACTACGGAGAGATCGAGGCAACTTGGAACTTCCCTGCTGCTAAGGCTTTCGAGGCTATTGGTGATGGTTGGTACAAGATCGTTGTTAAACCGAATGCTGATGGTAACATCTCTGGTCGTCCTATCCAAGGTAAGAAGGGTGAAGACGGCGAGTGGGACAAAGACTGGTCACACAGTGGAGAAGACATCGTTGCTCTCAAGGGCGTTGGCGAGAATAACATCGCTGACTCTGGCTTCGGTGAGATTAACCTGAGCTTCACGCAAGCTGAGGCTGATGACGCTGTTGTTGCTTTCATCCAATGCAAGAAATGGAACCTCATGCCTTGTGTTGAGAAAACAAAGTACAACGTAACCGTTATCGTTCCTGCTTTCTGTGGCGAGGAGTTTGCTATCGAACTCGTTGGTGGTTTCGAAGGTTGGGGTACCGCTCCGGTTGCTTTGACAAAAGTTGAAGGCAATAAGTACACTGCTGTTGCTGAGGCTCTCGACGGTCAAGAGTGGAAAGTTCGTGGCCAAGGTGGCTGGGACAAAGAAATCGTTGGCTATGTTGCTGAGGATAACCCAGACACTCCGGACGTTGACGAAGCTGACACTTGGGCTGGTGTTCCTAACAACAAGTTTGGTGCAGAGGTTAACGTTACCATGGACTACAGCGATCCTGCTAAGTACAAATGGAATGTTTGCGAATAATTGCAACCTAACTAAATCAAATAACCCGGGCATCCGCTCGGGTTATTTTTTGTTCCTTCTATTTACCTTATCATTACCTTATCATTACCTGGGCTTATCGGTATTTTATCGGTATTTCATCGGTGTTATTCTATGATTTTGAATTCACCGCTCCATCCTTTGCGAAGAATGAATGTACATTGTCCGGCAAAAGCGTGCATTCGCGGCTCAACGAAACTATCCAGACATGCTGCATCTCCGTTTGCGGCAGCAACAAAACCGTCTCCTTCGTATTCAATCAGATTATCGGCAAATGGACAAAGATGACCTTTCTTATCCACCACGCGAATCGTTATATAGCATAACTCTTCAGGATTTTCTCGCTCATTCGCCCAAATAACTTCCAAATGATCCGGTTCGCCGGCTTTATAAATGAATTGACGTGCCACTTCGTTTCCTTCATCGTCATAAGCCACTATTTTTGCAAACTTTTTCTTATAAGGTACATTGAACCACATCAAACGATAGCGTGGTAATAATTCAGGCCGTGGCGCAGAACCCCATTCGGGCACTTCAAAATCGCCTACTTGCGGCATTTGACTTACGCCTTCTATCGTTTCGCCTTTGGCCAAGCGCTCTGTCTCTTCAGCGGTCGCAAAACGCAATTTGCCGTAACTCTTACGCCCGATAAATAACTCCGCACTCGGATAATTGGTATAGCAGAATACTGCCACGCTGTCTCCGCGTTGCCAATTCCAATGAGGCAATACATGCAACGTTGGCTCTTTCTTATTCCATTGACTGCGATACAACCAATATCTGTCTTTCGGCAATGATGCCAGGTCGATAATTCCGAAATAACTGCTGTGACTCGGCCATGCATCGGTATCGTAGGGTGATGGTTCGCCCAAATAGTCAAAACCTGTCCAAACAAACTGACCTAAGGTCCAGTTATAATCGTCTTGCAACTGAAAATCCTGTTCTGGCAGGCCGGACCACGGGCAATATTCCAAATCATAGCCGCTACTCTGAAAATCGTCATAAATGGCATTGTCGCGCAAAATAGCCGGTAACTTATATACACCGCGGGAAGATACAGTAGAGGCCGTTTCAGAACCTAAAATCATCTTTTGCGGCAAGTTCTCATAGCCTTCTATATATCGACTCGTACGATAATTGAATCCCGGCAACTCTACTGCAGCACCGAAACCGTTATGGATTACATGCATAGCTTGGTCCATTCCGTTTGTCACAGGGCGCGTAGGATCTAACTGATGAAATAAGTCCTGCAATTTCGTTACTATCTCAATGCCGTCAGGTAACACTTGATTCCATACCTCATTACCGCTTGACCAAAGCATTACGCACGCGTTGTTGCGGTATTGCTTCACCATATTTGTAATATCCCATTTCCACCAGTCGTTAAACTCGACGCTGTAATCATTCTCCGTTTTGCCGTGATTCCAGACATCAAATGGCTCAATCATCATCATGATACCCATTTCGTCACATAGTTCGACTAATTCCGGCGTCGGCATATTATGACTCGTGCGAATGGCATCACAGCCCATATCTTGGAGCATGGTTAATTGGTGACGCAAAGCATCTTTATGAATAGCCGCACCTAACGGACCTAAATCATGGTGATTACATACACCTTTGAACTTACGCGTCTCGCCGTTCAGTTGAAATCCCTTTTCCGGCGTATAACTGATGGTACGAATACCAAAGCGTGTCTCTTTCTCATCCAAAACAACGGAGTGTTGCCCTTCTTCGTCATATATCTTTCTGTAAACCTGTGTGCGCGCAGTATATAAATGAGGCGTTTCCGGACTCCAGAGATGCGGATTGAGAATATTTACTGTGCCGTGTTGGCTCTCTATTGAACCTACATACTGGCCATCGTAATAGAAATCGGTAGAAACAAACACACCTTCATCATATGCAGTCGTGCTATCCACGCCGTTTTGTAATTCAACCCATAACTCCACTTTTGCTTTCTCTGCATTTATTTCCGGCGTGCGAATTAGAATGCCAAACGTTGGAATATGAATCGGATCGGTCTCTACTAAATGCACATTGCGATACAATCCTGCACCGGGATACCAACGGCTTTGCTGAGGCTTGTTCTCCAAGAATACGTCTATATCCACGCTATCTCCTGTGATGAGCCCGGGCAAGATATAACAATCGAACGTATTATAGCCATAGGGCCAATAAACAACTTCCTCCCCATTCACATATACATCTGCATGACTCATCGCACCATCAAAAACAAGCGTATAGAACTTTGAGCGATCCACAGCCACACGCGTGCGATAATGGCCTTTCCCCATCCATGGCAAACCACCGCTACGACCGGTTTTCCAAGTAGGCTCTTTTTCCCCGTTTTGCACAACAATCACTTCCTGTAAATCGTTTGCTCGGTCAAAAGGACCACTAATCGCCCAGTCGTGAGGTATAGTGATTTGATGCCACGTAGTATCCACATTAGGCATCTGTTCACTTGGCTCTTGTCTGAATTGCCATGTTGTCAGTAGGGTAGAGATGGCTAAAATAAAACTTAACATATAAATCTGTATTCGGTTATTTCATCTAATTTCTCATTCGGACGCAAAACGATATTCGGGAAATTGGAATGGTTAATACCGTCTGGCCAGTTCTGGGCTTCCAGACACACAGCATGTTGCTCGTCATACATCCGTCCGCTTTTACCTTCGTGCTGTTCAATATAATTGCCGGTATAAACCTGCAGACCTTTCATGGTAGTCCAGCATTCCATGGTCAAACCTTCTGCCTGTAGCGTAGCGGCATGCCGTAATTCTTTTGGGGAGTCTGCAGTACAAAGACACCAGTTATTATCTATTCCTCTGCCGGGCGCAAAGAAAGCGTCCTTTATCCGGTCTCCAATGCGCACAGGATTTCTAAAGTCCATCATGGTGTCTTCTACCGGCAAAATCTCACCTGTCGGACAAGCTGTCTCATCAAATGGCGTGTACTCGTCTGCAAATACCTGCAGCACATGATCATGCACCAAACCGCTTCCTTCGCCCGCCAGATTGAAATAACTGTGATTTGTCAGCGCCACAAGTGTCGGTTGGTCGGTCTTGGCTTCATAATGGATACGCAGCGCATTCTCTTTTGTCGCCGTATAAGTCACCCATACATCCACATTGCCCGGATAACCCTCTTCTCCGTCTTTTGCACGGTAATGGAGAGTTATCTCATACGCACTCTGAGCTGTTACTTCCCAAATCTTGGCATTAAAGCCTTCTACACCGCCATGCAAGCTGTTAGTACCGTTATTGATAGGTAATTGATACGTTTTTCCATCCAGCGTAAACTGACCGTTTTTAATACGGTTTGCCACGCGGCCGCAGATAGCATTGAAATAGGTCTCTTGTGTCCGCCATTCTTCTGCGGTCTTAAAACCTAAAACAACATCCCTGCCGGCAACAAGTAACTTTGTTACTTTTGCTCCAAGGTTACTAATCTCTACTTTCAGTCCACCGGAACTCTTTATTGTGTAAAATCTAATAGGACCCATAACATATAAATTATCAAGCATAAATCATGCCAAGCGTGCCACGCCATCGCCAATTTCTGCTACATAGAAGTCTGCTTTTAGACCGGTTTTCTTCTCGTATTCTTCGCCTACGAAAGCTTTGAATTTCTCAATGGCTTCATCCTTTACAAGGCTTACGGTACATCCGCCAAAACCACCTCCGGTCATGCGGCTGCCTAAAACGCCTTCTACCTGCCATGCGGCTTCTGCCAAAGCATCCAATTCCGGACCGGTCACTTCGTAATCATCGCGGAGCGACACATGACTCGCTGTCATTAGTTCTCCGAAATAAGCGATATTTCCTTGTTTTAAGGCCTCAACGGCTGCCGATGTACGAGCTACTTCTCCTACCACGTGACGCGCACGTTTCTTTGCTATCGGATCGGTGATAGCTCCTTCTACAGTTTCCCAGTCTTCCGGTGTCAGTTCTGCAAGGAACTTAATCGGCTTCACTTTGCTTATCTGCTCAACGGCCGTCTTGCATTGACGAACGCGGTCATTATATGCGCCTGAATCCAGATGATGCGGACTATGGGTATTCGTGATAACCACTTTGATGCCTTCCAACTTAACCGGCACATGCTCAAACTCCATGGTATCGCAGTTCAGGTAAATCGCATGGTCTTTCTTTCCCTGAGCACTGGCAAATTGATCCATGATGCCGCACATTACGCCTGCATATTCATGCTCGCAAGCCTGACCTATCAGCGCTAACTCTGTACGATAAGCTTTATCATCAGCATCTTTCCATCCCATTTCCTCTGTAAACGCTCTGGCTGTCACAACCTCCATAGCTGCGCTACTGCTCAGACCCGCACCGGCAGGTACGTTACCGAAATAGAGTAGGTCATAACCGCTTTGCAATTTTGCTTCCGGATGACGACGGGCGATGATTTCAATACAACCGAGAGAGTAGTTGCACCATGCCCGATCCGGTTGCGGCTTGATCGCATCCATCGGAATCTCATACACCTGCGGCATGTTCAATGATCGAAAGCGCAGGACTTTATCTTCATTCTTAGCAATCAGCAGCCATGCGCCGAAACTAAGCGCACAAGGAAAGACACACCCTCCGTTATAGTCTGTGTGCTCGCCGATTAAGTTTACGCGACCCGGTGCAAAATACACCTTTTCTGCTTTGTGACCGTAAGCCTGCTCGAAAGCGGCCATCATTTCTTGTGTTTCCATATGTAATTGTTTTTATTCCAATTTCGGTGCAAATATACAAAAAAAAAACGAAATATACAAGAAAATACTTAAAAAATGCATCTTTTTGCTATAAAACATAAAAAATTGTTGCATATATCGAAAAAAAGTAGTAACTTTGCGGCAAAATTATAATGGGGCAATGTGGCCTCCTAAAAAATGAGTGTATGATAAATCTTGAATTTTTACTCTACGCATTAATATTTATCCTTGTAGGATTGATGCTGGTTTCGTTCTTTTTGGTATGGCAGTGGTTTGATGCGCGAGATCGTCTTAAAATTGTTCGTGAAACAACGCGTGAACAGACAATCCAGGCCATTCATCATGTGCATAACAAATGCCGAATACTGCTCTTTACCAGCTTTGCTTTAACACTTTGCTATATACCTATTCCATTTGCATTGCATACATATTATGGCACACTGGCTTATCCGGGCGTAGTGGCATTAGCTGATATCCTAATGCTGTTCGGTTTACGTGCTCGTGCTAAATCGTATATCGGTGCCATTGACGATCGTATCCAACAGAATGAAGACCATGCGCGTGAGGCAATTGCAGAAAAGGAACGCGAGCGTGAGCAGATGCGTAAAGATGCACCGAGGTTGAATAAAGAAACGGAGGCTCTTGTAAAAGAATTATTTGATGATAAATATGAACTCTGGTTCAGACACGACATCCTTTTCAATCATTGCGTATTGGCCAATAGGGAATTAGACCTCCTTTATGCGCAAGGAGTGGTTGTACGTCTTTCGGAAATAATGGAAGTTCGTAAAGGACGTATGGACTTGAAACTCGTCACATCAAATAGTTTGAATCCGTTCATTGTTATCGATTTCGGTGTACTGCCGATTAATCCTGAAACCGGATGCAAATATATGGACGAGATTGCAGATAAGCTAGAAAAGATTATCCACTAATAACTTTCCTCTGCATTAGGAAAACTACTATCCTTAACGGCTGTGATGTAATTCGTCACGGCCGTTTTTACTTCTTCTGCCAGTCTGGCAAAATGACGCAGGAACTTCGGCTTGAAACCTTGATTAAGGCCTAACATATCATGCAGAACCAGTACTTGTCCGTCGCATTGATTGCCGGCTCCGATACCGATAACGGGACAAGAAACGGCTTTGGTTACTTGTGCGGCTAAGGCGGCAGGAATCTTCTCTAAGACAATGGAGAAACATCCGGCTTCGTCCAATAACTTCGCATCATGCAGTAGTTTGGCAGCTTCCGCTTCTTCTTTAGCACGCAGGCCATAACCACCGAACTGATTGACGCTTTGTGGCGTCAGACCGAGATGACCCATAACCGGTACACCGGCTTGAATCATGTGACGGATTGCCGGCAGAATTTCTTCTCCACCCTCGAGTTTAACTGCGTCACAGCCGCTCTCTTTGAGAATCTTTATCGCATTACGAACGGCTTCTTCTTCGCTCACCTGATAGCTACCGAACGGCATGTCACAAACCACCAACGCATGTTGAGCGGCGCGGACTACACCCTTAGTAAGGAAAATCATCTCATCCACCGTGATGGGCAAGGTATATTGATTGCCGCAGACAACGTTGCTGGCGCTGTCACCGACAAGGAGCATATCGATACCTACTTCGTCTACCAGCGATGCCAGTGTGAAATCATAACTCGTTAACATGGCGATTTTCTCACCATCTACCTTCATTTGACGAAGTTTAGCCGTCGTCATGCGGCTGTTTTGTACATGAACAGACATTTTATTTCTTTTTCAAAATGATCCAAATAATTACCGGCGCTCCGAACAATGCGGAAACCGTAGAAATAGGCAGCGGGTAAACTGCCAAAGAACAAAGCACATCGCATATCAGCAGCAGACATGCGCCAATCAGTGCCGCTGCGGGAATAGTCACGCGGTGATTGGATGTGCGGAAGATGCCTCGCGCAATGTGCGGCACAGCCACGCCGATGAATGCAATCGGTCCGCAGAAAGCGGTAACGCCACCTGCTAACAATCCCGTTGCCAGAACGATGAATAAGCGCGTGCGCTCCACATTGATTCCCAATCCACGTGCGTAGTCTTCTCCCAGCAATAAGCCGTTTAAAGGCTTCATCACTAAAAGCACAAAGAGCGTACCAATCAATAGTATCGGCACTAATAACTGCATGTCACTCCAACTCACGCTACTTAGCGAACCTAAAGTCCAGACGATGAAAAGCTTTAGTGCATCAGGATTGGCGAAGTTCTGCAAGAGACTAACCAAAGCTCCTGCAATCGCGCCGAACATCATACCGACTATAAGCAGGCTCACATTACTCGTTACGCGCTTGCTGACAGCGAGAACAAGCAGCAAAACCAAGGTCGCACCGATACAGGCTGCTATCGGCAGACTGAAAATGGAAAACTGGAAACTGAAAGCCGTAGTGCACATCGTCAGCAGTGCTACGCCCAGACTCGCACCGGATGACACACCAAGCGTGTAAGGTCCTGCCAGCGGATTACGGAAAAGCGTTTGCATGATCAGTCCGGCGATGGAAAGGGATGCTCCGGACAAAATGGCGGTGATGGCTTTAGGTAGGCGAATGGCATGAAGGATGTTATGTTCCATTACAGGCAGTTCGCCGAACGGCCACAGCCAAATGCTGCCGCTGCAAATATCCAGACCGAAGAGAAGTAGCAATACTGCACTCAGTCCTATGAATATGCCTGCATTTCGTCTCATTATTCCAAAATCGGCTGCAAAGGTACAACAAATATTTGGAATATACAAGATTATCGGCGATAAAATCTAAATTCATTCATATATTATTGGCGGAAAGCTTGGAATTCGCACAACTGTGCGACTGTAGCTTCGGAGGGAACCCACCCCATAGGGGAAGGGGCGTGCCGAAGTTACAACAAATATTTGCTTTTTTTTGATATATGCAAAAAAAAAGAGCGCCGAAGCACTCTTTTCTCGTTAATCGCTAATTCACTAACTCGCTAATTCGAAAATCCCTAACTCGTTAATTCCTGAATTTCAACTCTCCGTCGCGAAGTTCCACGATGACAGGTTTCGATGAATCGACCTTACCACCGATGATTTGCTTCGAGAGTTCATTGAGTACGAGCCGTTGCAACGCTCTTTTGACAGGACGGGCACCGAATTGCGGGTCATAGCCTTCTTTTGCGATATAATCGATGGCATCGTCCGTTACACGCAGGTCGATACCTTGGCCTTCAAGCATCTTATGTATGCGGCTCACTTGCAATCCAACTACCGCTTTGATGTCATCTTCGCTCAACTCGCTGAAGTGGATAATCTCGTCAATACGGTTGATAAATTCCGGTCGAACGCTTGCTCTCAGTTGCTCTTCCGTCAGGTTAGAGGTCATGATGATGAGCGTATTCTTGAAGTTCACTACACGCCCTTTGTTATCGGTCAGACGGCCGTCATCCAGTACTTGCAGCAGCACGTTGAATACGTCAGGGTGCGCTTTTTCGATTTCATCGAACAGTACAACGGAGTAGGGTTTGCGTCGAATAGCCTCAGTTAGTTGACCACCCTCGTCATAGCCCACGTATCCGGGAGGCGCACCGATGAGTCGAGTGGCACTGAATTTCTCTTGATACTCACTCATATCGATACGTGTGATCATGTTCTCATCATCGAATAGGTAATCCGCCAGGGCTTTGGCTAACTCGGTCTTGCCGACGCCTGTAGTGCCGAGGAAAATGAAAGAGCCAATCGGTCGTTTCGGGTCTTGCAGGCCTGCACGGCTACGCCGGATGGCATCGCTGACAGCTTCAATAGCTGCGTCTTGGCCAATGATACGTTTGTGCAGTTCTTCCTCCAAATGGAGCAGTTTATCACGCTCGGACTGCATCATTTTTGCAACGGGTATGCCTGTCCAGCGGGCTACTACTTCGGCTATATCGTCTTCATCGACTTCCTCTTTAATCAAGGCTTGGTCGCTGATGGCATGGAGTGACTCTTGCGCGGACTTGATATTGGCTTCCGCAGCAGGAATCTGCGAATAGCGTATCTCTGCCACTTTGCCGTAATCACCTTCCCGTTCGGCGGTCTCGGCTTGGTGTTTCATTTGCTCGATACGTGCTTTCTCGTTTTGGATGGTTGCCACGTAACCTTTCTCTTTATTCCACCGTGCATTGAGTTCATCGGCCTGTTTCTTGAGTTCCGATAACTGCGTCTCAATGCCCTTTAGTTTCTCTTCGTCTTTCTCACGTTTGATGGCCTCACGTTCGATCTCCAGTTGCTTGATCTGACGGTCCAGAGAGTCTATCTCTTCGGGCTTGGAGTCCACTTCCAAACGCAGTTTGGCTGCAGCTTCATCGACCAGGTCAATCGCTTTATCCGGCAGGAAACGGTCGGTTATATAACGTGCCGAGAGGGTTACGGCAGCAATGATTGCATCGTCTTTGATACGTACCTTATGGTGCGTCTCGTAGCGCTCTTTCAGTCCACGTAGGATAGAAATCGTTGCAGCTTCGTCTGGCTCGTCCACCATCACTTTCTGGAATCGACGCTCGAGTGCCTTATCGGTCTCAAAGTATTTCTGGTACTCATCAAGGGTTGTAGCACCAATCGCACGCAGGTCACCACGCGCCAGCGCCGGTTTAAGAATGTTCGCTGCGTCCATTGCGCCTGAACTCTTGCCTGCGCCCACCAGTGTATGGATCTCATCGATGAAGAGGATAATCTCACCTGCAGCAGCCACTACTTCGTTGACAACACCTTTGAGTCGTTCCTCGAACTCACCTTGATATTTGGCACCGGCAATGAGCGCACCCATATCGAGTGAATAGATCTGTTTCTTCTTCAGGTTTTCCGGCACGTCTCCACGCACGATTCGGTGTGCAAGGCCTTCAGCGATGGCAGTCTTACCGACACCCGGTTCTCCGATTAGAATAGGATTGTTTTTCGTACGCCGCGAGAGGATCTGCAGCACACGCCGTATCTCGTCATCGCGACCGATGACGGGGTCTAATTTACCTTCCCGAGCTCGCTCACAGAGGTTGATTGCGAACTTCTTCAGGTTCTCGTTTTGATTGTTTTGATTGTAATTGTTCGTATTCATAGTCGTATGTTGTTTAGTTGATTTCTACACCGTACACTATACATCGTACACTGTACACTAAACAATCTACAAACTATGTTCCAAACGGTCGAAGACTGACAAAATGGCAGTCGGTTAATCCACTGTTCCCTTATTCGTATCGCCTGACTGCAAGGTGATGGTATAGGTTTTCTTTTTAAAAACAGCGGTATAGGTGGCATTGCCGGTGATGGTTATCTGCCGCGGGTTGGCAGTGCCGTTATCCTCTTTCCATTTCTCAAATTCATAGCAGTCATCCACAGCCGTGGCGGTCAGCGATATTTGTGCACCGCTGGCATACGAACCGCCGCCTGTCACTTGTCCTACGGCAGCACCTTGCTCTACTGCGGTGGTGATGGTATATTGGATGGGAGCCTCGTGAAGCGTGATGTTATCGATGGAATAGCCGCTTTCCCACATGCCGAAGTACATATGTTTGGCTGGCAGAGTGGGGAGCGCAATCTTTACCTTGTTCCATGCGTTTGCGGTCCAGTCGGTCACGGTAGCGTTGTCGTAGGGTTTTGTCCAACCGGCATCGTCAAACTGACAGGTTACATACGAAGTGCCGGACGTCGGGCGGATGTCAAAAAAGATGCTGTCGTACGGACTCAAATCGCTCGGCAACTGTACCGCCCAGGTGTACAAAGCGCAGCCGTTACACCAGTTGTTGGTCACCGTCATCACTTTGTTCGATGTGTTGATACCGCTCTTCGTCGGGTTGTTTGCCACTACTTGCGAACCGAAGCACCAGGCACGGGAAATATCCGTCGAGGCGCTACCTGTTGTGCCGGACTCGAAAGTCACAGGGAAGGTCGGAAGAATATCGTCCTGAAAATCTGCTAACACATCGAATGCCGGCAATGCGCGTCCTGCTATCTGGTTGTATGCCGTTGGCGTTATATTGCTTGCGTAGTTGGTGTTTTCGTTGGCCCAGAGTCCTCTGTTGCGCCAGGCATTGCCGTAAGGGCCCGAACTGGTAGCCTCGTTCTCCTCCGGGAACCAGTAGAACATACCCGTCACTTTCTTGTGTGTCTTCAACTGGGTAATCAGCGCGCTGATAAGCTCTTTCTGTGCCAGCGGGCAACTGTACGAACTATTGTTGCGGCGGTAATAACCTATGGTGTTCGGAGAGAAATCGCCGCTCATCCAGTTATTGCTGTAACCGTACTCCGCCAGCATGATTTCCTTGCAGAAACGGTTCTCCAGCGCCGTGAGGATGGTGTTTAGGTCGCTCAAGGTACCATGGTCTTCGGGATAATAGGATAAGCCGATAACGTCATAATCCACACTATGTTCTTCCATTTTCTTATAGAACATCTCCGCCAGGTAATAGTCGGTATAGCCGGAAGCGCTGGCGTTGTAGGCCGTATAAGCAGATCGCTCGGTATGCAGCATGATTTTTGCTTGCGGACACACTTCACGCACAGCCGCACAACCGCGACTGAGCACGTTACACAAGTTCGTCCAATAACTGTCTGCAACTCCTGTGTCGCCGTTCCAATATGTTACAAAACAATGGATGCCCGCTTTACCGGCTGCCGTGGAGGAATATTTCAACGAACTGCTGTAATCCCCTGCGGGCGTGTTGTAACTCGTGTAGAACATACCGTAGGTAATCTCGTTGCCCACCTGCACCATATCGGGCGTAGCACCGTGATTGACCAGCGCCGTCAGCACATCTTTGGTGTATTGGTAAACGGAGTCCTGCAATTTCGCCTGCGTGGTACATTTGCTGGTCCAGCGGTACGGCATCACTTGCTTGCCCGGGTCTGCCCAACCGTCCGAGTAATGGATATCCAGCAGGAAGTTCAGTCCCGCATCTTTGATGCGCTTGCCGAGAATCTTGACTGTGGACAGACTGCCGCCTAACTGACTGGTGTAACTCGATCCGCCGGCCAGGACGGTTGCATAACTTGATGTCGGGTCAACAAACAGACGCACGCGGATATAATTCACGCCTTTTTCCGTGCCCACCCAGTTAATCACATCGCTTATCGTATTGCCGTTCGCATCTTTGTAAGTCACATGCGCATCTTCGTACGCTTTGAGCAAGGATAAATCCAGACCCACCGCGTTCTCTGCTTGTGCGCCCATCAGCACGCTCGCCGCGAAGAGTAAAAGAAAGAAATATCGTTTCATGGTATTCTCTAATTCTCTAATTCTCTAATTCCCTAATTCGCTAACTCCCTAACTCGCTAATCGTTTTTACTGAAAGAAAAACGCATCGCCCATCACGTAGTAGCAGGCCACTTGGTTGTCATTCGGCTTGGTGCATGGGGATATATATTCTTCCAAGTCCAGGTCCAGCGTCACTTCTTCGCCTTCGGCGGGAATCTCGCTAATCATCCAATGGTGGATATTACACGGTTTGCCGGGCCCCCAACCCGCACGACCGTAACTGTAGGTGCCGGCTTGCTTGTAGTTATGTCCCTTGCCGTTCAGCTCCCATATATCGCCTTGCAGCGCCATTTTCTCGCCGTTGAGCAGGATGTCATAGTGGTTATGGTCAAACTCTGCGCAGTTTTTTGCCTGCTGGTTAGGACGATTAGGGAAGATGCCGGTGCCGTTATAGGCATCCTGACCGTGACCTGTGATGCACACGCGCAGCAGCACTTTTTTCGTTCCTGCCGGCACATGGATTGTCCGCGGACCTAAACGGCTGCCGTCCTCAATCGACCAGCCCTGCACGCCATACGACCATGCCCGATAACCGTTGCAGCCTTCGTTGGGCAGCGTAGAGTCGTATAGTTTCTGCCAGCCGCAAGGCGTACCATAGGGATTCGGCTCGTCGAAGAAAGAGAAGGTCAACTGCACAGCATGGGCGCGCTTATCCGTGGCATCCCAACCGCAGTAGAAGATACGAAACCGCGTCGGGCCTTGCAGGAACGGAAGGAACTCGGTCACATCGATATGAAAAATCTTCTGCCATGACGCGTTGAACGAACCGCCGTAAGGCGTGATAGCGCGGACGAACTCCAGCCATTGGCCTGTGGACTTGTCTTCTATCTGAATCATCGTGGTCATGTCCCACTCGGCGGGACCGTTGTTCCAGCCGCACATACGGTAAGTGAGGATGACGCGGCCGTATTGAGAGGTGTTTTGCGGAAAGACAATACTAATCAACGAGTCCTCCTCGGCATTCCATCCGAAGAAATGCATGCGCATCTCGTCCGTCTGAATGGTCTCTACTGCTTTGTCCATCTCGTAATACGCGCTGTCTGCCCAATGCCAGCCTATGCTATCCACTTGCGAGAATCGCGGCAGGGGAGTGACAGGATCGTCCGGCTCTACAGGGTTACAACCTGCAATACACATCATACACCATACACCAATTACCAAACACCATACACCGTACACTTTACACCGTACACTATACACTATACCTCTCAGACTCATAATCTTTCAATTTTGCGCAAAGGTAGTAAAAAAAAATGACATATGCAAGAAAAATCAAAGATTTTTATTTTGGGGTCCCCGAAAATTTTAATTTTTGGGGAAAGCGTAGAGCAAGGCGTAGTGCTTTACAAGTGCAGAGCACGCAGTCGCACGAGCCTTAGCTTAAGCGAATGTTCAATTTTTCCGTACGGTATCTTATCGGTATTAAGTCGAGGTTTTTACCTATGCAACACCTATCTAAAATGTTCAATTTTTCTCTCCGCCTCGCCAAGCCAAGCCTTTTACTATATTATTGGCAAGGCTAGGCAAGGCTTTCTTTTTTAATTTTTCTTTGCTTCTTTCTTTTTATTCCTTTTCTTTTTGCCTCTTGTGTCCGAAATCCGGACAACGTTATAACGATAAAATCATTAAAACGTGCTAAAATTGTTACAAAATTTGCATATGTAAAAAAAAAGTTGTAAATTTGCAGGCAAATTTGTGAACTAATCAAAATCCGCAATATTATGAGTAAGTACAAATGGACATTTGCAAGCGTAGGCGGCACAACCCGCGTACGTATTCATTCCGGTGAAGACATCCGTCATCTCGGAGAGTTAGACAAGAAAATGTGGACCGTGCTTTCTTGCCCGGTGAATGGTCTGGAGATCAGTGCAGACTCCTTGAGTCTGATTGACTTCGACGGCGATGGTAAGCTCCGCGTGAAAGAGGTAGTAGGCACGGCAGACTGGCTGTGCGCTACGCTGAAGAAAGCCGACTCGCTGCTTGAGCAACGCGATGAGATAGCACTCGAGAACATCGCTGACGAGTCAATCCTGGCTGTGGCAAAGAAGATAGCCGGCAAGAAGAAAAGCAT